>NZ_JRMQ02000029.1 GCF_000762845.2 Helicobacter japonicus | reverse complement strand
ATTACTGCTAAGGGAGATTGTGTTATTATTAAAGCTGGTGGAATAGAAGTAGTCATAGATTCTAAAGGATTAGTTGTTAAAGGTGGGGAGATAAAGGCGGAGTGAAAGTAATAACACATATAAAGATAATAATAGGCAGATATGAAACCAATAAATAATAGCAACTCTATTCAGCAAAGTAATGAAATGCTACTTTATAATACTTTTAAATTTTACTTTGGGATAGATTTAGAAAATAATATAATGCCCATTGATAATGCCAAAAATGCTTTAAACACTTTTCTTAATAATTGCAACAATGACTATATACAAATCTTACAAGAGAATATCACACAAGAGAATCTAAAAACACTCAAATCTTCAAAAGAGTATCTTACTTTATTGCATATACAATATCTTGGGGAAAATAAACAAGTATTCGGTAAAGGCTTTCAACAAGCACTCAAAGAAAAATCTCATCTTAAGCTTTGGTATGAGATAAGATACAATAGTAATAGTAATAGTAAAAATGATAAAAGCATAGCTATTAAGCGTTTTAAACAATCCAATCTCTTTGGGCTTTATGAAAATAATGATATTAATGATAAAATCTTTCAATCACTTTGTGATAGTGTGCAAATTAAAACTAAAGACCTCAATCAAGATAAAGTTAATCTTAATGAATCTATGATGTTCTTTGAATTTTTAAACATTGCAGAATCTTCAAAATCTCAAACATACTATAAGAGCATAATAAAAAAAGAAGAAGAAATAAAGAAAAACTTTACAGATGATAGCTTCCCACTATCTCAAAGTCTAGTTTCAATCACTCAACCCTTTTTAAATACAATGAAGCAATATTATATCCAAGAGAATAATCCAAGCCTTAAAATAGAGAGTATTTACATTATACAAAAATCTAAAGATAAACCAAATGTTACAGATAATATCGCTACAATCAATAAGCAAATGCAGCAAAACAACTCCTCTCTTTTTTTTATCTTTTATCCTCAAAGTATCTGGGATATAGCTCTGCAAATAAGACAAAAGCATAATTCTACGCTCTACCTTATAGTTTGCAAAGATACAAAGATTGATTGCACTTACTTAGGCACTCATTCAAGGCTTTATTTGAGTGATTTTAAAGATAAGCAAAGCACAAATTATTTTTTAGGCACAGAGATAAAAAATGACACAGAATCTGCACAAGAACCAACTCTTTCACAAAAAGATGATTATCTTGAATTAGATAAAAATGGTGATGATATAGCAGATTATCAACAAGAATATATCTTTAAAAATGCAGAGCCTATATTAACTATCCAAAAACACCAAAGCAATATCCTACTCTACAATACAGGCTTTAGCAAACAAAACCATATTATTTCCAATGAAATAAACAAAAATCAAAAAGTGAATAAGCTTGGTATTAAATTAAAACTCAAAGAAGAAAAATCTCACTCTACTGATTGTTCTAAAGAAGGTAATTTCACACTCTACATTAATGAACTCTATATCTATTGCTCTAATCAACACTCCTCTATTCAACACAATCATAATAATGAAACGAACTCCAATGAGTCAAATAATTCTATACAAGATTCTCATAATTCACAGGGGCAACCTATTATCTATCTTCTTAACTGCGAAAATAGAAAAACCTATCAAATAAACTTACAAGAAAACAAAGATAATAATGGCAATACCAAAACAGATAAAGCTGGTAATATCAGTTATAATGCTACTCTAAGCACAGAACTTAACCTTGATGATACTCCTCTTGCAAATGTTACAACTAAACTCATACTCTCTTGTAATGATTTAGTGACTCAAAATTATTCCACTTATGATATACACAAAATAACAGGTGTGGGCATAATATCAGTAAATAATCAAATAAAAAAACAAGCTAAAGCAGGTGAAGGCATTACTTATAAGAATATCTTACATCTTAAGCAAACTACAACACTTGATGAAAAGATAGACAATACAGATTCTATCCTTGAAGTGAGAATAAACAACATACAAAAACCAATAAAGATAGATACTGCCTTAGAATGTGAAGCTATCTATTATGGCTATAATTTGGTTAAATGGGCTTATATGATACTTCCTACAAAAGATTATAATCCAAACAAAACAGGCTTAATAAAAGATGAGCATTACTATGAACTCTCAAGTGATACCTATAAAGGCAATATCATACACTTCAACATCAAAGAATATTTGCAAAGCCTACAATCAAATCAAACAAGCGTTCAAAGTCCAAATTCAAAAGCACAAACAAACAATTCACAACCATCATCAAACTCTCAAACCACCAATCCTCCAAATTACTCCCAGCAACTCCAATATCTTACACAAGGAGATTATACTTTAGTTATCTTTGCTTATCTACGCTCCCCAGCCTATAAAGCGAGGAATTATACCACCCATACCCAACTAGATTATAAACCTCCTTTATCACTTCAATTCAATGGTAAAGAACTTCAAATATTACAATGGGGAGAGGTAAAAAGGGATAAGCTAGATTCTAATATATTTGATAAGGGAAATAATGAAAATAAAGCATATTATAGAATCTACTCTAAAGACTATGATGTTATAGATAAACAAGATATTCCTAAATTGTTTTCATCTTACTCTCTTACATATGATATTCTAGATACAGAAAAATATTATCAATCCAATCATCTCAAAGAACAAGACATTTTAGATTCTATGAAACAAGATACTTCTCTACCCAAAGGAAGCTACTATCTTTATACTAAAGATATAGAGCAATCTCTAAAAATTCAAACAGACTATCTCTATAGAGCAAGAGGATATAAAGCCCTTAATATCTATACCATAGATACAAACAATCAATATAAAATCTCTTATCATAGTAATCCATTAGATAATATCCCTTATCCCAAAGGCACTACTTTTATCACAGCTCCTAATACTCCAATACCTACACATTATACAGATGAAAAAGTAAAAATATGTCTCAAAGGAAGCAGAACTTATAAAGACTTTATATTGAATCTCAAACAAAAGATAGATACTCTCAAAACTCAAGGTTATGAAATAGATAAGGTGAAACTAGAGGTGGGGTATGAGG
>NZ_JRMQ02000028.1 GCF_000762845.2 Helicobacter japonicus | reverse complement strand
AACTTTCTTTAATATAGGCTTTGGTGATGAGAAAGGTAATATTATTAATGTTTAGAGAGAGAAAGGAGGAAGTGGGAGAACTCATAGGTTGTTCCTTATTGAAAATTTTTGTATTTTAAGTTTATACTAAAATTCTTGTAATATTCTAATTGAACAAGTTGGCGCAAAAGAGACAAAAGGCATCCAAGCTTTTTGTTGTTCCCAAACCAATACATCAATACTCTCTTTATTTTTTCTAACTTGTTCAATGCTTTCCCGATATGAACTTGAATACTCTAATCCCTCAACAATAATTCTTTTTTCTTCATCAAGCAATATGATTTCATTGCCAGCTATTGCATAGCCCATTATAAGCATAGGATAAAAAACTTTGTAAGACCAATCATAACCCAATGATACAGAAAGAGAATTGTTAGGATTATCATATACTAAATTTCCTGCCTTAAAATCATAAATTTGTCCTTGATTTTTGTTATTTACTATAAGATATTTATCATCTAAAGAAAAATAAACCTCTGTGCATTTTTTATCTTTGTAATGCTCAAGTTCATATAGGTTGTTGTTTAAATCAAATATGCGTAGCTTTCCTCTATCACAGATTCCTAAATGTTGTTTATCATAAGAAATATTAATCGCATCTATACCATCATTATGGACTATGATGCTATCTATCTTGTTCTTTATCATTATTGATTTTTCACTTCTAGTAATTTCATATTGATTGATTTGCATTTTACCATTTTCATAGTATTGTTTCTTATAATTTATCAAACCCTTATTTCTCAAAATTTGTTCAGCATTTTTATACGGTTCTTCTTTTAAATCAATACAATCCCAAGCGAAAAACCCTGATAGCACCTCCATTTTTGCTCTACTTGTCTCAAAGCTTGTATATATAGGCTTTGCGCAGGAGGTAAGCATTACGCACAAAGGTATAAGATAAAATAGTGTTAATGTTCTCATTCACACTCTCCTAATTCATAAGGTATAGGTAAGAATACTATAGCACCAAAATTATAACTAAGGTAATCTGTTAAAGTAGATTGCTCTGGTTTTCTGTCTATTTTACCCCAAGAAAATACTTCTTGTTTTATTTCCTCTTTTTGAGTGTTTAAATCTATATCTTTCCCATTGCTTTGTGGTGTAGTTTTCCACACTATCCAATGAGATTTTTTAATACCTGGTATCCCACTGCTAGAACCACCTATAAGCTCTGCATTAATCAAAGAAACAATATGAGCCTGTGAATATTGTTGTTTATATTTAACCAAACACAACAATTCGTCTTTGCCAATATGTAGTCCATAAGTTACATTAGAAAACAATAATTTTGCTCCGACCTTTAAAAACCACTCTTTTAATGCACCCGCAAGAGTGATACCTGCTGCTTGGTCGCTTGCTTCATCATAGCTAAATATTATATTTTCAGAATCTCTTAGACTTGCTAAGGTTATCCAATCTATACCGTTGATTTTATTATATCTACCATTTTCAAGTGATTTTGGTTTTTTGCAATCCTCACTTGGCTTAATACTTAGATTTTTTATTTTTACTTCTCCTTTTTCCCACAAATCAATAACACATTTTACATATAAATCAGGTCTGTCTATCAAAAGGCAATAAAAAAATGCAGCTGGTCCGCAAAGCGAAGTGGGCCCCTGATTTGGATAATAAGAGTTTGCAGAATTATTAATACTAGGCAATGGAGCACTTGTTGTATGGCAACTATTTTTAGCAAGATTAACAATTCTTTCTTTGAGCGTTTCTATAATTAAATTTTTATCAAATGGATTTGTATTTAATTGCCCCTTTTTAAGCTCTGTAAGATTGATACTTAAAAATACTCCTTGAGTATTCCTATTTTCAAATTCATCAATAAGATTTAAAGCTTTCGCAATGAAATCTGGAACAGAATAATCAATAACAAATTTATGTATAGATTGCGTGTTACCCTTTTTCTCATTCATTTTTATAATAGACTCTATCTCTTTATTAAATTTCCTTAAGGTGTCATCATTATCAAAGTTCAGATTCTTGTTCTCTTCAGGTTGAGTTGTTGTTTGGCTGGAATATTCTAAATGTAAAATGTAGTCGCTTGCTTCAGTAAGATTTTTATCTTTATAAATGCTAAAGTTTTTTTGATTGTTTTGTAATTGTATATAGTATTCTTTCTGTGTTTGATTATTAGAATCTTGATTTGGCAGGTTTTTTAAAGCGTATCTCTTAGCAGGATTTGGACATTGAGATATATTAAGTGTTTTACCATCAAAATAGAATGTAGGTATCTTAGCAAAACTTTCTACACACAAATGCCCATACTCATAACTTCTACATATTTTTCTATTGCGGTTTATGGGATATGAATAATAATCTGGGTGATTTATTGTGATTTCAAATCTATTGATATTTTTGATATATTTTTGAAAATTAAAAGTGATTTCTCCTTGAGAATCTGTTTTATCTGGTAAGGTAATCTTTTGCCCTTCTCTTTGCCCCATACCCAATAAAATAACTTCCGCACCTTTAATGGGATTGTTTTTAGAATCTATAATTTGTATTCTTAATGTATCTTTGCTATACTCTTGAGTGTTTTCTTTATTTAACATTTGTTATTTCCCGCCAATTCCTCATCAAGCAATATTAAGAGTTTATTTTAAGATTTTTTTAAACTTTTCTTTACCCCTCACTCCGCCTTTATCTCCCCACCTTTAACAACTAATCCTTTAGAATCTATGACTACTTCTATTCCACCAGCTTTAAAAATGATTGTATCGCTTGTGGCATAAATAACAGTTTCATTAATCTTTAGATTAATGGCATTACCAGCATTAATAGCGTAATCACTCGTTGCTTCTGATAAAATATTATCAGCTATAAAGGTAGCATTTTCATCTGTTTCAAGTCCCATAGAGGCATTAGATGTAAATAACAGATTCCCTTTAGTCCTAAGCGTAGTTTCATTAGTGGATTCTATGTTAATGGAATCTTCAACTTGTAAATGATATTCCCCCTCCACCATCTCCCTCTTATTCCCTTTTATATTCCTACTCTCATCTTGTTCTATACTTGTATTGAGATTTCCTTGTATCTCTACTTCCTTATCCTCTCCTACATATTCACTGCTATCCTTTGCTACTCT
>NZ_JRMQ02000027.1 GCF_000762845.2 Helicobacter japonicus | reverse complement strand
AGAGTAGCAAAGGATAGCAGTGAATATGTAGGAGAGGATAAGGAAGTAGAGATACAAGGAAATCTCAATACAAGTATAGAACAAGATGAGAGTAGGAATATAAAAGGGAATAAGAGGGAGATGGTGGAGGGACATTTGCAAATTAATGTAGAAAAAGATGCGAGAGTAAGTATTAACGATGAATTTGCTGTTAATTCTACAAATAATTTAGTATTGGATACTAAAGATTCTATGTCTCTTGCTGCAACAAAACATTTAAGATTGGAAGCCGACTCATCTAATGTGGAAATAGCAACCAATTATAGCGTTAATGCTGGTAACCAAATCCTTCACCAAGTAGGAGACACTTCTATTACTGCTAAGGGAGATTGTGTTATTATTAAAGCTGGTGGAATAGAAGTAGTCATAGATTCTAAAGGATTAGTTGTTAAAGGTGGGGAGATAAAGGCGGAGTGAGGGGTAAAGAAAAAGGAAGAATAATAATATTGTTACTATGTAGCTTTTGTAGCTTTATTGGGTGTTATGCTTTGAGTATGCCAATAAAAGAGAATGTAAATATTGTATTACTAGATTCTGTATTGGAAAATCTTATTCATAAAGCTACACTGGATTCCCTAAACAATTTAACACAAGAGGAATGCGAAAAGCTGCAATATACTTATAATGCGAACTTGCAAGATTCGCAGAATAATGATAAGACTTATGGTGAAGAGCAAAGTTGCTACTATGCTGCAATATGGAATCTTAAAGCCACTACTGCGGAACTTATAGCTAAAAAACACATAGTCACTGATATGAATTCGCTAAATTCTATTCTGCATTACAAAATCATTGCTTTTTTAAGCACCACAAATTTACAAACCTTGCGTGATACGCTAGGCTTTGAAGTAACCTATCATTTACAAGATGTTACCAACGTATGCAATCGTCTTGATGGTTTGGAGTTTGAGGCAAGTTGTAATTTGTATATGCAGATTTTTGATGATTTAGCACGATATGTAACACAAGAACAGAATCTACCACAAAAGGCAATTCAAGACTACCAAGGAACTTTTGAGCAAATCACACAAACTGCTCTTGATAACATAGAGCAAGAATTGCCTGATATGCCGTAGCATAAGGAATATAATGCTACTAGCAGATAATTTTAGAAATGTTATTACGATGATGTTATTTGGTAATAAAAATAAGAATCAAGAAATACCAATACCAAAAGATTCGCAAGGTAAAGTATTAGGGAATGGCTATCTCTACACAGATGTATTAGAATCTAAGAGAGACAATCCAACCATCAAACCATTTCAAAAAGACACTCAATATAGAATTACAAGTACTTTTGGTAGGAGAATTGATTTAAAAAACAGAGAGCCACATTCTGGCATAGATATATGCTTTTCACAAAGCTTTTCAATGGGAGAATTTACTTATAAAAAGCCTCCATTATTTTCACCAATAGATGGGCGAATTATTTTTAATGAAAAATCTTCTTTAAACTCTGTGTATATCATTGATAAGGATAAAAATAAGCACGGATTGTTGCATATGGATGTGGTATTCGTGCAAAATGGACAAACAATTAAGCAAGGAGATTTGGTTGGCATTATTGGCGGTATTGGTAAATCTTTATCAAACATAGACGATCGGCAAGTTAATACTATTTATGATAATGCATTAAAGCTTCAAGAAGTAAATTATTTTCAAGCATTTATTGATTTTTTAAAAAATGATTTTACGATATTAGAAAATATCAAAGATGATATACAAATGCAAAAAGCCCAAGAGTTTATTAATAAAAAATGGCAAGAAAGTATTGCAAAACAACATAAAGTATATATAGATATATTACATAAAAATGGTATTCAAGCTATACATCTTAATACATTACTAAAGCTTATGGAGCGCAAGGATTTAGAAAAAGAAAAAGAGCGAATAATAAAAAATGAAATTATTAGGCATCTAAGAAATAAGTTTGCCATACATTTGCATTATCAAATACAAGATTCTGAAGATAAGTTGATTAATCCAGCAGTATTTTGGAATACTACCTATAAGATAAAAGAAACACATTATGACGAGCAAGATGCTATTGTTCAAGTGAATGGTTTGCATAAAATCTATGAATATAGTTATGATAAAAACTCTAATTTACTAGAGATAAAAACACCAAAGGGTAGATGCTTTTTCCCATATTACACCTCTGAAAAATATTATACACTCCACAATCCAAGCGCAATAAAGGAAAATTTAGGCTTGTATTATAGTGTTAAAGCTATTGATTCTAAGGAGTTTAGAATCTGTGAATATTTTTTACAAGAAAAAGAAAAACTCAAACAACAAATTTTGCTATATAGGAGATATAAAAATGGAAAAATAGATTCTAAGAATAAAGACCAACAAGATTCATATAATAATTGGTTTCAAGTTATTTCAGGAACTGCGAATTTTAGAAAGGTGGATATAGAATTAGAACCATTGTATTATCAATGGTATAAAAGAGATGGGGTATTAGGCACAGCACCAGAACAAAAAACAGAGAATCCAAGTGGCACGGCAACAATCAATCTCACCCTTAGTAACCAACATGGATTTTTGCAAAACACTCCTATTTATATTTATTCATATTTTCATCATAGACTTTATGAGAGTAAAACTGATGAATATGGAATATTGCGTTTTTGCCTACCATTTGAAGAAAGCAATAAAAGTTTTACTCTTGCCTTATACTGCCATAAAGAACTTTTCAATATGGATACTTCTAGTATGGTAGGCAATGTAACCAAAATAACTCTTGCTCCTAGTCATATACAAAATAAAGAATATATTGGAAATAAAACAATGCAATATATCCCCAAACAAGAGTTGCAATCAAATGTCAAAGTTGAAGTGATACAAAATATGCCTTATGAATATTATTTTGAGAGGAGTAAGGCTACACAAGCATATTTTAGGGTGGAATTGTGAATGTTACTAAATTTATATGTTTCTAGCATAATACTTGTTTGTTATAGGATTTATGCCATTAAAAATAAGGAGTTCTAGCCTCTATTTAAGTAAAATATATCTTGTTTGTTTTTAAATTATTTTAAGTTTCTTTTATTTCCATATTGATAAAATAACTTATCAGATTAAGAAAAGGGATACAAAGAGATTGGACTATGATAAACCTAACACTTCCTCTTATATAAGGAACAACCTATGAGTTCTCCCACTTCCTCCTTTCTCTCTCTAAACATTAATAATATTA
>NZ_JRMQ02000026.1 GCF_000762845.2 Helicobacter japonicus | reverse complement strand
TTTCACACAAAAAAGCCGCGAAAGCATTGAGGCAGAATTTGAAGGTAAAGGCTATGGGCATTTAAAAATGGCTCTTGCAGAAGTCATTATAGAATCTTTGCGTCCTATTCAGCAATCCTATGCCAAAATCAGCCAAGATAAAACCTATATCCAATCTGTGCTTACAAAAAGTGCAGATTCTATCCGCCCTATCGCAAAAAACACTTATGAAAATGCTAAAAGATTAGTAGGGCTTGTGTGAGGATTTTTTACTCCATAAGATGGCAGGAGTAAAGCCTCTAAGCACAAATCATATCAAAAATCGCTTGGGAAATCCTCTGTGCAAAATCCTTATTATCATTTAGTTCTTTATAAATATCAAAATCTTTTTGCAAAAGCAAATCTATTTCATCTTTAAAGATTTTATCAAATTCAATGCGCAGATTCTGCTTATCACCACTTTTTAAAGAATCGCGCATTTTCTCATCTTTTCTAATATTTTCTTTTATCTCATTAAAAATCTTACCTATCCTATCACTCTCGCCAAAATCTATACTTCCATACCTTTCGTTAAATTCCCTAACAATATTTGCAAGTTCCTCTAGCTCCGATTCTTTAGTTTTACTAGAACCATCTGCTTTTGATGGGCTTAGTTCCCCATTTCCGCTAAGGATTATATCTTGTGTCTTATCAAGTAGTATGCGATAGCTCTCAAAATCTACATTATCCAAAATCCCCCTTGCCAAATCCTCACTCTTTGGGGGAATGATTTTGCTAATGAGTTTTTTAAGCAAAATATAGAGTTTTTCTAGCTCAATATCCTCAAACGGCAGAATCTGCGCTAAAAAAGAATAATCTTTAAGATAAGTTTTTGCCTTGCTATAAAATCCCTCTTTCTCCTCATCGCTCTTTTGGGAGAATCGCTGTGCCATTACATCTAGCCTAGAGTGAATCACATTTTCTTTTTCTCCTCTTAAAATAGCTTCCACAAAGGCATTTAGCTCGTTTTCTGTATAGATTCCATATTCATTGAGATTTGTCTTTAAATCAAAGATTCTATCAATATTTGTGGGTTCTCCTAAATATGTTTGCTCATAAAATGCATTAAACGCTTCTGCAATGTCCTCGTGTGTGTTTGCAAAATCTAGCACACAAGTATCCTCTTTGTTTTTGCAAACCCTATTCAATCTTGAGAGAGTTTGCACCGCACTCACGCCACTTAATTTTTTATCCACATACATTGTATGCAAAAGTGGCTCATCAAAACCTGTTTGGTATTTGTTTGCTACAATTAAAAATCTATAATCATCTTTTTTAAACTCATTTTTCAATGCAGATTCTAGAAAACCATTTAGCCCGCTTTCATCATAAATTTCCCCATCAATATTGATTGTATTAGAAAACGCCACAATAGCCTTAAAGTTTGGATAATGTTGCTTTAAATATTTTTTAAAGGCAAAATAGTATCGCACCGCATTTTGTCTTGATTGCGTAACTACCATTGCTTTAGCTTTAGTGCCGATTTTTTTATAAGAATAGCTAAAAAAATGTTCAATCATTAATTGAGATTTTTTCTCAATCGTTGCGGGGTTGCTCTCCACATAGGCTTTAAGCTTTTTCATTGCTTTTGTTTTGTCGTAATGCGGGTTATTTTCCAAAGAAGAGATGATTTTATAGTAACTTTTATAGGTTGTATATCCCCTTAGCACATCAAGGATAAATCCCTCCTCAATGGCTTGTTTCATAGAATACAGATGAAAAGGGATAAACTTTTGTGTGCCATTAATTACACAAGATGTTCCAAACATTTCTAAAGTTTTCGGCTTAGGCGTAGCGGTGAATGCAAAATACGAGGCATTAGGCTGCAATTTTTTGTTTTTTATGATTTGCAAGATTTCATCTTCGCTATCCATTTTCTCATTACTTCTATCTCTGATGACTTCTCCTAGTTTTTGCGCATTGCTTCCGCTTTGACTAGAATGCGCTTCATCAATGATAATTGCGAAAGTTTTGCTCTTTAACTCCGCAATTTCATCTAAGATATAAGGAAATTTTTGAATCGTTGTAATGATGATTTTTTTACCCTCTTCTAGTGCGTTTTTGAGTTGGCGACTACCTTGCGTTATGGCTTCTACTAGGTTTTTATCATTGCTAAAGGCTTTAACATTCTCCCTTATTTGCGCGTCTAAAACCTTTCTATCTGTTACAACAATAATGCTATCAAAGATATTTTTATTCTCTTTATGCAAGCTCACAAGATGATGTGTAAGCCACGATATAGAGTTACTCTTGCCACTCCCTGCGCTATGCTCTATGAGATACCGCCCACCTATGCCATTTTCTTTGCAGTCTTTAAGGAGTTTTGTAACCAAATCAAATTGATGATAACGTGGGAAGATGATATGCTCCTCTTTTTCCTTTTTCACAATCTGCACGAAGTCAAAAAGGAGAGGAAGCAAAGTGTCTTTTTGCAAGATTTGCTCCCATAGATACGCTGTTTTCATTTTGCCTTCAACAAGCGGATTACCCGCACCATTTGGAATCCCTATTGCCCCGCTTCCTTGATTTAACCCTTGATTAAAGGGCAAGAAACGCGTGGCTTCTTTTTCTAGCTTTGTCGTCATAAAGCAAAGGTCGGAATCCAAAGCAAAATGCACAATGCAATTTTTAAAAAGTTGCTCGTTTGGATTCCTATCCTTTTTATATTGCGCTATGGCGTCAAAGACATTTTGCCCTGTGAATGGATTTTTAAGCTCTATGGTAAGCAGTGGCACACCATTTAAGAAAACCGCCATATCAATAGAATCCTTACTTGTATCGCTACTATAATGAAGCTGACGCACGATAGAAAGGATATTTTGCTGATAGTTTTCTATGCTTTGGGGGTTACTCTCTGTGTTTGGTTTATTAAATGCGAGATGAAATCTTATACCCCTCACTTCTACAAAAGTTTGCAAGGCTTTCACGATTCCTTTATTTTTGATTTGTTCAGACACTCTTTCTAAAAAAATCTTTTTATAATCGTCCCCCACGCGTTGTTTAAGATTTTGTAGGTCTTGGCTCTGTGTGGATTCTACAAACCTTTCTAACAACGCACTATCCATACACAATTTTTTATCATAATCTTGACTTGTTCGTTTTATATAGTGATTGTTTTCTAACAAATAAGCTTCTATAAAGCTTTCTAAGTCTTTTTCTTGGTAGTCCCGCATTGTTAATCCTTTTGTTGTATTCTACCACAAATGACTTGATTGATGAGGCTTGTTTTATATTCTTTAATATATGTGATTTGTTGCTTTGTTTTTTCTATTGCTAAATCAATCTTTGTAATTTGTGTATCCAAATAAGAAGCAATGGCTTTCTGCTCTTGTAGGGG
>NZ_JRMQ02000025.1 GCF_000762845.2 Helicobacter japonicus | reverse complement strand
CTTATAAAGACTTTATATTGAATCTCAAACAAAAGATAGATACTCTCAAAACTCAAGGTTATGAAATAGATAAGGTGAAACTAGAGGTGGGGTATGAGGAGGAAGTGTCGGAACGATTAAGTGAGCATTTTTGGGTTAAAGATATGATACAAACAAGTTATGGACAGATGTATATAGATTTAAACAAAAAATTTGCAATGCAACCAAAATACAACAGGCAGCTAAAGAAACTATGTGCAGAACTTGAAAAAATTAGGCAATTTGCTCTTAATAATGGCTATATACTGCAAATTACATCGGGAGTTAGATGCCCTGAATTAAACAAAAAGCTTGAGCCTAATGCTTCTAAAACATCACAACATTTAAGTGCTTCTGCGGCTGATATGATTTTTGTTAAAAATGGCATATTCTCTAAAGAAGGACTAAAATTGATTTATAAAGCCCTATATAGTAGTAATCCAGCAGAAAGAATACAAGGTATAGATAGAGACAAGACTTTTAGCCAAATTATCATCGAAAGAAACAAAAATTCTGTTTGGCTACATTGTGCCATTTTTGATGATAAGTATGTTGCAAATAGGAGAATGCAATATGGTAATCAGTGGGTAGAGAAAACAGAGTATAGATATTCGCCTAATGGACAAGCAAATAATTGCCCTTTGTTAGATAGCATTAGTGATTTAGATAAAATTTAATTATCACCAAGGAGAAAACCAATGAAATACTTACTTTATATAGGCTTATTATTTGGGTTTATAAGTAGCATCAATGCACAAAGTGAAGCATTAGAGCTTGACAAAGAATTGGGGCTAAAATATCATAATGTTTCTTGTAAAGAGATTCTTGATGGGCATAGCTTTGTCAAGGATAGCAGTATTTCTACTTGTGCGGACAAGATACTTAAGGAATATGTCATAGAGGCTAATTTAGAGAATGCGTATAAGGAGTTTATTTCCAAGCAGGCTGATAAAAAGGCTTTTAAAGAACATCTCCCCAAACAGAATCTGCAATATGAATACAATAATCTCGAACTATATAGTGATACAATCAATATTGTTTATGAATTTGTCAATCCTACATTTATGGTTTTAAGCATAGGATATGAGAATGGTGTTGTGTATTATAGCTTTAGGCAGGTAGATTCTACACAGACACTTATTGAGGTAAGAAATTTTTATTTTAATGATTATTAGTTTTGTGCGAAAAGGGTGTAAATATCGAGAAAAGTTATGTTATGTAAAGAGCATTTCAGTAAAATATAGCGAATACCCAACAAACAATTTTAAGGCTTTTGTGTATCCATTAGGACATACTCCAAATTATGAGCTGCCCCTAATGGATAGCAAATTTGTAGGTAAAGGAGATAGCACACGATGAAAAAGTTTGTGATATTGATAGGTTTAGTATTTAGCATATGCTTTGCGGATAGTGCAGAGGAAATCTATAGAAATAGGCTAAGTGATGGCATAGAGATAGTTATTATGCAAAGCGATAAAAAGAAAATTACTTTTGCGTTTAAAGAAAATGGCAAGACCTTGCTAAGTGGCAAGGCTGTGGATAAATATAGTGAGTTTGGACTAGAGAGCAATGAAGATGAAGAAGGGAGGGGCTATTTCGCTATTGAATATTGGAATGTGGCTGATGAATGTTTGCAAAGTTTTAGAATACAATGCGACCCCGCTGATGAGAGCGACACAAAGAAGCGTTTAAGAATTGTGGGCAATAGAGACATAGGAGAGCCATGCAAAAAGTATCTCGAGCTTGAATATGTGATATTTTTTAGGCAAGATTAGTGTTTTTCCCTGATACACCAAATGCTCTGCCTAAACTTTTTACGAATGATAATCAAGCAATTTTTCTAATGGAACTAATATGGGAAGTAGAAAAGACATATTAATTCATATAGGTAATACAGGTTATGATTCTTTAGGGTGTCTTATGCCAAATAAAACCTACAAAAATAATGTCACTGGCAATTCAACAGAAATGACTGAAAAGCTGATTGGGGCAATAATTAGGCATGACCCACAAAGTTATATCAATGCAACACAAACAAAGGCTTGTGACAAAACAAATGAAAATGTCGTGAAAAATTTTAAAATAGTAATTCGTGAGGAAAATATAGAAATCAATCAATAAGGGGGAATAATGAAGCGCAATAAGATATTTGCAATCCTTTTTGGTATTGCGTGTTGTAATAGTTTTGTTTTATCTCAAGTTGTGGAATATGATAATGGCGATGGAGTGCCCCGCACTATCAAAGAATTTGCACCCAATGCTAGTGAAGTGTGCCAGATAGATTCTGATACCACGTTTGAAGTGCGAGGATTTTTGTATATTACGAAAAAGCTATGTGGCATAGAATCCAATATAGCAATAAATTGTCCAAATGTGCAATACTCTGTCCGACTAGGTATCATCAATGAATCAAAAGACAACCCTTTTTCATTGTATGTTTTTGATACTTTTCAAGAGGAAAAATCTAATATACGACAGCAATGATCGGCAAGGGTTTATCCATCGTTTTTCCAAACTCCCAATGAACTTAGCTTTGATGGTTTGGGTATGTTTTTGCGAACCAATCAATATCCCAAACTCAAGCGCATACACCAACACATAGAAAAAGAATTAGAAAATAAACCTTATATTCTTATCCCTGTGAGCCTTAAAATTGATAATGTTGTGTTGGGTTATCTTACTTCAGTGCCCTATAATTTTGGATTATTTGATATTAAGGAGATTTTGCCTTTAGCAGAGCAAGAGAAACAAAAGATTTTAGAGCAAAAGTGCAAAATCTATCACACTAATGTAACTGATGTCAATAAGATTCATTATTGTAAAGGCGATATGAGCGATGATAAAATCCATCCCTTTTCAAAAGATTGGTATGTCAATATGAGAGAAGAGCCAAATGGGCAATCAAGGGTTGTAGCGAAGCTTGCATCAGTAGCACCAAAGGGCGAGGAATACACAAGTTTTATAGCAGGAGAAGGCTCTTTGAGTGATAGTAATTTCCCTGTTTTTGGATTTTTGTTTCCTGTATCTAAATATGAGACAAATATAGATATAGACGATGTAAATAATCTTTCGTGGCTTGTTAATCGTGCAAAATTCCTCAAAGACAATCTAGATGTTAAAATTGTCAAGGCTCAAACCATATCAATAATGAAAAATTATGGATTTGTTGATAACGAGCAAATAGAGCTTTACACCGAAAGCTTACCAAAAAATGGTTGGTATAAAGTCTATTTTACAGACAAAAAAGGCAAAAAAATAGAAGGCTATATCTATAAATCTCAACTTTCGTGGGGATTTTGAATGAGTTGTTTTTACCATACTCCAAGAATTGGAGATGAAGTGATTGTTTCTTTCTTTGATGAGGATATAGATAAGCCTTATGTGAGTGGAAGTCTCTATAACCAAAGT
>NZ_JRMQ02000024.1 GCF_000762845.2 Helicobacter japonicus | reverse complement strand
AATCTAATCTAGGTAAAAGTATTCAAGATAAGAATATTCCTTTTATATTAGAAACTGATTTACTCTATAGCTCTATTGTAGGTTGTCCTAATCCTCCTACCAAAAGGCAAGTGGCTTGAAAATCCCTCTCTATTCACAGCTCAAACTCAAATTAGAATCTAAGGGAATAGATTCTATTACAAGCGGACAGATTGCGTGGTTTATGTGTAGTGTGGGATTGTGTATAGTTCCTATAATATTTTTATATTTTGATAAAGATAAAGATCAATACGCTATTTTATGGGGTATGTTTCTTATATTTGCATTAAACTTAGTTTATTTTAAAAATATATTCCCTTTGCTTACTGTTGTAGGGTATTATTACTTGATATTGACTTTTTCACAATTAGCTTCGGCAATAATTATTGTATATCCTCTCATCATAGCAGTAATTACCATATTGTCTAAACATTTTAGATTTTTGACTACATTTGTCATTGGGGTTGTTTTTCTTGAGGCTTCATTGAAGTTATTTTACCTATTGGGAGGATTTTATAAATGAAATACTATGTAACAATCTACATTGACCAATTATTTGACTTTGAGGGTGCTACCCACGCCTTTCTAGGACTTACTAAAGATAAATCGCCTAATGAACTTGATACTATGAAGTTTGAAAGAGAAACAAATAAACAAATATGGAGTTTTGAACTAAGAAAAATGATTTATATTAAAGAAGAATATAAATGGTATGATACAACAGAAACAAATGAATTTAATGATGGCTTTTATGGCTTTGGAACAGGCACTAATAGTATATTCAATACTGCTGGCAAAATCTTTAAAAATAATCACTATGTAATGGATAATAACACAAAAACAAACACTTATGATATTAAGAGATTGAGAAGCAATAAGACTTTCTCTCCCTCTAATCGTTGCACTTTAGAAATTTCACAAGAACAATATGATACTTTGCTACAAAATATAAAAAATGACCTTAATACTACACAAAGCATTATGCCCAATACTCAAAAAGCAATTAATCAAAATTTCAATTATCACATCAAAAACAACAACTGCGTTCATTGGGTGCAAAAACAGCTAAGAATGATCGGTGTAAATGTATTTGAGCAATTTAATATACCCGGTTCTTTTATGGATATTTTTGATTCTATAAGAGAGACACATAATATTTTCCTCAAATTCCAAGCCATAGATTCTAACTTAGAATCAATTTTGGGTGCAAAAACATTCATAAAATGGGTTAATGAAATGATTGGTAATAAATATATGGAATGCGCTTTAAACGATAAAAAAGATAGGGGAAATAACGATGTTTTAGCAACACCATTAATTTGCACCATAGAGGAACAAGAGCAAATTTATACATATTGGGCTCGTAGAGAAAAAACAATTAGTGTTTATAAAAGATTGGCTGAATATTTGCAATCACTAAATGAGAAAACTAAAAGTCTTAAAGGACGATTCTTGTTTATTTATGTGAGCAATAATCAGGGTTTTATACTAGACCCATTAAACAACTATGAGCCTCAACACATTGATGAATTAGACTTAAGTATCCCAGCAAATAATTTTAGTGCCAATGAGTTTTATCCTTTTATCTTTATTCCTGATGATAATTACCTCTCTAATGCACTTTATCATCAGTATCATTATGCTATTATGTCAGAAAATTATGTCAAAGATACAATGACATTTTACTTTGAATTTTTAGAAGGTAAGGAGATAAAAGACTATTGGAGCGAAAGCTATCACGCAATTAATAAAAGGGTGCAAAATGAATGCGAACTTGCGTAAGGAAATAATTAAGGCAACAAATAAACAATATATAGACCTCCAAATCCTAGATTCTAAAAACATAGACACTCTAAACTCTAAATTATATTTTATGGGCATAGAACTCACAGGAGGCACAGAATCTCCCAATCCTCTTTTTCAATACTTCTTTGGTGAATTAGATAAAGACAATACCATTAAACAAGATACACCAAGTTATTACTTCTCCCCTAAAGATGAAGAAAATAATCTAGGCACACTTCTTATCTTTTTAAATGCTTCTACTCTTACTCTTTTAAATTATTCTCTCATTGATTCTAGTTTAAATATTAAACTAGAACTCACAAACAAAGAATCTAAAGAAAAACAAGATAAAGCTACAATGCAAAGAGAACAAAAACAACACAAAGAACAATTAAAACCTTTAAGCATTGCAATGCTTCACCCTATACTAGAAGATAATGAGATGAAATGTATTCACGGAGGAGTAGTGCAATTAAAATCTAATCTAGGTAAAGAGGCTTTAAAGAATTTTAAGTATAATCAATCTATTACTCATTATCATTGGAGCATAGAGAATGCAGCATAAAAGGCATAAAATGATATATATTGTTTCGGGCATATTTGGAATCTTAATAGTATTTTTTATGATAAATGGTTGTTCTTATCCTACAAGTTATCGTGCCTTTATCCCTAAGGCTTTAGATTCTGAATATAAGGAATATGAGAGATTGTGTGAAATTTCCCAAAAAGGCATTGTTTATTCTCACCCTTTACCGCAATATATACAAGATTATTATACTCTGCAAGAAAAAAAGACCTTAAGGCAAGATGTTCGTGTTAAATCGTTTTGGCATAGTATAACTCAAGATATGGTAACTGATACTTTTGTTGAAGGTAATAGTAGCCAAATAGCATTAGCTGTTGAAAAAATAAATAAAAAAGATGATTTAAGTATCAAAAAAGATTTTATATTACTAAAGCCTTATATTTATCAATTATCATTCACCATACAACTTGGCAATACTTATGCTCTCATATCTTCTCTTGTGGATTCTCAAAATGGAACAATATATGCCTATAAGATAAGTGAAGTATTTTATTATACAAATTGGAGGCAAAACCCATTAACAACTTGGGGTTATCCAAGTAAATATAATATTTATTGTCAAGCAGGTGAGGAGGAAACTATTTTATCCTATAATAATCCTATACAATATCTACATACACTCAAAACAAAAGGTAATGAGCAAGACATATTGTTTATTGAAAAAATTAAAAAGCACTTTGAGGCAAAAAAGATAAAATTGCAAGATTTGCTTGTCCAAGACAAAAGGGAGAATAGATGGTAATACAAAATATGCCCTATAATACAACATATAGTTTAGGAG
This sequence comes from Helicobacter japonicus, assembly GCF_000762845.2. GTDB lineage: Bacteria > Campylobacterota > Campylobacteria > Campylobacterales > Helicobacteraceae > Helicobacter_C > Helicobacter_C japonicus. The sequence goes on along the minus strand of NZ_JRMQ02000024.1, from coordinate 953 downwards.
TTTATGTAGATAATTGGTGGGGAGGAAATGGAATGCCTCCGCATATTTTTATTGGATTAAAAATTGAAAAAGAAAAGTTATCTAAAGTACAAATTGACATATTTAAGCAAGTATTCAAAGATTATGAAAATTATGATAAATTTATTAAGGAAGCGGAAAATTTTCAACAACCTACGACACAATATCAACTTACACAAATTCTAAATTCTAAGGATATAAAAAATAAAATAAATATTAAGGCTTGGCTTAATGGAGAAGATGACAAAAAATATCAAGAAAAAAGGGCTGAATTTAATAATAATTTTACATTCTTTAGAATCTGCCAAACTGATATAACTTTAAAGTTTAAAGAATTTATTTTAAATGGGAAAGAACAGATAGAAACATATGACGAAGTAGTGCAATGTTTGGAATCATATCTTTCTACAAATTGGCAATATTTATTAAATATTGAAGGCTTTTTTGGCTTTGGACCTTATAAATCTGCTCCATTCAGTAAGGTTAAGAATGGAGATAATAAAGAAAACGGTGGTAAAGTCTTTCAAAATAATCAATATGATTGTGAATTATTTAATAACAGTAACTATAAAAATCAAATAAATCCAAAAATTCCAGAAAATAATACAGATCGTAAAGATTTTATTTTTAGTCAAGGGCATATTTTAAAAAGTATAAGACCATTAGATACATTTTTTACAAACCAAGCCATAGTATTTGAAAATATTAATCAAGATTTATTTTATGAAGTGGTTAGAAAAATTTTATTAGATACTATTCTATCTAATGATGAATTTAGGACAAAGAAATGTTTTTTTGATAAAAGAAATACATTTAAAGACTATAAGGTGGTTGGCAATTCCTGTGTAGATTTCGTGCGAGATAAAATGCAAATAGCACAAATTATTACTAAGAATAACCATTCACTTACACCAAATCAGCTTTTAAATTATCTT
>NZ_JRMQ02000023.1 GCF_000762845.2 Helicobacter japonicus | reverse complement strand
TCTAAAGATTCAGAATATATCCTCTCTATTCGTGGCACAGAATTTAAACTAGAGCAAATCCAAGATTTACTTAATGATTATTACATAGGCACAAATAATAGTGATATGAATAGAGTGATAGAGCAATATTTTGATATGCTTCTCTTTTATGAGGAAACTCTCAAGCCTTTATTACAAGAAAAAGGCATTGCAAGGATTAATGTTGTCGGGCATTCACTTGGTGGCTATCTTGCTCAACTCTTTGCTTTAAGCTATCCGCATAGTATCAATGAAGTTTATACTTATTAATGCACCTTTAGAATCTAAGAGTATTGCTTAATGTTAGCCATAATCCTTTTTGTTGTTATTCCTTTAGTGTCATTTTTTTATTTTAAATACAACATAGGAAGTATTATAGTAATACTCTTTTTTCTCTTTATTTTCTACTACACTCCTTATTCTTTTTATTTAGAGCCGAGTTATTGGGAGTTTAAGAAAATGTGTGAATTAAATGAATTGCCAAACAATGAGGAAAAGTATAATAAGATTCTAAAGTATTTTGATACAAGCTTGGATACATTGGATTGGGAGGAGTTGAATGGAAAGAAGCAGAAGCTAATCGAAGAAAATTTTGATTATAAAAAAGGAGTATTTGAATATATAACACAAATGAAATTAAGACAATTTAGCTCTCGAATAGATATACGAACACATTTTTTCAGCAATGAATCAGAAATTAACCGATACAATGCCAATGCGATGGTTTTTCGAGTAATTTGGCACACTAAGCGTTTTTATCCAGCTGGCAATGAAGGGAGTGGGTTTTATTGGAGTGAGGAAACTTTAGGTTGCAGTAATGATGATAATATGACACCAAAAGGAGAAAATAATGAATAATAAACAACTTATCAATAGACTTAAAAGCAACGCAGAGTTGGCTATGGCTAGTTATGGGTATTTTCATCTAATAGGCAAAAATTTTGATAACAAAAGAAACAAGACGGAAGTAAAAAGAACTATTGCCCTCCACGACATATTGGATTCTACCTACAAAGGTTATGTAACTTCCGAGCATACAACTTTAATTAATCCAGAGGAGCTTGATGGCGATTTCGCCCCCATTCAAACAAAAAATTTCTTTGATAGATATGAGCTTATCAAACATTGCCCCAACACAGATTCAGGATTCTCCGCTACACTCTTTGGAGAAAAAAGAAAACAAACTCATACAGAATCTAAGGAAGTTAGCTACACTGCTGACTATGGCTATACAAACTACACCCTAGCCATAAGAGGCACAGAATTTAAACTAGAGCAAATCCAAGATTTACTTAATGATTATTACATAGGCACAAATAATGACAGAAAAGCAGCCTAGAGTAAAAATAAAAAAGATTCTAAAAATATGTAAAATCTTATTTATTCTTTGGATTATTTATCTTATAGGAATCCCTTTGTATTATACTCCCTATGAATTGCAACCGAGTTATTGGGAATTTAAGAAAATGTGTGAATTAAATGAATTGCCAAACAATGAAGAAAAGTATAATAAGATTTTAAGTTATTTTGATAAGAAGCTAGGTGATAGAGATGACTTTCCACATACTAAGCAGTATTCAAGGAGGATAAGATTAAGTTTAGACATATATCCCAATGGAATATCTAGGCTAGATTTTGATAAAATTCAAGATGTATATATTAATGTCAAATGGCGAACATATCATATAGAAACACAAGGCAACGAGGGTAATATGGATTTCAGATTTTACTTTGATAATGAATTGTATTGTGGTTATATTTATAATATACATAATTTGCCAAATAATTTTTTCAAGGATAGGAGAAATGACAAACAAACAGCAAATCAATAAACTTCAGGATATGGCAGAATTAGCGTGGGCTAGTTATGGATATTTTCATTTAGTGAATGGTAATTTCGATAAAGATATTTTGGAAAAAATTGAAAGGAAAGAAAATCCAACAATAACCTACCAAGATATATTAAATGTAGAATATAAAAATTGCAAAGTGATTGGATTAGATAGGTGGGGTAAAGAAGAGTCTATCGGCACACTTGATGGCGACTTCACTCCCACTCAAGCAAAAAACTTCTTTAAAAAATATGATTTACTAGAGCATTGTCCCAATACAGATTCAGGATTTAGTGCCACACTCTTTAAAGATACAAAAGCAGTAGATAAAGATTCTCAATATATCCTCTCCTTTCGTGGCACAGAATTAAGCACAAACAAAATAGAGGAAACAGCAAGAGACCTACACACAGATTTCTTATTAGGCACAAATAGACACACCAAGCAATACTTTGATATGATAGATTTCATAGAGACAAAAGTAAAGCCTATTATCTACGATGACATAACACAAAGCTATGCCAAGATGACTATTGTGGGACATTCTCTAGGAGGTTATCTTGCCCAAATGTTTGCTTTATCTTATTCTCATTTAGTGGATAAGGTTTATACTTATAATGCACCGGGAATCTTTAATGATGATACAGAAAAGCTATTTAATCAACTTAAAATTGTAGCAACTCTTTTCCCTCCAATACAATCTTTAATGATAGGAAGTGCTGTTACTCATAGCATCATTTCTCTTTTTGAGTCTCAAGTAAATATACAAGCTTATGAAATGTTGCAAACAAGTAGTGATACAGGACTATATTGTGGTATGATAGAAATAAATGAAACATTGTTTAAGAGAATAGAAAGCTATCAAAGCAATAGTAAAAGATTACTAGCCATTAAAGGCACAGATAATTCAGCATTCCAACTTAAACACACTATCCCTTATTTTTTACGCACAGACCAAGAAGAAATAAGTTTAGAAAACTCCAAAATTAATGGTGTAAGAAAAATATTTTATATACCAAGCATGCAAGAATATGCACAAAAACTTTATGATAAAATCAAAGCTTATAGGGATACGCACAAAGGGCAAACTTTTTATGTATATTATGCTTATGCTTTTGTTCATACTTCTACACAAGCAAAAATTTGTGAAAGTAACACTATTATTTTAGACTATGATTTGCATATTCCTTTTGGGAATTTGGTTAATCAATTTAAATTTTTAAGACGAAATAATGCTTATACGCCAAATACACTTGCACAGGAGCAGTTTTTTCATATTATTTCTAAAGATTTAAATAGTGAGTGTGATATTATAGGTAATTTAGGAATCAAAGCCTTAGGAGAAAGATATGAAATACAAATTGATAAAATAGGCTTCATTAACACCCACTCCATTATCCCCCTCACTCAAACCCTCTACCTCTACTCTTATCTTTTAGACTCGCAATCCAACTATGACAAAGTAAAAGATAAAGACATTAATGAATGTATAGAATATTTAAATACTTTTATGCAAGGAGTTTATAAAGTTTTTAATCCTTTAAGTATCGTCATTAATAACAAAAATCTAACACCTTATAAAACTCAAGAAAAAAGACCAGATAGCACAGATTTCCTACCCACCTTTATAGAGCATATCCTTTATGTAACAAGCCTAGAAAAAGAGAGAGAAAGTATATATATTCAACTACATACCACCAAAGATAACATTATAGATAAAATAATAGTGTTAAGTGCTGAAGAATATTATCCAAAAATTTTAGATAAACAAGACATAGATAAGTTAGACCCTAAGCAATGCAGTATAGCAGAAAAAAGAGCTATTTTTAAATGTCAGCCTTTTACAATAATTGATAGAGATGGAAACGAAGTCTTAGGCAAAAACAACATTGCTAAACTCTTTAGATATAATAGCAATTCCACTAAAATAGCTCTATATAGTGATGAATCTAACACATCATATTTTGATGCTAGAATCTCTATGATGAAAAGTATTCTTTATGATGATGAAATGAGAGTGTATTATATACGCGAAGCGAATTAAATGAGGAGGGAAAATAATGTCATCTGTTTTATCTATGAGTTCTACACTCTATGTAGATACTCAAGCAAAAGAGTTATACATCTTTGCTAATGACAAAGATTTCATTGATTGTGATACAATCCACTCCCAAATTTATGAAAAGATACAAGATGATAAAGAACATAAAAATATAAGCCTAGAAGAATTACAATCCTATAAGCCCTCTCTCTTTTTAGATTCCGCTCTCCTATTAGGCTCATCTGAAATAGAAACAAATCCCTTTCTCTTTGGTGAATTAGATAAAGACAATACCATTAAACAAGATACACCAAGTTATTACTTCTCCCCTAAAGATGAAGAAAATAATCTAGGCACACTTCTTA
>NZ_JRMQ02000022.1 GCF_000762845.2 Helicobacter japonicus | reverse complement strand
TTACCCTTAAAGGTTCATCGTATGCCTGCACTCTTAGAACATATAGGTGGAAGAAATGATACGATTATTTATATTATCTTAGGGTTTGTGGTGTGTTTGGGGATAGGGAATGCTACCACAAAATTGCAAAAAACAATAGATAACAAAACATTTGCACTCTTAGGCATAATGTTTGTATGCTGCATATTCACACTTCTTACCCAAGACTACAACGCACCATTTTTATATTTTAACTTTTAAAAACAAAGGAAGTTGAATGCAAACATTAGGATTAAAACAAGTTGTTATTTTTATATCTTCTGCACTCCTCTTTGCAGTAGGCTATTTTACATTCATCGCCATTTTAATGTTTTTTCTTAAAATTCCTGTGCTTACGCATACTGAAATTTGGCTTGAAAATATGTATAAATTAAAAGATATGATTAATGATAAAGCAACCACAAAACAAAGGCTTATTGTCGTAGGTGGTTCTAATTCACTTTTTGGTTTTAATGGAACAATGATTGAAACTTATACTCATTTTAGATTTATTAACTATGCTACCCACGCTGGTTTGCCTATAAATTATCATATTGATAAGATTATAGCAAAAGCACAAAATGGAGACATCATCATACTTCCATTGGAATTTAACTATTATTCAAGGAGTGCCCCGACAGAAGATTATTGGTATATCAGCAATATGCTAAGTTGGGGAGATGGGTATTATAAATATATCAACACGACACATAAGGTATTGGCACTCCTTCACAATAATCCTATACAAACATTATCGCAACTCATACAATTCATAAGATACACAGCTTATCAACCAAATATTCCAGAAAATAAAGATAAGGATATGGAAAAAATTGTAAATCAAGAAATTACAATATCACAAAAGCCATCTAATGAAATCACTACTCTTCCTTGTCAAGCAAATTGGCAAGGTTATGATTACAAATCTTCAAGCCCTAATGGTGATTTCTGCTCACAAGAAAATACTGAACCCTTTTATAAAGAATCTGCCTATCTTGATGCACAATTAGAAATATCCTCTTTTTTTCTTAGTGAATATAAACGACTAAAAGAATTTGCAGATTCTAAAAATATAAAAATATTTTTGTTTTATCCCGCAACTATGGAAAATCCTTTATTTAGCCTCACAGATAATCAAACTTTTCAAAAAATTGAAAATCTTGCATCTCAACTTGCCACTCATAATATCAATATTTATGGAGATTTTAGAGATTCTCATTTTAACTCACAATATTTTTTTGACACAAACTACCATCTGAATGCTAAAGGGGCAAATCTCCGCACAAGTATATTTATCAAACAATTACTCCAATTACCGATACATTAAAATATCCTAAACATAACATACAAATGCGCATAATTTGCAATTTTGTAACCATAGGACATTACAATTTCACATTTACTTAAATCCTAAAGGAGACATAATGAAATTACTCTACACTCTTTTGTGCGTTACTCTCTGTATTTTTAGTCTGAATGCTTGTAGTAGCAAAAAACAGCCTGTTGGCAATTTTCAAAGTGTAGAATGCCGCACAATTTGCAATAATAATCAATGCACCCAGCAATGTATTGGCGCAAGCGGAGATTATTACAAAAAATAATCATTCATAACATACCCTAACACTATGTTTGCCTCTGCTTATAATCTCATCTTCAAACATTTTATTTATGTTTATGATGCAGGATTTTTTGGATTGTTTTATGCCTTTAAGGCAATGATTGCCATTTGTATAAGTGGAGGACTTTGCTTTATCATCTTTGGCACTCCTGTGATGATTTGGGCAGTAATGATGGCAATGTATGTCTTTTTCCTCAATGGATTCACAAGCAATAAAGATATGGATTGGCAATATCTTGTGTTATTTGTTCTCTTTGTATGCGCACTTATTCCCATTTTTGGTGTGTGGGAAGAAAGCCTTTGGCTTATCATTCCCTCTATGCTTCTTGCCTTTGGTATTGGCATTGGCGAAGTGTATGATAACGACTTACCAAAAGTCCTTACACTCGCACTTGTCAATGCACTTGTAGCAAATATTTATGTCAGCTCACACCCTGATGTGCCACTATGGCATTGTATGGGTGCGGCTCTGCTCGGTGGGAGTGTGAGTATTGGTGTAAGACTTTTTATATCATTTGGACAATATGGTAGATTCATACAGACACAATTTGTCGCTCAACTCTTTGAAATCTCTATGATGTGCGAGAATCTTGGCACAAAAAATTATGAGACACTCAAATCTCAAGCTCTCAATCATATCTCTTTGCTCAAATCAAAACTCACTTCCGCTTCTGCTAAAATTAAAGATGCTCACCTTATCAAAAACCACAAACGTGCCCTCTTTTATCTGTATAAACTTGAAAGCGTATGCTATGTGCTTGATTTAATGAATTATTATTTTTTACATAATCATTCAAAAGCATTGCAAGAAGCACAAAAAGAAATGGCGTATAACCTCAACGAACTTTCACATATTTTTTATGGAAAAAAGCCAAATATCACAAAGCATTGCTTAGAATCTGCACTTAAAAATAATGCGGATTCGCAATGGATTAGTGCACTTAAAATTTTCTACTCAAAAGTAGAATCTTTTACGCGTCTCTCATCTTTGCAATCTCAAGCCTTTGTAGAAAATACAAACACAAAAAACCTTGCAGATATGTATGCTTCACTTAAACATAATCCTACACCATTTTTTTATGGTGTGAGATATGCTGTGGCGATTGGCTGTGCGATGTTTTGCGCACAATTTTTTCAAATCAATCACGGCGCGTGGATAGCTCTAGGTGTAGTTTCTATGATGCACCAAAACATTGGCACAATCAAGACAATGGGGAAAGATTCTATTCTTGGAAGTCTTTTAGGACTGATACTTGGCGTTACTCTCGTGCTAAGCTTATGGGATACGCCTTTGCTTTTGTATATTTTTATCTTCAATCTTTTTTTGGTAGTGTATTTTAAAACCTATCCTTTTGTGCTGTGGTCTTTGGTGCTGATGTTTGAGCTTGTGCTGATGTTTGCACTTTTAGATAGTAATTTTATTGAACTCATTACTTATCGCTTTGGAGATATTTTACTTGGATTTTTGCTTGCATTTTGCATTTCTAAAATTATCTATCCACATTATAGTGCCGATGAACTTATCCCGCAAACAAAACTATGTCTAGAATCCTTTGGCATACTAGTAGTGAGCCTAGAAGACTCTAATGGTTACACACTCACGCGTCAAAATCAGCTTATGCGCTCTCTTGATGAACTTTCTTCTTTTATCAAAGAAAGTCGCGAAGAGAAAAAACTTTATGGAGAGCAGATTTTGCAAGGCTTTGTGAATCTTGCTGATAACTTCACACATTTAAAAGAATCACTTTTTACTCTATGCGAAAAAATCACCCTACAAAATACAAACGATATGCTTTTAAAAAATGACTTGAAAGCCTTGCGTGTGCGATTTTATATGCTTTGTGCAATGCTAGATTCTAAACCTTATTATTTTAAAACCGATGAAGATGAGCGATTCTTGCTCAAAGATAATCAAATTTATCCTATTGTGCGTGAAATTTTTGAACTACAAAATAAAATTTACACTTTTTTGCATACCACACTTGGCAAATAATATATTAGAATGCTTAGAGGCTTTAAGCAATTTTATTTTACAATACTGAAATTTAATCACAAAGGATTTAGATGAAAAAAGCACTGATTACAGGTATCACAGGGCAAGATGGTGCATATCTAGCAGAATTTCTCCTTAAAAAAGGCTATGAAGTGCATGGGGTAAAGCGCAGAAGTTCTCTTTTTAACACTGACAGAATCGACCATCTCTATCAAGACCCGCACATTGATAATCGCAATTTTTTCTTACATTTCGGTGATTTGACAGATTCTATGAATCTCACACGCATTATTGCGGATACACAACCTGATGAAATTTATAACCTTGCAGCAATGAGCCACGTTGCTGTGAGCTTTGAAACACCAGAATATACTGCAAATGCCGATGGAATAGGCACACTTAGAATCTTAGAAGCTGTGCGTTTGCTTGGATTAACCCAAAAAAGTAGAATTTATCAAGCCTCCACAAGTGAGTTATATGGCTTGGTGCAGGAGATTCCACAAAATGAAAAAACACCATTTTATCCACGCTCACCTTATGCGTGTGCGAAACTTTATGCGTATTGGATAACGGTAAATTATCGTGAAGCCTATAATATGTTTGCAAGTAATGGTATTTTGTTTAATCACGAAAGCCCAATTCGAGGCGAAACTTTTGTAACGCGCAAAATTACTCGTGCAGTGGCAAAAATTGCACTTGGCTTACAGGATAAGCTCTATTTAGGCAATCTCTCTGCTAAACGCGATTGGGGGCACGCCAAAGACTATGTGCGTATGATGTGGCTTATTCTACAAGCTAAAGAAGCTGAAGATTGGGTGATTGCCACAGGCATAACCACAGAGGTGCGTGATTTTGTCAAAATGGCATTTAATGAGCTAGGCATTGAAGTAGAATTTAGAGGTGAGGGTATCAATGAAAAAGGCTATATCAAAAAATGCAATGGAGATTTTCAGCTAGAAATTGGCAAAGAAGTGGTGAGTGTTGATGAACGATATTTCCGCCCTACTGAAGTGGATTTACTCATAGGCGATGCGAGCAAGGCAAGAGAAAAACTCGGGTGGATTCCAGAATATGACTTGTCTGCACTTGTCAAAGATATGGTGCAAAGTGATTTGAAGCTTATGCAAAAAGACAAATACCTAAAAGATGGTGGTTATAAAATTTTAAGTTATTTTGAATAACAAAACTTTTAATCATAAGGAAAGCAAATGCAAAAAGATTCTAAAATCTATATCGCTGGACATAAAGGACTTGTAGGAAGTGCGATTTACAAAGAACTCCAAAATCAAGGCTATACAAATATCATTACAAAAACGCACAAAGAATTAGATTTGATACATTATGAGCGTGTAAGTGAATTTTTTGCTAAAGAGCAGCCTGAATATGTATTTTTGTGCGCGGCAAAAGTAGGTGGGATTTTGGCGAATAATACTTATAGAGCAGATTTTATGTATGAGAATCTTGCCATTCAAAATAATATTATCCACAATGCGTATGTAAATAATGTGAAAAAAATGCTTTTTCTTGGCTCAACTTGTATTTACCCCAAAAATGCTCCTCAACCAATTTCTGAAGATTCTTTACTCACAAGTGAGTTAGAATATACCAATGAGCCTTATGCGATTGCTAAAATTGCAGGGCTTAAAATGTGTGAATCATATAATCTCCAATATGGAACAAATTTTATTTGCGTAATGCCAACGAATCTTTATGGAGAAAATGATAATTTTGATTTGGAAAACTCTCACGTTTTTCCAGCTCTTTTGCGTAAATTCCACTTAGCAAAACTTTTGTATGAAAACAATCTCCACGAAATAATGCAAAATCTCGGACTAAGTGATGAAAAAATGACATTAGAATATCTCCAAAAGTTTGGCATTAGTGCTAAAAGTGTAGAAATATGGGGAAGTGGCAATCCTAGAAGAGAATTTTTATATGTAGAGGATTTGGCAAATGCGTGTGTGTTTATTATGAATAATCTTAATTTTAAAGATGTATATGCAAAAGATTCTATACAAATCCGCAATACACAAATTAATATTGGCACAGGAGAGGATATTTCCATTAAAGATTTAGCATATTTAATCAAGGATATTGTGGGCTTTAAAGGGGAAATCTACTTTAACACAAGCAAACCCGATGGCACGATGCGTAAATTAAGTGATGTAAGCAAAATCCACTCTTTAGGCTGGAAACATAAATATTCCCTTAAAGAAGGGATTTTAAAAACATATCAAAATGTCTTTAACAGCTATTTTTGATTTGCCTTAATTTTGGCACTTATGCCAAATCGTATAGAATCTCATTTGAAAGGACATACTATGAAAGATATAACACATAATTCCCATAATGCTTATAAACTAACGGGGGGGGGGGGATAAAGCAACTTCTCTCTAATGCATTTGCCCCACACTCCCGTAAAGGTGCTTTTTTCTTTTTCATATTTCTTTTTGTTTATTGTATAG
>NZ_JRMQ02000021.1 GCF_000762845.2 Helicobacter japonicus | reverse complement strand
CCCTATAGCTTTAAAATTTAATCCTTATAAATTCACTATGAAAGTGAACCAATTAGGCTTTTTTTCTCTTCAATATTATAAATACAATTACAATAAAAGCGCAATCTCTCTAAATACTTATATATAAATAATAGATTTTGTATAAAATAGTAATGTAAAAAGAATCTTTAAGAAGTAAAGTGAATATTCCCTATCCCTGCATCGACCTACATTCCCACACTTGAAAAGTGCAGTATCATCAGCGAAGAGAAGCTTAACTGCCAGGTTCGGAATGGAGCTGGGTGTTGCCTTCTCTCTATAGACACAAGGAAAAGGGAAATAAAGATAATATTAACACACTCTAACCTTTTATGTATTGTAAATAAAATTATCTACATAAGAAGTTCTTTTAAAAAGCCTTAGTCATCATTTTGTATATAAGTATCTATATACAAAATGATGACTACCTATTTTGTTAGTATTGCACTTATCCTTATTTCCATTTTCCTATTCAACATTTTATCCTTTGCTTAGATAAAGTTGTCTTTTAGGGTTAAAGCCTCATAGTTTCTATCCTACAATTACCTTCATTTTTCTTACATAAGTCTGTATGATCTCTTTATGCAAGATTCTATAAAGTGATAAGTTATCGAGCGAAATTTTATTTCTATACACTCAATAAGGCAGTATCTTAGAAAAAAGCCAAACGGTCTATTAGTAGTAGTCAGCTAAACACATTACTATGCTTACACATCTACCCTATCAAGCAGCTAGTCTTGCTGCGACCTTCAGGGAAAGTTCATCTTGGAGTTGGCTTCCCGCTTAGATGCTTTCAGCGGTTATCACATCCACGCGTAGCTACCCAGCGATGCTCTTGGCAGAACAACTGGTACACCAGTGGCGTGTCCATCCCGGTCCTCTCGTACTAGGGACAGCTCTCCTCAACTTTCCTACGCCCACGGCAGATAGGGACCGAACTGTCTCACGACGTTCTGAACCCAGCTCGCGTACCGCTTTAAATGGCGAACAGCCATACCCTTGGGACCTGCTCCAGCCCCAGGATGCGATGAGCCGACATCGAGGTGCCAAACCTCCCCGTCGATGTGAGCTCTTGGGGGAGATCAGCCTGTTATCCCCGGGGTACCTTTTATCCTTTGAGCGATGACCCTTCCACACAGAATCACCGGATCACTATGACCGACTTTCGTCTCTGCTCGACTTGTTTGTCTTACAGTCAGGCTGGCTTATGCCATTACACTCTTCTTGCGATTTCCAACCGCAATGAGCCAACCTTTGCAAGCCTCCGTTACTTTTTAGGAGGCGACCGCCCCAGTCAAACTACCCACCAGGCATTGTCCTACTTGAGGATAACTCAAGCTAGTTAGCAGACAGAAACATTAAGGGTGGTATCTCAACGATGGCTCCATCTCCACCAGAGTGGAGATTTCAAAGCCTCCCACCTATCCTGCGCATAATGCTCCCATCGGCAGTGCCAAGCTGTAGTAAAGGTCCACGGGGTCTTTCCGTCTTGCCGCGGGTAGGAGGAATTTTCACCTCCACTACAATTTCACTGAATCCCTGGTTGAGACAGCTCCCATCTCGTTACGCCATTCATGCAGGTCGGTATTTAACCGACAAGGAATTTCGCTACCTTAGGACCGTTATAGTTACGGCCGCCGTTTACTCGGGCTTCAATTCAGAGCTTCGCATTGCTGCTAACTAATCCTCTTAACCTTCGAGCACCGGGCAGGCGTCACACCTTATACTTCCTCTTACGAGTTTGCAAAGTGCTGTGTTTTTGGTAAACAGTCGGGAGGGACTCTTTGCTGAGACCTACTCATCTATTGCTAGACTTTGGGCACACCTTATCGCGAACTTACGGTGCTAGTTTGCAGAGTTCCTTAACCAGAGTTCTTTCACGCGCCTTAGAATACTCATCTCATCTACCTGTGTCGGTTTGCGGTACGGGCAACATTAGCTAAACTTAGAGGCTTTTCTTGGCACGACGGCATCAATGGCACTCCAATTAAGCCGAAGCTCGCTTGAAGCTATTCAAGTTTCAAATACAGAGGCGGATTTGCCAATCCTCCAATCTACACTTTTAAGTTAGCATTTCCATCAGCTAACGCCATTTAGCCCTATGCGTCCCCCCATCGCACACTAATGTTGGTATGGGAATATTAACCCATTTTCCATCGACTACCCCTTTCGGACTTGTCTTAGGACCCGACTAACCCTACGATGACGAGCATCGCGTAGGAAACCTTAGACTTTCGGCGAAGTGGATTCTCACCACTTTTATCGCTACTCATTCCTGCATGCTCACTTCGCATCGCTCCAGCACTCCTTACCGGTATGCCTTCAACGCTGATACGAACGCTCTTCTACCACTGTGCATCAGCACAATCTACAACTTCGGTGTCTATCTTAGCCCCGTTATATTTTCTGCGCAAAATCACTAGACCAGTGAGCTGTTACGCTTTCTTTAAAGGATGGCTGCTTCTAAGCCAACCTCCTGGTTGTCTAAGTAACTTCACATCATTTTCCACTTAGAATAGAACTTTGGGACCTTAGTTGGTAGTCTGGGTTGTTTCCCTCTTGACGATTGATTTTATCACCCACCGCCTGACTCCCAAGATACGGTAATAGGTATTCGTAGTTTGACAGGGGTTGGTACCGCGGTGAGCAGCCCTAGCCCAATCAGAGCTCTACCCCCTATTACTATCACTTGAGGCTATACCTAAATATATTTCGAAGAGAACCAGCTATCACCAAGTTTGTTTGGCCTTTCACCCCTATCCACAGCTCATCCCAACCCGTTTCAATGGGTACGAGTTCAGTCCTCCATAAGCTATTACACTTACTTCAACTTGGCCATGGATAGATCACTTGGCTTCGGGTCTGCAGCATCTGACTAAACGCCCTATTAAGACTCGCTTTCGCTACGGCTTCACGTGTGCTTAACCTTGCCAGATACCACAACTCGCAGGATCATTATGCAAAAGGCAGTCCATCACCCTGATAAATCATAGGGCTCTGAATGATTGTAGGCAAATGGTTTCAGGTTCTATTTCACTCCGCTCACTGCGGTTCTTTTCACCTTTCCCTCACGGTACTTGTTCGCTATCGGTGTGATAGGAGTATTTAGGGTTGGAGAGTGGTCTCCCCTGCTTCAGCCCGGATTTCACGTGTCCTGACCTACTCTGGATACTGCTACCTAACAATCTCTTTTTGCATACGGGACTATCACCCTCTATGATTATCCTTTCCAGAATATTCTGCTAAAAGATTGCAGTGGATATTGCAGTCCTCAACCCCAGTAGCAAGCTACTGGTTTGCCCTTTTCCCCGTTCGCTCGCCGCTACTAAGAGAATCTCGTTTGATTTCTTTTCCTCTAGCTACTGAGATGTTTCACTTCGCTAGGTTCGCTCCTATTACAGGTAATACATATCTCTATGTATTGGGTTGCCCCATTCGGAAATCTAGGTATCAAAGCTTCTTGACAGCTCCACCTAGCTTATCGCAGTCTAGTACGTCCTTCATCGCCTCTATCACCCAAGGCATCCACCATTTGCCCTTAAAAGCTTTTTGTTTCTAAGGATACTGCCTTATTGAATGTATTTCAATAAGCAATATATCGCGTAATTGTAGTTAATTACTATATAGGCTTTAACAATAAATTTTCAAATAACTTTTAGACTTCATATACAATGAAAGCCTAATGCAAAGATTAAACAAATAAGTTATTAAATTTTCTAAAAACTTTTCAAACACATTTAAACCTTGCATTAAGCTTACAATCTATCTCACTCTGCAATCTTATAATACATTTGCTTTTTAATGTAGCTACCTTAATAAGCCTCTCTTTTAAGAAAACATATAGGATTATTCTCACACAACCCCTAAGAACTTTCTCTCCAAAGTGGTGGAGAATAGCGGGATCGAACCGCTGACCTCCTGCGTGCAAAGCAGGCGCTCTCCCAGCTGAGCTAATTCCCCAAAAGGACTATTAGATAAGAATCTAGTTTCTATATTCTTTCTCTTAATAGTTTGATAATTTAAAACGCAATTATTTTTTAATTATTTTGAAAGTTGTTGAAAAGTTTTTGAAGGGAGTTACCTTAAAGGTAATGACCAAAAAAAACTTTGAAAACTCTTTCAAAAGAATAAAAAAGAATTTCGTTTGGTGGGCTTAAGAGGACTTGAACCTCTGACCTCACCCTTATCAGGGGTGCGCTCTAACCACCTGAGCTATAAGCCCCTTAAGCTTACTATTTAACCGCTACTTTGGAGATCTCTGAAAACTAAGCAAGTCTATTTAGTTATTTTATTCTTTATAAGACATAGAGTGGTTAAAACAAGCAAATGTTTTAACATATCTCTAGAAAGGAGGTGATCCAACCGCAGGTTCACCTACGGTTACCTTGTTACGACTTCACCCCAGTCGCTGCATCCGCCGTGGGCGGTAACCAATTTAGTATCCCGACTTAAGGCGAATACAACTCCCATGGTGTGACGGGCGGTGAGTACAAGACCCGGGAACGTATTCACCGTGACATGGCTGATTCACGATTACTAGCGATTCCAGCTTCATGTAGTCGAGTTGCAGACTACAATCCGAACTGAGAGACGTTTTAGAGATTTGCTCCACCTCGCGGTATTGCTCCTCTTTGTGCGCCCCATTGTAGCACGTGTGTAGCCCTAGGCGTAAGGGCCATGATGACTTGACGTCGTCCTCACCTTCCTCCTCCTTACGAAGGCAGTCTCCTTAGAGTGCTCAGCCGAACTGCTAGCAACTAAGGACGAGGGTTGCGCTCGTTGCGGGACTTAACCCAACATCTCACGACACGAGCTGACGACAGCCGTGCAGCACCTGTTTTCAAGCTCCCTAAAAGGGCACTCCCATATCTCTATAGGATTCTATCAATGTCAAGCCTAGGTAAGGTTCTTCGCGTATCTTCGAATTAAACCACATGCTCCACCGCTTGTGCGGGTCCCCGTCTATTCCTTTGAGTTTTAATCTTGCGACCGTACTCCCCAGGCGGAATGCTTAATGCGTTAGCTGCATTACTGCCCTGTCAAGCAGGGCAACAACTAGCATTCATCGTTTAGGGCGTGGACTACCAGGGTATCTAATCCTGTTTGCTCCCCACGCTTTCGTGCATGAGCGTCAGTAATGTTCCAGTAGGTCGCCTTCGCAATGAGTATTCCTCTTGATCTCTACGGATTTTACCCCTACACCAAGAATTCCACCTACCTCTCCCACACTCTAGATAATCAGTTTCAAATGCAGTTCTATAGTTAAGCTATAGGATTTCACATCTGACTTGACTACCCGCCTGCGCACTCTTTACGCCCAGTGATTCCGAGTAACGCTTGCACCCTCCGTATTACCGCGGCTGCTGGCACGGAGTTAGCCGGTGCTTATTCGTGAGATACCGTCATAATCTTCTCTCACAAAAGGAGTTTACAATCCTAAAACCTTCATCCTCCACGCGGCGTTGCTGCTTCAGGGTTTCCCCCATTGAGCAATATTCCCTACTGCTGCCTCCCGTAGGAGTCTGGACCGTGTCTCAGTTCCAGTGTGTCCGTTCACCCTCTCAGGCCGGATACCCGTCATAGCCTTGGTGAGCCATTACCTCACCAACAAGCTGATAGGACATAGGCTGATCCTTTAGCGAAAAACTTTCCCCCGTAGGGAGTATCCAGTATTAATCACCGTTTCCAGTGGCTATCCTAGACTAAAGGGCACATAACCTATGCATTACTCACCCGTGCGCCACTAATCCACTTCTAGCAAGCTAAAAGCTTCATCGTTCGACTTGCATGTATTAGGCACGCCGCCAGCGTTCACTCTGAGCCAGGATCAAACTCTCCATAAAAATGGGGAATTTAGAATCAATAATGAAACCAAACTCTCCATAAAAGAATAGTTCTTTTTACTTAAATAAAAGATTCAAAGAACCCAATAAGGTTTTAGCCTTATTGATTTAAGGTTAAGTTTGTCCTTCATCTCTTAGTGCTTATCACAAAATCACAAAGACTAGAGTTTAAATTCTATACTAGAATCTAAAGTTAAGACTATATTTATAGTCTTCTCAAAGTCATATTTGAGTTGTAAGAATTGAACTAAGAAATACAAGTTTTTTATAATCTCTATGTATCAAGGATATAAAATAACTTCATTTTCTTGCTTAGATGTCAAAGATCATACCAAATATAACCAGCTAAAATAGCTTTAAGCTCTATCTTAAAAGCTAATGCAAACATTGATTATATTGATAAAGAACAACCATAAGAATTACTTATATAGCCTAACTTTTATTTCAAGCATAAGTTTATGTTAGCAATGTTTGTAACCTAAACAAAACCTCATAAAAATAGCTAAAACCTACAAGAAGAGACTAGAAGCTCAATCAAATGGGAGTGAAATACTACAAAATGAAGACTTAAAGTGGGCTTAA
>NZ_JRMQ02000020.1 GCF_000762845.2 Helicobacter japonicus | reverse complement strand
AGAGAATGTCAATATTGCTAATTCTAGTGCAGAGATTAGTGAGAGAGTAGATAAGGTAGCTAAAGATATATTAGATGATGTGAATAAGAAGAGGTTTTAACCCAATCAAACTCTTAGTTTTTTAAGGGCGAGAACACTCTTAATCAGCCGAAGCATTAAGATTAGCTTTTGCTTCAGGTGGGAGAATCTCAAGGAATCTATCTATATTAAATTGAATGCCTTGTGCCTTTGCCTCTTTGATTAAAGCAAATGCATCTTCCATATTATACACACTTCCGCCGTGATAAGGGTCAAATACACGCGTTACAATTGCTAAGGCATATGAAGCTCTCTTCACTTCATCAGAAGCAGCGTGAGGCATAGTAATATAAGCAGTTGTTTGAATCAATGTCTCATCAAAATGCCAATGGTCAAACAAATAGCCCAAAAATGTAAGATGGTCCAAACCATAAAACTCTATCTCCACAGAGCTTACATCATTAAAATTAGTCTCTTGAAGAGCAGTCAAAAATTCTTTATCTTTACCATTTTGAATAAGAGCATTAGCATAAAGCATCATTCCTAAACGCAATAACATCGCACAAGGTGCAAGAATTTGAGCAAGTTTTTTATCTGTTTGGGAAAACCATTCGGAAATAAAATCCACCTCTTTACTACAATTCCCCAAAAATTCTTGCGTATTTAAACCATAAGGCGATACATTGATTTCAAATCCTCCGCGCAATGAGTTAGCAATAGCAATATTTTTTACATTATTAATACCAAGTAGAGATACAACCTGATTGAGTGTAGAAATCTCACGAGAAAATCCATAATAAGGTGAATTTGCCAAACGAAGTAAATCTCCTGTCAAGAGAGGGTCTTTTGAAATAATATCTACCACACCATCTATCTGCACATCAGATCCCGCAGAATCCACATATTGTTGTAGTTTCATTACTGTTTCAGGTAGTGGGGGAAGATTATCAATCACCTTGAGTAGAAGTTCATTCATTTAATTATCCTTTCAAAGAAAATCAAATCCTTATCTAAAAAATTAGCCAATGGAAATTATAGCAAAAATCGCTATAAAAACTCTTTGAATTCGTGCAATTTTACCAAATATAGTAAAATGAAACATATTTTGCTTTTTTAAGATTTTTTCAGAGCCTGTGCAATAAGCTCTAATGGGTGAGCAAAACGCACTTTAGAATCAATTTGAGTTAAGGCATTATCAATTTGCATACGACACGCCCCACACTCTGCACTTACAACTTGTGCTCCACTAGATTCTATCATCTCTGCCTTTGGCTTACCAGCTTTTAGTGTCAAATCATAACGCGAACTCTGCATACTGATGCCTCCAAAGCCACAGCACCTCGCAGAATCACTCATTTCTTTAAGCACAAAGCTTTTTTCTAAAAGTGTGCGTGGCTCCTTGAAGATTCCTAACACTTTTCTTGCGTGGCAAGGGTCGTGATAAGTAACACTTTGGGTGCTAAAATTTTGAGGCAATATCTCCTGCAATGGTGTGTTATGGAAAAGCCAAGAACTCGCCATATCAATTTTTGGGAGCAACTTGTTTAGTCTCTCTATCCATTCTGGCTCATTACTTAATGCGTGAATCCAATCTTTTTTAATCATTGCAGCACAAGTCGCTTCGGGAATAATCATCGCATCAATACTCTCCCAAAAACTTTCAAAATACTCAATATTTCTCTTCGCCAGATAGGCTACACTCTTTACATCACCCGTAAAAAATGCAGGCGCACCACAACACTCTTGTAAATGTGGCACAAATGCCTTAATGCCAAGATGACTAAGAATCTCAAGCAAACTCTCACCCACATTCACATAATTATAATTACTCAAACAACCAATAAAGATCGCCACTCTCTTGTGAGTAAGGGTATTTGGTGGAGGCGTAGGATTACGCGGAGTGATTTCACCTTGATATTGTTGCAAAAAAGATTTACGCCATATAGGGAAAACTGACCTTTTTGCAAGTTTATTGTTTTCATTTTTAAAGAATTTAAAACGAGAGATAAGACGCCCATTCTCTTGCTTAAATGCACAAGGCATAAGGAAATACATAAATTTAAACACAAAATCCGCCATTTTACGATGACGCAAAAGATAAAAATATGCCCTCTTATACCACGCAATACCATACTTTTGAGCAATATCTACACGCACAGATTCTATTGCCACATCTACAGGCAGACTTGAAGGACAATGTGTAACACAAGTAGTGCATAAAAAACAAGATTCAAAAATATCTTTACTTGTAGAATCTAGCTCTATATCACCGCGTTTATATGCTCCAAGCAAGTCTAAAAAACCACGAGGTGAAGTAACTTCATCACGATTTACCATATAAATAGTGCAATGAGGGATACATTTTCCACACTTTACGCACGCACTTGCTGTTTGCTGTAAATCAAGCACTATACACCCCTAAATTGTCTTACTAAAGCGTTTAGTAGCCGTATGTGCGCTAAGATATGCATCAAAAGCCATAGCAATATTACGAATAAGCATACCGCCTGTTGGGGAAGTAGTAATACCTTGAGGTGTAATTTGCACCAAACCTATTTCTTCATATTCACGCAAAGATTCTAAAGCAGGAGCAAAATGCGTCTTAAAATCAATGTTAAACTTAGATTCTATGCTCGCAAAATCAAGGCAAAGGTTGTTCATAAGCCCCATAATCACTTCTTTGCGTAAAATATCTTCTGGGGTAAGTTCTACTCCTCTCTCTACGGGCAATCTCCCGCTATCAAGCGCACTCTCATAAGCATTCATATCTTTATAATTTTGCGAATAATAATCTACACCCTCGCTAATGCTTGTTAGTCCAATACCAATGGTTTGAGAGAATCCACGCGTAGTATATCCTTGAAAATTACGGCGAAGCTGATTTTGCACTTTAGCAAGATAGAGTTCATCAGTTTTTTTAGCAAAATGATCCATTCCAATCATCGCATAGTTATGCTCTTGTAAAAAAGTAATAGTATTTTTGAGAATCTGTAATTTTTGTGCGGGAGTTGGGAGTGTTGTTTCATCAATTTTGCGCATTGTTTTTTTCATCCACGGCAAATGAGCATAATTAAAAATAGCTAGCCTATCTGGGCTTAAATGCACAACTTTTTCAAGTGTGCGCGCAAAAGTTTCTTCATCTTGAAAAGGTAATCCATAGATAAGATCAAAATTTACAGACTTAATTCCAAATTCACGCGCAAGGCTAATTGCAGCACTTACTAACTCTACACTTTGTTTTCTATGCACTGCTTCTTGCACTTTGTCCTCAAAATCCTGCACACCGAAGCTCAAGCGATTGAATCCATTATCTTTTAACACTGCCATTTGTTCTCTTACAAAAAATCGTGGGTCTATCTCACAGCTTATTTCTGCAGAAGGGGCAAAATGTGTAAAAGTATTTCGCACAAGGCTTATAACTTCTTGCAATTCCTTAGCATTAAAAAATGTTGGTGTGCCTCCGCCAAAATGAAACTGCACTACCTCGCGCGTGGTATCCATATATCTACTTAGGAGGACGAGTTCTTTTTTGAGATATTCCATATAGTGTTGTTTTTTTTCTTCTTTACTTGTATAGACAACATTACAGCCACAATAATAGCACGCAGAGCGGCAAAATGGCAAATGCACATAAATTGACAGAGGTAAATTTGACATAGAATCTGCTCGAGAGAGTGCTTGAATATAAGTTTTATCATTCCAAGATTCTTTAAATTCTACTGCTGTGGGATAACTTGTATAGCGAGGACCTGATTTTGAATATTTCGCAAATGCCTCAAAATCGATTGTTTCTATTTTATTACTCAATATTTTTACTCCTCTCTTATTTAGATTTGCGAAGATAATCAATATCAAAAAACAAATTAGGATATTTCTTTTTAATATCCCTTGCAAGGATTGCCGTATTCACTTCTGGTAAATTCCCATCGTTTAAACGCAAAGATTCTAAAGCACTCTTTGCCACCACCATCGCATCATCAAAATCAATAGGCATTTGTGAGATAATATCTTTTTCTAACCTCATCACAAGCTTTTCCTCTTGAATATGTTTGATATGTGAAAGTAAGCGCACAAATAGCTTTTGTGGAAACACCACATACTCTTCGCCCTCATCATCTTGCAAAAACCATAAATCTTCTTTTGAAAACCCTCCATTTTCCATAGCAAGAAGCATAGCATTATCTTCGAGTCGGTGTAAAATACCGAGATTTGCACTTGCTTCATCAAGCCATTTGTGTTGCTTTGAGGCTTTCATTTTTGCTCCACAGATGCGAGAGGAATTTGATTTATCTGCGCTAAATAAAGCATTATACCTTTTTGTGCGTGGAGACGATTCTGTGCTTCTTGAAATACTCTGCTTTGTGCACCCTCTAGCACATCTTCACTTACTTCTTGCCCACGATACGCAGGCAAACAATGCAAGAAAATAGCATCTTTTTGTGCAAAATTTATCATTTGAGTATCCACGCAGAATCCTTGAAAATCCTTTTTGCGCTCCTCTTTTTGCTCTTCTTGTCCCATTGATGCCCAAGTATCAGTAACCACAACATTAACTCCACACACCGCTTCTTTTGGGTCTGTGCCTATAATAATTTTACCCCCACTTTGAGCGCATAGATTTTGTGCTTTTTCTACAATATCAGTTCGTGGAGCGTATTTTTTAGGTGTTGCAACGCGCAATTCAAAACCAAGAATACTTGCAAGATTAATCCACGAATGCGCCATATTATTCCCATCGCCAACATAAGCTACAATAGGCTCTTTGTATGTGCTAGGATAAAATTTATTGTGTTTTTTTGGTGGTATGGCGATACCGCATTCTATCATTGTAAGATAGTCTGCAATAAGCTGCACAGGGTGAAAATCATCACTTAGTCCATTAATTACAGGCACAGATGAATATGAGGCAAACTCCTCTAATCTACTATGCTTACTTGTTCTCATCATCACCATATCAACCATTGAGCTAATTACGCGTGCAGTGTCCTTGATTGGCTCTCCGCGTCCTAATTGTATATCTTTGTGTGAAAGAAAAATGCCGTGTCCTCCAAGCTGATACATTCCGCTTTCAAAACTCACGCGTGTGCGTGTAGAGCTTTTTTCAAAAATCATAGCAAGCACTTTGCCCTTAAAATAAAGCGGTGCATTGCCTTTTTGTAAAAACTGAGACTTAAGCTCTAAAATCACATCGAGCATTTCTAGAATCTCATCTTTAGAAAAATCTTTTAAAGTAAGAAAATGCCTCATTCTGTCTATCCCCATAATACAAAAGAAATAAAGCGTGATTGTATCCAAAAATCACTAAAGAAATTTTAATGCCTTATTTTTTTGGCAAGATATAGTCTTCAACGCCTATGGTGATATTGGCAGTGAGATTCTTAAATAGCACTTTATTTTTGCTACGCTCATAATAAAACTCTTGTCCTCCGCGCACAAACCACTGCACAAACGCTCCATTGTTTGCTACGCGCTTACCTTCACCATCAAAAATATCACGTGCGGCAAGAATATCATCAAACAAGGTAGGATAACTCACTTCTCCAAAAAATGCGCGTGCAGCAATCCATTTTGAAGTGCAATCTTTACCCATACATATATCTTGTTTTGTTATTACAATTTGTCCAACAGGTTTGCCAAGTTTATAGAGCTCAAGAGTGAGATTTTTATTTGATTTATATTTTAATGAGGCAAAATCATAAAATTTTACACGAGGGGTATCAATAAGAAGAATCTTAAATTTTGTGGGTTCTAACACAATAGATTCATTGGGATTTGTGTCCGGACGTTGAAAGTTTTCTTCTAGCCACGCACAAGAAGCAAATAAAAAAGGGAGGAGCATAAAGCCACTCCCCAAAAATAATCGCTTAAAAATATCAAACATTATATGCTTCGCTTTGTTTAAGCTCGTGCATTAGAAAGAATTCGATGCCAGATTCTGCCATCAAGCTTGAGTTCCATATTTACTTGACATAAACCATCTTTATAAACGGTTTCAAGCACTTCAGCATTACGAATAAGAGCTTGTACTTTTGTTTTAACCGTTGAACTTTGAAGCATCATATCACGCACCGTATCTTGTGCATTTACTCTAATGCCATACATTTTTTCACCAATTTGGCGATACGCATCAACAATCGCTGCTCTTTTTGCCATAGCAAAAGCTTGTGATGGAGAAAGAGAATTTTCAGGTGACACACCTATACCTACCGCACTAAGCGTAATTTCATTTTCAGGTGTAAGCATTGGGGAGTTAGGAATAGTATTGCTACCACCTCGTCCAATATATTCATTATCTCTATCAAATTTTGGCTCTAAGTTGTCTTTATTTAAGCCAGGAACCTCGACTTTTTCTACCACAAGTGTATTAATTTTTTGATTACCACCCGTGGGTTTAGAAATAAGATTTGGGTTAGTGTTATATCCTGGCATTGGTGGATAAGTTGGTGCTTGGATAGGTGCATACATAGGCTGATTACTTGCACTTGGCGGAATCAGCCCATTATTTGCTCCACCTGAATCACCACCAACATTGAATAAATCTCCACATCCACTCAATGCAAATACAGCAAAACTTGCGACAATCGAACTTTTAAGCACATTACTTTTCATATTCAGTCCTTTGAATTTAAATTTCAAGAGAACTAAAAGCAAGTAGTGTTCCATAATTTTATAATTTATGATAATAACAGAATCTATACAGCACTAGGCTCACTTTCTTAGCTTTTTGCTCTTACCGTCTCCTCCCACAATGGTATAATAGCTTCTTTACTAAACTTGTGTGCTACTCTAGCTTTTGCTGTCTCACCCATAGTTTTACGCTTATTTTCATCACTCATTAATTCTATAAGCTTATGGGCGTAAGTATGTAAATCATTATCTTGAATCAAATAGCCACTTTTATTATTTTCTATAATATCACTTGGACCTGTTTTAATATCAAAAGAAATAGGGCATAATCCATAAGAACAAGATTCCAAAAGTACCATAGGGAATCCCTCAAAACTACTACTCATTGCATAAATACTTGCTGCAAGATATTCAGATTCTATATCCTTTGTAAAAGGCTTTAGGACAATAGAATCTTGCAATCCTAAATTTTTAATTTTAGATTCTATCTCGTCTCTCATCTCACCATCGCCTACGATAATAAGCTTCCAAGAATGCAATGGGGGGGGGGTAGATGATTTAAATTTCTCTTGCACAAAAGCCCAAATATCAATGAGACGCAAAAAACCTTTTTGATCACCTCTATCCATACGCCCAACTGATATAATACTTTTTTGTTTTGAATCTGTGCTTTTTATAGAAATAATAGGTAAAAAATTAGCAATAACTTTAATATCTTTGTGATATTGCTCCCAAATAGGTATTTCTCTAGAAGAGAGAATAACAAGCGTATGAAAAAAAATATTTCGTGTATGATATTTACTAAAATTTAAATGAATAAGCCTTATATACCGTGTAAGTCTGTGTTTAAAAAAAGGTATATAAGTGCTATCATTGACAATAATTCCATCAAAATCCTTAAAGCGAAAAAATACAGATAGACTAAGAATAAACTTATAGAGATTTTTGTAATACATTTTAGAAAAAATATTACGACACATATACTTACCAAAAGCAGATTCTGATTCTTTGTTCCAAATATGAAGTTTTATATCATCATTCATAAGATAAGGCAAATGTTTATTTGCTTTGTAAAAACTCAAAATTTCTACTTTATATCCTACCTCACTTAAAGCATTAGCGAGATTTACCACTACTCGCTCCGCCCCACCAAATATACTTATATCATTTATTGTGAGCAAAATCTTCATTACATACAGACCGATGAATAAGGGCAAAATAAAGAGCAAAAAACAAGAAAAAAGATTTTAACATAACTGGGTACATCACATCAAACTGCACTTGCACCCATAATCCGATTAAAAAAATACTCACACATTTTGATACAAAGCTAAGTTGAGTGTGTGTCTCCCTATATGAAGCTTTAAGTGCTATATAAAATATATAAAAATTAAAAAATACAATCGTCAAAAAGCCAAAAACACCATATTCTAAAAAAATAGATAGGGGTGTAGAATGTATATGTCCAAAACCATATACATTTTCTGCCTTACTATACACAGAAGTGTCAATATAGATTCTATAAGGATTATCTTTGTCATAATAGGAGCGCAAATATTCGCCCACACTTGTTGCACCAGCAATATGTGGTTTAAAAGGTTCTTTCACAATAAGATGAAGTGCTGATTTATACATTGCAAGTCTTGTGATTGCTGAATGCTCAAGTGTAATTTTATTTTTGCCAAGTGCTAAACTTTGAGATGAACATTGTAACCACTCTTGTCCATCATCAAAACAATAAGCATCATATTGTCCCATTTCGAGAGGAGTACTTTGCCATATAATAGAAACATTATCTATCACATGTCCAAAATTATACCTATCAGATAATGTCTTGCTGTAAGTATAGATTCCATAAATAGAGGGTATGCTGATAAGCAAAATAAGAAAAACAATATAAATTTTGTATTTGTAATGCCATATAAAAAATGGAGACAGAAGCAGCGCAAAAAAACCCAATAAAAAGGAACGTTCCCCATTTCCTATAATCGCCATAAAACAAAGAAGTAACCCCAAAACAAAAAGAAGCTTAATCCTCACATTTTGCATTGTAGCCATACCAGCAACACAAATTGCACTTGCCCCAAGAAGCCATACATTAAGAGCAATAATATGAAAGAAAAAAAGTGGTGTCATATGAGTTTGAAAATTATTACTTACCCAGACATAAATTGTAGCCGCAACATCTACTGCGCACATTAATCCAAACAATAACAATAAAATATTGACTTTATCTTTTGATGTATGTATGGCATAAAAAAACATAATAAAAAATAAAATAATCCAACCTAAAATATGGCTATTGATTTTCTTAAACATTTGAGATATCGTATTTGGTGTAACCGTATCAAATAAAGTACATAAACCAAGAAGCAAAACAAGAGAAAAGCAAATAAGAGGAATTTTTATGTTTTTCAAATCTGACAAAGATAGTTTTTTATAATTACATATGAAGAAAATTAATCCACCAATATGAAAAAAAGTTTGCGCATTAAAAATCTTGCCAATGGAACCTCCTAGTCCATAAAAGATTATACCTACACAAAATAAAACAAATGTAATTTCTTGATTGTAGAGTTTAATAAAATTCACTAAGCGCAATGGGTTTCCTTTTTATAAAACTACAATATTATTTTTGCCATTTAATAATAAAAGTAATATTATAGTGTATTTTACACAATATCTTATTTTGATTTTATTTTACAAGCCCTATAGCTTTAAAATTTAATCCTTATAAATTCACTATGAAAGTGAACCAATTAGGCTTTTTTTCTCTTCAATATTATAAATACAATTACAATAAAAG
>NZ_JRMQ02000001.1 GCF_000762845.2 Helicobacter japonicus | reverse complement strand
ACTGCTTCTTGAAGATTTTGAGCTTCTTCACCTAATGTTTGAGCAAAGGCAGCACTTGTTGATAGCATTTTTCTAATTTCTTCTCCTAGGGTATTTGTAACAACTTCTACTCTACCACTTGCATCTTTTACTTCTGTGGTAAAGTCTAATTGTGTATAGCTATCAAATACACGAACAATCTCTGGGAGATTCTTTCCTACTGCACTTTGGATAAGTCCTAAAAGGTCATTAATAGAATCTCTTAAGCGATTAAGTTGAGGATTATAACCTTTGAGTTCAATGAGTGTATCAGCATATCCTTGCTTAGCTCGCTCAATCACTTGGAGAGATTGTGTAACAAGAGCTTGGTCTTGGTCTAAGCCTTGAGAAGTATGTTCTATGTTTTCTTGAATGCTATTTGCTATCGAACCAAATTCGTCTCTATTTGTAAGGGGTTCAAGATTAATGTTTTCGCTTTCTTTATTTAGGTATTTAAAAAAGACTATCATATTGCGTTGTAACGTTTTTATGCTCTTAATAAGTGAGTGATAAAACATCCAAACTAAAGGCACAAAAATAACAAAAAAGCATAAAGAAGCCAAAAGAAGAGCATTGCTTAATGTCGAGCGAATAAGATCTAAAATTGATGTTGAATTTTTGTTTGCATAAACTTCAAGCGTATCGATATAAACTCCCGTAGAAAGCCAAATATTGTCTGTATGTGGTATTAATGCCGCATAGGCGACTTTTGGTGCAGTGCCAAGTGTGCCATCAGGAAGTGGTTTTGAAAAGACAAAATATACAAATTTACCTTCTGGTGTTTGGGTTTTGGCTGTGTCAAATAAATCTCTTACATAAAATATACCATCTGCATCTTTAGCATCATAAAGGGATTTGCCAATCAAATCTTTTCGTGTAGGGTGTGCTACAGGCACATATTCTTTATATGCAAAGAAATAACCAGATTTATCATCTTCAAAACGGAAATTCTCAATGGCTTGAGCGATAATAGCAATCTGCTCCTTTTCGTCAAGTCCCTTAACAAGTGCGCCAAGAGATTGTGCAACCGAATCTGTGGCAAGTTTAATTTTTTGCTCCACTTCTGCTTGGATAAGGCTATGAATCTGTGAGGTGCTTTGTTCTTCAATATTTTTTTCACCAATCAAGATAAATGCTACAAGAGCTAAGAAACTAAGGATTAACCCACCTGAAAGCACTATGACTTTAAATTTAAGTGAGAGATATTTAAACATTTCTAACCCCTTATATTATATTTTGAATTTATTGATAGTAATAGCGCACGGATTATAATACAAATCTGTTAAAGAGAATCTTAGCAATATCTTTGCTGTGCTGTTTTAACAACGAATTTTGTTATGTTCGCCTAGCGGATTTGGATTTATAATGTTTTACTATGGCAAGGGAAGAGAATAAAGCAATATGTAAGGACTTGAATCCTTACATATTAAAGGGAGAAATTTTAGGCAAATATAGGCGCAACAATGAAGCCTAAGCCTACTGCAAAGATGATTGCTAGAGTGCCAGGAACAATAAAGCTATGGTTAAAGACATATTTACCAATGCGCGTTGAGCCGGTATCATCCATTTGCACTGCACCAAGCAAGGTAGGATATGTTGGTAACACAAAGAGAGCAGAAACTGCTGCAAAACTTGCTACAAGAATGTAGGAAGATTCTGGAGTAGCCGCAGTAATACCAAGCGCACCAATGACCACAGGCATAATAGCTTTTGCTGTTGCTGCTTGAGAGTAAAGCAACATACTCGCAAAGAAAAGTGCTACTGCCAAAAGTGCAGGGTAATCACCTACAAGGTCGCTTGCTAAATTTCCGATTTCTTCTTTGTATCCGGCGACAAAGGTATTGCCAAGCCAAGCTACACCTAACACACAAATACAGGCTGTCATACCCGCCTTAAAAGTGCTTGCTTCAAGGAGTTTGCCTGTCTCTACCTTGCAGAAAATCACAATACAAGTGGCAATAGCTAGCATAAATGCCATAATTGCCCCATCACGAGGTAATTTAACTGGGTCAATGTAGCTTTTAACAATACTACTAAGTTCTGCTAAAATACCATCTTTTTGTGCCCAATCTGCGAGGATAGAATCCACGTTTTGTTCCAAATGTATCAGTTTAGATTCTATAATAGCAAGAGATTGCTCATTTTTAGGAGTTTTTTCTATTGCATTAAGCGTAGATTTTGCTTCTTCAAAAGCTGCATTCAGCCCCCCCCCTTGCGCATTATTAGCCTTTAATTGAGCTTTTATGCTTATAAAGGCTTGTTTAAGCGATTCTAATGGCGCAATGATATTTTCTTTATCATCTGTTGATTGTAATTTGCTTAATGCTTCTATCTTGATAGAATCAATCTCTTTGTCTAAATACACAGGGATATTTTTGCTCACATATTCTAGCATAGGCTTACGCACGACATCAGAAATTGAAGTGGCATAAATTACCACGCAAAGCACACCAATAAGGAAAATACCCACACTTAATTTCGCACCTTTTTTGAGTTCAATATGTTGTGCGCCAATAGAAGGTTTAACAAGTCCTGCCTTTAATCGTTCTTGATAGATGATGTCTTTACTTAAGTCAAGTGGAAAGAACTTGCTTACCACAAATGCAGTAAGCATACACGCACTAAATGTTGTAATAAGCCATACAAGAAGCAATGTAGGATAGTTCCAGCCAAAATCTTCAAGAGCACCACTCATATACACCACTGCAGCACTTACAGGTGATGCAGTGATAGCAATCTGACTTGCGACAACGGCGATTGAAAGAGGTGCGGAAGGTTTAATATTTTGCTCTTTTGCTACCTCCACAATTACAGGTATCATTGAAAATGCTGTATGCCCTGTGCCAGCTAAGAATGTAAGGAAATATGTAACCGTTGGGGCAAGGTAGTTAATGTATTTTGGATTCTTGCGCAAGATTTTTTCTGCCACTTGCACCATATAGTCTAGCCCACCAGCAAGTTGCATTGCTGCAATAGCTGCAATCACAGACATAATGATTAAAATCACATCCCAAGGAATGTCTCCAGGCTTCATACCAAGCACAAGGCAAAGAATCACCACGCCAAAGCCCCCAGCATAGCCAATCGCCATACCACCTAGCCTAATGCCTAAAAAAATTGCGCCAAAAAGCACTGCTAATTGTAGAATGAGTAATACAAACTCCATTTAGAATCCTTCAAGTTATGAATGTTGTTTGAATCTTGCTTTATCTTCAGCACTCATATGAGGGTTAAGCATATTTTTTGGTTGAAAAATTTCATTGAGTTGCTCTTTGCTTAAAAGTTTTCTTTCAAGTGCAATTTCTTTTACAGGCTTACCTGTTTGCAAAGATTCTTTAGCAATTGATGCAGAGTTCTCATAGCCAATATAAGGGTTAAGTGCGGTAACAATACCAATGCTGTTATACACAAAATCGCTACAAACTTTTTCGTTTGCTGTGATTCCATCAACACATTTACTAGCAAGTGTAAGCATTGCATTTCTCATCATTGAGATTGAATTGAAAAGCCCATAAGCAATTACAGGTTCAAATACATTAAGCTGAAGTTGTCCGCCTTCACTTGCAAAACTCACTGTTACATCATTGCCAATAACTGCATAACATACTTGATTTACAACTTCGGGGATTACAGGATTTACTTTACCTGGCATAATGGAACTTCCGGGTTGCATTTTAGGGAGGTTGATTTCATTTAAACCTGCTCGTGGTCCAGAGCTTAAAAGTCGCAAGTCATTACAGACTTTAGAAAGTTTAACTGCTACTCTTTTAAGGACACCGCTTACTTGCACATACACACCTGTATCTTGTGTAGCCTCAATGAGGTCATCAGCAGTTTTAAATGGGTTTCCTGTTACTTCACAGAGTTTCTTTTGGACAATTTTAGGATAATCAGGGTGTGAATTTATCCCTGTTCCAATGGCTGTTCCACCCATATTGATTTCAGTTACAAGATTTCTAGCTTCAAGCACTCGTGCAATATCTTCACCCATCATCACTGCAAAAGTATGAAATTCTTGCCCTAAAGTCATAGGCACAGCATCTTGAAGTTGAGTGCGTCCCATTTTAAGCACATCTTTAAATTCTTTGGATTTTTTATCAAAAGAAGCTTTCAGCACTTCCATATCTTTGGCAAGGGCTGAAAGTTCATCATATAATGCTACGTGAATGGCAGTGGGATATGAGTCGTTTGTAGATTGTGAAAGATTTACGTGGTCATTTGGATGGCAGTATTGATATTCACCTTTTTTGTGTCCCATAATTTCTAAGGCTAGGTTTGCTACAACTTCGTTTGTATTCATATTTGTGCTTGTTCCTGCACCACCTTGAATCATATCTACTACAAATTGTTCTCTTAATTCACCCGCAATAAGTTTATCACACGCTTTGCAGATAGCATCTTTTTTTTGCTCATCAAGCAATTTAAGTTCATAATTTGCCAAGCACGCAGCTTTTTTTACTTGTGCAAATGCTTTGATAAAACTAGGATAACCACTTAGTTTATCGCCTGTAATGTTGAAGTTTTGTAAGGCTCTAAAGGTTTGCACTCCATAATATACATCATCAGCAATTTCTAATTCACCAATAAAGTCGTGTTCTATTCGTGTTCCCATTTTAAACTCCTTTAGAATGAAATGATTTATTGTGTTATCATTAGATAACTTATGAAGCATTATATAGATATAGTATAAATATAAATAATTAATAATAGATTTAGTTAATGAGGGCTGGATAAATCGCTGCAATAATGCTTTGAAGGTAAGATTATAATTATTGTGTATTTTGGGATTCTTGGGCTAAATTATCTTGTGTTTCTTGATTTGATGTGTCCTGTGTAGAATCTTGATTTTCTTCTTGCACATCATTTTGTTCTTGTGGAGTGGAGTTTGGCGTATTGTCCTCTGTGTTTTGATTTTGGTTAGGTTGTGTGTTACTTTGATTTGTTGAAGGGGCGTTAGGTTGCTCAATAGCACGGATTGATGAAGTAATTCTCGCGGCTTTTTGATTATCCATTTTTCCTAGAATCTTGACCATATCTTTTATATCCATTTGCGAGAGAATTTCTACCGCTTCTTTTTCAGGTAAATCTGCAAGTATGGCTGCTGCTTTGGCTTCTTTCAAACCTTTGTATGCTTGGACAATTTTGCTATCTTTTTGCGCTTTAATCTGCGAGAGAATTTCTTCATTATAGGCAATCTTTTGGTCTATTTCTTGGTTTTTCTCTTCTATTTCGGCAAGGTTACGCTTATGTGTTTGTTCTTCTTGTTCCTTTACTTTTTCTTGTTCTTGCGAAAAAAGAAGAATCTTTTGATTAATTTCTTCTTCTTTTTTGAGGAGTTGTCGCTCTTTTTCATCAAGAATTACTTGCGTAGCATTTTGCAAGACTTGCAAGGCTTGTTGTCGCTCATCAATTTCATCAAGTTGAGCTTTAATTTCATCTTTGCGCGCTTCAAAGATAATACTACAATCAAGAAGCTTAGAAGTATCGGCAAAAGTATAAAGGCATAAGCTACATAAAAGCCATATTTTTGCAAAGATTCTCATATTACTCTGCCTTCAGTATTATTGTAAAGCAGCGTTGCGATTTCATCAGTTTCTTTCTCTTCTCTATTTTTGATAGTTTTAAGAATCTCTTCTTTCTCTCTTTTATCTAAAAATGCCATTTTTTCATATTCAATATGATATTGCTTGTATTGTGTCTGTAAAAAAGCCTTGTGAGTGAGTAATTCTTCTAGTTCATTTTGTGCTACACTTAGGCGATTAAAAAGTATTTGTTTTACTTCATTATACGCTATAAATGCATAAAATGTCCCATATTGCGGTGCTTTAAGTTCCACAATCTCATCAGCAATGCTTTCTATTTGCATTTGTTTATTTGCAATCTTGTTTTCATTCTGCATAATTGTGCGCTCACATTCTTGCATATCTCTTTTTCGCAGATGCACAATGGCACTGAATCTTGTTTTCATCATCTAACACCTAATAGTATCATCACGTTCAGGACTTGTAGAGACAATAGCAATTTTTGTGCCAGTGATATGTTCAAGCTCTTTGATATAATATTGCGCTGCTTGCGGTAAATCGCTAAAGACACGGATATGAGAAGTCTTATCCCAACCTTCAAACTCTCGATAAATAGGTTTAACACATTCATAATCAGTAGGAATGTAATCAATCTCTTTACCCTTATATTCATACCCCACACATACTTTAATTGATGAGAATCCATCAAGCACATCAAGCTTCATAATGCTTAGACTTTCACAACCATTGAGACGACAAGCATAGCGCACAGCTACCGCATCAAACCATCCACATCGTCTCGAGCGTCCCGTTGTTGTGCCAAATTCTTTTCCTGCTTCGCGTAGTTTCTCTCCTACTGCACCTTTCTCTTCAGTAGGAAATACACCATTACCAACTCTTGTGCAATATGCTTTGGCAATACCTATTACGCGTTGAATATCTCGTGGTGCCAAACCGCTTCCACTACAAGCTCCTGCTGCAATAGTCGTAGAGCTTGTTACAAAAGGATAAGTGCCGTGGTCGATATCAAGCATACTGCCTTGCGCACCTTCTAAAAGAATTTTTTCTCCTTTTGTTTGAGCGTCCCACAGAAGTTGTGTTGTGTTTGTTACAAAAGGGAGAATTTGATGAGAGACAGATTCTATATATTCCACTACACTCTCCACACTAGGGAGCGTTATATCATAGAGACTTTGCGTATATTGTATTTGATCATAAATAGCTTGTATTTTTGCTTTGAGTTGTGTAGGATTATGTAAATCCATAAGTCGCACACCATTGCGTGATACTTTATCACCATAGCAAGGTCCTATGCCCTTACCTGTTGTGCCAATAGCCGCTTTATCCTTGCTCTTCTCTTTTGCTTTATCGAGCATCTCGTGATAAGGAAGAATGATATGCGCCTTATCGCTAATAAAAAGTCGTCCTTGTAGATTATCAAAAGATTTCATTTCTGTAAGTAGGGCTTCAAGATTGATGACTACACCATTGCCAATAATGTTTTTGCAATGTTCGTAAAGAATTCCCGAAGGCAATAAATGTAAAGCAATTTTTTTATTATTGATAACAATAGTGTGTCCAGCATTATGTCCGCCTTGATAACGCACGACATAATCATACTCTCCTGCCATTGCATCGACTATTTTGCCTTTGCCTTCATCGCCCCACTGAATCCCAACAATTAAATCAGCCATATTTTTCTCCCTTATAATGCGCAGATTCTATCTACCTGCTCGTTGCATTTAATGAGACATTCTATCACCTCATCAGTATAAATCGCAAATCCACACGAGATTTGTTCCCCTACGCTGTATTTGCCACCTTGCAGCAAAGTTGTATTGCCAAGAAACATTCTAAAAAACAAATCTTTATAATATGAAGTAGGTGAAAAGGCAAGTGGTGAAAAAATACTCTTTTCATACTCACAATAACTCGCACATTCTAGAAGTTTTTCAAGTTCATCACGTAAAAATATAGGGGCGGTATTTATTGCTTTTTGCACATCTTCTTTTGTCTTGATATGCACTAAATCTGCCACATAGCCTTCCATTTCTAAAAGTTTGCCCACATCTTGAGAAGCAAACGCTCCTATATCTATACCACTATGCTTAGCACATAAAAGTGGAATATTCATATTAGATATCTGCAAATAAGGTTTTAAACCAAGCTCTTGCAAAATATGCACACCTAAACACATAACAGGTGATAGACTTCCACCCCCTAAATGCTCCGCACCAATTTGGTGAATTTCAGTTGTAGGATAGCTAAATACTGGTTGGATATAAAACCATTTTTTATGCTCACTGCTGTGTGCAATGTGTTTTGTAACAATATGCATTGCATCAAAAGTTGTGTCATAGCGCAAACCAATTTGATGATTGCTTTCACTACTTAGGCGCACAAGAGAGCGATTTAAAATATCATCTTGATGTTCTAAAAATGTGAATGTAGGCGTTGCAATTTCCTTATAATCATTTTCATAAAATGCTTTAATAGCACAAGATTCTATATTGCGTTTAAGTTTTGCTGATGTATCAAAATATAATTTGCTTCCTTGCGGAAGTTCGTGTTCTAAAATCACTTATTTACTCCAAATATTCTTAAAATTAAAAATTATTTCTTAATGATTAAGGGTTAAGATTATACCATAAATTCACTTTTAGTAGATATTTACACGCGACTTACTTCAAAATGTTACACTGCCCATTTTTAATTTTAACAAAAGGATTCTGTTTGAAAGTTGCACTCCTTATGAGCGGTGGCGTAGATAGCTCTTATTGTGCGCATTTGCTTGTATCGCAAGGTTACGAAGTTGTAGGGCTTTATCTTAAGTTGCATAATAAAGAAAAAAAACACGATGTGTATATACAAAATTGCCAAAAAGTTGCCCAGCATTTGGGCATTGCTTTTGATGTGGTTGATTTACAAGAGGCATTTAAACGCAACGTATATGATGCCTTTGTGCGCTCCTATAAAGAGGGGCAAACACCTAATCCTTGCGCAATTTGCAACCCTCTTATGAAATTTGGTTTGGGATTAGAAAAGGCAAAGGAATTGGGTTGTGATTATATTGCTACGGGGCATTATGCACAGATTAAGGAGGTAAATGGGATAAAGCGCATTGCAAAAGCAGTTGATGAGAGCAAAGACCAAAGTTATTTTCTTTATGCACTCCCTCAAGTTGCTATTGATAGAATTATTTTTCCACTTGGTGCAATGTATAAAGAGAATATCAAGAAAACTGCTCTTGAGCTTTTGCCCTTTCTTGGCACATTGCAAACCTATAAGGAATCTCAAGAGATTTGTTTTGTAGATCAAAGCTATATTGATATTTTGCGTCTTTATGAAAAAGTTGATAATGAAGGTGTAGTGCGTGATAGTAGTGGAAAAGCAGTTGGCACACATAAGGGTTATATGCATTATACAATTGGCAAACGTAAGGGATTTAGTGTATTTGGCTCGCACGAACCTCATTATGTAAAATCCATTAATCCACATAATAATGAAATCATTGTTGGCACTAAAGAAGAACTGGCTGTAGATTCTATACAGGCTTTAAACAAAAGTCTGCCACAAGCCTTTAGTGGTGGTATATATGATGTGAAAGTGCGCTATCGCTCCGTGCCAATTAAAGCGCGTATTGAGCTTAGTGGTGATATTATCCACGCTCAACTTTTAGAATCTGCTTATGGTGTAGCACAAGGACAAGCTCTAGTTTTGTATCAAGATGATTGTGTGTTAGGTGGAGGAGTGATTACACAGGTGTAAAGGGATTTTATTTTTCTTCATTGTTCTGTTCAGAAGTAAGTTTATTGAGACGCTTTGCATTGGCTTCGCTGACTTTTGCACCTAGCTCGATGAGCTTTTGTGCAGCTTGAAGTTGGGGTTTATGCTGAAAATTTTTGGCATTGAGTGCAGCATCAAGTGGTGTTTCACCTGCTTTAAGCGCATCAATTGGCATATTTTTGTCTTTAATGAGATATTCTATAATCTCTACATTACCATCACGAGCTGCAAAATGTAGTATATTGCCTCCACCAAAGTCATATAAGAAATTTTTATCAAAGTGAAGCATCAACTCTAAAATAGTTTTATCTCCAAAAGTGATAATACCATTTGTGAGTGGGTATTTAAGGTCATTGTAATTTGCACCCTTGTGAAGTAATGCCCAAAACATATCATATCGATGATACATTGCAGCTAAATCAAGTGCATTAACTCCGTGTGCATTGTAAATGACATTTCCTAGTTTAAATGCACCAAGTGCTCTATGGTCATCAGACATCACGCGATTAATGTTGTAGAAAGGTTTTTTGAGAGAAAATCTTTTTTCTTGTCCAGAATCTGCAAGGATAAGCTGAAAAACTTGTGAAGAGTCAAATACGATTGCTACCATAAGGGGTGTGATTTCAATTCGTGGCGATTGAGTAGTGTAGAATAAGAAATATTTGCTTAATGTTCCATTGTCGCGCATAAGGCGGTAAGTTTGTGTGTCATCATTAATGATTGCTTTTAAAAATCGTTGTTCTATCGCGCATTGCTCTTGTGCTTGTTTGCCTTTGTATTGCGCTTTTGGCATAATGCCCTTAAGTAACTCTACTTTTTTGCAATCCACTTTCAATAAAGCCCTAAGACTCTGTTCAAGAGTAGGGGGATTATGAGTTTCCCATTGATTCACAAACCAATCTCCAAAAGCAAAACTGCATAGACATAAAATTGTTAAAATATATTTTATAAGCATTTTATCCTCTATAATTCTTTTTTTAGACTTACAAGCCTTTAGCCTACGAATCTTTTTGTTTTTTTAAAAAAGTAGCAATTCTTTGCAAACTCTCTTCTTGCCCGAGTATAACAAGGGCTTCACACACGCCAATACCACCACTTTTTCCCAGTAGCGCACATCGCAATGTGGGCATAAGCTTGCCAATTTTTATATCATTATCTGTGGCATAAGTGTGCAAGTAAGATTCCATTTCTTGTGTTTGCTCCCAAATAATCGAGGGTGTAGCACTAAAGAGAGCATCAAGTGTGCTAATAGTATTACTATCAAGCTTTGAGCGCATTTTTTCATCATAACAAATAGGAGGATTCATTACTTCTTTAAAGCCTTGTGCAAATCCTGTAAGCGTGTTGCAACGCTCTTTGAGGGCAGGATAGAGAATATCGCGTGTTTTTGGGTTAAGTCTTGGCACATCAAAGGCACTAAGGAGTTGCTCAAGCGTGGCATTATCTTTTTGCTTAATATAATGTGCATTAAGCCATAGAAATTTATCTTCATTATATGCGCTAGGTGAGCTATTAAGTGCAAATGGACTAAAAAATTCTAACATCTCTTGAAGTGAGAAAATCTCCTTATCGCCATAGCTCCAGCCTAAGCGCACAAGAAAATTAAGCATTGCTTCGGGCATATAACCCATAGTTTTATAATCCATAACACCCATTGCGCCATCACGTTTGCTTAACTTGCGCCCTTGAGGATTAAGAATCATAGGCACGTGGAAAAATTGTGGAATCTTGAAGCCTAAGGCATTGTAAATAATGATTTGCTTTGGTGTGTTGCTTAAATGGTCATCACCTCGTATTACATCAGTAACACCCATAAGCGCATCATCAATAGCGACAACAAAGTTATAAGTAGGTGTGCCATCACTGCGTGCGATAATAAAATCATCAATTTCTTTGGCTTGGATTCTCATTTCACCTTTCACACCATCTTTAAAGCAAATTTCACCTTCAAGTGGAGCTTTGATACGCACCACAGGTTGCCTATCTGTCGGTGGTGTGCCATTAAAATCACGATAGCGATTATCATAGCGGGGAGTTTGTTTGTTTGCCTCTTGCTCTGCACGCAGTGCATCAAGCTCCTCCTTGCTCATATAACAATAATATGCTTTTTTATTGTCTAAAAGCTGCTGTATGTATTGTTTGTAGAGAGGGAAACGTTGGCTTTGATAAATGACTTCGCCATCGTATTCTAGTCCTACCCAATCAAATGCTTCAATAATTGCTTTTGCTGCATCTGCAGAGTTACGTGCCAAATCTGTGTCTTCAATGCGGAGTAAAAATTTACCACCATTTGCTCTTGCATAAAGGTAATTAAATAATGCTGTGCGTAAGCCACCAATATGCAAATATCCTGTAGGTGAAGGTGCAAAACGTGTAATGATATGAGCCATTTTTTCTCCCATTTGTCAAAATTTTGCGCGAGTATATAGAATCTTAACTTAATACCATTTTACAATCCTTACTAAAATATCATTTTTAGACATTACAATACTGGCTATTATTTTAGTTCAAGGATAAGAAATGTTTGCGATTACAGGTGGAGGGACAGGAGGGCATTTAGCCATTGCCAAATCTCTTGCAGAAGCGATACAAAATAATAATCAGGAGGCTATTTATATTGGCTCGACTTTAGGGCAGGATAGAGCGTGGTTTGCAGATTCTGCACTTTTTAAACAATGCTATTTTTTAGATTCGGTAGGGGTAGTGAATAAAAGGGGCTTGGGTAAGCTCAAAGCTCTCTTAAAACAGGCTCAATGCGTAAAAGAGGCGTATAAAATTCTTAAAAATCATCAAGTGTGTTGCGTTATCAGTGTAGGTGGATTTAGTGCGGGGGGAGCAAGTATTGCATCACTTTTTTGCAGAATTCCTCTTTTTATCCACGAGCAAAATGCAGTTAAGGGCAAACTTAATGAGATACTCACTCCTTTTGCTCAAGCTATTTTTGGGAGTTTTGAATCAGATTCAAAACACTTTATTCACACTTCTTATCCTGTGCGTGATGAGTTTTTTAGCACAGCTCGTGTGAGGGAAAAAGTAGAGAATCTCCTTTTTTTGGGTGGTTCTCAAGGAGCAAAAGGTATCAACGACTTTGCGCTTAATCTCGTGCCACAGATTCTCCAAAGAGGCATAAAAGTAGCTCATCAATGTGGAGAAAGGGATTTTGAGCGTGTAAAAGAGGCGTATCAGAATCTTGGCATTTTAGATAAGGTTGATGTATTTGCTTTTGATAAGGATATTGTGAAATATGTGCAGAAAGCAGATTTATGTATTGCGCGTTCTGGTGCTTCAAGTCTGTGGGAGATGAGTGCAAATGGGCTTATTGGTATTTTTGTGCCTTATCCTTATGCAGCAAAAGACCATCAATACTATAATGCGCTTTATTTTACAAATGAGAGTTTAGGACTTTTGATGAGGGAATCCGCACTTTGTATTGATGAGGTGCTAGCATTTATAGACACGATGCAATCAGGTAAGTTAAGGGAAAAATCACAGCAAGTAATGAATAAAATTAAGCCCTATGGCGCACAAGAGATACTAGGACATATTAATAACCTGCTACAAAAAGTATAAGGCTTATGGCAACACCAAACATCACACAGGCAGTAAAACTTTCAAGCAATCGCCACGCAAAGGGTGAGCTAAAGTAGGGTGAAAGTGCATTTGCTCCAAATCCAAGCACAGAAAACCACACCATAGAAGCACTTACACAGCCTAGAAGAAAATATATTTGTGAATCTGTGCTTACAGCAATGCTTCCTAAAAGCACCATCGTGTCAAGATACATATGAGGATTAAGAAGCGTAACGCTTAAGGTTGCAATAAGGGTGTGTTTAAGTGATGAATGTGTATTGTCTTTTTGTGTAATCAGTGTTTTGTGTGGTTGAAAAGCGGCTTTGAGTGAGCATATCCCATAATAGCAGAGAAACAAAGCACCTCCAAGTGCCAAAATTTTACTCCATAATGCAGAATCTGCAAGTGTTGCGCCTACTCCCAGCACACCTATACTCATAAAGATAAAATCGCACAGCACGCATACGGCACATACAATAAAAGTGTATTCTTTTTTAATGGCTTGTTTAATGACAAAGGCATTTTGTGCTCCGATAGCAGCAATTAGCCCAAAGGCAATAAAAAAGCCCTGAATCAAATCCTGCAAATTATGGTAGCCTTATGTTATTTGCTTAGAGATTCACTATAAGTATTGAGTCTATTGATAATGCGCTCTTTATCTTGACCTTGTGCGATTACTGGCTGATAGTTATTATATGTTTTTGCACCACTAATAAGCACAGGCACAAAGCTATGTAATTCACTCCATTGTTCCATTTTAGCGACTTTTTTCACTTTTGGATTCTTAATAAAAATAAAATCATCGCTTATTTTTTCAAGCTGATTTTGCTTCGTGCCAAAGGCAAAGCGCACTTGATAAATCACACTATCTTTATCAGCGGGATTTTTTGCTCCACCATATACAAAATTCCCTAGACTATATACAATTTTTTTACCTTTGTATTCTTCTATCCCTTGTAAAACGTGTGGGTGATGCCCGATGACAATATCCGCACCATTATCAATAGCAAATCGCCCAATTTCTTGTTGAATCTTGTTTGGATAATTCTTTCTCTCTTCTCCCCAGTGAAATGTGAAAATGACAATATCCGCACCCATATCACGCAAGGAGCGAATCTCTTTTGCCACTTGAGTTTTGATACCTAGATTCCAACCACGATGTCCAGCCATACCGATTTTTTTTCCTTTGATTTCATAAATGCTTAAAACTCCCTCTCCGCTATAAAAAATGCGTGCATTCTTAAGATGAGTTTGTGTATCGTTAAAGCCTTTCATACCATAATCGCGTGTGTGGTTATTAGCAATATTAACCGCCTCTACACTCCCACTTTTAAGAATCTCCACATAGCTTGGGTCGCCTTTAAAAGCAAAAGGCTTAATTAATCTATCGCCACTATGTGTGGTGAGCGGTCCTTCTAAATTACCTAAAGTCATATCGTCTTTATCAAGGATAGGTTTGACTTTAGCAAAAAAGTAGCTGTAATCTTTGTTGATTTTATTTGTAAAATACCAATTCAGTGTCTCACCATTGCTTCCATAGTAGTCCCCTAGCACATTATCGCCTACAAAGCTAAGTGTGAGAATATCATCTTTTTGTGCTGCAACTCCTCGTGTGTCTTGACTGGGTGCTACCCTATCACCAAAACAACCACTTAAAGCTATAAGTAAAAGACCATAGATTCCTAAATGTTTCCATAGAATACGCATACTGCCTCCATAGTGTTGTGTTGTTGTAAAAATTAAGTGTATTATCTCGCAAACAAAAATAGCATTGTATCAAAAATTAAAATAAGTTTGCTATACTTTTGCCGACCCTTTCATCTAGAGGCCAAGGATACCACCCTTTCTCGGTGGAAACGGAAGTTCAAATCTTTCAAGGGTCGCCATACTTTACATTATGCTTCTTTACTCACAAAGGATTTTAATGAAACTTATATCGTGGAATGTTAATGGTTTGCGCGCTTGTGTGAATAAAGGATTTATGGATTTTTTTACACAAATTAATGCTGATGTGTTTTGTATTCAAGAATCTAAAATGCTGCAGGAACAGGCTGATTTTTGCTTTGATGGCTATCACTCATATTGGAATAGTGCAGAAAAAAAAGGTTATTCTGGCGTGGTGGTTTTAAGCAAAAATGAGCCTTTAAAAGTAGAATATGATATGGGGATTGCTCATCACGACAAAGAGGGGCGCATTATTCGAGCGGAATATCCACATTTTCATCTTGTAAATGTTTATACACCTAATGCTAAGCGAGAGTTAGAGCGATTAGAGTATCGTATGGAATGGGAAGATGATTTTAGGGCATTTGTAAATGGTTTAAGTGTGCATAAGCCAGTAGTTATTTGCGGAGACCTTAATGTTGCTCATAAGGAGATTGATTTAAAAAACCCCAAAACAAATCGCCGTAATGCAGGATTCACAGATGAAGAGCGAGGTAAAATGAGTGAGCTTTTGGAATCTGGCTTTATAGACACATTTCGGTATTTTTATCCCGATAAAGAGGGAGCATATAGTTGGTGGAGTTATATGGGAAAAGCACGAGAGAATAATACTGGTTGGCGTATTGATTATTTTTTATGTTCTAAAAGCTTGCAGCCTTACCTAAAAGATGCGTTTATTTATCCCCATATTTTTGGAAGTGATCATTGCCCAGTTGGTTTAGAGCTTGATATATAGAGTGTCTTGAATGATGAAAACACAGATTCTAAAATTTCTTCAATTAAAGCAACTCTACGGACAATATGCTTGTGGAGAGCGATATACTATGCCATTGCGCTGTTTAGCACCTCAAACACCTTTTCATAATAATCTAGAATATCTTATCAAAAATTGCTCATTGTGTAATCGCATTAAACATTGCAAAGAACCAAGTATAGGGATTGTGAATTCACAAGCAAGTATATGCTTTATTAGTGAGATTCCTCTTATTGATGAAAAAGGACAATTTGTGCAAAATAAAAGTGCATTAATGTTGCAAAATATTATCACACGTGTTTTTATGCTCCAGCTTTCACAGGTGTGCGTTCTCTCGCTTGTAAAATGTGATGGATATAATTTGCGTATTGAAAAAAGTGAGATTCTCTCGTGTATGGGATTTTGCCTCTCTCAATTAGAAAAAATTACATCAAAAGTGTGTATTTTGCTAGGAAATCAAGTTGGGGAGCATATTTTAGGCACACATTTAGAAGTCGGTAGAATTTTATGGCACAATAACAGAAAATTTTTAATGACATATTCACTCAATGAACTTGTGCGTAATCCTTCACTTAAGGGAGAAGCACATCATCATTTTTTACTTGTAAAAGGACAATTATGAGATTTGGTTTGAAAATTTTTGCGTTGGTATGTTGTTGTGCATTAAGCCTATCTTTTATGAGTGCAAAGAGTTATATTGTTTCGCCTGTTCCCTTACCACAGCAAGAAGTGTTGAATGTTAGCACTTCTAAATGCTCTAGTTCGTGTTTGGTTGATTTTTTTGTAAAAGGGCAGTTTTTCTCATTTGTTGCTTTTTTTGATCCTCATACAAATGATGTTGAATTGCGCTCAAAGCTTTCAATTGTGCTTGGAGATTTGGGAATTATGGATTCTATGGTTCCATC
Source organism: Helicobacter japonicus (assembly GCF_000762845.2). Lineage (GTDB taxonomy): Bacteria > Campylobacterota > Campylobacteria > Campylobacterales > Helicobacteraceae > Helicobacter_C > Helicobacter_C japonicus. The sequence continues at coordinate 321,941 of NZ_JRMQ02000001.1, read as the reverse complement.
AACTTTACAAAGCAATGCAAAAATTAAACTTGCACTTTTAATGCCTAAGAAAATTATAGGACGTTATTCTGCAAGTAGTATCGACACAATTTTGGCATATTTGATGACTCGAGGCAATGATTTTGTCTTTGAAATTTTTGATACAGGCGATGAGAAAGCTATTAATTTGCATAACGCTTATACAAAAATCGTGCAAAATGATTATGATTTTGTAGTTGCTATTCTCACGCCAAATGGCGCACAAGAATTTGTAAAACTTGATATTAGCCTCCCTACCTATATTCCTACCATTAATAGAAAGCAAGTAAAAACGAGCTCCATTCCAAAAAATCTTATCTTTGGAGGCATTGACTATGAAGCACAAATTGATTTGTTACTTTCTTTTGCGGGAGATAAGCCTATTGTTGCTTATAATGATAATAGCGTCATTGGGCGCAATTTAGGAACAATGTTGCAAAATAAAAGCAATAAAATAGTATTTCAAGAAATTGTAGATGCTAAATCTGCCACAACTTTTGCAGACAAACTAAACACATATAAAAAATTTATTGGTGGAAATATTGTATTTTTTAATACACCGGTTGTCAAAACAGGGCTTATTGCTTCACAACTTGCCCTTGCCTCACAAAAGCCTGATAAAATACTTTCTACACAGATTAACTTTAATCCATCGCTTCTCTTGATGATTGAAAAAGATGATCGTAAAAATCTTTTTATCACTAATGTTATTAATCATCCTAACCAGCACCTTGTGGAATATGCTTCACTTTTAGGTGGAGATTTGCGTTATGATTGGGTTAATTATGCTACGGCAATAGGTGTAGAGCAACTTATTTTGGCTCAAATTGATCGTGGGAAGAGATTTTTTACCGAACGCGTTATAGATTCACAGGTTGAATATATTAATAAAATCTATCGAACAGATTCAAAAAGATTCTATGAGAATTGATAAAGAGAGCTACCCCTTTAACTTTGAGGCGGATAAATGTAAAAGTTGTGGAGGTAGGTGTTGCACAGGAGGTAGCGGATATGTGTTTGTAAGCATTAAAGAAATGCAAGATATTGCAGCATTTTTAGCCCTTAGCTTTGAATCTTTTTGTTTGCAATATGTGCGTAAAGTAGGGTATAGATTTTCATTTCTTGAAAAATCTCATTCAAGTGGTTTGGCTTGTATATTTTTTGTTGATGGAAAATGTAGTATTTATACTCATCGTCCAGCTCAATGTCGCAATTTTCCTTTTTGGGAATCTCATAAGAATCTCTCTCAAGTCGATATAGCGTTACTTCAAGAAGAATGTCCTGGTATAAGCGTAAAAAAGGAGCAAGAATGAAGTTTCTTATAGCCATAATGTGTTGTGTGTGTTTTTGTTATAGTGCATTTGATGAAGATAGCTACCTTTTTGAAGCTGTTGATTATGAAGCGCAATCACAATTTGACAAGGCACGAGATTTGTATTTGGTGCTCTATGAAGAAACACATAAGCTTGAGTATCTCAAAGAAGCGATTTTGCTTTCTTCAGCACTTGATAATCCGGCTGCTACACTTGATTTTGCAACTGATTATATTGCACAGGGTGGGGAAAAAGATATAACTTTGCATAAAGTTTTTTTAGATTCTTATTTGAAGCTTGGATTGAGCGAAGATGCGATAAAAGAGGCGCAAATCATCGCTAAAGATGAGCCTTCAGCTATGCTTGATGATATTTTAGGCTCACTTTATGCTACAAAAGGTGCATATAAAGAGGCTTTGATATATTTGCAACGCGCTTATGGGGAGACAAAAAGTGCGGACACTATACAAAAGATCGTTGCCATAGAGTTAGCACAATCTCACACAAACAAGGCACTGGAGATTTTAAATCGTCATATTGAGCAATATGGCTGTGCTCTTCATTTTTGTGAATTTAGCATTAGTGTATATGCGCGATTGTCTCAAGTTGATAAAATAGAGACTATCTTTAAACACGCATTTGATGAGAATCCTACGATTGAGAATGCACGCAATCTTATTCTTGTTTATACTTATCAGAGAAAATTTAAAGAGGCTTCTGATATTGCCTCGCAATTTCCATTTAGAGGGCAGATACTCCTTGACCTTTATGTAGCGCAAAAGGATTATCATAATGCTTCACTGCAGGCAAAATATCTTTATGAGGAAAATCATAATCCTTATTTTTTAGCATTAGAGCAAGTATATGCTTTTGAATCGCTAAATAACAAACAAAATCTTGCTAAAGTGCGTTCTATTGCAAAAAACCTCAAAAATGCTATTACTCTTATGCAAACACCTGATAAGAATACACCAAAAAGTGAGCGACTAAATACATCATTACAGAATCTTCAAAATGGCGAAATGGGATTTTTTCTTAATTTTTTAGGGTATTTATTGATTGATTATGATATTGATGTGAAAGAGGGTGTGGGGCATATCAAGAAAGCTTTGGAGATTTCCCCGCTTAATCCAGCTTACTTAGATTCGCTAGCGTGGGGATACTATAAGCTTAAAGATTGTGTGAGTGCAAAGCAAACCTTTGGGCTTATTCCGCATAAAGATATTGAAAGTGAAGAAGAATTGCAAACACATAAAGCTTTGATTGACAAATGCACCCATTAGTGGATAAAGTTTGCTTTTTATGCGCAAAAGCTAAATCATACTTTCTTTATGGAGCAATTCACCTTCATAAAGAAATATCGATGGTGTATAGTCAATATTTTTCAATGCGTCTTTTTTGGCAAAAGAAAGAATGAGGTTCTCTTTTGCACGGGTGATAGCGACATAGAAAAGTCGCCTCTCTTCTTCTAGACTTCCACTTTTATTCATCAACTTTCGATTTGGGAATCGCCCATCCATTAAATCTACAACATATACATTTTGAAATTCCAAGCCTTTTGCCGCGTGTATGCTTAATAAATGCACCCCATTTCCTTCGGTGGCTTCACTTGAACCTAGAATCATAGCGTTAAGAAATTTGCCTAAATCATTGTAATTTTTTGATAAATCAAGGAGGAGAGAGCATTTGCGCTTAATAGATTCTAAAGCATTATCATAACGCGTATTATCAATAGTGCCATCTTTTGTTTTTGCGCGAGTTGTAGCAAGTGAATGTGTAATATGAGTGAAAAAAGGTGCTTTAACGATATGGTTTATAAGCTCTTTGGGATTTTTTATCGTGTTGATTGTGTGGAGCATTTCATAAAAATCACTTAAAAATATTGCCCCATCTTTATGAATCTTAGGGTGTTGTAAGATAGGGTGAGAGGCAAAAGATGGTGTGATGTATTCATTAAAACGTCCTTGAGATTCTAGAGTGAAAAAATCATCAAAAAGCCCAAGCTGGGTATTTTTATGCCTTTGTTTATAAGCTTTTATTTGCTCGTTTGGGTTAAACATACCCTTTAAACAATCTCCATCACCCAATATGAAAAGTGCTTCATAAATATCTTTTGCAATTGCTTCACCTATCCCTTTACCATAACTTAAAGTGTGAATATATGCCATCATATCGCGTGGATTATGGACAATGGAACAAATATCAAGCATAAGACTTACTTCTTTGGTATCAAAAAAGCTAACACTTCCTTTGCGTCTAGAAGGGATATTAAGCTCTCTTAAACTTGCTTCAATCCCATCAGCACTCGAATTATTCCGGAAGATGATTGCGGTATCTTCATAGGAACGATGACTAAGAGCAATATGCTTTGCTATGCCTTGATATTGCAAAAATAGTTCATCATAACCAATAAGCTTTGGTGGGGTAAAATCGCCTTGTTTAATCACCTCTAAGCGTTTAGGGTAAATGCGCTCATTTTTTTCGATGACTTTATTTGCAAGGGCTAGAATATGCTTACTTGAGCGGTAATTTTTACTTAGGGTAAAAACTCGTGCATTCTGGTATTTTTGCTTAAATCCACTAATGATACTAATATCTGCTCCATTAAAGGCATAAATACTTTGGTCATAATCTCCCACACAAAAGAGACTAGGTGGAGAGAGTGCATCAAGTATAGAATCTTGCAAAGGATTAGTGTCTTGGTATTCATCGCATAGCACTTCCTTAAAAAGTGGTTCTTGAAGTTTCTTCAAAGATTGTTTATAAAGCAAGAGTAAATCATTGTAATCAGCATAATGGTGCGTATTTTTGAGTTCATTAAATTCTGCAAATATATCTTCATAAATTGCGACATAAGGCTCTTGCTTGGGATTTTTTTCTAAGAGCCAAGTGCCAAAAGTGCAGGTTGTGGCAGAATTGATAAAAAGAGAATAAGATTCGTAAAGATATTGAGCAGCATAAGGCTTAGGGTCATCATTCATAAAGATTCTTTTATCATACAAACTTTTAAAAAGTATTTGCAATTCTTTTGGTTGTTTGAGGTGGATATGGTGATGTGCGCGTAGGTAGCGATAAGCCACAGCGTGAAATGTGCCAGATTCGATATTTTTTGCCAACTTTTCACCAAATATTTTTCCCACACGCACAATCATTTCACTGCTTGCTTTGTTGGTAAAAGTAAGCAGAAGGATATCATTAGGTGCGTATCCTTTGTTTAAAAGATATGCAATACGCCCTACAATTGTAGCTGTTTTGCCTGTGCCTGCTGAAGCAATGATAAGATTATATCCGCTCGGTGCGCTTGCTGCCTCTGCTTGTTCTGCATTGAGTTGAGAGAGTGGCATAAGGCAGAGATTTTAGAATTATTTACTAAGAGTTTGGAGAATCTCGTTTGATAAAAACTCTTTCAAAGGTTGCACTTTGCTGAATTGAGGATATTCAGATACGGGTAAAGTTGTAACCTGAAGAGCTGAAGCATTTGCTGGATTAAACACAAAAGGTGCCATAAGATTCACGATAGAATTTTCAATAGGTTTTTGCACAACAACAACACAATATACTTCCACCTTATCACCTCGTTTTTCATCCAAGTCAAGCAATTTTTCATCAGCTGTGGGAATTGTAAAATTATAGTCGCAGAGAGAAAATGGATTCACAAGAGTGATTTCAAATGGTTTGTCTCCATCAAGTGAGTGAATTTTACTAAAAGTTTCATCAATTTTTTCCAACTCAATTTTTTTTACATTCTCAAAGCCCAAAATAGGCATCTTTAGCTCATAAGTCATATTTACCTCCATTTTGTTTTACATTGTGGTATTATAATACATTTATAAAGCAAATTAAATACCATAGAGGCATTTTATGAATTCTGTAGAGAAAAATATACAAGAAGTGAAGAAGGGGTATGACCCACAGAGTGTGGAATCAAGATTTTATCAGCTTTGTGAGGAGCGAGGATACTTTGAAATAGAAGGCAATAAATCCCTTTGGCAAAGCAAGACACCACAATGCTTTTGCATTATGATGCCACCACCAAATGTTACAGGTGTGCTTCATATAGGACACGCCCTTACCTTTACTTTGCAGGATATTATCACGCGTTTTAAGCGAATGGACGGCTTTAAAACACTCTACCAACCTGGCTTAGACCACGCAGGAATTGCTACTCAAAATGTTGTGCAAAAACAGCTTTTGGCACAAGGTATAACTAAAGAATCTTTAGGCAGAGATGCTTTTATTGCTAAAGTATGGGAATGGAAAGAACAAAGCGGAGGGCAGATTCTTAACCAAATGCGTCATCTTGGTATTACCCCAGCTTGGTCGCGTTTGCGTTTCACTATGGATAAAGGCTTACAAAATGCAGTGAAAAAGGCTTTTGTGCAGTGGTATGATCAAGGACTTATCGTGCAAGACTATTATATAGTGAATTGGTGCATACACGATGGCGCACTTTCAGACATTGAAGTAGAATATGAAGAAAATTATGGCAAACTTTATTATCTGCGTTACCCTATTAAAGATTCTGCTCAATCCCTTATTGTAGCTACCACACGTCCGGAGACATTTTTTGGCGATAGTGCTGTAATGGTAAATCCCGATGATGAGCGGTATAAGCAACTTATTGGAAAAAGTGTTGTTTTGCCTTTAATAGAGCGAGAAATACCTGTTATTGCAGATTCTTATGTTGATATGAGTTTTGGAAGTGGTTGCGTGAAAGTAACACCAGCACACGATGTGAATGATTACGAAGTTGGCAAGAGGCATCAGCTTGAATCGATTATTGTTTTTGATGAAAAGGGTATCTTAAATGAGCAAACAGGGGAATTTGCAGGCAAAGATAGACTCGAGGCTAGAGAACTCATTGTGCAAAAACTGCAAGAAGAGGGATTCATTGAAAAAATAGAAGATTATACGAACCAAGTTGGCAAGTGCTATCGTTGTGGCAATATTGTAGAACCATATATTTCAAAGCAATGGTTTGTTAAAAAAGAAGTGGCACAAAAAGCGATAGAAAGAGTAAATAATAAGGAGCTAGAATTTTTTCCTCCTCAATGGCTTAATAACTATAACGCGTGGATGAGGGAACTTAAAGATTGGTGTATTTCTCGGCAGCTTTGGTGGGGGCATAGAATCCCTGTATGGTATTGTGAATGTGGTAAAAAGATTGCTTCAGAATCTCCTAATCCTATCTGCCCACAATGCCAAATCCCTATCACAAAGCAAGATGAAGATGTTCTTGATACTTGGTTTAGCTCTGGATTATGGGCTTTTAGCACGCTTGGTTGGGGAAATGAAAAAGAGCAATGTAAGAATAATGCAAAAGATGAAGAACAAAAAGAATCTCAAAATACAGAGAATCTTTACACACTCTATACAGATTCTGATTTGAAAGAATTTTATCCCAATTCTTTGCTTATTACAGGTTTTGACATTTTGTTCTTTTGGGTGGCGCGTATGCTCTTAAGCGGAGAATCTTTGCTTGGGGCATTGCCCTTTAAAGATGTTTATCTTCACGCACTTGTGCGAGATGAAAAAGGGCAAAAGATGAGCAAATCTAAAGGGAATATTATTGATCCGCTTGAGATGATTGAGACTTATGGAGCTGATGTTTTGCGCTTTAGTTTGGCAATTCTTTGTGCGCAGGGACGCGATGTGAAGCTTTCTACCCAAACACTTGAAAATAGTAAAAACTTCACAAACAAGCTTTATAATGCTACGCAGTTTCTTAATATGTATTTAGAGCAACTCGGAGGCGAAGAAGCAAAACAAAGAGGATTTGCAAATCTTGCAGATTTAGAGATGAAAACGGCACTTGGACGCTATATGTTTTTGCGTTTGAATAAGGCAATAAATGAAGTGAGAGCTGCGCTAGAAGAGTATCGATTTGAGCAGGGAGCTAGCATTTTGTATCGTTTTTTATGGGGAGAATTTTGTGATTGGGGTATTGAACTTGCAAAAGCGAGTAAAGATTCTATTTATGAGCTAGGAGCAATCTTTAAGTCTGCTCTCTTGCTTTTGCACCCATATATGCCCTTTATTACAGATTTTTTATGGCATAGTCTTAGCGCAAATGATATAGATTCTTCAGATTCTATAATGATAAGTGCATATCCCAAAGCACACGATATGCAAGATGAGGTTTTGGAGCAGCATTTTTATGTCATACAAGATGTTATCGTTTGTATTCGCCGCTTAAGGGCAATGCTTGAACTTGGTTTAGCATCTATTGAGAGTATTTACATTAAGCTCAATAATTCTATTGATAATATTTTGCTTGAGCAGTTTGTATGCAAACTCGCTAAAGTGCAATCTGTATGTATTACGCAGACAAAACCAAAGGCAAGTGTGGGCGATGTGGGGGAATTTTGTGAATGTTATATTCAGCTTGAAGGTATTGATTTAAGCGCAATTATTTCTCGTCTTCAATCTCAAAAGCAAAAATGTGAGAAAGAATTACAAAAACTACAATCTATGCTTAACAATGAAAAATTTATCCAAAATGCTCCAAAAGCAGTATTGGAGCAAAATAGGGTAAATTTACAAAATACACAAGAAAAATATGATAAGATTTGCACTGAGTTAAATGCGCTTACAAATCTATAAGATTTTTTAAGGAGAATAGATGAAAAAAATACTTATATTTGGACTATGTTTTGTATTTTGGGCTTGTTCTGATTCTACGCATACCCATAATAACGAGAGTGATGCAGTGCTGCTTGTAGAATCTTATCCACAGGTGGTAGAAATCATTGAAAAAAGAGCAGCGGGCGATATGCAAGGTGCTACACAAGTGCAAGATTCAATTTTGAAAGCAGGGGTGGGACAAAATATTATTGATGATAATATTTCGCTTATTACACGCGCTTTCACAAGTGGATATGAGCTTGTTTTGCCAAATGATATTAAAGGGAAGCTTGATGATTATATTATTATTTCTACCTTGCCTCGCGGTATTTATAATCTTGGGCTTATTCCTACTTCAAAACATTTTGAATTCGCTTTAAGTCCGTCTTTGAATGCAGATGGAAGTGAATGGAATTGGGAGGCTGATGCGCTTTCGCGCCCACAAGAAGAATTTATTCAATTGCTTGGAGATGATAAGAATGCGAAGATTCTATTCTATGATGGCGGAGAGCATATATACGCACCTATGGGAAGTGCCCATATAGCCATTATGTGGGCAAAACATCTGGGTTACACACAGCTTTATCGACTCGTTGGCGGGTTTAGCGCGTGGAAAGATCTGGGATTGCCTGTTACTACAGAAAAGCCTCATTGTTGTGAAATGTAGGTAGGTTGCTTTAAGATTCTAAAACCAAATATGGCGCATAGAATCTTAAAGATTACAAAAGTTATTGAGCAACTTCCTTGCAGGTAGGGCATAAGCCAATAAGCACCGCTGAAATATCAGAAATGCTATACCCACTCTTTTGCCCGCAGTCATACTCTAAATAGTCTGTTTCAAGCTTAATGTCTTCAAGTTTCCCACATTTTTCACAATATACGTGCAAATGCCTATCACTACTTAGTTCAAATCTTTGCTTGTCTTTGGGTGCTTTAATCTCTCGCAAAATGTTAGCTTCACAAAGCATGTTGATATTTTTATAAATCGTAGCAAGTGAAATGGAAGGATATACAGACCTGATTTGCTCATAAATCTCCTCCACACTCATATGCCCATTGCTATAAATTTGACTAAGTATAGCGATACGTTGCGGTGTGGTTTTTAATTGTTTTTCTTTGAGATGTTTTTCAAAACTCATCATAATAAACAACCTTTGAAAATATAAAATTTATATATAATATTTAAAGATTCTAAAAGTAATGAATATTATAAGCTTGAAGCAAATAAAAGCATAATAAAAGAGATTTTTGCATACAATACCCCTTTTATATTTTAAGATTCTATACAAAATTATATGGAGAAGCGTATGTTTGATACTTTGACAAGCTCATTTAAGGGTATTATGAATAAAATTCGTTTTACAGATGATGAAAAGGCATTACAAAGAGCGTGTGATGAGCTTAAAAAGACATTACTTAAAAATGATGTTTATCATAAAGCTGTGAAGCATATTGTGCAGATTGTGCAGGAGCGCACAAAGCAAAATGGAATAGGAAAGCAAAGTTTTAGTGATGCGCTACAATATGCTATCTCAGAGGTTTTGCGTGCTTCAAAAAGTTATGGTATTAGCTTCTCGCCTACACCCCCAAGTGTAATTGTAATGATGGGGTTGCAAGGAAGTGGTAAAACTACCTCAAGTGCTAAACTTGCCCTTTATCTTAAGCAAAAGGGCAAAAAGGTATTACTTGTCGCCTGTGATTTACACCGCTTAGCAGCTATTGACCAACTTCGCACACTCGCTTCAAGCATTGAGGTAGATATTTTCACACCAGATATTGCGAGCAAACCTGAAGATTCTGTATGTGTAGCTAAAGAAGCAAAGCAAAAGGCGAGTAACGAGCACTATGATATAGTGATTGTCGATAGTGCAGGGCGTTTAAGTATAGACGAAGATTTAATGCAAGAATTAAAAGAGATTAAAAAGGTTACAAATGCCACAGAATGTATTTATGTGGCAGATTCTCTTAGCGGACAAGATGGTATCCGCTCCGCAGAACATTTTAATGAAAAAATTGGTATTGATGGGGTGATACTCTCTAAGTTTGATAGTGATAGCAAGGGAGGCATTGCCCTATCAATTGCGTATCAGATTGGTATTCCGCTAAAGTTTATAGGGAGTGGGGAAAAGGTGGCAGATTTTGATATTTTTGTCCCTGATAGAATCATTTCGCGCCTTATGGGAGCTGGAGATATTATTACTTTGGCAGAAAAAAGCGCAAATGTTATGAGTCAAGATGAAGCTAAAGATATTGCGAAAAAAATTAAAAAAGGGCAGTTTGGATTTGAGGATTTTATTGCTCAAATAGAAAATGTGAAAAAGCTTGGCTCACTTGGGCAAATTGCTTCTATGATTCCGGGAATGGGTAATATGGCAAGTGCGCTCAAGGATGTGGATTTAGATAAATCAAATGAGGTAAAAAATATCCGCGCAATGGTTAATTCTATGACAAAAAAAGAGCGAGAAGATCCAACTTTACTTAATGGTTCAAGGCGCAAACGCATAGCAGAAGGGAGCGGTTTAGAAGTAAGTGATATAAATCGCATTGTGAAGCAATTTGACCAAGCAGCCAAACTTGCTAAGAAAATATCACAAAAAGGTGGTATGCAGGAGCTTATGAGTCTTATGGGCAATATGAGAATCCCAAAATAATAAGGATTTAAGCAAAATAGACTATAATGCGCTACTCAAAAACGCTAATTTTAAGGAGAGACAATGGCAACGGTAATTAGATTAACAAAAATGGGACGCAAGAAAAAGCCTTTTTATCGTATTGTTGTAACAGATTCTCGTAAGAAACGTGATGGTGGCTGGATAGAATCTTTGGGTTATTATAATCCTCTTGTAGAACCAGCACTTGTTAAATATGATGCACAAAGGTTAGAGTATTGGAAAAATGTAGGAGCAAAAATGAGCGAAAGAGTAGCAAAACTTACCTCAAAATAGCCACTAGTGAAGTAGAAAAGAAGTGAATTAATTATGGTTGAAGATTTTATTAGAGAATATGCAAAAAAAATAGTCAATAAACCTGAAGCAATAGATATACAAATACAGGATGCAGAAGACAATACCCGTGAGATTCTCATACTTGCTGACTCACAAGATGTGGGACGACTCATAGGACGTGATGGCAAAATGGTGGGTTCGCTTAAAACATTCATTTCAGGCACAAAAGCTAAAAATGGTAAAAATTATAGAATCGCCGTGCAAGCTCACTAAATTACTTGTAATTAATATTGTATAAAGATTTTAGATGAAAGACACACCTTATCTTTTGGTCGCTAAAATTGGTCGGCTTGTTGGTGTGCGCGGAGATTTAAAGATTCATATTGTGAGTGATTTTCCTTCTATTTTTGTGCCAAAAGCTACATTTCACACACACTCTCTTGGCACACTTTGTATTCAATCTTTTGATTGTATAAAAAATCTTATCCGTTTTGAAAATTATACTTCGCGTGAGAGTGCTGCTAGGCTCGTAAATTGTGAAATTTATTCTACATTTGAAGAAAGTAGGGCTATGTGTGAGTTACAAGAGGGAGAGTTTTTATGGCAAGAAATGATAGGCGTGAGTGTGTGTGATAAGGGTGATACGAGTGATATGAATCTTGGCGTAATTACAGATATTGAACGCATTGGCACACTCGATTATTTGCTTGTAAGCACAGATATAGCACTTATACAAAGAGGATACAAAAAGCAATTTCTTATCCCAAATATTCCGCATTTTGTGCTCTCCCTCTCGCCAGAAGGTATTTTTACGCGCAATGCTCTAGCAATACTTGAGCAAAGCTAAATGATACGATTTTCTTTTCTTACACTTTTTCCTACGCTTATAGAGTCTTATTTCACAGATTCTATTCTTAAAAGAGCAATTCATAATCATCTTATCAGCGTAGAGAGTATTAATATTCGTGATTATGCCCTTGATAAATATAAAAAAGTCGATGAAGCACCTATAAGTGGCGGTGCAGGGCAAGTGATGAAAGCCGATGTGCTTTCTGCTGCTTTAGAATCTGTGCGCGATTCTCATATTATTTTTTTAAGCCCCTGTGGCAAACCTTTTAATCATTCTGATGCTTTGAGATTAAGTAGTAAAAAGCATATAACCTTTGTATGTGGGCGATATGAGGGCTTTGATGAGCGAGTAATTGAAGAATGGGCTGATGAGATTTTTAGTGTTGGTGATTTTATCTTAACAGGTGGGGAGCTACCTGCACTTATGTTGTGTGATAGTATTTCACGATTTGTTGATGGAGTGCTTGGTAATGCAGATTCTTTGCGTGAGGAAAGCTTTGAATCTTCTTTGCTTGAAGCACCAAATTTTGCTAAAATTTCTTCTCATACATCATTTTCACCTGCCCCTTCAGTATATTTAAAGGGAAATCATAGTAAAATCGCCGACTTAAAAAAACGCTTGGCGATATGTAAGACAAAGTATTTTAGACCAGATTTGTATCAAGTATATCATACATATTTAGGGCGAGAGAAAGGAAAGCTATGAGAAATCGTTATATACAAAGCTTTAATGAAGCACAAATTGGCGATAGAAAAGCACCACATTTTAAAGCAGGAGATACTTTAAAGTTGGGTATTAAGATTCAAGAAGGTGATAAAAGTAGGACACAATATTTTGAGGGTGTATGTATTGCTATTCGTGGAAATGGTGTAGATAGAACATTTACAACAAGAAAAATAGGCGCAAATAATATCGGTGTCGAAAAGACATTCCCTCTTTATAGTGCAAGTTTAGAGAGTATCGAGGTATTGCGTATGGGACGCGTCCGCCGAGCAAAACTCTACTATCTACGCAATAGAAAAGGCAAGGCTGCGCGTATTAAAGAACTACGCAAGTAATGCAGATTATTTTTTGAAGTTTTAGTTAAACATTTGAACTTTCTTAAAACGATATTTTTTATGTTTGATTTTTCTGTGGATTATAAAGACACTAAACCTTTTAGCAGTTTTCAATATGTATGTTTGTATCTTGCTATTGTGCCTTTATTTCTTATAAATCTTTATTGGAGACTTTATCATATCCCCCAAATTCCTAATTGGCTTACTTCACTTGGTATCGCAGCTATAGTTATTCTTGTTCTCCAAAAAGGTAGGCTATGCAAGGCAGGAATGCTTATGTCCTATATATGGATTATAAGTTGCTGTGTGTATTCACTCTTATTTTTGAATGGTATCATTGTAAATGATGAGCAAAGTATAGAGTGGTTTGTCGAGCAGCTTTTTAATGATAGAATCTTTGATGAAGAGCGAATAGAAATGGGTATAACGAATCTCCCCGCATTTCAAGAGTATGTTATGAATATATACATATATGGAGAGATAGGTGCTATATTATGGTGTGTTATCGGGCTTTTTGTCATATTTTTACGCACAATACAAAAGATTCTCCCGGCTTTATTTTTAATAAGCCTTATCCTCTTGCCTGTTATTTTTTTTGGCGCAATGTCCTTTGTGTAGAAACTTAACGCGTTAGAGTTATGAGCTTATAGCTCATAACCATCTTGTTCAATCCAGATTCTATAATTTCTATACATCGTGCGTAAAAAAGTGTGATGTCATCTTGAGGGATATGCAGAGCGCATAACATCATTGTATGTAAAATATGAGAAATGCTCCCCTCAAAAAGCACACCGACAAATGGCGTCTTCGCAGAATACTTAAGGCTTAAAGCGTGTATGGAATCAATGCACGAAAAAAGCTCCCTTTTATTTAAACGATTCTGTCCGCTCACACTTCTTTTTAGTGCATTAAGAATCTCCTCTTTGTAGGCATTTATTTCATCTGTATAAGATTGCTTATGAGTAAATACCACGCTTTTATCCGCACACATATAGCTTTTAAGCTCTGTAATATAATGTTTTTTATCAATATCACGTAAGATAAATTCATCGGGGCGAGTAGAGCGTGTGCCATATATATAAGCACCATCGCCAAGATTCATTACAAGTCGTGGGGTAAAGCTATGAATCGCCTTAGTCATCATCGCACTAGATAGGCTAAAAAGTGCATCTGCATACACTTCATATTCACTATTGCCCTGCACGATATAAGCATTTTTAGGAATATGACTTTGTTCATCGCCATAATATGAGTCTTTGGCGTGTTTTGTTTTACCCTTAATGTATCCGCAGTCAAGCCCACACATTATTATCTCTTCACTTAATAGACACGCTAGAGCAAATCCAGCGTTGCCTACATAGGGAGCGGCAAATTCTATCACGCTTTTGGGATAGCCAAAATATGCACTTGCGCTCCCACCACGCATAAATATATATGCTTCTTTTGCGAGTTCTAATGCACTTGGCTGCACCATATTGCCACATAAAAGTGTGGTTTCTCCTAGTGGAGCAGATTCTAAAACATCTTTTAGATAATCTATGCGTTCAATTTCAATATGAAAATCAGGCTCAATGCCGACATTTTTAAGTGGTTTAAGTGCTGTGCCACAGCTAAAAATAATCATTTTATCTGCATTTTCTTTGATGAAAGGAAGCAATGAATCCAGGCTCGCACCATTACCTACAACACAAATAGGCGCATTTACACGTTTTGGCAGGTGCAAAATGGGGTATTTGCTTTTTCTTTCTTTGCCAAGATTCACAAAAGTATTTTTCACACCTATCATCTCATCATCAAAGCTACCCCAACCTCTTGCATTCATAGCATAGCTTTGTGCAACCTCATCTTGTGCTTGTTTAAGTTTTGGACTATCATAAAGACATAGTTCTAAGCGGAGAAAATTATTTGTAATGCGTCTGTGTGTAAAGTAATTTTGCACAAATTCCCTCTGCACTAGGCTTTTCACAAAAATATAACAAGAGCGTTCATTCACAGATTCAAAAAGTAGTGGATAATCTACAAAATAAAGTGAGATTCTAAACAAATCTATGTCTTCTTCAAAAAGCAAGAGTGAGTGAAAGTAGTAACCTTTTTCTAGTAGAAATTGCAAAAACATTCCGCCAAGTAGCCCAAATATCGTAAGATTTGGTAAAAAGTGTGTGGGCAAATGGAATCTATTTGCACCATTAAAATCTTTCATCATAAGTTCAATGATTGGATTGCACGCATTGGCGGTGAGAGGGAGATTTTTTTCATCAAGCTTATGGAGGGCTAGGTGATTGGTATGGATTGTATAAGCTGGATTATTAAGTGGATTCTCGGCTAGGGCGAGATTTTGTTCCAACATAGCGTGTTTTGGTGCATTATTTTGCTCATTCACAGGATATACAAACATCTTAGAATGCACATTAATAATATTTAACTCTTGATTGTGTAGGTATAGATTGTATTGTTTGATTGGGGCTTTGAGTTCTTCAAAAAGCTTAGGGTTGATTGAAGCGAAAAAATCCATATTGAGCGCATATCGCTTGGCGGTATAAGATTGTAAAAGTTGCAAATTACCGCTTTGACAGATATGTGTTAATGTCGCAGCTTGTTGTGAATATATATTATTCATTGCATATCCATAAACTTATAATACCTCTGCGCGTCCATTTTTCATCACAACTAAATCTTCTATCCGCACACCAAATTCTTGTGGGAGATAAATACCTGGTTCAATAGAAAATACCATACCATCTTCTACACACTCATCACTTAGGCGTGAAATGCGTGGCAACTCGTGTATATCAAGCCCTACACCGTGTCCTGTGCTATGCACGAAATATGTTCCATAACCACTTTTTTCAATCACATCACGTGCTAAAGCATCTATCTCTTTGGCTTTCATACCGCTTCTTGCCTTTAAAATAGCATTTTCTTGGGCTTTTAAAACAATATCATAAATTTTTTGATGTTTATTATTTTTAAATTTCTGTTTTTTGCCAAAATGTATTTCTCCTCTCATAGCTGCCGTGCGTGTCATATCAGAGCAATATCTTTTATACTTTATCCCTGCGTCAAAAAGCAAAATATCATTTTTTTGCAAAAGGCATTGTGATGAGGGTAGGGCGTGGGGTTTTGCTCCATTAGCATTAATGCCAACGATTGGGTTAAAGCTCAACTCATATTTCCCAAAGTTGCTTAAAAACTGCATTGCCTGATAGTGAAGCTGCTTTTCACTCGGGGCTTTTTTGAGAATCTTTTGTAGATAAAGTGCAAAGCATTTAAATGCCTTTTTGTTGAGTTTTTGCGATGTGGCAATCAGGGCGATTTCTTGCTCATTTTTATAGATTCTAAGTTTTTGGTGAAAATTTTCTTGCGGGATAAGCTCACATTTGATTGTTTCAAGAGCAGTTTTAAGCTTTTTATACATTGCTACATTTAGCTCTTGAGGATTAAATACTATTTTATGCACATTGAGTTTTTCTAACACATTTTGCGCACTTTGAATAAAGTTTGCAGATTCTATAATTTCTGTATGTGATTTACATAACTCTTTAGCCTCAAGAGTATAGCGAGAATCTGTAATAAAATATCGTTCATCTTTAATGCGTAAAATAAGTGCATTATCGCAACTAAAGCCACATTCGTAATATTGCGCACTTTCATCAAGTGTGAGATAAATATTTTTTGGGATAGAATTACTCATAGCTTAAGCATTTTGATTATTTTGTTGTGCCTTAAGAGCAGCAATCTCATTTGCAATCTGTAAGATTCCAATTAAAGCAAGATGATAGCCAAATGCCCCAAAACCTGTAATGACACCCGCACTTACTGCACCAGTGTAACTTTTTGAGCGAAAATCCTCTCTAGCGTGGATATTGCTAATATGCACTTCAATCACCGGCACACCGCAGCTTGCAATCGCATCAGCAATGGCAATAGAAGTGTGTGTAAAAGCAGCAGGATTAATAATCACGCCTGCATATTCTCCACCAATGCACTCTTGGAGTTTATCAATGATTTCACCCTCAAAATTGCTTTGAAAAAACTCTAACTCCGCATTATTTTGCTTAGCTTGAGCTTGGAGGTTAGTATGAATCTGCTCTAGTGTAAAATTCCCATAAATATGTGGCTCACGATGCCCTAAGATGTTGAGATTTGGTCCTTGAATGACTAAGATTTTCATCTGCTCTCCTTTTGTAGAATCCACAAATAATATTGTTTAAAAGCGCACATTATAGCTAAATTTACAAAATAATGTGGAGAGTTTTCTTAAGAAGCTAGGATTGAGGTTTAATCTTTAGTCGTCAATGTGTAAGGAGATTCTGTATTTCTCTCTTTATTTTTCTGCGCAACCTTTTAAAAAATGGTAATTTTGGTTTTTGCGACCACCATTTCTTTTGCAAGGCAACAATGTGTTCAAAAGCAGTAGCAAAACTTTCCCCATAATGCTTTAAGATGTGATTTTTAAATATAGATAAATCCTCTTCTGAAGGCATATATTCCCAAGGCATATGGAGAATCCTAAAATATAAATCAAGATAATCATTTTGTTGTGAGGCTAACACACAAGAACCAATATTTTGGAATATATTTTCATAAGGTGCATATTGGCTAGGAATCTTCTTTTCCCCCACAAGAGAAAGAAATAAAAGAGCACAAATATGAGAATATTTATTAGGGGCAAGACAATGGTAAGCAATATCGTGGAGAATAATCACTGCATTAGGCGCAAGATAGGGTAAAACCATAAGAAAATCAAAAGCTTCTCCAGGTGCGGAATGAACTGTATCAATAATGCAAAAATCAATCTCACCACCGATTTTATCTAAGTGATTTGCACAAAATCCACCAGTATAAAGATGATAGTATGAGCTAAGGTGAGGGATAATCTCTTGGACTAAGAATCCACTTTTTCTATTATACTCCCCCCCCCCGCATAAATCACGATAATATGTTGTATTATAATCAAGTGCATAAAGTGAAGTAGAATCTAAAAGGTTGTTAGAGAAAAGAAAATCTAAAATTAATACACTATTTGCTCCAGCCGCAATGCCTATCTCAACGATTTTCTTTGGCTTATATTTTTGAATCTGCTCTAATACAAACGCTCTCTCACGTTCCACCATTTCCGAATATTGCGCAATAAGTGGGTGTGTTATCATTTCTTCTCTCATTGTTACTCCTTTGCAAATTAGTATTTGTTATTATATAAGATTTTAGTTCTTATCAATACAATAACATATCACATTTATACTTTACCACTGCAATTTACCTGTTCTATTTGGTTTTTCCAAACTCTCTTTCATATCATCTATTGTTTTGATTTTTAATTCCGCTCCCCAGAGCTTATTAATCTCTTGCAATGCTTCAGTATAAGCGACATCATTGTTATTTTCTATTGCGATTGCGCAATCTGCAAACGAGCTTTCAAGCGTGATTAACCGCTCCTTATGCGTGGATTCTATTAGTTTTTCTATTTCCTCTCTTTCCTCTATGAGTTGGGGGAGGTTTTCTGCGCAGAGTTTAGAAATAGCCTCATAGCGCATTTGTTCTATGCTTTTCTGATGTGTATCTAGCCAATACATTGCCATAGCAAGAGAAATTCCTGTTAGCACACCGATAAAAACGCTTGTTAATACATTTGCAAAAGATCCAAGTCCAAGAGAGATTAAAAATGCTTCTATGCCTTGCTCTATCAAAACGCCAAGTCCAACAATTATTGCGCTTACAATGAGTTTTTTTGCTTCATACCAAACTTGTTCTTGTGTTAAATTTTCTGGTGGAAATAAAACCAACTTGATTGCTTTAAAAAAAGAAAATATGCCTTCTCTTATGATTCTTACAAGTCTAGTGGAGGTTGTTGCAAAAATATTAATGATTGTGGTAGCAAGATTAGATAAAATTCCTGATATAAAACCATCGCCAAATGATTTGGTGATTTCTTTATATTTACCAATTAATGCTTGTTTTACTTTGTCTGAAATTTTTTTCAAGCGTATTTTCAAGCTCTCAAAGAAGTTTTCACAAGTATAAAACCCTTTTTTGAAAATATCCTCAACCTCCTCTAATACAGCGGTAAAAAATTCAACTATAACAATTCCTAATGCTTGTTGTATTCCCATTTTGCAACCTTCATTCACGGAAGTTCTTGCAGAATTGAATACAAATTTTTTACTTGTGTAGTATTGTTTATTGATCTTTGCGTTGATTTCATCTCGTGCTTGTTTATCTGCATCCATTGCCTTTTGTTTATCAATTTTTTGCAATTTTTCAAGTTTTCTTAATTCTTTTTCTTCGCTTTGTGTAAGATTTTCTTTATTGCGTAATTTCTCAATTTTTTGTAGTCTTTCGTCGCATTTTTTAAGGAAAGATTCCATAGAATCTGCTTTTTTTGAACGATTAATAGTTGAATCTGTCATTTTGAGATTTGTTTCTGTGTTGGCAAGTTCTGCTCCATCAATCTCTGCTAAAACACGTCCAGGGTCATCGTGAATTTCTTTTGCCGAAACAATATGGTCTAAATCTGTTTTTGCATTTTTGGCTACTTTTTCATTTGTCATATAGTCTTTAAGTTGCCCAGATTCTTTAAATTCAGTTTGTTTTTTATTGATTTCTATATATTTGCTATGACTATGATATTTGTCGCTATCATATTCGCCTCTTTGTTTGTAGTTTTCTTTCTCTTTATCTGTTGCATATACCCCTTGTCGTGAATTATGTATTGTATCCACATTGCCGCCTACTTTATCGTAGGCTGCTATAATTTTTCCCAATCCAAATGGAATAACAATGGATTGAATGACGCTTTGTTTGCATTCCTGTATCATTTGTTCAAAACGTGCATTGTGTGGGTTACTATAATATAGTTTAATAAAATCTTGAGTTTCTGTTTTTGAAAGTGTTTGTGTCATTTTCTCTCCTTTTTAAGAATCCTAGCCTAGTGGATTAAGGCTAGGATAGCGGTTTATTTATCCAATATATCCACAATCTCTACATTTTCTTTTACCAGAAACTTTCAAATCGTTATTGCTGAATGGAATTTTAACCCAGTTATGTTCTATGCTGCCTAGCTGCTCATCTTTGCAGCGAGTGCAAACTTTTATTATCCTGCATTGACTATCTTTGTGGTGTTCTTGATAATCGTGTTCAACTCTAGTCTCTTTTTTATGGCAACGAATACATTCCCTTATTTGATTGCATTTACCGAATTCATAATATTCCCATTGAGCAAATTGATGTTCTGTTCTTGTCTTTTTGTCTTGACAATATACACACTCACGAACTTGCTCACAACGATCTTGATATGGGTAAAACCATTCCCCGTATTTGTGTCTTTTTTCTGTAATATACTTGCCGCAATCAGGACATGTTTTTGCGAAAAAACATTGTGGCTCACCTGCTATGTGTGCATATGTTCCATTGTGCCAACCAATACCACATTTTACCTTAAGTCCTAACTTTTTTATTTTATCCAACATTCTCATTCCTTAAATTTTGACTTTTATTTCTCTCCCCATTTTTCGTTGATTTCTTCAATCAACTTCTTGCTTTTTGCTTGGTGTGCCATTATCTTTTGCGTTAATGGGTCTTCATCGTTCATTAGGGGCGCATTAATGGTATTGACAATTATGTCTGCAAGATTCATCATTGATTTTAGATTTTCTTGCTCTTTTGTTTCCCATTTGCTTACGCTATTACCTTTTTGCACAAAGGCAGTAAAAACCTTGTCTATTTGAGACTTCAAAGAAACATCTGTTTCTTGAAGTATTTTTGCCTTTTCTTTAATTTTGCTCATCATCTCTTTCCAAGATAATTGCTCACCTTTTACTGCTTCTACAAGTGCTTTAAAGGAATCCGAATAGGCACGTGCATCATTTAATTTGCCTTCTGAAAACATTGCAATCACAATGCTAGTAATCGCCACAAGAGGCGCGGCTACGATTCCACCTAGCACCCACATTCCCCCAGCAATACCTAGCCCACCACTTGCGAGTGTCCCGCCGCCTAGCCACGCTAGAGTTGCATTTGTCGCAGCGGCACCAGAGAGTGTGCTAATCGCTGTGCCTGTCCCAGCAGTCGCGAGCAGTCCCACTCCACCTACTGCACCAAACCCAGCCATACTTCCAGCGAATCCACCAGCTACGATTCCGCTTAATGCGGATTTTAAGGCTGTGATGACTTGTTCTATTTGTGCGATATTCTCAATAGTTTCTTTTCCGATGATTTCTTGAAGTTCCTTAGAATCTTTAATATCTAGTTGGTCTATAAGATTCTTATATCGCTCAAGGCTATTTTCAATGATGGATTTTTGTAGAAATCCTAGTTCATCAAACTCATCTGCAACATTTTCTTGCGCCTTTTTGAGTGCGCTTTCGGCTTTATTATAGTTTTCTGTCGCTTGATTGACTAACTCTCCAGCTTTTTTGTAATTGTCGTAAGCCTCTTTTCCCTTTTTTCCTGCAAATATAACGCTTAATAAAGTCCCTCCTGCTACTGCAATAGGTATCAATGGTAATGGCATATTGCCTCCTTATAAGTTTTTATTTTTTATTTAAGAATCCAAACAGGATTCTACATTTCTAATCTATACGCTCTTTTTCTTGCAATATTTTGCAAGATTGCATATTGATCTTATAGAATGCCTCTTTGGTGCAATGCTTAAAATATACTCTTTCAAACATCACATCAACCCTACAAATGTCTGGACGATTCTGATAAATCCTGCATAAATTGTTTTGAATGTCTAAATATTTACAGATTCCATTGCCTAAATCAAAAGATTTTAGCTCTTTAATACCGCCAATATTTTTACAACACACACCACAATTTGTGCAAGGAAAACTATTTGTTATCAAAATTTATTTGTCCTCTTTTAATTTATCACCTTGTTATAACAAGTTGATAAACACATTCTATCAAATTAAAATAAAACTTACCTTATTATAACAAGTTAAAAAATGAAAAAAATACAAGATAAATATATAGACAATGCGTATAGAATCATAGGCTTAAATGTCAAAAAAGCAAGGGAGTTAAGGGGCTTGACACAGCTTGAACTCTCCTTAGCCATAGGGCATAAATCAGTCAGCGTTGTATCTTGTGCTGAAATCTACCACAAAAGGCAGCATTTTAATATAGAGCATTTGCTTAAAATCGCTCAAGCTTTAGAAGTGAATATACAAAGTTTCTTTGAAGGTTTGTAGCTTTAAATTAAGTTTATGTAAGTATTCCACGATAAATAAATGATTGAGTATTACAAGAAGAAAAACAAAGATATTCCTACCCTTTGAAGAGTAGGAATATAAGGAAATAAAGAATTTATAAATGATGTTTATGCGCCTTGTGGGGCTTCAAAGACACACACATCTTTTAATTCGCCACTAAATTTCTCAATATTGACAAGTCCTGTATGAGCAATATTGCCATTTGCAAGAGGAGAAGTGGGCAAGTCAATGGTTAGCACATTTGCCGAACCATTTTTACAAGTGCTACCAATTTGTCCTTTGACTTCAGGGTCATACCACGCTCCTTCACATAATCTCACTACACCTTGCTTAATTGCATCTGTTACGAAAGCACCTGCGAGGACAGAACCGCGTTTATTGCTTACCTTGACCACATCTCCGGTTTTAATTCCCTTGTTTGCTGCGTCTTTGGTATTTATCCAAATGGGTTCTTTATCGGCAATCGCATAATCTTTTCGCAATGAGGTGTTTGCACATTGAGAGTGCAAACGTAATGCAGGGTGAGAAGTGATAAGTGCAAATTCTGCAGGTTTATTCTCCATACCTAGCCATTCAATAGGCTCAAGCCAAGTTGGGTGCGGAGGACAATCTGCATAATTATAACTTGCAATTTTTTGAGAATATATTTCAATTAATCCTGAATCTGTGCCGAGTGGATTGAGAATAGGGTCTTCGCGGAATTCTGCATAACGCACAAACTCTTCAGATTCACTTGGAATCTCAAACTTCAATGGTTCATTTGCTTCCCAAAAACTTTCAAAATCAGGCATTGTAACCATAAGCCCTTGCGCTTGTTTTAATGCTTGGTCATAAAATTCTTTTAACCATTGCATTTCGCTTTTACCTTCGCTAAATTTATCATAAATGCCAAATTCCTTTGCCAAATCGCAAAACACTTTGTAATCATCAACAGATTCAAATTGTTTTTCTACGAGCTGTTTCATTGGCACAATATGCAAGTTTGAGTAATCGCCACTCATTGAAATATCGTTGCGTTCATAACTTGTAGTAATGGGTAGGACAATGTCGGCAAGGCGTGCAGTAGGTGTCCAATAAATCTCATTTACAACGATTGTGCGAGGTTTTCGCCACGCTTTGATAAATGTGTTTGTATCTTGATGATGCACGAGCGGATTGCCTCCAGCCCAATAAATAAAATCAATATCTGTGTAGGTGATATTTTTTCCATTGTGTTGGATAGTTTTACCTGGATTGAGAAGCGCATCAGAAATGCGAGCAAGTGGGAAGTTATGCGCACTTCCTTGCATAAGCCATTCTGCACCACCACTTTCAGCATTACCGAGATTAATACCACCAACCACAGGAGCAGTTGCTGTGGGAGAGCCACCATTGCTGTAATGATACGATAGCCCAAAGCCTCCTCCGGGTAAGCCAATTTGTCCTATCATACACGCTAGGGTTACTAAAGCCCAATGAGTTTGTTCGCCGTGATGAGCGCGTTGCATTCCCCAGCCTGACATTAGCATCGTGCGATTTGTGAAGAATAATTTTGCTAAAGATTCTATTTTTTGAGCAGGGATACCACAGATTTTAGAAGCCCAAGTAGCATCTTTTGCTATGCCATCACTCTCACCTAAAAGATAAGATTTGAATTGTTCAAATCCTGTTGTGTAATCTTCTAAGAATCCCTTATCATATTGGTTAGTTTTAAGCATAGTGTGCATTATGCCAAGCATTAGTGCGACATCAGTGTTTGGTAATGGAGCAATCCACTCTGCACCCAAATAATCACAACTCATATTTCGCACTGGGTCGATACTAATGATATGTTTGCCAGATTTTTTGAGTTGTTCAAAAAAGTCAAGCCCTGTGCCCTCATTAAGTGTCCAAGCATTGCGTAAAGTTATCATAGGGTCAGCACCCCAAATAACAATCACTTGTGTATTGTTAAGCACAGAAGAAAAAGAAGTTTGTTGCTCATATACTTCAATACTTCCCACTACATAAGGCATAATAACTTGTGAAGCACCGGTAGAATAATCCCCACTTACACCCACATAGCCACCTGCCATACCCATAAAGCGTTGCAATAAGATTCTAGCATTATGCAAGTTACCGCTACTTTTCCAGCCATAGCTTCCAGCAAAGACACCCTCTTTACCCTTTTGCTTATAAGTAGCTTTAAGCTCCTTAGCAATAAGCTTAATCGCATCTTCATAACTCACTTTTACCCACTCATCGCTACCACGCAATTCAGGTTTTGGATTTGCAGGATTCTCAAGGTAAGATTTTCTCACCATAGGATATTTAACACGTGTAGGCGCATAAATCAAATCAGGAATTGTGCTGTGAAGCGGATTAGACACAGAGTTTTTTAGCGCATTTGAGCTTGAAACAACTTTGCCATCTTTAATTTTAGCCTTAAGAACTCCCCAATGTGCGCCTGTAATCACTTCTCCATCAAACACAAGATTTTCACTAAAGCTTTTCACACCAGATTCTATAACTGCTTTTTTGCTTTCGTTATCACAACCTACAAAAGGCACAAGGGCAAATATTGCTAAACCTTTCCCCATCGCTTGGAGCACTTGTCTTCTACTAAGCATATTCATTATTTCTCCTTTGGCATATCTTTGGCATTTTTTTGGAGGTATTGGGATACTAAATATTCTTGATTGCTATCATACCCAACACGACTTTTCATTGATTTTACAACACTTGGCCACGCATTTGCGCTGAATTCTTTTGGTGGGTGTAAGGCGTGGCAAATAGAGCAGTTTGCAAAAAGTTCTTGTGCTTCTTTAAAAAGCGGTTCAACACTTTGAACTAAATCTTTATCATCACTCCATAAATCTACACTAGCAAGTTCCCATTCTTGCTTTGTTTCGCTTTCCTTAAAAGTTTCTATATTTTTAAAAGCCACTCCAGCATTTTTAGAAAATCCAGCATTAAGAATCCGCCGATTGGGTGCAAAATATAAGGCTACTTGAGAACCTACTTGCGTATATCCTTTGATACGCAAAAGCACTTTATTATCCTTGCGCTCTAGCACCTCAACTTTGGCTGTTGGCAAAAGCCTACCTACAACTTTATCATCACCCCCTTTATAGAGCGATTTGACCTTAGAAGCGTAGAGCATTTCACCTGCTTGTGTGCATACAAATGCTAACGCCATAAGCGAAATTATTTTCGCAAACATTTTCATATTCCTCCTTAATAGCAAAATAGCTTGAATAGCAATGAAATTATAAAAATAAAACAGCTTAAAAATAGCTTGAATAGTGTAATATACGAGCATTCATCTTTTTATAATATAACGCTTTTGATAGAAGCCTTATGTATTTATGCGCTTGGTTTAAACTTGATATAATCACATTAAATATAATGCGTAAGAGGAATCTATGTCAAAAATATCTCATAAAGTTAAAAATCATAATATAGCAAACCCGATAGATTTGAGCAAGGATTATAGTGTTAAGGAGCAGTGCATTAGAGAATCTTATAGTCATTATGAAGATTCTATACTACGATTTTTGCTTGAATCTTTTCTCCCTCATAAAGATATTGTTATACCAAGTATAAAAAGTAATATTTGCAATATACCTACACAAGATAGCTTTGTGTGGTTTGGACATTCTTCATATATGCTATGGCTTAATGGCAAAAGCATACTTTTTGACCCACTAATTGGGGACAATGCTTCACCCCTGCCATATATGTTTCGCGCATTTAATGGGGCTGATATTTTTAGTGCAGGTGATTTTGGCAGTATTGATTATCTTATTATCACTCATAATCACTACGACCATTTGAGTAAGGCAAGTATTCTTGCTCTCAAGGATAAAATAAAATGTATTATTGTTCCACTTGGCATAGGCAAGATATTGCGTAAATGGGGTATGTGCTCTCATCATATTGTGGAGCTAGATTGGGGTGAAAATATTAGCTTTGAGTATCTCAAGATTCATTGTTTGCCAAGCAAACATTATTCTGCACGTTCATTTTTTGATAAAAATACAAGCTTATGGGCGTGTTTTGTCGTGCAAGGTGGAGATGAAAGAAATGGATATAAAAATATTTTTTGTAGCGGTGATAGTGGTTATGGCGGACATTTTAGAGTGATTGGAGAGCAGTTTCAGAATATGGATTTTGCCTTTATTGAAAATGGACAATACAATATGCGCTGGGCGCAGAATCATCTCTTTCCTCATCAAACCCTACAAGCTGCCATTGATATAAGATGCAAGAGGCTTATGCCTATTCATAATAGCAAGTTTGCTCTTGCTCCTCATCATTTTGCACAACCCTTAGAATCTCTTTGCGCACTCTATGATTTGGAAAAAAAAGATTACCCATTTTTGCTTTTGACACCTCGTATTGGTGAAATTTTGCCACTTTGGGAAGATATTAGCACTACGCGTTGGTGGGAGCAGACTACTTAGATTCTGTATAGGATAGAATCTAAGTAAATTCGCGTGAAATACTTGCACCAACTACACAAGGAGCGAGAATATCAGGTTTTTTGATACAAAGCGTAAGATGTGTGATACACGCAAAATGCTTTTTAAGCTTATTTGCTATGTCTGTAAGGGCGGATTCTAAAAGTTCATATGTGCCATTTTGTAGGCATTGAGTGATATATTCACAAATATGTGCATAGTTGAGGTAATCGTGTGTGTTATCATATTCATAAGTAATATGTGCTTCTACGATGATGTTTTGTGCTTTTAATCGCTCTTCTGGTAATACGCCTATAATAGCTTTAATAGCGAGATTCTCAATGTGCAGAGAGATAGATTCTCTCACAGCACTTTACCTTCTTGTCCGCTTAAAAGTCGCTTGATATTAGGAATGTGCGTATAGATGATAAATAGCCCAATAAGCACCACAGGCGTGTGCGTATGAATCTGTGCGACAATTGAAATATTATCTGGCAATGGTAAAATATAGGGGATAACAAAAGTGAGCACGATACCGCTTAGCACACCCACGAGTGAGGAAATCGATGAGATTTTAAAGACTTTGCCCACAATACCCCACACGATAAGCCCACAAATGCCCTCAATGGGGATAAGCAAAATCACAGAACCAATCGCAGTAGCCACACCCTTGCCACCTTTAAATCCTAAAAATGGGCTGTAACAATGTCCTATAATGGCTAAGAGTGCGATTGTCCATTGTGTTTCATAACTAAGCCCCATTATTTTAGCGATAGCTACTATAATTAAGCCCTTTGTTGCATCAAGTATAATTGTGAGAATGGATAGAATCTTTGCCTTTTTTTCGTCTTTTTCTTTTATTGCACGATAGACATTAGTTGCTCCAATACTACCCGAGCCAATTTGTCGAATATCTACTTTGTAGAGTATTTTGACTAAAAGCCACCCAAATGGAATCCCCCCAATGATAAAGGCAAGGAAATAAAAAATCACATTAATATTTGATAAAACATAAAGCATACCTGATAAAAAATCCATTCTTTTCCTTTATGAGTATTGACTCGGTAATTATAACATTATTTGGTGATAAGCGTGATATTTGCTCCTTCAAGTGTGTAGAATTCATCATCATAAAAATAAACATTGTTTAATCCTTCTTGCACAAGTTCTGTGCCTAGAATACTTGCCATATGTCCGGAGTAGCACACAAGGGCATATTTTTTATCTGGATTTTTTTTAATAAGGGCGTAGATGTCGTAGGGATTGTTCAGTTGATATGAATCTTTAATGTGGCAAAGAGCATAATCTTCGGGATAGCGCATATCAATAATGCAAAAATTTTCATCAAGGTCTTTAGCATAAAGTGGTGTAGCAAGACTAGAATTATTTTTTCCTTTAAATTCCATAGGATTCCTTAAAAAATAGTTTTGCGTATTGTAACATAAGAATCTTTATTAAAAATATATAAAAGATTTTAGAGTGTTCGTATCACAATATTTAAAGAATGAAACAAAAGAGCTTGAAAAACAAGACTTTGATATATCTAAACATTCAAAAAAGAATCTTGATAATCACGCACTATGTAAATTTATTCTCACTGAATCAAAAACACTTAAAGCAGATGACCACTCTAAACTTGATAAAGAAACAGAAAAATACGATAAAAAATAAAGCTTCTTTATATCCACGCTTAAGAATTACATCTCTTAATGTGATTTCTCTAAGCGTGATAGTTTATTTCTTTACTTAACTTCTAAGTCTTTTTTATGCTATAATCCAGCCGACATTAAAAGAGATAATGGCTCATCTTTACTCTATGACAAAGGGGAAAAGATGAAATCTATTCAACACAAACTACTTCACATTACTTTTTGTTTAAGCATAAGCTTTAGCATAGCTCAAGCAAATCTTCCTGTAATTGATGTAGGCTCAATCGCTCAAAGCATAATGCAATATACACAAATGGTGAGAGATAAATAAACATAATGAAATGAGTTTGTTGCAAAATATAAAGTAAGGGTAGCAGATAAAATATGCTTTCGAGGGCTTTTGAGTAAGCCCTCTTTTGTTTCAAGGAGGATTAAAAGAGAAATTTATGATTTTGTGGGCGTAGTATCAGCTTTAGCAGATTCTGTTTTGGTGACACTTTTAGCTTTAGACTCATTTTTGAGTTTGTTTTCAGCTTTAATTTCTTTTTCTTTGGTTTTTTGCTTCTCCTCTTTTGCCTTTGCTTCTAGCTTAGTTTTTTCTTTTTCTTCTTTTTCTTTAGCCTCTTTGGCTAGTTTTTGTGCTTTTTTTCTCGCTTTTTTAGCTTCTTCTGCTTCGTCAAATTGTTTTCTCACTTCCTCTGTGGGGTCTATATGAGCTAGCTGATATTGGGAATAAGTCCATACAATGCTTGGGTCTGGCAAGAGGCATACATTAGTTTGGTCTTTACCTTCATAGTCAATTTTACTTAAAATATCACGAGCAATGTTTAATCGTGCGCGTTTTTTGTCATTTGTGTTGATGATTGTCCAAGGGCAGATGTGCGTATGTGTGCGTGCAAACATTTTTTCAAACACTTCTGTGTATTCTTCCCATAAATCAAGCGATTTATTATCGATTGGGCTTAATTTCCACATTCTTAAAGGGTCTGTTTTGCGGCGTAAGATTCTACGTTTTTGCTCTTCGCGTCCTACATCAAGAAAATATTTAAAAATGAGCATTCCGCTTGAGACAAGCATTTGCTCAAGGTTAGAAACTTGAGTGATAAATTCTTTATATTGCTCTTGTGTGCAAAATCCCATTACTCTTTCTACCCCTGCGCGGTTATACCAGCTTCTATCATAGAATACAATCTCACCACCACTTGGCAATGTGCTAATGTAGCGTTTGAAATACCATTCTGTTTTTTCTGCATCTGTTGGTTTAGGTAACGCAACGATTCTACAACTGCGTGGATTCATACGGCTTGTAAGGGCTTTTATTGTGCCTCCTTTTCCTGCTGCATCACGTCCCTCCATAATGATAACAATCTTCTGATTTGTCGCTTTTACCCAATTTTGTAACTTGATAAGCTCAATTTGAAGTTTTGTAAGCTCGTGAAGATAAAAATCCTCTTTCATACGCCCACTTTTGCGTTTATAAATATCCTTGATATTTGCCTCATTTTCTGGTCGAATGACAATGTGTCTCTCTTGCTTACCCATAAAACCCTCCTTTAAGAAAAATCTAATAAACTCATAGTATAGTATTTTTTTATCAAAAAATAAAGGTAAAGGCACTTTTTGTCCTGAAAGGATTACCAAATGAAGCAAGAAAATACCTTAGATTCTGTGAATATATGTTTAAATTTGGCTCTAGCAGAGGAATTACTGAATCTTTTATGCGTGAAAAAATACAAAATAGGTATAGCAGAAAGCTGCACCGGCGGACTTTTAAGCTATCACTTCACTGCACTTAGTGGTGCTTCTTCTGTGCTTGATGGAGCAATGATAAGCTACGCAAACGAGATAAAACACTCTTGGCTTGGTGTAAATAAATTGGATTTAGATTCCTATGGCGCGGTAAGTGAACCTGTGGTAAGAGGAATGTGTGAGGGGATTCTCAAGCAAAGTGGCGCAGATGTAGCTCTTGCTACAAGTGGAGTAGCGGGTCCCACTGGAGGAAGTGTGCAAAAGCCTGTGGGTTGCGTATATATAGGCGCACAAATAAAAGGACAAAAAGCATTAGTGGAACGTTATCAGTTTGGCGGTGATAGATATGCTGTGCAGTCTCAAAGTTGTGCTAAGGCATTACAAATGTTACTTATGCTTTTAAGTCTTGACAAATAAATGCAAACTCACTATAATTGCGCTCTTTTGTGTCAAAATTGTGGCACAAGATTTAGCTAAAGATGACCCGTTAGCTCAGTTGGTAGAGCAATTCCCTTTTAAGGAATGGGCCGTTGGTTCGAATCCAACACGGGTCACCATCAAAGATAAAAGTGGCCCCGTCATCTAGCGGTTAGGATACCACCCTTTCACGGTGGCTACAGGGGTTCGAGTCCCCTCGGGGTCACCACTTTTATTTTTGTTTTACTTTTGCTTCAAATTTTCGGTCGCTTAGCTCAGTTGGTAGAGCGCCACCCTTACAAGGTGGATGTCATAAGTTCGAGTCTTATAGCGACCACCACTTTTGTTTAGAATCTACTTTTTGTGGGTTTGGGGATTTGCTTATACAAAGACTATGGAGCGGTAGTTCAGCTGGTTAGAATACCTGCCTGTCACGCAGGGGGTCGCGGGTTCGAGCCCCGTCCGCTCCGCCACCTGATAATTTATTTGGGTTCATTATAAAATCTTAGAATCTGTAATCACACCTCAATATTGCTTCACAATCTTAATGAAATTAAAAGATTCGTAAAAAATTATAACATCTCGTCAATTATTATTATTCAATATTATTCAACTTATATTTTTTCAATAATATGATTGAGTTCTAACGTCTTTTGTTTATAGCTAAGAAGCGTTTTTTCAAGTGTTTCAAGGGATTTTGGAGAGATATATTCAAGAAGTTCTATAATATGATTATATTTACTATAAAGTGGATTGCGTGCATAGATTTTGCGTAAGATTCTATGAGAATCTGTGCTACTAAATAACTCTTGCTCGGATATGCCTAATGCTTCAGCGATAAAAGGTATCATATCGGCTTTTAATTCTATATTGCCATTGAGATAGGCATAAATGCTTGAAATAGTGGGTGTTTCACCTGTTTTGCTTGCACGCAAACCCAAATCAATCAAACGGTTCGCAATTTCCTTTTTGCTTAGGTTTTTTTCTTTTAAGATTTCGTTGATTCTCTCTACGACTTTCATTATTTTCTCTTTGGTTTATATGTAACTTATAATTTTAATCGTTTATTTTATAGATGAAGTATAATATTACGTATTGATAAGCTATAAATTTGAGTTTAATTTTAATTGCTTATGATAATTGGCATTATCGTGGATAGCATTAATGAAATAAAGGCAAGTTCTAAAACCTAAAAGGATAAAAAATATGGAGATGAATAAACTCTTTAATGATGCGGCACCTTACAAATATTACTTGATAGATACGCATTATAAGTCTGATAGCATATCTACTAAAGGTGGCGGAGGTGGAAGGAGCTTGAAAAAATTTTATGATGAATTTTGTCAATATGTTTTTGACATAAATCTTACATATATAGATGATGTTAAGCATTTTCCTCTTGTGCATAATGAAGAAAGTAATAAGGCTACTATTGCTATTGCGCTATCTCGTCTTACACCCTATGTGATAAGTGAGTATGGTGCTGATTGTAGAGGTGTGGATTTGGGAGAGAGGCTAAAAAACAGACGAAGAATTGACTTTTGGTGTTCTGAAAAAAATCAAAAATATGATATATGGATAGAGTTTAAGCATTTATATTTTAATGTAGCTAAAAGAGCAAGGAAAGAGTTTAATGCTCGCAATAAAGAGCGTATTAAAGAGGCATTAGGGCAGATTCAAGATATAGAGAAACTAAAAAAGAAAAAAAGACTTTCTGAGTGGAACGATTTTAAACTTGCACTTTTTAGTGTAAATGTGTATTGCAAAAAAAGTTCGCTTCCTAGCGATGAAGAGTTAAAAGATGCCCCTCAATATGTGCTAGATTCACTTAAAGAAACAGTTACAGAATTTTTAGGTGACAAAAAGCAATTTGGGGTGCTTTGCGCTGTACTTGATTTGTGTACAAGCATTGGCACAAATCAAGAGGATATCTACCATATCTATACCAAAGATGAATATATGCCTTTTATATTGCTCTGTGGTGTAGTAGTGGTGTAAGATAATAGCGCAGATGTAACCTCAAATCTTTTTATACACGAATTTGACATATTTTAGAATCTAAAATTGTATAACAATAATTATAGAGTGGATTCTATTTAAAGCTTAGTTTTCTTTGATTCTCCTTTGTATATAAGATGTATTTAAGCTTTTGCGTTAAAATAGCACACTTCAAACAAAAGGATAGGATATGGGCTATAAACGTGTGCTAGTGAAATTTTCAGGCGAAGCATTATCGGGAGATAGTGGATTTGGAATTAATGTCAAGATTCTAGAATATATTGCAAATGAAATTAAATCTCTTGTTGATAATGGCATTGAAGTGGGTATCGTTATCGGTGGAGGCAATATCATACGAGGTGTATCCGCCGCACAAGGTGGGATTATCCGCCGCACAAGTGGGGATTATATGGGTATGCTTGCGACAATTATTAACGCAGTCGCTATGCAAGAAGCTTTGGAATATTTAGGCGTAGATGTGCGGGTGCAAAGTGCTTTAGAAATTAAAGAAATATGTGAAAGCTATATTTATCGCCGAGCTATTAGACATTTGGAGAAAGGACGAGTGGTTATTTTTGGAGCAGGGACAGGGAATCCTTTCTTTACAACTGATAGTGCAGCGACTTTGCGTGCAGTAGAAATTGGTGCAGATGTGATTATCAAAGCAACTAAAGTTGATGGCATATATGACAAAGACCCACATAAATTTAGCGATGCAAAAATGCTTGAGAGTATTAGCTATGATGAGGCACTAAGAGATCATATTAAGGTAATGGACGATACTGCAATTGCTCTTGCAAAGGATAATAAACTCCCCATTCTTGTATGCAATATGTTTAAAAAAGATAATTTGCTTGATTTGGTAAAGTTTAACAAGGGTGTTTGTTCCATTGTTCAATAAATCAAAGCAAAAACAAATAAAAAAACGATACAATTCACATTTTAGAATCTAAAAGGATGGTTTATGGATGCATTACACACAGAACGGACAGAAGAAATTGCCGCAAGAGCACTAAAAAGAGTAAATGATGATAGATATATACTTGCAAGCCTTGTTTTTGAACGCGTTAAAGAACTCGGAGAAGGAGCCAAACCTCTTGTAGATATGGATGTTAAGACACATAAATTGCCAGATATTGCAATGCAAGAAATTGCTGAAGGAAAAATTGAACTCTCATCAATTGAGGATAGGGAATAGGGAGAGATTTTGAATTTTTTTCCCCAAATTGCTGAAATTGATACTATAGAGTCTGCTGTTGCTAAACTTCAGTCTCTTACAGAAATTACTCCAAATGTGCAAAAAGCCATTGATGTATCGATAAATGCCCACAGGGGGCAACTTCGTAAAAGCGGGATTCCTTATGTTGTGCATCCACTTTGTGTAGCCTGTATAGTGGCATTTTATGGTGGTGATGAGACAATGTTGTGTGCTGCACTTTTGCACGATGTTGTAGAGGATACTTATTATTCGCTTGAAGATGTGCAGAGAGAATTTGATTGGGATGTGGGACATTTGGTCGATGCATTGACAAAGATTGTTGAGATTCGGAATGAGGAGTTTAGCAGCAATTCTCATAGCAAACTCACTGCTTCCGCATTAAGCTTTCGTAAAATGCTTCTTGCATCGATAAAAGATATTCGTGCGCTTGTGATTAAAATTAGCGATAGAATGCATAATATGCTTACTCTTGATGCACTTCCTCCCCACAAGCAAAAACGTATTGCTGAAGAAACACTTATGGTGTATGCACCAATTGCCCATAGATTAGGAATCTCTTCGCTTAAGAATGAGTTAGAGGATAGAAGCTTTTTTTATATTTTTCCTCAAGAATATGAGAAGATTCTCTGTTATATCAATGAAAATAATCAGTCTATTACTTTAAAGCTTAATGAATTTACGCAAAAAATAACAACAATTCTTTTACAAAATGGATTTACACAAAAAGATTTTGCTATTGAAAGTCGTGTGAAACGTTATTATTCTATTTTTCTCAAAATGCAACGCAAAGGCGTGAGCATTGATGAGATACTTGATTTGCTTGCAGTGCGGATTATCGTGCCAACAAGTCTTGAATGTTATAAGGTGCTTGGGCTTTTGCATTTACAGCTCACACCAGTTGTTTCTCGTTTTAAAGACTATATTGCCATTCCCAAAGAAAATGGATACCAAACAATTCATACAACAATCTTTGAAGGCTCGAGTATTTATGAAGTGCAGATACGCACTTTTGATATGCACAAATCCGCACAATATGGCGTAGCAGCGCATTGGAAATATAAAAGTGGTGGGAGAGAGCCAAATCTTGAATGGCTCAATAATTTGCAATATCAAAATGATACGATTGAAGAATTCTATGAATTGGCAAAAAATGATTTGTATAAAGAAGATATGGTTGTTTTTTCTCCGGCAGGTGATATTTATAATCTCCCTGTGGGTGCAGTAGCATTAGATTTTGCTTATGCTGTGCATAGTGATATAGGTGATAATGCCAAAGAAGTGTTTATTAACCATCAAAAAGCTTCTTTATTGCAACCACTTAAAAATAGCGATATTGTGCGCATTGTTGTATCGCAAAATGGTGAAAAGATTCCGCCACGTTGCACTTGGATTGATGCAGTTAAGACTTCAAGGGCTAAGAATCATATTAGGATTCAATGTCAGGCGAAGTTAAAAGAGATTGACAAAAAAATCGCATTGCGCATTTTGCAAACAATCTTTGATAGCTCTGCTTATACAATTATGAGTTATCTCAAAGAGAAAAAGCTTGATACACATATTCACAGAGTAGCATCAGATTTAGTCTTTTTAAAAGAGGTAAAAAACAATATTAAAGGAATCTTTGCACGTGAAGCAAATTTCTTAGGTAAGATTAAAATTAATATGTTAAAACTTAAGCCTCTTGTGTTTGATAATATTATTTTACAAACTAATCGCAATATCAATGAAGTGATTTTTGATTACTGCTGCCACCCTAAATATGGTGATAATATTTTAGCTATCAAAACCACACAAAAAGCATATATTCATCATAAAATGTGTGAGAGAGCACTCGATGAAATAGAGCAGGGGTGTGAAATGCTTTTTGTGCAATGGGCAAGTGAGCAAAAAAGCACTTATAAGGCAATTATTGCTATTGAGAATCAAAGAGGTGCTTTGGCACAACTATGTGGCATATTTGCAAAATATAATTGTAATATTGTAAGTGTAGATTACGATGTGCTTAATCGGCAGTTTTCCACATATTGTGAAATATGTTTTGAGAGTAAAATGCACGATATTAAGGCATTAAAAGATATACTTTATAAAAAATATAAGATTATTGAATTTAAGAATCTTAAAGATGTGTATTCGGGATAGAAAGGATAAGGGAATGAGAGAACAGACCAAAGAGGCTTTACAAGAGATTTCACGTGGTTGTGTGGAATTTATCGGGGAAGAATACATCACTACTTTGGTAGAGAAATTTTTTACCACAGGAGAGAGATTCTGTGTAAAAGCAGGATTTGATCCTACTGCACCAGATTTGCATTTAGGGCACACCGTGCTCTTGCAAAAACTTGCTACATTTCAGCAATATGGAGGCAATGTAAAATTTCTCATCGGTGATTTTACTGCTACTATTGGCGACCCAAGTGGAAAAAGTGAGACGCGGAAACCTTTAAGCAGGGAACAAGTAGAATCTAATGCCATTACTTATAAAGAGCAGGTGTTTAAAGTGCTTAACCCGCAATATACAGAAGTATGTTTTAATTCTCAATGGTTGAATGAGCTAGGAGCGGCAGGAATGATTATGCTCACTTCAAAATTCTCTGTTGCGCGTATGCTTGAACGTGATGATTTTACTAAGCGTTACAATAATAATCAGCCTATTTCTATGGTGGAATTTATGTATCCGCTTTTGCAAGGCTATGATTCTGTTGCTTTAAATTGTGATATTGAGTTGGGGGGAAATGATCAAAAATTTAATCTTTTAGTAGGGCGGCATTTACAGAGAGCGTATGGACTCAATAAAGAGCAATCAGTAATGACAATGCCCCTTTTAGAAGGTCTTGATGGAGTGCAAAAAATGAGTAAATCACTCAATAACTATATAGGCGTTACAGAATCCGCCAATACGATGTATGCTAAGATTCTAAGTATTAGTGATGAGATGATGTGGCGATATTATGAGTTGCTCTCTACACTTTCTTTACGGGAGATTGTGGATATGAAAGAGCAGGTAGATACAGGAAAAGCACATCCTAAAGCAATCAAAGAAAAACTTGCTTTAGAAATAACTGCGCGTTATCATAACGCTGATTTAGCAAAACAAGCTAAAATAGAATTCGATAATGTGTTTAGCAAAGATGAAATACCTACAGATTTAGCTACATTTACTTGCAATAATGGCGAGTGGATAGCTAAAGTGCTTGTAAATGCAAAGTTATGTGAATCTACTTCACAGGCGCGTAGGGATATTCGCGCAGGGGCATTAAAGATCAATAAGGAAAAGATGATAGATGAAGATTTAAAATTATCAGTAGGTGAATATATTATACAGATTGGCAAAAGACGTTTTGCAAAAGTGATTATATCATAGGGGGATACAGAGATGGGATTGAAACCGCTTACAATAGGCAAACATACAATTAAATATCCAATTTTTCAAGGGGGTATGGGTGTAGGCATCAGTTGGGATAAACTGGCTGGTAATGTTTCTAAAGAAGGTGCGCTTGGTATTATTAGCGCAGTAGGCACAGGGTATTATCAAAAAATGCAGTTTGTTGAGAAAATTACTAATTCTAAACCTTTTGAGGCTATAAATTTTTATTCAAAACACGCACTTAATGAGATTTTTAAAAATGCACGCAAAATATGTGGTAATAACCCATTAGGCGCAAATATTCTATATGCAATTAATGAATATGGGCGTGTGGTGCGTGATGCGTGTGAAGCAGGAGCAAATATTATTGTAACAGGTGCTGGATTGCCTACAAATATGCCTGAATTTACTAAAAATTTCCCTGATGTAGCACTTGTGCCTATTGTATCTTCTGCTAAGGCACTCAAGATTATTTGCAGACGTTGGGTGGATAGATATGCAAGAATGCCAGATGCTGTAGTGGTAGAAGGACCTTTAAGCGGGGGACATCAAGGTTTTAGCTATGAGGATTGCTTTAAGGAAGAGTATCAGCTTGAAAATGTATTGCCACAGGTTGTTGATGAGGCAAAAAAATGGGGAAATATCCCAGTTATAGCTGCTGGTGGGATTTGGGATAGAAAAGATATTGATAGAATGCTTGCTTTGGGTGCAAGTGGAGTGCAAATGGGAACAAGATGGCTTGGTTCTCAGGAATGTGATGCTATTGCTTATCGTGATTTGATGCCTTCTGTATCTAAAGAAGATATTGAGCTTGTTAAATCTCCTGTGGGTTATCCTGCTCGTGCAGTAAAAACAGGTGTGCTTGAAGCAATGTCAAAAGGTAATGCACCAAAGATTCGCTGTATTAGCAATTGTGTTTCGCCTTGTCATAGAGGAGTTGAAGCAAAAAAAGTAGGATATTGTATTGCTGATTCGTTGGGACGCGCTCATATGGGTGATAGAGAATATGGCTTATATTTTACAGGTGCAAATGGATATAGAATCCAAAAAATTCAACCTGTTAGAGAAATTATTGCTGAATTAGTTCAAGAATAAGGACATAAATGTTGCGGATTGTGGCAAGTTTGTGCCTCTTGTTTTTATGTTTGTGGGGTGAGAACCGCATCATTAGAATGGTGCCTTTTGGTGATGGAAATGTAAAAATCGTGTTTGCTCAAGATATCAGTGATCTTACTTGGCAGATAAAAAATTTGCAGGGCAACAAAAGTTTTATAGATTTTGAAGCAAATCTTACTATTCCCCGTCGCAATTTTATTTTTAAAGATAATTCTACATTGCAAATTGCGCAAAATACACCCCAAGTTGTTCGCGCAGTTATTGCTACAAATCCAAAATCAACTTATGAGGTTGTCAAAGAAAAAGAGAATCTCTATATTTTTATAAAACCAAAGGGAGATTCTAAACAAGTCGCACAATCTCCAAAAGAGAATCTTTCAACCAAATCACAAATAGATGATAAACAAACCTCACAACACAAACAAGAGCAAATAGCAAAAAATCCACCCCAAAAGGTAGAGCAAAAATCAAAAAAAATAGTTGTTGATGCAGGACACGGGGGTAAGGATTGTGGCACAAAGAGTGTTGAGAATATATGTGAAAAAGTGATTGTGCTTAGTGTAGCGAAGATTCTAAGAGATGAGCTTAAAAGTCGTGGATATGCAGTCTATATGACACGTGATAGTGATGTATATATTGATTTGCGTAAGCGCACAGAGTTTGCTAATACCAAAAGTGCAGATTTGTTTGTTTCTGTGCATGCAAATTCTATCCCCAAAACTTCTGCAAAAACAGCTAATGGAGTAGAGACTTATTTTTTGTCTCCTGCAAGAAGTGAGCGTGCTGAACAAGTAGCTAAAGCAGAAAATCAAGGTGATATAGAAACAATGAGTCATTTTGCAACAAAATCTTTTTTAAATACTATCAGTGCTTTTCATCTTGTTGCTTCACACAAGTTGGCTATTGAGATTCAATCAGGCATACTCAATCAAGTGCGGACACATTACAATACTCACGATGGGGCAGTGAGAGAAGGTCCTTTTTGGGTTTTGGCAGGGGCACTTATGCCCTCTGTATTAATTGAAATTGGCTATGCTTCACACAAAGATGAAGGCAAACTCATTGCTAAAAAAGAATATCAAAAGCTTCTTGCTAAAGGTATAGCTGATGGCATAGACGGATATTTTTTGAGAAACTATTAGTTTTAAGGATTTAAGAATGAAGCAACATACCCGCATTACCATAGCATTTTCTCTTTTATTTTTTTCTTTTTTTGTTTTTACTAATTTGACACTTTTTATTTCGCAATTCTCACATTCTTTTTCACATTTATTTTTGATTTTTATTCGTGAAAATCAGCTTTTTGACCATTTAAGCACATTTTTCTTTTTTTGTGGATTTATTTTAAGCAGTGCATTTGTCATTTTGAGTAGTTGGTATCAGTTAGGTAACGCTTTACAACGCATAATGGTGCTGATACTAGGTGTAGTGTTTATTTATATTGTAATTTTAAAAATAACTTATGTACCTGAAACAGAGGATATTATGGATATGTTTGCCATTGAGGGGAGCATTTACCATCGCAATTTTTTTGAACTTGTCATAGACTATTTACCACGCATTGTAATTCTTTCTTGCACGTATATATTTTTTGTATATCTACCACTTTTGTTTGAGATTTTTTCCTTGCGTCCAAATCAAAATAGTCAGCTTGGTAAAGCACTCTATAATATGCGACCATCAATAAATGTCGTTGTCGTTATGCTTTTTGGACTTGCTTTGCAACCTTATTATTATCGTGATAATCTGTATGCTTATTTTGATGTTATTGCACTTTTTGTGGGTGTAGGCTTGCTCATATGGGTAATAATAAAGCATAGGGAGTTTTTTTCTTTTTATGAATATGTAAATTGTATT
Organism: Helicobacter japonicus; assembly: GCF_000762845.2. Classification (GTDB taxonomy): domain Bacteria; phylum Campylobacterota; class Campylobacteria; order Campylobacterales; family Helicobacteraceae; genus Helicobacter_C; species Helicobacter_C japonicus. The sequence continues at coordinate 282,131 of NZ_JRMQ02000001.1, read as the reverse complement.
TTATTGATGTTGGGTATTCTTATTTGTTTTGTTTGCACTTCTGTGCTATCTGTGTCTGATAATTATTTCAATGCGCGTTATGCATTTTTAGTCCTTGGTTTTATAGGTTGGTGTGTTGAATGGATGTATGAGAATCTAGGTCTTGTTGAGGAAGAATAATGGCACTTGATATTTATCCAGCGATTGACTTAAAAGAAGGCAAGGCAGTGCGACTTTTTAAAGGTGAGATGCAGAGTGCTATTGTGTATGGTGAGGCAATAGATTTTGCTAAAAAATTTGAAGATATGGGTGCAAAATATTTACATATTGTGGATTTAGATGGAGCTTTTGCAGGCAAACCTCAGAATCTAAATGTAATCGAGCAGATTCTACAAACAACATCGCTTAAAGTGCAGCTTGGCGGCGGAATTCGTAGTGAAGAGACTATTAAGCTTTATGCACAAATGGGTATATCAAGAGTGATACTTGGCTCGATAGCAATAAAAAATTGGACATTTGTCAAAGAAATGGCACAAATTTATCCAATAGCTGTTGGTATTGATGCTCGCGATGGTAAGGTAGCTGCACAAGGTTGGGCTCAAGAAAGTGATGTGGATTCAAATGAATTAGCACAAAAATTTGTAGGAAGTGCGGTAAAGGCAATTATTTGCACAGATATTAACCGCGATGGTGCATTAAGTGGAATTAATGTATCTTTTACACAAAATATTGCCGCTTCTAGTGGTATTTACACAATTGCAAGTGGTGGATTTGCTCATTCAAATGAGCTAGAGGTTTTAAGTGAGAATCCTCATATCGGTGGTGTTATTATAGGCAAAGCATTTTATGAGGGGAAAATAGACCTTAAAGAGATTCTAGAGCTTTACAGAAGATGAGAAATACAAAAAAATCAAAAAATGTAAGAATTAGTCTATAACTTATAACAAAAATATGCTAGAATGCCATTTTTGCTTGTAGTTGTATTTAAATTAAGGAGATAACTTGAAACTATTAGTTGTTGATGATAGCTCCACAATGAGAAGAATTATAAAAAATACCCTTCAACGTTTGGGGTATGAAGATATTCTAGAGGCTGAACATGGCGTAGAAGCGTGGCAAATTATGGATACCACAGAGGGAATACAGATACTTATTACCGACTGGAATATGCCTGAAATGAATGGTTTAGACTTAGTCAAAAAAGTGCGCGCTGATGAGCGATATACATCTATTCCTATTATTATGGTTACTACTGAAGGCGGTAAAGCAGAGGTAATTACTGCGCTTAAAGCTGGGGTGAATAATTATATTGTAAAACCTTTTACTCCTCAAGTGCTTAAAGAAAAACTCGAAGTTGTTTTAGGTGTGAATGAATAAGGCTTAGAGCTTTATGAATGTGTTGGATAAGCAAACATATTGGGAAATTATTATCCATCCAAGCAATTTTTTAGAATTATTTGCTGATTTTATTACTGAAAAAACTTCTAGTGCTATTGAATATCTTGACATCTCAATAGAATCAAATCCTTTCGCCATTATGTATGAAGACCATTTATGGCAGAGTGTGGGATTTGATATATGGCAAGCTAAGCAATCTACACAAACTACTCAGATTATTAGTCGTATAGATTCAAATATAATCGATATACAAGCTTTTTTGCATTCTTTACGTGAGTTTGCTTCAATACTTAGCCAAACAATGCAGGACAAAGTTGGTTTTTGTTATCACATTGAAGAAAAGTCAAATTGTGATTGGATAAAGGCGTATGAAGATTCGATAGAGCCTGTGCTATGTGGGAGATTCTATATACGTCCATTATGGAAAGAATCTGCTTTAAAAGATAATAATCAAACAAATGATTATAAAGAGATTATTATCAATCCTGCCCTTGCCTTTGGCTCGGGACATCACGCGAGTACTTCGATGTGTTTAGATTTCTTAAGCCAAATGGATTTAAGAGGTAAGACATTGCTTGATGTAGGTTGTGGGAGCGGTATTTTAGGTATTGCAGCGTGTAAGGTTGGCGCAGAGGTGTATGCTTGTGATACCGATGAGACTGCTGCGCACGAGTGTCAAAAAAATGCCATATTAAACAATGTGCGTTTTAAGAATGTATGGCAGGGGAGTATCGCACAATCCCCATCTGATACACCTAAGCACTATGATGTGATTGTGGCAAATATTATAGCCTTTGTTGTGAAGCTTTTACACAATGATTTTAAGACAAAATGTGCAAAAAATGGGCTTTTGATACTCTCAGGGATACTAGATGAGTATAAATTTGATATAATAAAGGCATTTGATGATTTTAATGTATTGGAGACTCGTTCTAAAGACGGATGGGTCGCCTTGAAATTAACTTTGTAATGTAATAAAAGGACAATTTATGGAAAACCAAAATGATAAAAAACCACCTTTCAAGCAGAATCCTTTTCTTGTTTTTGCTGTTTTTGTGATTCTTGCTTTGCTTTTGTTTAAGATGTTTTCGCCTAATGGAGGAGATTCTTTGACTGATAAAATTTTGGGAGGAAGCATCACCAAAGAGATTACCTACAATGAGTTAAAAGAGCTTATTTCAAAGGGTGAAATTGCTTCAGTGAGCATAGGACAAACTTATATTAAAGCCTACTCTCTCCAAACTTCACCAAGAATCCTCTATACGACTAAAAAAGTTGCTGATTTGGGGCTTGTGCCTTTACTTGATGAGAAAAAAATTGAATATAGCGGCTTTAGTGAGGGCAGCTTTTTAGGAGATTTAGTGAATATGCTTCTTCCCATATTTATCATTATTGCTTTATGGATGTTCCTTACTGCTCGTATGCAAAAGAGTATGGGAGGAGGTATTTTTGGTATGGGAAATGCCAAAAAGTTGGTAAATGCAGAAAAGCCAAATGTGCGATTTGATGATATGGCTGGAAATGCAGAAGCAAAGGAAGAAGTTGTAGAAATTGTAGATTTTCTTAAATATCCTGAACGTTATGCTGCTGTGGGCGCGAAGATTCCACGAGGTGTGTTATTAGTTGGACCTCCGGGCACAGGTAAAACACTTCTTGCAAAAGCTGTGGCAGGAGAGGCGAATGTGCCATTTTTCTCAATGAGTGGAAGTAGTTTTATTGAAATGTTTGTGGGTTTAGGGGCTAGTCGCGTGAGAGATTTATTTGAAATGGCAAAAAAAGATGCACCAAGCATTATTTTTATTGATGAAATTGATGCTATTGGAAAAAGTCGTGCCGCTGGAAGTATGGTGGGTGGCAATGATGAACGCGAACAAACACTCAACCAATTGCTTGCAGAAATGGACGGCTTTGGTTCGGAATCTGCACCTGTTATTGTGCTTGCAGCGACAAATCGTCCGGAGATTCTAGACCCAGCATTATTGCGTCCTGGACGATTCGATAGGCAAGTGCTTGTGGATAAACCGGATTTTGAAGGACGACTTGAAATTCTAAAAGTGCATATTAAGAATGTTTCTTTAGCACGTGATGTGGATTTGCACGAAATTGCTAAATTTACCGCTGGACTTGCTGGAGCAGATTTAGCAAATATTATTAATGAAGCAGCACTTCTTGCAGGGCGTGAAAATCAAAAAGAGGTTAGTCAAAAACATCTTAAAGAAGCAGTAGAAAGGGGTATTGCAGGATTAGAGAAAAAATCGCGCCGTATTTCTCCTAAAGAAAAGAAAATTGTTGCATATCACGAAAGTGGGCACGCAGTAGTATCTGAAATGACTAAGGGTGCTGATAGGGTAAATAAAGTTTCTATTATTCCTCGCGGTATGGCAGCACTTGGCTATACACTCCATACGCCTGAGGAAAATCGCTATCTTATGCAAAAACACGAACTTATGGCAGAAGTTGATGTGCTTTTGGGCGGACGTGCAGCTGAAGAAGTGTTTTTGGGAGAGATTTCCACGGGTGCAAGCAATGACTTAGAACGTGCTACGGGGATTCTTAAATCTATGATCAGCTATTATGGTATGACAGATGTGAGCGGACTTATGGTGCTTGAAAAACAACGTAATACTTTCCTTGGTGGTGGTGGCGCACAGAGAGAATTTAGTGAACAGCTTGCCCAAGAGATAGATACGCACATTAAAAATACGCTTGATGAGCGTTATACTTATGTTAAGAATCTTTTAAGGGATTATAGAGAAGCAATTGAAAATATGGTAAAAGAACTTTTTGACAAAGAAGTAATTGATGGTGCGCGTGTGCGAGAGATTATTGAAGAATATGAGGCAGAGCATAACTTACAAACACGACTTATTCCGCTTGAAGAAGAAGCATAGGAGGATATAATGGCAACGACTACGCAAATTATTGCAAAGCAGGGTTGGGTAGGAGCATTTGTATTGCTTATAGCATTTTTGCTTACGGCGTGGCTTGGTTGGAGTATATGTGCATTTGTATTGTTTGTAGGACTTTTCTTGTGGCTTGCAATGTTTCGTAATCCTGAAAGAATCCCAAATATTGATGAAAATAATGCTTTTGTATCACCTGTTGATGGAATCATAAGAGATATTACTTCAGGTGATGGGCAGGTAAGTATTCTTATTGAAACACGCTTTATTGATGTGGGCGTGATACGCGCTCCTTGTGATATTGTAGAAGGAAAATGTAGTGCAAAAAAAGGTTTAAGCCTTGCGTGTTGTAGTAAAAATAAGCGCAATGAGTTAAATGCTACTATGCATTTTGAAAGTTTGCAAGATAGGAGATTTTCTATTGATTTTTATCCAATCTTCTTCTCTTCTCAAGAATTGTTTGTTTCAAGTAATTTAGATATTGGAGAACGCATAGGTTTTATGAAAGCTGGTATGACACGCATTAATATTCCCCAAATCCCTCAAAAGCGAGGAAAGTCTGCAGATTCTGCAGAGATAGAGCTAAAAGTGAGTGTTGGTGATAGAGTGAAAGCATTGCAAAGTGTCATAGGATACTTTTATGAAGTTTAATCCACTTTTTATTCTGCCTAATCTCTTTACTGCTGGGAGTATTTTTTTAGGAGTTTTGAGTGTAGTTTTTGCTTCAAAAGGGAATTTTGAGAATGCTTGTTGGCTTATTCTATTTTCTATGGTGCTTGATGGGCTTGATGGTAGAGTTGCTCGACTTACAAACACTTCAAGCAAGTTTGGTGTGGAATTTGATTCTCTTGCCGACATAGTTGCATTTGGTGTAGCTCCAGCTTTTTTGCTTTATTTTTATATTGGCATAGATTATGGGCGTGTAGGTATGAGTGTGCCAGCACTTTTTGTGATACTTGGTGCAGTGCGTTTGGCACGTTTTAATATCACTTCAAGCTCTGAGCCTAATTTCTTTATTGGTTTGCCTATACCTTCTGCCGCTGTTGTTTTGATGTTGTGGATACTTATTGATCTAGAATATGGTCTTATTGAAACTTATGGTTATGAATATATGATGTTGATAGGAAGCTTTATCATTAGTGTCCTTATGGTAAGCAATATTCGGTATCCAAGTTTTAAAAAAATGCAATGGAATTTTAAATCTTTTATTGCAGTTATTTTGTTGCTTGGCATTGTTTTTGTAAAGCCACAAGAAACTTTGTGTGTTTTAATGAGTGGTTATGTTGTGTATGGTGTTGTGCGTTGGATTGTGATTGTGGCTAAAATGCGCTTAAGCACAAAATCTAATCAAAGAAGCATTGACAAATAAACTTAGATTTAGCGATTTTGTGCTAGGATTGAATATTTTTGAATGAGGTGTAGGGTATGTCTAAGTCTAAAACGAGTATGGCAAATATTGATCAGGTAACAAGTCTTCATAAGAATAATGAATTACAGCTCCTTTGTTTTCGCCTAGAAAAAGGAAAGGATTTATACGCTGTAAATGTATTTAAGATTCGTGAAGTGATAAAATATAAAGGTGCGCTCACCGTTGTTACACACGAAAACAATAGCCTTGTGGAAGGGCTTATTACTATACGTGAATTGACTGTGCCTCTCATAGATATGCGTAAATGGTTTTTTTATGATAGCAACAACAAAACTAAGAATCTACGTGATTGTGGGGTTAAGCGAGAGCCGGGTGAAGAGGATATTATTATGATTTGTGAATTTTCACGTTGGACAATTGGTGTGAGAATTTATGAAGCAGATAGAATCCTTAACAAAAAATGGACAGAAATTGAGCAAGGTGTAGGCGTAGGTGGCGGTGGGCATAATGGTAAGTTGGTTAGTCGCACTCGCTACTATGACGGACGTTTAGTGCAAGTAGTAGATATTGAAAAAATGCTTATTGATGTGTTTCCTTGGATTGAAAAAGATAAAGAAGAAGGGATTGCAAAAATTTCTCAAGTAGAAACAAATAAAAGCATACTTCTTGCAGATGATAGTCCAACGGTGTTACGCACGATGCAACTTATTCTTAATAAACTTGGTGTAGTGCATCACGATTTCATTAATGGCAAACATTTGCTTGATTATCTTTTTGCACCTACTACGGATATTGACTCAGTAGGTATGATTATTACTGACCTTGAAATGCCAGAAGCAAGTGGTTTTGAGGTGATTAAGCAAGTTAAAGCAAATCCTGCTACGGCACATTTGCCGATTGTAGTTAATTCTTCAATGAGTGGTAGCAGTAATGAAGATATGGCTCGTTCTCTCAATGCAAGTGAGTTTGTTTCTAAATCTAACCCTGTAGATATTGAAGCTGCAGTAAGGCGATTTATTCTTAAGTAAAATGCGTCAAATCTCTACACTATTCACACTTCCTTCCCCTTGCTATGTGCTTGAAGAAGAGAAGCTTAATGTTAATCTTGCACTTTTAGATTCTGTGCAAAAGCAAAGCGGGGTAAAGATCCTTCTTGCGCTTAAGGGTTACGCTTTTTGGCGCGTATTTGAGAATCTTAAAAAAACTTTGAATGGCAGCACAGCAAGCGGATTATATGAGGCACGATTAGGTTTTGAAGAAATAGGTGGAAGAGCGCAAAATAAGGATATATGCGTATTTTCTCCTGCATATAAAAAAGTAGAGATTGAGGCTATTTTAGATTATGCAACACATATTATTTTTAATTCTTTTGCGCAGTGGCAGAATTTTAAGCCACTTATAGAATCTAGAAATCAGCAACTTAAGATTCAAAATCTTTCTCCTATTGAAATTGGTTTGCGTGTGAATCCGCTTTATAGCGAAGTAGAGCCACCTATTTATAATCCTTGTATCGCTGGTTCTCGTTTGGGGATTACACCGAGTGAATTTCAAAAAGGTGTAGCACAATATGGATTAGATGGTATTAGTGGATTACATTTTCATACACATTGTGAGCAAAATAGTGCAGCACTTTCTCGCACATTACCACATTTTGAAAAGTATTTTGGGCAATATATAGAGGGTAAAAAGTGGATTAATTTTGGTGGCGGTCATCATATCACGCGGACAGATTATGATATAGATTTGCTTATCTCGCTTATCAAGAATTTTAAAGTAAGATATAATGATATAGATGTGTTTTTAGAGCCAGGCGAAGCGGTAGGGTGGCAAGTTGGATTTCTAATTGGCGAAGTGATAGACATTGTAGAAAATGAGATGTCAATTGCTATACTTGATGTAAGTGCCGCAGCACATATGCCCGATTGTCTTGAAATGCCTTATCGCCCAGCAGTTACAAAACTTTCCATACAAACAGGTTTAGAAGCTGATAAAGGTGAGGGAGTTGGGGTATATTCTTACCGCTTTGGTGGTCCTACTTGCCTTGCAGGAGATGTGATAGGGGATTATAGCTTTGATACACCTCTAAGTAGAGGCGATAGAGTAATTTTTGAAGATATGCTCCATTATAGTATTGTTAAAAACAATACCTTTAATGGCGTGCCGCTTCCTTCACTTGGTGTTATTGATAGCAAAGGAGAATGGAGACTCCTTAAAAGCTTTGGTTATGAAGACTATAAACAGAGAAACTAAATGATAGGATTCGATAATCTTCTTATGCTTGCACCCCTTGCAGGATATACAGATTTGCCTTTTCGTAGTGTAGTAAAGGGTTTTGGTGTGGATATTACAGTGAGTGAAATGATAAGCTCTCACGCTCTTGTTTATAATAATACTCGCACTCTTAAGATGATTGAAAAATCTCCAAAGGAGCAGCCTTATAGTGTGCAAATTTCTGGCTCAAAAGAAGAAATTATTAAGAAAGCAGTGGAGATTCTTAATACACAAAAAGGTATAGATATTATTGATTTAAATTGTGGTTGTCCTGCTCCAAAAGTAGCAAACCACGGCAATGGTAGTGGCTTACTGAAAGATTTAAAACTGCTTGTAAAAATTGCAAATCTCATTAAAGACACGGCTACTACGCCTTATACAAGCCTTAAGGTGCGTTTAGGTTTTGATAAAAAGATTCCAAATGAAATAGCCCAAGCCCTTAAAGATGTGCATTCAGACTTTGTAGTGATACACGGGAGAACGCGTGCAGATGGTTATAAAAAAGAGCGTATTGATTATGATGCAATTGCTACGATTAAAAGCCAAATCTCATTGCCTGTGATTGCTAATGGTGAAATTGATAGTGCTGCAAAAGCTCAAGAAGTGCTTTCTCACACTGGAGCAAATGGCGTGATGATAGGTAGGGCAGCTATCACTTCGCCGTGGATTTTTTGGCAGATTAAAAATCACACGCAAGATATTCCACCTATCATTAAAAGAGAACTTGTTATGGAGCATTTTAAAAAAATGGTAGAATTTTATGGAGAACGTGGAGTCATTATGTTTCGTAAGAATCTTCACGCTTATGCTAAAGGACACGAAGGGGCGAGTGAATTTCGGAATCTTGTCAATAGACTAAGCAGTGTTGATGAGGTGCAAAATCAAATAGAACATTTTTTTTCATATAGTCAGTTAGTGGCACATAGTTTTCCCCAGCTCGTGCATCTTAATAAAAGGACGAGTTAATGCAAAGATACTTACTCTATTTTTTTGCGATGCTTTTTGCAATGAATATATGGGGAAACGAGGCAGATACACACGAGAGAGAATCTGCATTGCTTAGTAGTATAGAAAATGCGGATTCTGATTTTTATCAAGGTGTAATAATGTGGGTAAAAAATGCTGATGAGGCAAGCAAGATACTTCATCGTGCCTGCGATAAAAAGCACCCAGGAGCGTGCTTATATCTTGGAAATTACTATGAGGTTAAGGCTCAAGATAAACGAGATTCGCAAAACAATTTGAATAAATCTCAACAATACTATCAGTTAGGTTATGATTATAGTCTAGAGGCTTGTGGAGCTGGTGGGGAACAATGGTGCGCGATACAGGCAGTTGCACTGATTGATGGGCACGGTGTATCAAAAGATGTGGAGAAGGGTTTAGAATATCTTAATGTGATGTGCGAACATAATATTGAAAATGCGTGTTTTATGTTAGGCTCTTATTATTTTTATGGTGTGAGTGCGATACAGGATTTACAAAAGGCACAGACTTTGCACCATAAGGCTTTGAATTTAGATATTCAAAAATGTGATGAGGGCAAGAAATACGCTTGTGTGCTAAGTGCAGAGATGTATCAGCAGGGATTAAGTGTGCCTCAAGATTTGAATAAAGCAAAAGATTTGTATCGCCGTGCGTGTAGCCTAGACAATCAGTTTGCTTGTGATTATGTGCAAAAATTAAAGTAAGATTCTTAATTTATCTGTGCGCCCCATACATCATCAATTCTTTTCCACGAATGTGGTATATGATGCGATATGTAACGGCGTGGATTGTAATTAAAGCGTATAGGCGCACAAATAAACTTATCGGGATTATCGATGAGATACGCTGCCCAATAGCTAAAAGTGGAGTTTGCCATAATACCATTTTGACAACTTCGCATAAGTGTGAGATCTTCGATTGCATTACCCTCATCATTACCTTCTACAAATACAAATTCTACTTGGTGATAAAGCATAGAATCCAAGTATTGTGTAAAATGTTCTTTGCACCATAATATATCATCGCTAAAAATAAATATCACAGGATTATTAATTTTCTTTATAAGTGCTTTGAGTGCAGCATTATAATATGCACTACCAAGTTTTACATACTCCCAATGTTTATCAAGATAAAAATCTCCTCGGCGGATATGTAAAAATGTAGATTTTGGCGTGGCAATAATGTGATTTTTAAGAGCTTTTGTGTGCTTACTTAAAGAAATAGGATAAAACTCTTTACGAAGTATGTGTTCTATCTCTAAAAAATATTGAAGATGAATGAAGTATCCATTAAAATAAGTGCGTGGAGAAAACGCTTTATGTGCGCAAAATTGTGTCAAAAGTGTGGGTGAATCATAGGTATAAAAATAACGCGATAAGGATTTTATAAAAGGGTGGGAATGGTAGAGATGTGAAAAGATTTTTGTAAGAATAAGGTCATAATAATCTTTGCTATATGGTTTAGGGAGGCAAAAGCGTAGAATGGGTAAAGAGATTGCAAAACGCGTTAATTCAAGACTGCGGATATGTTCTACTTGTTGCTTTATCCCCCCCCCCCATTAATTTCTTACCTATTAGACTAAAAATAGAATCTGGATAGAAATGAGAATATTTAGTGTATCCCCACGCGGCATCAAGGGCGACTTCATATCCACGATGAGCCAAAGAACGTGCAAAAGCATATTGAAACATTTGATTTCCTAAGCCACCTTGCAATAAAACTTTCACATATATCCTTTGGATTTCCTATGGAGGTAAAAGATAAGGATTATAGGGATAATAAGTAAATCATTATCCCTATCAAACTAAACCTAGCCTAGATTATAGCTGTGGTTTTGGTGTTTTTTCTGTTGATACAGGAAGTTGAGGGTAAGTAATCGCTGGTTTTTTGCCTGTAAGTGAGCGCAAGAATACTTCCATACTTTTTGCTTCATCATCAGAAATAGTGATACCAAGCTGTGTGCTTCCCATTTCTTTGATAGCATCTTGAAGCGACCAAATTGCACCATTGTGGAAGTATGGAGCTGTTTCTTCAACATTTCTTAATGTAGGAGTTTTGACCATACCATTCTTATCACCTTTGAATCCGCCAAGTTTTGCGAATTTGTATTTACCTGCTACTTCGAATGCTTGCATTGAACCACCGAGATTTACACCATTGTGGCAAGCGGCACAACCCTTATCGATAAAAGTCTTAAGACCTGCTTGTTCTGCTTTTGTTAGTGCGTTTCCGTCTCCTTCTAGGAATTTGTCAAAGCGAGAAGGTGTAAGCAATGTGCGCTCAAAATTTGCAATCGCATCAGCGATATTATCAAAAGTTACGCTACCGTAGATTTTCTTAAATTCATTAACATATTCTGGTAATGAAGAAACTTTCTCTACTGCCACTTTTGCAGGAGTTGCCATTTCTGGTTCTGCTTCAATTGGACCTTTTGCTTGGTCTGCCAAGTCTCCTGAGCGCCCATCCCAAAATTGTGCTGTGTTTAATACTGAATTATATACGGTTGGTGAATTTAAATGTTTAGGATTAGCTTTCCATTTATGTCCCACAGCAGCCGCGATTCCATCAGCTCCACCTAAACCAAGATTATGGCAAGTGTTACAAGAAATAATACCACTTTTTGAAAGTCGTGGGTCAAAGTAAAGTTTTTTACCCAATTCTGCTTTTGCTTGAGAAAAAGGTGTTGTTTTAATATTGTTGTCTTTCAATATTTTATCCACACCCTTTTGATCTTTAGGCAAAGGCACTAACCCTGCTTTTTTGGCTTCATTGATGAGAGGATTTGCACTAAGCACGCTGGATAATCCAAGCACCATTAGAGATGCCACAAGTAACTTTGCAGTTTTCATATCTAACTCCTTTGTTGATGATTTCAATTTATAACTTATGCTTATAGGGCTTAAATATGAATAAAAATTATTAAAGGATAAAAAAGTTAAAAATATTTGTATAAAATAGTAACATTACTCCACCGTAACACTTTTAGCAAGATTGCGTGGCATATCTACATCATTTCCTAATCTGATTGCTACTTCAAGTGCAAAAAGCTGAAGCACTACCATCATCGCAAAAAACTCCTCCATATAGCTTTGGCAAGGTGAGATAAGAATCATATCATCAACGCCTTTAATGGGTTGCGCACTTACTGCACAAATAGTTGCATCACGCGCACTTAGCTCTTCTACATTGCTTTTAATTTTATCAAAAAGTAAATGTGTAGGCATAAGAGCAAGGGTAAAAAGCTCAGAATCTGCTAGTGCAATAGGTCCGTGCTTCATTTCTCCGCTTGCGTAGCCTTCAGCGTGAAGATAGCTAATTTCTTTCAGCTTAAGTGCACCCTCAAGTGCGAGAGGATAAAACACATCTCGCCCGATAAAGAAAAATCCGTGTCCGTGTAAATATCGCTTTGATAGACGTTTAATGTGTTCGTGCATATCGGATTCTATATAAGTTTTTTTTGCTGAAGCAACCATTTGTGCAATATGAGTTTTTAATTCCTTTTGTGCAATGTGTCCGCGTGTTTTGCCTATATACACGCTTAGAATCCACAGCAACATCATTTGCGTTGCAAATGCTTTTGTGCTTGCTACACCTTTTTCAATTCCTGCACGTGTGAGGAGTGAAACATCAGATTCTCTAACAATAGAGCTATTATCTACATTGCAAATAGCGAGGCTTTTTAAGCCATTTTTTTTAGCAAGTTTTAAAGCTTCAAGCGTATCAGCAGTTTCACCACTTTGTGAAATTGCAATAAAAAGCTCATTTTTATTCATCACGGGTTGAGAATAGCGAAATTCACTTGCAATAAGCACATTTGTTTTTATTTTTGCCAAACGTTCAAATAAATATTTTGCGCTTAATCCGGCGTGATAGCTTGTCCCACACGCACAAATGCTAATGCTTTGTATATCATTAAAAAAATTAGATTCTATTTCATTGAGCACAATATCTCCCTCACTCACGCGTCCCATCATAGTTTCAAGGAGAACTTTATGTTGTTCATAAATTTCTTTTTCCATAAAGTAGCGATACCCTTCTTTTTGTGCGTAACCTCTGGTGCTATCAAGTTTTTTTGCACCTTTGAGTGTGCTAAATGCGCCAAGTTTCATTACGCCTATATCGCCATCTTGCAAATATACTACACTCTCTACAAGCCCAATAAGAGGCGCATCAGAGCTTGCAAAATAAATCTCATCTTGCTTTGTCGCACTTTTGCCAATGATAAGTGGTGAGCCATTTTTGGCATAAAATATGCAATCTGGTGCTTTTTTGGTAATAAGTAAAACAGCAAAAGCACCTTTAAGTTCAGCAATAGTTGCTTTAAATGCTTCAAGGCAGTCGTTTATAGTTTTTGTATATTCTTCAAATAAATGCACAATCACTTCGGTATCAGTTTGTGAGAGAAATGTATGTCCTTTAGATTCTAAATGTGTTTTGATTTCTTGGTAGTTTTCAATAATGCCATTATGGACGACATTGCTAAAAGCGGCTATATGTGGGTGAGCGTTTGCTTCAGTAGGTTTGCCGTGTGTCGCCCAGCGCGTATGTCCTATGCTTACACCAAAACCTAAAGAGCTAAAATCTTTGCATTTAGATTCTAGATTGCTTAGCTTCCCTACTGCGCGAAATGTTTGCAGTTCATTTTCACTTAATACTGCAATTCCTGCGCTATCATAGCCACGATATTCTAATTCTTTTAAGCCATTTAAAAGGATTTGTTTTTTTTCATTTCGCCCAATATAGCCTACAATACCGCACATTATTACTCCTTATAAAATTAATTTATTTTTTGCATATTTTACACTAAAATTATTCACGCATTATTATGCAATTCTAGAATCTACCCTTTTAAAGGAGATAAAAGATGAAGCAATATCTTATACTAGCTTTGGTATTAAGTGGTAGTTTTACTCATTTAGCATTTGCATTCTCTATGGAAAATAGTGTGCCAAAAGAGTCAAAAGACACTCACTCTTATATGCAACTCTATCCCCATAAAGCAGTATATATTTTACCCTTTTATCACAGCTTCAGCACTCCTATGCAGGGCAATAAAGACACAGAAACTAAATTCCAATTTAGCTTCAAACTTGCCATAATTAATAAGTTTTTTTCTCCTTATGGACATCTATACTTTGCCTATACGCAAACTTCGTGGTTTCAAAACTATAATAGACAAGATTCTCGTCCCTTTAGAGATATAGACTATCAGCCCGAATTTTTCTATACCTATGATCGTCCTATAAGTTTTTTGGGCGGTTTTTTTAAGGATATTTCCTTTGGATATAATCACATTTCAAATGGTGAGAGGGCATTGCGCTCACGCACACAAAATCGCCTTTTACTCAATATGCGATGGGAATATGATACACAAAACTATGGTGCATTTGGCGTAAAACTCGGTGCGTGGGTGTATATAGGTAAATATGCCGATGGCTTTATGCAAGATAATCCCCATTTGCCCCTTTATCGTGGATATAATGATATATGGCTTTATTATAAGGGCAATCGTAACTTGATAGAATTTTATATGCGTCCTCCTATTGCGAGGAGATATTATCCTTATTTTGAGATAAGTTATACATTGCGCATAAGCGACAATCTAGGGATTTATGCTCAATATGTTAATGGATATGGGGATAATATGTTTGAATATCAAATGCGTAGCGAGCGCATAGGCATAGGGTTTCGCTTATGGGATAAGTAAAAAACAACATTTATTTTTTTAAACTTTCTTTTTAGAATCTTATTTAACGAAAAAATCAAATTACATATTGTATTTGTTACTTTTTGTATCTCTTTTTATAATGACTATAACAAGGGCGTTGCAGCGACTTTTATTTGTATAAAAGCTATAAATTTTAACAAAAAATTAAAATTACATATTGTATTTATAAATTTTATGTAAAAATACAGAAATTTAATGAAGGAGATATGAATGAGTAATATTTTAGGATTCCCACGCATTGGGAAAAACAGAGAATTAAAAAAGGCTTTAGAGGGCTTTTGGAGTGGCAAATGCAGTCATCAAGAATTAGAATCTGTCGCAAAGGACTTACGTGCTAAGCATTGGAATGTGCAAAAATCTCTTGATTATGTGTGCGTGAATGACTTTAGTTTGTATGATAATGTGCTTGACCTTGCCTATGCGCTTGGTTGCAAACCTGCTAGATTCAAACATTTAAGCGGTTTAGAAGGATATTTTGCAATGGCAAGAGGACATAAAGAGGGTGTGGCTTGTGAAATGACAAAATGGTTTAATACAAACTATCATTATGTTGTGCCAGAATTAAGCATTGATGATGAATATAAAGCCGATGCAAGTGCAATTATTGCGCAATATAAAGAGGCTTTAAGCTTAGGGTATAAGCCTAAAATTCAACTTATAGGTATTTTTACATTTTTGGCATTAAGTAAGGTTGTAAAAGGGCAGAGAGAAGATATATTTCAAAAAGTTAAAAGTGCGTATTTTGATTTAATAGAGCAAATTGCAACGCTAGATTCTGAAGTGGTCGTAGAATTTAGTGAGCCTATTTTTGTAAAAGGCTTTGACGCGGGAATCTTTGGCTTAGAATGTTCCAAAGGAGGAAGTGCAATACAATGTATTTATGATAATATCACTAAAAAAGGCATTAAAGTTATTGTCAGCACATTTTTTGAGCATAGCAAGGAACTCACAGAGATTCTATTAAAAACAAATATCTATGGAATTGGGCTTGATTTTGTCGCGGGGAGCAAAAACATTGAGAGTTTAGAATCTATCGCAAAAAGTGATAAAGTGCTGTATGCTGGGGTGATTGATGGGCGCAATATTTGGGTGGCAGATTTAGAATCTAAACTCGCACTTTTAGAATCTATTGCAAATGTGATTCCAAAAAACAGAATCGTGGTGAGTAGCTCTTGTTCCCTTTTGCATACGCCTTTTAGCAAAGAGGGTGAAGACAAAATAGATTCTCAAATTCTCTCGTGGCTAAGCTTTGCAGAGGAAAAAATTAAAGAAATTAATGTGCTAGAAAAGCTCTTTAGGGGCAATGCAGATAGTGCAATTCAAAGCTTTTTACAAGAAAATAAAAAGATTAACGCCGCGCGTAAAAATTCTACCAAAACAAACGATAAAGCAGTGCGTGAGCGTGTGAAAAACTACACAAAAACACAGAGAGCGCAACCTTTCAATGAGCGCATTAAGATTCAAAAAGAGCATTTTAATTTTCCTATTTTGCCCACCACCACGATTGGCTCATTTCCACAAACACCGGAGCTTAGAGCATTGCGTTTAAATTACAAAAAAGGGCAAATTAATAAAGCAGAATATGAAGAGGGCATTAAGGAATACATTAGAGATTGTGTAAAGTTTCAAGAGGATATTGGCATAGATGTGCTTGTGCATGGAGAGCCAGAGCGCAATGATATGGTGGAGTATTTTGGTGAGCAGCTTCAGGGCTTCACATTTAGTGCAAATGCGTGGGTGCAAAGCTATGGCAGTCGTTGCGTGAAGCCACCGATTATTTTTGGTGATGTTTCTCGTCCAAAGCCTATGACATTAGAGTGGAGCAAATTTGCACAAAGCCTTACAAAAAAGGTGATGAAAGGAATGCTTACAGGTCCGGTTACGATTCTAAATTGGAGCTTTGTGCGTGATGATTTAGCGCGCAGTGCAGTGTGTGAGCAAATCGCACTTTGTATCGCTGATGAAATTGATGATTTGCAAAAAGGGGGAATTAAGATTATTCAAGTAGATGAGGCGGCATTTAAGGAGGGCTATCCTTTGCGCGCGGAAAATATTAAAGATTATGAAACTTGGGCATTAAAATGCTTCAGAAGCGCGACTGCGATTGCAGAATCCCAAACACAGATTCACACGCATATGTGTTATAGCGAGTTTAATGATATTATCAAAACTATTGAAGCCCTTGATGCCGATGTGATAAGCATTGAAACCGCACGAAGTGGCAATAGATTGCTTAAAATCTTTAAAGAAGTGGGTTATAAAAATGAAGTGGGACCGGGTGTGTATGATATACATAGTCCTAGAATCCCAAGTGTAGAGGAGCTTAAAACACAAATTAAAGCACTTTTAGAGGTTTTGCCAAAAGAGCAGCTGTGGATAAATCCAGATTGTGGGCTTAAAACGCGTAAATGGGAAGAAGTCAAGCCAAGCCTCAAAAATATCGTAGAGGCAGTGCAAAGTGTGCGTGGGTCATTATAAAATTCATAAATTTTTAAAGACTTAAACTTGAGCTAAGGGGTGGAGATGAATATTGAATTTATGATAGAGAAGCTTCGTTCTTGTAAATCTTTTTTGAGTCTGGAAGTGTCACCAAGTGTAAGCGCACAGCTCGATAAGCAGCTTGTCGAGCAACTTCAAGATATACAAAAGGTCGATGCTTTTGTTTGCACAGATTCTCCCTTAGCTCGTTTTAAGCCTTCGTCGATTCTCAATTCAATTAAATTACAACAAGCACTCAAAAAGCCTGTGATTTGCACACTTTCAATGCGAGATAGAAACTCTATTGCTTTATGTGGAGATATTTTAGCAGCAAATGAGTTTGGATTGCGCACTTTTCTTACACTTACAGGTGATAGCATTAAAAATGGAGATTGTCTTGAAGCAAAGGGTGTATTTGAAGATAGTTCTTTAAAGCTTGGAATGATTATTGATAATCTTAATGAGGGCAAAGCTGTAAATGGTAAGATTCTCAAAGAAAAAGTGGATACAATTTATAATTTTCAAGTGATAAATGCGTATGCGAATAATCCCCAAAGCATTATAAACAAAATGCAAAAAAAGCTTAATGCCTCTCATATATCGGCACTTTTTACACAGCCTGTATATTCTGCTAAGGCAGCGGAATTTTTGCTTACAAATATAGAGACATTAAATGCACAAAATAAGAGTAATTGTGCGCTTGTGCTAGGATTTTTCCCTGTAATGAGCTATAAAACAGCACTTTTTTTGCGCGATAAGCTTCCGGGTGTATTTATTCCAAATGAATGGGTGCAAAAGCTTGAAAAAGCTCATCATAAAGGGATAGATGAAGAAAACAAGGTTGGATTAGAAAACTCTTTAGTATTAATGCAAGAAATTCAAAAAGTGCATAATAAATTTCATTTTATGAGTGCAAATAAGCCAAATTTGGTTAAAGAATTTATATAGAATCTGTTTCTAATAAATAAGAGAAGTTAAGTATAGCAGTGTGTTAAGAGCGTATAAAATTTGTTAGTAAAGATATGATAGAATTTTATCCTAATTCTATCTTTAGATATTAAGGAGAAAAAAATGGGACTTTATGATAGAGATTATACAAATAATGCGCAGTTTGCGAATGAAGCAGTAGCAGAACGCGATAGTGCATTAGTAAATTTTGTAAAAACAACCTACAAATTTTTTGGTGCAAGTTTGTTTTTTGCGTTTGTTGGTGCAATGTTTGGGTTTATGTATTTAGAACTTGTAGTGCAATATAGACTTTTTATTTTTATTGCTGAAATTGCAGCTCTCTTTGGACTTATGTTTTCTCGTTCAAAGCCAGGCTTAAATATTGCTATGCTCTTTATTTTTACTACGCTTACAGGTTTGGCGATTACGCCTCTTATAGCTATGGTAGCGTATAAGGCTGGTGCTGGTGCAGTTGCAATGGCGTTTGCTATGACAACAATTATTTTTGGCGTTATGAGTATTTTTGGTATTAAAACTACAAAAGATTTAGCTAATATGGGCAAAATGCTCTTTATTGCTCTTATTGTTGTAGTTGTATGCTCACTTGTAAATCTCTTTCTTGGAAGCTCTATGTTTCAAGTATTGATTTCAAGTGCAGCAGCAATACTCTTTAGCTTGTATGTAGCCTATGATACACAAAATATTATTCGTGGTTTATATACTAGCCCCGTTGATGCAGCAATTAATTTGTATCTTGATTTTTATAATATTTTTGTGTCTTTGCTTTCAATTATTGGTTTTACAAGCAGAGATTAATACTCTATGAGGGTATGCAGGGCATATCCTCTTCCTCTTTTCTTAATTTTACAGATTCAAATATTTTTATAGATAAGAAACGATTAGTTTTCTTGTAGTAGCCGAATAAGTGCTTTTTCTAAATCATATTCTTGCAAATGCGTGATACGGCTAAATTGAGTGTGATTAAAGGTGCGCTGACGTTTGGCGAGTTGGCAAGTATGAAAAAAGATTTGTTCCTGCAGTTTTTGAAGCGAAGGTATTTTACCTTGTAAAAACTCGACACATTCTTTTGTGCCGATAGCTCTTAAAGCAGGGGCTTGTGTGCCATAAGATTCTAATACTTTTTGCACTTCTTCTACAATCCCTTGCTGAATCATTGCTTTTGTGCGCTTAGCAATGCGCTCTCTTAACTCGTTGCGTTCGCATTCAAGGCTAAAAATCTCAATATCATAGCCCAAAGGCTCTTTTCTATGTGTTGCAAAATATACGCTTGGTGGCATATTTGTAGCCTTAAAAAGTGCTAGGGCTTTGCAGATTCTATACGAATCGTTTGGTTTAATGTTATGAGCGTAAGTGCTATCAATTTCACATAGAACATTGTATTTTGCAGCTAAATCACCTAGAGAATCTACCCATTTTTCATAGGATTGCAAAGGAGGCATAGGGCTTAAGCCATCAATAATGCTTTTAAGAAAAAAGCTACTCCCGCCCACAATGAGTAAAGGTGTATGCGGAGCATTTTCTTTTAAATATGTAAGCGTTTGAAGCAAAAGATTCTTAAAAAGCATAGCATTGCTTTTTTGACTTGGTTCTAAGAGATTTAGTGCGTGATAACGCACCTGTGCTTGCTCTAAAGGTGTAGGTTTAGCAGAAGCAATATCAATATATTTATAAATGCTTAAAGAATCAAGGCTAAAAATTTCGCAATTTTGTTCTATTGCTATGCGGTGAGCGAGAGCACTTTTACCGCTTCCACTTGCACCAATTATGGCAATAAGCCTCATTTTTTAAGCAAATCATAATAAGATTGCAAAAAGACTTTGTTTGCTTCTCCATTAAATGAGCGTAGCTTAAGAGAATCTAATGCAAGTTCAACTGCATTCACAACCCACACACTTTCATTAAGCGGAATAAGCCCCATTTGATTAAAGCGCACAATACTTGTTTTGAGCTTATCTTGCCCACCTGCAGCGTTTATGTCAAATTCATTTTTGAGAATCTTCCTAAGAGAAGCAGCATTAGCCTCATCATAAATAGTATTCATTGCAAGAGCAGGATTTTTAGGATAAATCCTAAGCCCTAAAGATTCTAAAGCCTTGTGTGTGGCAAGGCTTCGTGCTTTGGTTTTTTTATAAATACCTTTAAAATCTCCATTTACAAGTTCAAAATACTTTGCCAATCCTGTGATAATGGTCGTAGGCGCAGTCCAAGCAGTGGTATTGTGGGTTTGATTTTTAAGCTCTGTTTTGAGATTAAAATAAAAGCCTCTATCCCGCTCATTTGCAAGTTCTATAGCATATTGAGAAAGCCCTATAATACTTAAACCCGGTGGTAGCATAAAGGCTTTTTGTGAGCCACCAATGAGTGCGTCAATATGGCTAATATCAATTTCTTCTACACCCATTGCAGTAATAGCATCTACTACCACCACTATGCGTGGATTGTAAGCCTTGATAGCTTTTGCAATTTCCTCTACATTGTGGCGCAACCCTCCTGCAGATTCACACATTTGAATACAAAAGCAGTCTATATCCTTTTCATTTTTAAGTATCTCAAGCACACTCTCTACACTCGCAGGAGTATCCCATTCATTTATGATTTCTTTATAGGGAATCTTGTGTGCTTTAGCAATTTTGCCAAATCGCTCACCAAATTTACCACTATTGATACTGAGCATTTTGTTTTGAGTGAAGGTGCATACACACGCCTCCATAGCACCGCTACCACTACTTGCAAGCATAAGCACCTCCGGCATTTTCAGCATTTTTAAAAGCCCCTCTCTTGCTTTTGCAAAAACTGATTCAAACTCTGGTGTGCGGTGGTGCAGGGTAGGCTCACTCATCGCATTGCGTATAGATTCTGGCACAGGTGTGGGACCGGGCGTAAAAAGTAGCATACTCTCTCCTTAGTGTAAAATTAGAAGTGCATTATACTTGAAATAACTTTACTCTTGATTATTTGACATCATCTAAGCTTAGAGGCTCACTTTTTTTGATAGTTCTTTTTGCATTTTTGCCTAGAATCTTAGATAAATGTCGTGGGTGTGCCCCACCACTAGGACGCAAGACACAGAGATTTTTATGCGTGAATTTTTCACCTTTTTTAATATCTGCGCTTACCCAAATGCTTCGCGCAAATTGTCGTCTTTTTTTTATTGTTGCTGTTGAAATTTTTGGTTTTTTCTCTCCTAGTGCTTGAGAGGTATTACGCACTTGCTCCACCATTTCTTTAAATGCTTTTTTATCCATACTAAATGCACTATCTACACCACCAAGTGAGCTGTCTAGGATAAAATGTTTCTCAATCATACTTGCCCCTAAGCTTGTAGCAATACTCGGGCAAAGTGCGCCAAGTGTATGGTCAGATAAGCCATATTTGATGTGATATTTTTTATAAGTTTTAGCAAGTTCAGGCATAGCAAGGAGATTTGCAGATTCTAATGGGGCAGGATATTCACTTATACAATGAAGCAAGGTAATGTCCTTACAGCCATATTTATGGCAAATCTCTAGTGTAGTTTTGAGCTCCTTGCGTGTAGCCACTCCTGTGGAGATAATAATAGGTTTTTTAGTTTTGGCAATAGCTTCTATAAGCTCATAGTGCATTACTTCAAAACTTGCTACTTTATAGATGGGGCATTGTAGGGATTCTAAAAATGCAACACCTTTTACTGAAAATGGTGAGCTAAAGACAATTAAGCCTAGCTCTCTAGCAAGAGAGAAAAGCTCTTGATGCCATTCCCAAGGAGTTTGTGCTTCCTGATAGAGTTCATAGAGTTGTCGTTTATCCCATAAAGTTCCACCACTAATACAAAATTGTGGTGCATTTGAGTTGAGAGTAAGGCATTCTGGTGTATAGGTTTGAAGTTTCACTCCATCAGCTCCGCATTCAGCAATAGCGCGAATAGAATCTTTGGCAATTTCTAAGCTTTGATTGTGGTTTGCACTAAGTTCAGCAATGATAAGGGGCGTTTGTGTTTTCATTGACATTCCTTATACATTAAAATCACATCATAATATCGTCTTTGTGGAGATTCTTTACACAAGATGAAATCACGCAATACGCCCTCTCGGATATAATTACATTTTTCATAGAATCGTAATGCGCGTTCATTATGGCTTAAAACTTCAAGATGTAATGTGTGGAGAGCGAGATTTTGTGTGGCAAAAGATTCTAAAAATGTCAAAATGCGTTTGCCTTTATTGCTTTGAGTGCAAAAGGGATTTGTATAGATACCAATAAATGCGTGTTTATGTGTAAGATTTATGCGTGTAAGTGAGCCTACACCAATGTATTCACCATTGTATTTAAAAAGCCAATATCGTTTTGAATGGTCATTTTTGAGTTCTTGTAAAAATGTGTGATGTGATGAGGAGGTAATATGTGTAGCATACATCCATCGTGCGACTTGCTCGTGATTACGCATAGAGAGGACAATATGAGATTCTTCTTGTGTAAGTTCATTGAAAGATAAGGCAAGGAGAGAATCCAGATTTGTTTTATCTTTTTGTGTGCTGTGTCTATGAAAGTTATGGGATTGAATCTGTTCAGATTCTGCAACTTGTGCAAAAAGGGTAGAGAGGGCTTTAGGGAGCAAAGTGCCTAAAGAAAGGCTATGCAAGGTAGCTTTGATAGTATCTTTATTATATGAAGATGGCATATTTTCACACCAAGAGTGCAAAAGAAGAATCGCGTCATAGGGGTTTTGAGCTAGAGCTATTGCACCAGCTTGTTCCCATTGCGTAATTTGAATCCTTTGATTTGGGGCAGATTCTATAATGATGCTTGGAATTTTGAGCATTATTAATTCTAACATACTTCCACCACCTGCGCTTATCGCATAATCACAAACACTAGCTTTGTGTAAAAAATCTTTTGGCGATAGATGAGAATAGAGAGTGATATAAGGACTAATTTCTGGTGGAATAGAGAGCTGATGAGTGTAGCCATTGCCTAAGACAATATGAAAATGGCAATGTGCGAAGTCATTTGAAGCAATGAATTGTGAAATATGATGAACTATCTCTTGTGTGAGATTTCCACTATCTACTCCACCAAAGCTTATAAAGATTTGTTTATTATGTGTATGAGAGGGGGAATGCTCGGGCAAAATAATAGGCGGTATGATGTATTCTTGTCCGCACCAAAGGTGATATTTTTGTGATGAGAAATGCTCTTGTGAGCTTTGATTGAGGATATAGCTTTGTGGAGGATATACATCTCTTAGTGTATCATCAAGGCATATAAGTGCTTTGCTATGGGATTTAAGACGATAGTAAAACCATTCTTGTGTTTCATAGCTATCGACAATGGCGACATCAAGCATTTGTGGCTGGGTAGAGAGCCATTCATAGTTTTTGCACTCTAAGATTACAGAATCTTGCATATTCTCATCAAGCAAATCATTGAATGGTGGAGGGGTAAAGTCTCCGCGATTATGGAGAGTGATAGCATTTACTTGCGGAATTTTCCCACAGATTGCTATAAGTTTCAAACAGCGATAAAAATGTCCTAATCCATATTTCTCCCCACTTTCACAAAAAATATCAACGCGCATACCTTTCCTTCAATTTAAAGTTTTGATGATGTAGCAAAGTTGATTCCATAAATAAGAAAGTGTAAAGATAAACAAAATATGAAAGGGCTAGATTATTTGTGCCAAAAGCTTAGTGAGATGAAGGAAGAGTATGCGGGTCAATGGATTTAACAAGAGATTGTATTTCTTCATTATACATTTCTTGCGTATAGATTCTCTCACGCATTTTAAATCCAGCTTCAATGAGGGCAAACAATTCAGGCTTTGTATATTTCCACCTCTGCAATGTGCGTGTCGTAATGCGTAAGATTCTCGCCTTATCTTGTTGCGTATATTTCATCAGTTTTCCTTATTTGCTTCTATGGATTTGTAAGTTGTAATAGGCGAATTAAATACAACTTTATCTTGATTTCAAATTACGAATATATTTCATATATAAATAAATTTTTAAGAAAATATATCGTATTATTTCAATTTCAATTTTAAAACAAGGGGAAAATATGGATTCAAATATGATATTAATGAGTGTGCAAGACAAATTGCCAAAAGATTTTCTTGAGCAACAACAACTCAAAGAGAAGCTTGATAGCCTTGATGAAAAGTCGCGTGATGAGTTTATGGCTAAGATTCCTATGCTTGGATTAAAATCGCCAGCATTTGTTTTTTGGATAGCAAATTTCTGTTTTGGTTGGTTAGGCGTTGCTCGATTTATGATTGGGGATATGGTTTTAGGTGGAGTGCGATTAGCACTTGTTGTTATTTTCTTTGTTTTTTCAGTGATTGTTGCAGGTGATTCTAATTCTGTATTAGCAAGATTAGGGTCATTATGCCTATTCATTATTATGGTTTGGAACATTGTAGATTTATTCTTAGTTGGCAAAAAGTTAAGAAAGCAAAACTTAAATAAATTGCTTTCAATCTTGCCTCAATGAAAAAAGCAAGATAATCTTAATAAGATTTCTAATCAGCTTATGATGTTTGGTATATAAAAATGAAAGGAGAGAAGATGAGAAAAATTGTTACCTTGATAGGAAGTGTAGTATTGGTAGGTTTGTTGAGTGGGTGTGGAAATGATTATAAATGCGATAGCAAAGACTATGCTGAACAAGCCCTTAATATCTTATTCTTTGGAAATGCAGAGGGAAAAAATGATAAAAAAATTACATTAAAAAGTTTAGGGTTTGAGGTAGGTGAAATTACTTTAATGAAACTTGATAAAGATAAAAAATCAAGCATTTGTAAGGCAAATATTATCAATAAGAGTGCTGAAAATGCGATAGAGATATTTAAAGAAATGCGCAAAACAGGCAAATTTCCTGTTCGTGATGAGGTAGATGAGGTAACAGATGCACTTGTTACTTTGAGTCTTAGTCTTAATGCAGGGGCAGATGGAATGGTTAGTGGAATGATAGGTGGAGAACTTTTAAAAAATCTTAAAATTCCAAAGGAAGAAATGACAAGCGATACTCTTACAGGATTTTTAGGTATTGGGGCAATAGCATTAGGTTTGCACACGTATGGTTTAGCATATAGGACTTATGATAATGGCAATGGTGATTTAATGATAGAAGCCGATATTGCCAAATAAGGAGTATTTATGCGTTATTGGATTTGTGTATGTCGGGAGGAAAACTATCCTTATGAAAAAGAGATATATGGCGAGGAATGTTAATGGCGAAAATTTTGGGGAGAGAGCGAAAGGAAACATTCTGTATGCTTTGAGCTTATGAGAGAGGGCGATAAGGTGCTGTGCTACGAGGCTAAAGCACATATTTTTAAGGCAGTGCTTGAAGTAAAAGATAAATTTGAAAATAATCAAAAAATGATATTATCTTTTGAGCGCAAAGTTGGTGTGCCTTTGGATATGATTACTGATAAAAAGCATTATCATCGGATTCTTAAATATAACAACAAAGACAAATATGGTAAAGATAAATATGCTCCATTTAATGAAAGTAAAAATAATTTACTCTTTGGGACATATTTTGCTACGACAAAAGAGCAATTTGAATATATTTGTTCCTTGGCATAAAGGATACTTGTAGTTTCAGTTTCTCTTTTAATCTCTAGCTTGTTTTTTGGCGTAAAAAACTAAAAGGAGGCAATGGTAAAGGAAGCTTAAAAGCATTTGTATTGCCACTATGGATTGAAGTAAGTTCCTTGCCATTCTCTAAGCAGATTCTATCAAAACGCATCATTTTTTTGCCATTTTCTTCATAAATCTCACCAAGCTCACTTTTGCCACAGGCAACATCTGCACCAAATGGTAACACAATTTCTTTTGAATCACCTTGTGCGATTGTATGCTTACACACCGCATATAAGCCATTTTCAAGCACTTCAGCATTCACTTGATAATTGCCATCACTAATAGCGGTGAGATGATTTTGTGTGTTATTTTTTTCATAAGGGCGATGAATGAGGTAGCCGGAGGTAAATCCACGATTTTTAAGCGTATTGAGTTCATTTTCATAAAAGGCACTATTTTTTCTCCCCGCATAAAAATCATCAATCGCCGCACGATATGCTCTAGCAGTGATTCCTGCGTAATAATGCGACTTTGTGCGTCCTTCGATTTTGAGTGCATCAATGACATTAGATTCCAGAATCTCGTGGATATATGCGCTTAAATTTAAATCCTTAGAATTAAAAATATGTGTTCCTACACCTTCAGTTTCTTCAAGCCTCATCATCACACCATTATCAGGATTTTTGACATAGAGTTCTTTACCATTAAAAGGAATAAGCTCATCATTTTGCGTATTTCGGACAAAATATTCATAATCAAATCGGCAGTCATTCGCGCAGCTTCCGCGATTAGGCACACGCCCACTTTGCAAGGCAGAGATGAGACATCGTCCAGAAAAGGCAAAACACATACTGCCGTGAATAAAAACTTCAATCTCTAAATCGGGGAGTTGCTTTTTAATCTCTTTAATATCTTTGAGACTTATTTCTCGTGCTGCCACAATGCGTTTTACACCCATTTCATAGTAGCTTTGCGCGTCAAGGACATTGAGCACATTCGCTTGAGTAGAGAGGTGGATAGGAATGTGCGGGGCGATTTTTTTAGCTAGACGCACAACACCAATAGCGGCAACAATAAAAGCATCGGGATTGAGTTTTGCCATTTTTTCAATATGAGATTCTAAAAGACTAAGTTGAGAATTAAAGGGAAATCCATTAATGGTAACAAATACTTTTTTGCCCAAACTATGCGCGTATTCTACACCTTGAGCAAAGTCTTCAAAACTAAATTCTTTTCCTGCTCGTGTTCTTAATGAGAAATGACTCACCCCTCCATACACAGCATCAGCCCCATAGGCAAGGGCGATTTTAAGCTTTGTGAGATTTCCTGCGGGGGAGAGGAGCTGGACTTTATGAGATGAAAGAGACATTGTAATCGAAATCTTGCTTATTTTGCACCAAATGAGGCAATCATTGCTTCAATGTCATCTTCATTTACTACATCTTCTTTATCATCACCTGCAATAAAGACAGCCGAGCTCACACGTTTGCTATCATCAATTTTACCTTCAAAGAGAGAATTCATATATTGTGCAAGGGCACGCATTACATTAATAACGCGTTCAATTTTTTGGCGATGAATATCTTGATATTGCATAAGATCCATTGCCTGCATAGCAGCATCACTTATATCATTTGTCGCATTTATAATGTTTTTATTATGCTCTTTTGTATTTTTTGTAGATTCTAAAGCAGATTGAAAGGTTTGGATATGAGGAAAGGTCGCACAAAGCTTACCAAATAGCTCTTCTTGCTCATTGAGGTAGAGTTCAATACTTTTAGCAAGTTTAGAAATTTGATCTGCGCCATTACTCATTACTTCTAGCTGGTCAAAAATTTGTGTGCCTTTAACCTCTGTGTCTTTGGTTACTTCATCAAGCTGATGAACGATTTTATGATCTTCTGTTGGAGGAGGAGGAGGCCATTTTTTATCTGCTTCTGCACGGAAGTCATTTGGATCAACCGTTATTTTTTGGAATTCTTCATCTTCTTCGCTAGCATCTAAAGTATTATCTATCTCGCCCACATCAGGTTCCCCATTCATAAGGGAATCTAGCTCTTCTTGAGTCATTAATATTTCCTCTTTTGGCATAAAGTGAAAGAGTATTATACTCTATTCCTTTTAAGAAATTCATTAATTTTTTTTAATCTTCTATGCGGTATTTATAAAGCACAGGATTAAAGGTTTTATCAGCAAGGATTACTTGTTCTCCTATTTTGAATCTTGCTGCTTCAGTGGGGTCGTATGTGATTTTATACACTTCATTTTCACATAATATACTAATGGTAGCTATAAGATTTTCTATGTGTATATTGACAATTTCTCCCATAAGCTTGATTTTTGCATTGAGATTCTTTTGGATAAAAATGGAATCATTGCTACCATCACGGATTATTTCTCCATTTTGTAATACAAGTGTGCGGGAAGCAAGAGAGAATATTTCGCTTACATTATGACTTACAAGAAGAGTTGTGAGTTTAAAATGTTTGTGAATCTCTTTTAAAGTATTTTGCAAAGTTTTACTCATTGCATTATCAAGAGCTGAAAATGGCTCATCAAGTAGTAAAATTTGAGGACGTGAAGCGAGAGAACGAGCAAGAGCTACGCGTTGAGATTGTCCGCCAGAAAGGCGAGAGATATTACTCTTTTTTAAATGTGTCAAATCCATAAGTTCTATAAGCTCATTAGCAAAAACTTTATCTTGCCTATTTTTTAGCCCAAAGCAGATATTTTCATATACATTGAGATGAGGAAAAAGCGCGTGATTTTGGAAGACAAAGCCAATGCATCGCTTTTGTGGTGGGAGATTAATTTTTTTAGCAGAATCTAGCCATACACTATCACCTACGCGAATATAGCCATTTTCTACATTTTCAAGTCCGCTTAGAATGCGTAAAATACTTGTCTTGCCTGCCCCGCTTTTACCAAAAAGTGCTACAAATTCGCCAAATGCTAATTGTTTATCGACTTGAAGTTGAAATTCCCCCTTACTCCCAAGCAATTTTTTGCAAAAACGCAAAACAATATCACTCATATACTTCCTTTTGAGTGATAAAAGTGCTTATTGAGATAAAAAATACCCAAAAGTAGCACAAAACATAGAGCAAAAAGGCTAAAGGCATATTGATGTGCGAGGGCATAATTGAGTGATTCTACCTCATCATAAATAGCGATACTTGCTACGCGCGTTTGATTTGGGATATTGCCTCCTATCATCATTACTACGCCAAATTCCCCTATGGTATGTGCGAAGCTTGTAACACAGCCTAAGAGAAGTGCTGGTTTAATATTAGGAAGCAAGACAAAAAAAAGTGTGTAGATTCTATTTTTACCAAGTGTGTAACTTGCTTCTTTAAGTGTGGGTGAGAGGCTAGAGAGTGCGCTTTTAATGGGATTGCACATAAAAGGCAAAGAAAAAATAACACTTGCTAGAATAAGCCCCTCGAAACTAAATACAAGCTTTATGTGAAAATATTTGAGTAAAAATGCACCTAAAGCATTTGTAGGACTAAATGTAATCAAAAGATAGAATCCAAGCACAGATGGTGGTAACACAAGAGGCATCCATACAAGCACTTCTAATACAGGGCGCAAAGGATTGTGGGAAAAAGCAAGAAAGTTACCTAATACTATACCAATAGGAAGTAAGATAAGAGTTGTGAGTGTAGCAACTAAGAAAGTAAGCTGCATTGTTTCAAAAAAATCCACTAACTTTTCCTTTCAAGTAAAACAAAAAATACGTATAGGCGGATTTTATTCATAAGCTTCATATTTTTGAAAGCTATTTGTTCTTATCCGCCTTGTCATATCCATATTCTTTAAATATTTTTTGTGCAGATTCTGATGAAATAATATAGTTTGCAAAATCTTTAGCAAGTTTAGAATCTTCACCAAATGTAGGGATAATGAGTGCTTGATTGATAGGTTTATAAGTGCTTTCATCAATAAGTATGTAGGTAAGATTTGGTGTTTTATCTTTGATAACCATCGAGAGTGCGCTAAAGCCAATTTCACTAGCCCCTGTAAGCACATAGCTTGTCGCTTGCCCGATAGAATCTCCTATGCTAAGTTTGTTTTTAAGCTTTTTGTGGAGTTTTTGAGATGTCAAAAACTCCTCTGCTGCTCTGCCATAAGGCGCAAGTTTGGGATTTGGGATAGCAATATGAGTGATAGTGTCATTTTGTAGTATATCAATGTTCTGCACTTTAAATGCAGAATGAGCACTAAAAAGCACGAGCTTGCCCTTAGCGTAGTTTATGGGTTGTGAATGTGCAAGTTTATCATCATAAAGCTTTTGTGGATAGCTTACATCTGCTGCGATAAAAAGATGAGCAGGAAAACCATTTTTAATCTGCGCATACGCCTTACCTGATGAAAGATAACTAATTTGAATCTTATCTTTTTTATGCGTTTTTAAATACGCATTTTTAATATCTTCAAGCACATATTTGAGGCTTGCTGCGGCAAGGACATTAATCTCTTCAGCCACTGCACCTACGCATATAAAAGCACTTAGAATACATATATTGAGCATTTTTTTAATAAATGTCATAACACCCTCCATAGATTCAAATAGTAAAATTATATACTATATTATATAACCACAGCTAATTATGTGTTTCTATTTTTTGTATTTCATCATTTGTAAGGCTATATAATTTATAGACTAATGTGTCAATTTGAGCTTCTAAGTCGTTTGTGTTGGTTGCGGAATCTTTTGCCTTGAGATTTAGAATCTCATCGACTAAAGTGATGATTCTATCAACGATGTTTTGGTTTGCTTTGGTGATTTTTGGGATAGGGAGCTGCTTTAAATATGGAATATCATACCTTAAATAACCACTTGCTAAGTGTGTAGTTTCAAAATGATAGAGATACCAAAAACTTGCAAGTTTTGAATTTAAGATTCCAAGAATATAGCACGGATTGAGCTTTAAATCCACAATCAAAGTTGCTTTGCCCATATAAAATTTATTTACATCAAAACTTGCTTGAATTTTTTTTGTCATTCTAGCAATAACGATTTTTGGCTTATTAAAATCGCTTTGAATTGATTGTGAATAAATTTCTATTGGTATATATTCTTCTTGCCAATCAATAAAATAGCGTTTAATATCTGCTGTTTGTATTATTGGCTTATAGTCTTTTTGCTTGACTCTGTTTAATTTTGAAAAATCCTCTAGTGTAATTTTCTTTTTGCCATAGCCACTTTGTGAAGTTCCCCATTTTAATGTGCCTAGTTCTTCCAGAGCTGTATAATCATTCTTTTTAAAGTTTATCTTGTTTTTTGATATATTGATTATAAAATGTTCGTTGTCTAAATAAGACTTAATACTATGGCTATACTTAAATTCGTTATCTTGCCATACCATAACATTTGCACAATTTTGTGGCTTATTTTTGCTAAATCCCCACATCATTGTATATGTAGAAGCAGAATCAAATACTTTAATGTATGAGCAATCTACTATATAATCAATGCAGCCTTTTTCTAATAATAATTTTCTTGTTCCATATGCAAAATTCGCTTGAAGCATAGCAATAGGATTTATAAAAGCTAAAATACCATTTTGTGTTAGAACATCAATTCCTCTCTCAATAAAGTAGCAAAAAATATTAGGACGATTTGAATCTTTATTGATTGTGTAATGTTTTGTTTTATTAAGTGTATTTTTGTTTATATCTCTATAATCAATATAAGGGGGATTCCCAATCACCAAATCAAAACCTAGGAAGTCGCCATTAGAATCTAGCACTTCAGGGAATTCAAATCGCCATTCAAAAGCATCTTTATATTCCTTACCGCTTAAAGCTAAATTTAGTTTATTACGCAAAAGTGTAATTTTACCAAACGAAACGCTCGCTTCAGCTTCTTGCTTTTTAGTTAATTGTTGCACAACTTCATCATTAAAAAGATTGCTATGACCTAAACTAAGAGCGTCAAGTAAGCTTTCATTATCAAGTAAAAAATTGCCATATTGCACAATATGATTTTTTATAGCCTTATCAAGCTCCTTTTTCGTTTTTGGGTCTTTGAGTGTGAGACTAAAGGTGCGCTTGATGGATTCTATTTTGCTATATATCTCATCTTTTGAAATGTGAAATTTTGCATTTTGAGGCTCTTTATAATCCTTAACAAGATCTTTATAATCATTGATTTGTCTTGCGATATTTGGGATAGTTTTTAATGTGTCTTGCAAACTAAAGCGAGATATGAGAGAATTTCCGCATTTAATATTTATATCAATATTTGGCAAAGTTTCTAATCTATGGATTTTGCTATCGTGTGAAGTAGTATAATTCAAATAGTAGCTATGCTTGAGTAGCTCTATCCATAATCTAAGCTTGGTAATTTCACAAGAGTTTGGATTAATATCTACGCCAAAAAGATTATTTTCAATAATAGATTTTTTAAGCTCAAAAAGCTCCATTTGCACTTTGTGGGCTTCATTTTCATTATTTGGTCTTTGATATTCAATCAAATTATCAAGTCGGTCTCTTACTCTTAACTCATCATTTTCAAGTTCTATAAAAAAATAATTTTCAAAAAGCCCTAAAGTATCATAAATACTTATCATCGTGTTGAGTGCAGAGACCAAAAAATGCCCACTACCTACTGCTGGGTCGCAGATTCTTACACTTTGTAAAATATCTTTGCATTGGCTTTTGAATACTTCTTTGTTTGTTCTATCTTTGCGAATTTGCCCGTGAATTTCCTCTGCAAGTTCTTCAATATTGCGCACATTCCACTCTTTAAATTTCGCATTAAATTTTTCAACCACAACTCTATGTAAAGATTCTTCACACATATAGCTTGTAATGAAGCTTGGTGTATAAAAGCTCCCTTCTTTATAGCCATTGAGTTTTTCAAAGACAAGTCCCAAAACACTAGAATTGATTAAATCTTTTTGTGCGCTAAGCTCACTCTCGCTCTCCTGTGCTCCAAAGTCAAAGGCATCTAAGAACTTAAAAAGATAAGCAAGTAATTTGTTCTCACCTTTTAATGGCTTACAATTTTTATCTCTAAGGGAAGTTTTTTCAAAATATGCAAGAGTCAAAGTGTCATCAAGGGCTGAAATCTCGCATAAAGCCTTTTCTTTTTCATTGCGGTTAAAAAGGCTAGAGTTTAGATAAGGTAAATAGCTAAAGCCTCCATTATCCCTATCTTTTTTGGCTAAAACTTCAAAGAAAAGTGTGTTCAAAGTGCTAAAAGTAGGAATTTTATGAAAATTTAAAAATTTTAATGTCTTATTACCACCATTAAAACGCACCAAATTTGCTTCAATAAGCTTAAGAAAAAGCATACGATTAAGCCATAGAATCATTAATGAAAGTGTAGATTCAAAATCGCTTTTATGAGGCTCATCTGGGAATTTATTTTGCAAAACCTTTTGGGTGGCATAAAAAAG
This sequence comes from Helicobacter japonicus, assembly GCF_000762845.2. GTDB lineage: Bacteria > Campylobacterota > Campylobacteria > Campylobacterales > Helicobacteraceae > Helicobacter_C > Helicobacter_C japonicus. The sequence continues at coordinate 249,078 of NZ_JRMQ02000001.1, read as the reverse complement.
TGTGCCTTTATGTTCTAAGCTCTCTTGGCTCTCTTTAATGAATCTTGCACCTTGGCTTTTTTCTTTGATAGTCTTGCCTTTCTCATCTCTCTCGCAAAGCCCTAAAATATAGAGGAGTTCTTTATAAAACTTATCACTTAAAGAGTTAGCATCATTGGGGTTAAAATTTCCTAATAAAAAATCGCTGTGAAAGGCTTTAAAAAGAGGTTTTAAGGTAGTGAAATTATCATTAATAAAATTTTCATCAATATGTGCGTTAAGAATCTCTCCTTGCAAAAGGGGGCTTAAATCTAAATGTAATGCTTTGAGATGTGGGGCATAGGAATAATCGCCATTTTCTTCTCTTTCAAAAAGAGATTGTTTTTTGAAAGAGTTTTTATATTTATCTGAATCTAGAATCTTAGAGAGCTCTTGATAAAACTCTTTTGTGTTGCCTTTAAAAAGAGAATCTTTATCTGTGAAATTTGTATAAAAATGCCTTATTATTTTATTTTGGTAAAAAAGACTTTCAAACTCGCTTGAGCGAATAAAATAAAAATGATAAAAATCACATAAAATAATGAATTTAAGGCTATTGTTTCCTAATTCTCGTTCTCTAAAGTAATATAATATTGTCTCATAGAGGGCTTTACAAGAAGCATTTGCTGTATGATTATTTATGAGAGAAGGAAAATTTCCTTTGTTTTGGGCGGAATCTTTTGCTTCAAAAATTACCTCAATTTGCATTTCATTTTTTACACTTTCATTTTTACACCCAAAAATTGCTAAGTCAATAGCAGAATTTTTTGCTGCTCCCTCTTGATTTTGCTCTATTTTTGTTTCAAAATTGAGCGATTCTAAAAAAGGTTTAAGTGTTTGGGCGACAATATGCCTTTCACCTGCATCAATTGCTTGTGCCTCCCCTAAATCTTGTTTATATTTCTTCAAAGCCTTTACAAAGCCTAAAAGCTCATCCACTTTAATTTCTTTATTGTAATAAAAGGGATTGAAAAAATCTTTAGGGTTAAAGAGTGAAATGTGCATTTTTCTCCTTATAATTTGCGAAATGAGTATAAAACCTAGTTAAGCTAATGAGTTAAGAGTTTTTAAAATCTTTTAAAGCAGATTCTAAATGTGATAATTTTAAGAGAATCTCATCAAAATCTTGTGAGTTATCCAAATAATCAAAAAATATATTTTTCACCCTCTCAATTTCATTGAATGTTTCAATAGCTTTATGTCCTAGTGGTGTGAGCTTTGTGCCACCTCCACCTTTACCACCATTGTTAGATTGCACAAGTGGAGAGGGGGAAAGTTTATTCATAATATCTACGCTATCCCACGCTGCTTTATAGCTCATACGCATTTGTTTTGCAGCTTTTGATATAGAGCCAGATTCTGCTATACGTGTGAGAAGCTCAATGCGCCCTACGCCAATGTAGCTTTTATCATCTTTTTCAAACCAAAATCGTGCAAAAACATTCATATATGCTCCTTCAAAAGTTAATATAAAATTACATAAGTGCGTAATGAGCCATGCACACCAAAGACGGTTTGTAGTTCAATATCCGCAGTGCGCGAAGGTCCAGCGATAAAAATCATATTAGTCGGCAGGATACCATTTTCACTTTGAGCTTTAAGTGCGCATACGCCATCATAAAAATGTGGCACAATGGTAGATTTTTTAAGCAGCACGATACAAGTTCTTGTAATGAGTGAGGAAAGTCGCGGCGCATTTTTATGTGATGCGATACCAATAACGCCAAGATTTGCCACACCACAATTTGCGTGGATAATAGAAGTATCAATTTGAAATAATTGCGCTCTGTTTTCATCAACGCTTTTTTCATATGCAATAAATTCCATAGAATCTGTATCTTTTAAGCCGCGCAAGGATTCAATATTGCAGGTATCTTTGATATTGAGGTTATAAAGAATCTTGTGTGCTTGTGCTTCCACAAGAGCCTTATGTATATCTTGTATGAGTGCATCAGGGCTAGATTCTATCACGATAGCCTTGTTAGCATTTTGCAAGGTGATGTATTCTTGTATTTTATCGGTATTTGTGCTTTTCATTGGATTAACATAATGCGAAGATTGCGTGGCAAGAGGATTAGCTTGCAATGAAGCCTTAACATTGTCTAAAATTGCTTGCTTACTCATAGATTACTCCTTTCATATTTGATACTTTTTTGTGGAGTTTCCCATTCAATGTAGGGAAAGTGCGATAAGCCACCCAATTTTTAAGCCCAGGTATAAAACTACTAAAAATCTTTGCTAGTGGCATAAGTAGAGGTTTGCTTGGTAAGTCTAATAATTTACGCCAACTATTACCATTAGTCGCAGCCTTAGCAAACTGCCTCATCATATATTCTTCATTTTTGTCGCGCAACGAATCATCATTATTTTTAAGATTCTTGCGCCCTTGCCCTACCTTTTCACTGCGTAAATCACGAATAAGTTCTGCAAGTGGAATCTTCACAGGGCATACTTCACTACATCGCCCGCAAAGCGAGCAAAGATTCACCATATGTCCAAAATTTTTCATACCAAAGAGTTGAGGTGAAATCACTTCACCAATGGGTCCGGGATAGGTGCTAAGATATGCGTGTCCTCCGATTTTGTCATACACAGGGCAATGATTGAGACAAGTTCCACAGCGAATGCAAGAGAGTGCGCGGTAAAAATGAGAATCTTTAAGCATTGTGGAGCGATTATTATCAAGCATAATGATATGCACCTCTTTTGGTCCATCTAGCTCACCTTCTTTACGCGGGGAAGTGATGATATTGTTGTAGCAAGTAATAGGTGCGCCTGTGGCTGAAGGCACAAGAAGTGCATCAAGAATAGAGGCGTCTTCAAAACTCTCAACAATTTTTTCAATACCGCAAATAGCAATATGAATATCGCTTGCAGTAGTGCTCATACGCCCATTACCCTCATTTTCAATAAGCCAAATTGCACCTTCGTTCGCAATGGCAAAATTAACGCCACTTAGTCCCATTTTAAATTCTTGGAATTCTTTTCTCAAATGCACGCGTGCAATTTCATTGAGTTTTTCTGGTTCAGATTCTAAATTCGCACCGAGTTTTTGTTGGAATATCTCACCAATTTGGTAGCGATTTTTATGAATGGCTGGGGCGACAATATGCACTGGTGGTTCATCAATAAGCTGAATGATAAGTTCGCCTAAATCTGTTTCAATAGGATTAATGCCTTTTTGTTTTAAAAAGGCATTTAAATGCGTTTCTTCGCTCGCCATTGATTTGCCTTTTAAAATTTTATTCACTCTTTTTTCTTGCATAAGCTTATAAATGATTTCATTGACTTCTTTGCTATCAGTTGCCCAATGCACAATGAATCCGTTTTTTGTGGCATTTTGTTCAAATCTTTCAAGAAGAATGTTGAGCTGTGAGAGGGATTTTTGTTTGACTGCTTTGCCTTGCTCGCGCAAAGCTTCCCAATCTGTGTAGCGAGAGGTGATAAGATTCTTGCGATTAGTTTTGAGCGTATCCATAACGCTTTTTAAATTTTTCCTTAATTGCTTATCGTTGAGTTTGGTATGGACAATATTTGTGTGTTCTTGATGACTCATATTATGCTCCTAATCCGATTCTTTGGGCTAAAAAATCATAGAGATGTATAGGCTTGAGCGCAATATTTTGTTTTTTCATCGCGCCGCTGATATTGAGTAAGCACCCTGCGTCTGCAGAGATGACATATTCTACATTTCTTGAAAGAATATCCTCAATTTTTTGGCTTACCATTGCATTTGAAACTTCAGGTTCTTTGATGCTAAAAGTTCCACCAAAACCGCAGCATTCCTCTTCACGCTCTAGCTCGATAAGTTCCACATTTTGTAATGAACGAATAAGTGCTTTTGCACTATCTACTACTTTGGAAGTGCGTAAAGCGTGGCAATTACTATGCCAAGTAACTTTTGTCGGCATACCTTTGTCTTCATACTTAACTTTTAGAATCTTGTGGAGATACTCACCTAAATCATACACGCGACTGCTGAATTGCTTTACTCTTTCAAATTCACTTTCGCCTTCAAAAAGTGCAAGATAATCCTCTTTCATCATACCTGCACAAGAACCTGATGGCACGATAATTGGCTCATCTCCTTTAAAAAGATCTATATTATACAAGGCTATCTTACGACTTTCCTCATAATAACCTGAATTATAGCTTGGCTGTGCGCAGCAAGTTTGGTCTTTTTTAAAAACTACCTCACAACCCTCTTTTTGTAGTAATTTGATTGCATTTACACAAGTATCAGCATACGCTACACTGCCTAGACAAGTTGAGAAAAAAAATACTCGCATTTTTACTCCTTCCTTTAAATTGCCATATTTTCGATATATCCCGTAATTATAGACTTAGAGATTTAAAAATACATTAAAGGCTAAAAATTGAAATTTTTTTCTTTTCTCATAATGTTTCAAAAATGCTCATTGATAAATTCAAAAATCATAAACTTTTGCTTTACTTTTTTGAATGAGTAAAAAATATTTATAGCTTATCTCTTCTGGAATATCATTGCTTTTAATAATGTGAGATTTCTACATATTGGGGCTAAAATATAGTTACATTTTTGCTATGCCTTAAGCTTTTTTCTATATACTATCCCAGTGAGCAAATATAAAGAATTGCTTGTATTAAATTTTGAAGGAGTATGTATGGTATGGCAGCAAGTCTATGATCCATTATCAAATATATGGTTGAGTGCGCTTATTGCATTTTTGCCTATTGCTTGTTTTTTAGCTTGTCTTTTGATTTTTAAATTAAAAGGTTATCAGGCAGGTTTTATTACTGTGGTTGTGGCAACCTTAATAGCATTCTATGTTTATAATATGCCTTTTTCACTCATTGGGGAGAGCTTTGTGCAAGGCTTCGCACAAGGAATGTGGCCTATTGCTTGGATTATTATCGCGGCAATTTTCCTCTATAAACTTTCTGTGAAATCCGGCTCTTTTGAGGTGATTAAACAAAGTGTGATGTCTATCACGCCAGATCATAGAATCCAAGTGATTTTGATTGGATTTTGTTTTGGTTCATTCTTGGAAGGAGCGATTGGGTTTGGGGGACCTGTTGCCATTACAGCAGCACTCCTTGTGGGCTTAGGACTTCGTCCATTATATGCAGCTGGACTTTGTTTAATTGCAAATACCGCTCCTGTGGCATTTGGTGCAGTTGGGATTCCAATTATTGCAATGTGTAACCTTGTAGGCATCGAGCAGCACGCCGTAGCAGCTATGGTAGGTAGAATGCTTGTGCCACTTAGCTTGACTATCCCATTTTTTATTGTATTTTTAATGGACGGATTGAAGGGTGTGAAAGAAACTTTCCCGGCTATTTTGGTAGCGGCATTAAGTTTCACAGCGACACAATTTTATAGCTCAAATTACTTAGGGGCGGAATTACCAGATATTGTTTCAGCAATCGTCTCACTTGCTTGCACAACTCTCTTTTTGCGCGTTTGGCAACCTAAAAATATCTTTAGGTTAGATGATGAGAAGAATTTTTCACACACAAATACATTGAGTGTTGGACAAATCTTTAAAGCGTGGCTTCCTTTTATCTTGCTCATTACTTGTGTTATTATTTGGACTCAACCTTGGTTTAAAGCAGTATTTGAAATCAAGAAAATCTTATTTGAAAATGCAGATTTATTAAATGCCGCTGTTGCTTTACCACAAGATAGCTTCTTCTTTAGTATAAAACCCATTACAGATGAAGCAGGAGCAATCATAGGTTATCATCAAATCGGGGCATTAAACTATACACAAGTAACTATGACTTTTAACGCTCTTACTGGAACTATACTTGACCCTAATGGTAAGCCTGTAAAAGTTGATTTGACAATGAATCTTATTGCACTTCAAGCAGGAACAGCTATTTTGATAGCTGCTTTTTTGAGCATAGCATTCTTAAGGATAAAATCAAATATCGTAGAAGATGCACTTGGAGATACATTAAAAGAAATGGCTATCCCTTGTATTACAATCGGTCTTGTCGTTGCCTTTGCTTTTATTTCAAAAAATAGTGGTATGAGCACGACTTTGGGAATCGCTTTTGCAAAAACAGGCGATGCCTTTGCATTCTTTAGCCCTGTGATTGGTTGGCTTGGCGTATTTATTACAGGAAGTGATACAAGTTCAAATCTCCTCTTTGGTCCGCTTCAACAAGTTACCGCACAAGAGCTTGGTGTGAAAGAAACTTTATTCTTGGCTGCAAACTCCGTAGGTGGTGTGGTAGGTAAGATGATAAGTCCTCAAAGTATTGCTATTGCGTGTGCAGCGGTGGGCTTAGTGGGTAAAGAATCTGAACTCTTTAGATTCACTTTGAAATACTCAATCGCCTTTATCATTCTTATTGGTATTTGGACAGCAATCATTGCTATGTTTTTACCAGCCATCATACCTGCGCCAATCGCGCTTTAAGGTATAAACTTCCACCTTGTAAAATCCCACAAGGTGGGGCTTAAATAACATATTATTAAAATCTGCTTTAGTTTTTAGATTCTAAGTGTATCAATTTGTCCTGTGTAATAAAAATATTTTTCAAGCACGAGAAGTGAGATAATAGCCTCACGCTTTTTATCAAAAAATTGCTTAATATAATTGTGGGCATTGTGGATAATCTCTTTAGCATCATTTGGGTGTTTGATAAAAAAAATTAGCTTTTCTTCTACATCAGCATAATCATCACGAATTTGCATATAATGAATATTTGGCAAAAGTCTGCCCTCCATAAACCAAGTTTCAAATTTTGGATTTGGCATAACTGCAAGAGAATTGGAGCTCATCACCCATTTAAGATTGCTCGCGACATCATTTCCCTCTAAAGAGAGTAAAAATTTGTAAGGTAAATGTTTGGCTATGCCAATTTTGGCTTTTTGCCATTCTTTGTGGATAGTCTTACTTCCTGTATGCCCTAAATCACAAAGTCGATGATTAAAATATTTCTCAAAAAATGCTGTGCGATGAGATTGATAAATGCCACCACGATAAAAAAGTTTATCTTGCTTGTTTTCAAAGGTATAAGGGTCATTGATAAAAGTAAAATGCCGCACTTTTTCGAGATTAAGCAAGGTAGAATTAGAAAATGGTGGATTGGATTCTATTAATTCCCCCCCCCCAGCACCTTGTAGTGATGTAGCATAAGATTGTATAGGGCGAGATTTTGTAATAGATGGCTTAGGGCAGATATAATTTACATCACCAAATTCAAAATGTGCCTTAAAATCTTGTGGAAAATATCTTGTGTATTCATAGGTATCAAAAAAATACACGCTTTTCTTGCGTGTAAATCGCACAAAGCTAAGATTTTTCGCTTCATCATCGAGTGTGATAGGGCTATCAAGCTGACAATAATAATCTACACGTGATTTAATATATTCAATATCAGGGCGTGCAAGCACATCTTTTAGAATCTTCTCACGATTCTTGGGTAAAAATATCGCAGGTGTAAAGGAACGTGCGATACCTTTAAGGTTGTAGAGAAAGTAATTATTTTTCATAAAAATGCCTATAAAAGTCCTCTAAAATATGCAATCGTCTTTGTTAATCCCTCTTTTAATTCAATACTCGGATTCCATTTTAGCTCACTTTGAGCGAGACTAATATCGGGTTGTCGCTGCTTTGGGTCATCTTGAGGCAAGGGTAAAAAAACAAGCTTAGATTGAGATTGTGTAAGTTCTAACACTGCGTTTGCAAGTTCAATCATACTAAATTCATTTGGATTACCGATATTCACAGGTCCATAGAATCCATCTCTACTATCCATAAGTTTTATCATTCCATTAATCAAATCATCGACATAGCAAAAACTACGAGTTTGGCGTCCCTCGCCATAAATAGTAATATCTTCGCCTTTGAGTGCTTGAATAATAAAATTACTCACGACACGCCCATCATTTGGGTGCATTCTAGGTCCATAGGTGTTAAAGATTCTCATTACCTTAATATTAAGGTTATGTTGTCTTTGATAATCAAAGAATAATGTCTCTGCACATCGTTTGCCCTCATCATAACACGCACGGATACCAATAGGATTGACGCTGCCTTTGTAAGATTCTGTTTGTGGGTGGATTTCTGGGTCTCCATACACTTCACTTGTAGAGGCTTGGAGAATCTTGGCTTTTACTCTTTTAGCTAATCCTAGCATATTAATCGCACCCATTACAGAAGTTTTAGTCGTTTGCACTGGGTCAAATTGATAATGCACAGGAGAGGCAGGACAAGCTAAGTTGTAGATTTCATCGACCTCCACATAAAGAGGAAAGGTTACATCGTGGCGCATAAATTCAAATCGTGGATTAGAGAGCAGATGTCTTATATTTTGTTTTGTGCCAGTGAAGAGATTATCCACACAAAGCACCTCATCGCCTCTCTCTAGCAACTTCTCACATAGATGTGAGCCTAAAAACCCTGCTCCACCAGTAACTAAAACTTTTTTATTAAGCATCGTTATCCTTTTTATGGATTTTAGAATCTGCTAATTATAGTTAAAAATTTTTATGATGTTATAAACTTAGGGCAAGAAAGTTTTAGTATTTTAAAGTATTTGCGTTTTTAAGCAAAAAGCTTTTAGATAAATTTGGCTAAAATCTGCTTTTATTTATAGCAAAGGAGATTCTATGGTAGAGCGATATGCGCGAGAAGAGATGAAAAGTTTATGGGATTTAAATGCGAAATATTCTGCTTGGCTAGAGGTAGAAAAAGCTTTAGTGCGTGGGTGGAACAAGCTAGGGCTAATCCCTGATAGCGATTGTGAAAAAATATGCAAGAATGCGAAGTTTGATATTGCAAGAATTGATGAGATAGAAAAGGTTACAAAGCACGATTTAATCGCCTTTACTACAAGTGTTGCGGAATCTTTGGGTGAAGAATCGCGTTGGGTGCATTATGGGATAACTTCGAGTGATTGCATTGATACTGCTGTGGCATTACAAATGCGAGATTCACTAAAGATTGTCTTGTGCGATGTGGAGGAGTTAAGAGAGGTGATTAAAAAACGCGCAATAGAGCATAAGCAAACGCTTATGGTAGGTCGCTCTCACGGAATCCACGGTGAGCCTATTACCTTTGGGCTTGTTTTAGCAATTTGGTATGATGAGTTAGAGCGACATTTAAAGGCTTTAGAATCTACTTTAGAAGTCATTTCTGTGGGGCAGCTAAGTGGCGCAATGGGAAATCTCGCCCATACGCCTATGGAGCTAGAGGAGATTGTATGCAAGGATTTAGGATTGAAAGCCGCGCCTGTGAGTAATCAAGTCATTCAGCGGGATAGATATGCAAGATTAATGAGTGATTTAGCCCTTTTGGCTAGTAGTTGTGAAAAAATTGCTGTTGAGGTGCGGCATTTGCAGCGCACAGAGGTGTATGAAGCGGAGGAATATTTTGAAAAAGGGCAAAAAGGCAGTAGTGCAATGCCACACAAACGCAATCCGGTGCTAAGTGAGAATATCACCGGACTTTGTCGTATGATACGCTCTTTTGCGCTTCCTGCTATGGAGAATGTCGCCCTTTGGCACGAGCGTGATATTAGCCATAGTAGCGTAGAGCGATTTATCTTGCCTGATAGCTTTATCACTACGGATTTTATGCTTATGCGTCTTAAGGGGCTTATTGAAAAGCTTGTTGTTTATCCTAAAAATATGATGAAAAACCTTAATCTTACAGGTGGGCTTGTGTTTTCACAAAGGATTCTATTAGAATTGCCTAAAAAGGGTGTATCGCGTGAAGATGCGTATAAAATCGTGCAACGCAACGCGATGAAAGTGTGGCAAGACTTGCAAGAGGGTAAGGCAGCGGTGAATGAAAGAGGAGAAAGCTTATATTTGCAGTATTTGCTTGCAGATTCTGAATTAGTGGAGCTTATTGGCGAGGAAGCTATCAAGGAATGCTTTGAGTATGGTTATTATACAAAAAATGTGGATTCTATTTTTAAGAGGGTGTTTGGATAAAATTACATTTAGGAGTATTTTATGATAGCAAATGGTATTGGCGGATCAAATACAAAAACAGGATTGGTTTTTGAAGGAAAGGTGGATTTAGCAACTTTTTTATCCAGACAAAATGGATATAAAGTAGATAGTGTTGGCAATGTTTTTTATCAAGATGAACTCATAGCGAGAATTTTTAAAAAACATCAATTCTATAATTTTTTAGAAGAACGCGATGTAGATTGGAAAAATATTATCTCTAAAAAACTTTTGCCCGATGACAGTATATATGTCATTATTAATAACACTTTTTTCATTATTGAATGCAAGTTTCAACAAGTGGCAGGTTCTGTTGATGAGAAACTGCAAACTTGTGATTTTAAGAAAAAACAATATCAAAAACTCTTATCTAGTCTCAATATGGAGGTAGAGTATATATATTTGCTAAGCAATTGGTTTCAACAAGCAGGATATCGAGATGTTTTAGACTACATTATTAGCGTGAATTGTAGGTATTATTTTGAATATATCCCACTTCAAGTTTTAGGCTTACCAATCCCAACGGATTCTAGGGAAATACAATGACTGTTAGTTTTCACAAGTTAAAACCTGATTTTACAAGCTTAGATTCTAGATTTTGTCTTTATCAGGGGGATTGCAATATGCTCTTGCCCCAAATGAAAGAAACTTTTGATTTGATTTTTGCCGATCCACCTTATTTTCTTTCAAATGATGGCTTAAGCATACAGAGTGGCAAGATCGTGAGCGTCAATAAGGGTGAATGGGATAGGGGTAATGATATAGATGATATTGATAGGTTCAATATGGAGTGGATAGCTAATGCAAAAGTAGCCTTAAAGATTACAGGTAGTATTATGATAAGCGGGACTTATCATAATATTTTTTCACTTGGTAGGGCGTTACAAAAACTCGACTTCAAGATTCTAAATATCATCACTTGGCAAAAAACCAATCCACCACCAAATTTTAGCTGTCGCTATCTTACGCATTCAACAGAGCAAATCATCTGGGCAAGAAAAAGCCCAAAACATAAACATATTTTTAATTATGAGATTTTAAAAAAACTCAATGGAGGCAAACAAATGCGTGATGTATGGAGTTTCCCGGCTATTGCACCTTGGGAGAAAATCTTTGGCAAACACCCAACGCAAAAACCTCTAGCTCTTTTGACGCGATTGATTTTAATGGCAAGTGATAAGGATTCTATTATTTGCGATCCTTTTAGTGGAAGCTCTACGACAGGAATAGCCGCTAATCTTTTGCATAGGCAATTTGTAGGCATTGAAAAAGAGAATAAATTTATAGATTTGAGTATAAAGCGTAAAAATGAACTAGATTCTAAACATAAAGAGATAGAATCTAAAATTAATGATGTGAGGTTTTATAATAGCCTTGAAAAGAAATAAAGCGATGATTGTATAAAATGATGAATTTAAAGGAGTGCATATGCAAAAAATGATGACTTATTTAGATATAGCAAAGGAAGTATTACAAAAAGCAGAAGCTCCACTAGGCTATAGGCTGATTTGGGAGAGGGCAAAAGAGTTAGGATTAGATAAGAATCTTAAAAGTATTGGCAAAACTCCAGACCAATCAATTGGAGCACGACTCTATGTTGATGTGCGAGATAGGCGAGATTCTCTCTTTATGGTAACTTCAAGAAGACCAACGACTTTTTGGCTAAAAGAAAGGGAAGAAGAGTTAAAAACATTGCACAATGCACTACAGAATCAAGCCTTAGAGGCAAAATCGCAAAAAGGAAGAACCTTTATGGAGCGGGATTTGCACCCCTTGCTTGTGCGCTTTGTCAAGGATAAGTTTGATGCGTATTCCAAGACAATCTATCACGAGATAAGCAAAAAGACGCAAAGCGGGAAAGACAAATGGAATTATCCTGACATTGTGAGCGTACATTTTGCTTTTAATGATTATAACAATGAGGAGGCACTAAGGTTGGCACAGAATCTGTATCGCCACGATTTCAAAATCTATTCTTTTGAACTAAAGGTTGCATTAGATTTTGGCAATTTAAAAGAAAGCTATTTTCAGGCTGTATCTAATTCTAGCTTTGCAAATGAGGGTTATCTAGTAGTGTTTAACGAGATAGATTCTGAAGTGCTTGATGAATTAAGGAGACTGAATCAAAGCTTTGGTATTGGGCTTATAAAGCTAGGGATTACTGAATTAGAAGTGCTTTTGCCCTCTGCACAGAGGCATTTAGATTTTCAAACCATTGATATGCTTGTAGAGAAAAACCTTAACTTTAAGGAGTTTATAGAGACCATTAATGAAGATGTGGAAACTAATGATAAAAGAAGAATTCTTAAAGATTCTTATGACAAGGTGCTTGATGATGAGGCATTAGAAAAACATATAGCAGACAAAAAGATAATGTAGCGAATAGATTTTAATGCGTATTAAAAAAAACACCAAGCTTACAATCAATGGCTTAGAACTTATGCAAAGTTTAGAATCCCAAAGTGTAGATTTATGCTTTTTTGACCCGCAGTATAGAGGTGTGCTAGATAAACTTAAGTATGGCAATGAGGGAGAGAGACAAAAAGGCAGAGCAACACTCCACCAAATGAGTAATGAGACAATTATAGAATTTATCGCAGAGATTGATCGAGTGTTAAAGAATAGTTGCTATTTAATGCTTTGGATTGATAAATTTCATTTATGCGAGGGGATTAAGCAATGGCTTAAAGGGACAGAATTGCAAATTGTTGATTTAATCACTTGGGATAAAGGTAAAATGGGTATGGGTTATCGCACGCGCAAACAATGCGAATATTTGCTAGTCTTACAAAAAGTTCCCATTAAAGCTAAAGGCACTTGGAAAAGCCATAGCATACGCGATATATGGAGCGAAAAGATACCAAGTGAGGAGTTAAAGCTACACCCGCATAGCAAACCAAAAGGCTTACAAAAAGCACTGATAGAATCTTGCACTAAGGAGGGAGATTTAGTGCTTGACCCTGCAAGTGGGAGCTTTAGTGTATTGGAATGTTGTAAGGAATTGGGGAGAAATTTTATAGGGACTGATTATAAACCAAAGATTCTGCGGTAAGAAATATGTCAAAGATTTAAGAATAAGATACTAGCTCTCTAGCTTTTGTAGCAATGCAAAAAGTTCTTTTGCATCAGAGAATTCATCACTTTTGATGGAGTTTTCTCCCCATTTAGCGTGAAAATATGGAATCTTAGCATTTTGTGCTGCACCTCTATCTTTTGCACCATTTCCTATAAAAACGCTTTGATTAAAGGGAGATTTTTGCACAATCATTTCTATCATCATTGGGCTTGGTTTGGATTCTATTCCCTGTCTTGAACCTAAAACTTCATCGAAAAAATGCGCAATTTTGTGCCGCTGTAAAATTGTAGGAAGTTCATCGTGTGGGGCATTTGAGGCAATAGCTAAAAAATAACCTTTGTGTTTGCATCGTTGTAAGAGCCATTCTACTCCATCAAAAAGAGTTGCACTTTGCTCATAATGTTTTCGAAAATAAGATTCAAAACCTACTTTATAGCTTGGGTGGGGAAAATTATCAATTTCATAAAAAATTTTAGGACAATTAAGGGCAGGTGTGTGAGTTACTTGCTTGATATATTCTGAATCTAGTAGTGGGAGATTCTTGTCTGCTCGTATTTCATTAATCGCTGCACAAATTGCATTCTCACTATCGATGAGCGTGCCGTCCATATCAAAAATGACATTAAGCATAAGATTCCTTATATCATATTTTTAAGATTAGGTTTGTGTAATTGTAACATATGAATGTTTTAGAATCTAAAAATTTGGTAAGTATAAAAAGCACTTATAATTTTATAGAGAGGTTTAGAGACAAAACTTCAAAAATAGATAATTTTTTTCTTTCCTAAAAAGTCTTTTTTAGGAAAGTAGTAGTATTTTTTTATTTAAATAATTAAATAAAGCTGATATGAATAAGTCATCAAAAGGAGTAGAAGCGATGAGAGATACTCGTAAAATTCAAGAGTATTATGATGGGCTTATTGCAGAGTGTGAAAAAGAAATTGAAAGAATAACAACACAACTCTCACAAAATCCAGCTTGTGATAAAAGACGGATTTATCATTCTTTGGGGAGGAGTAAATTAGACAAGGTTATGTGTAAATATGCTCGTGGCGATGATATAGGAGAAGTCAAAAAAGAATTAGAACAAGTGATGCTTGAATGGCAAGACTATCGCTTAGAAGTGAAGTATAATGCTAATTATATGAATAATGCGACTGAATTTTGTATTAGAGTACTGTTAGATATGGATACATCTTATCTCCTTAATATCATAAAGGAGGAAGAAGAAAAGGGAGAGTATGCCGATTATAAGGATTGGTTTTTGCATTTTGTAGGTTCTAAGGGAGAGAATCTTAATGAAAAACGCAAATGTATATATTTTGCTAAGGAATATAATTTCATTAAAGAATTTGTAATGACCAAAGATAATCGATATCTTCACCAATATATGGAGAGATGGGCTAAATTACGCCCATATAATAAACTCAATCCTTGGAATATTCAAGCAGCTGCTGTTGTAAAAATAATGAAACTCAACAAAGAGGAATTTAAAAACTATGAATTTTTCCCTTATGACTTGCTCTAGTTAAAACAACAGATATAAGCTATGCAGAAACTATGGCAGAGAGGAAGGGATTCGAACCCTCGAAAGCTTGCACTTTACACGCGTTCCAGGCGTGCTCCTTCAACCACTCGGACACCTCTCTATGTAGTTTAAGAAGAGGGGATATTATCTAAAACTTGCTTAAAAATCACCCCATCAATGCCAAGTTGAGCAATTTTTGTAAGTTGTGAATCTGCTTTAATCACACACAAAAGCTTACAATCAAGCAAGTAATGCTCTATAATAGATTGAAAAGATTGAGCTTGATTTTGTAGGTTTTTATGCAGAATAAGATAATGTGCGCTTAGATTAGCATAAATAAGGAGCTCTTCAAGAGAATGTATCATCACTGCATAACTTACTTGATTGTCAAGGCAGTGTTTGCCTAATGCAAAGCCTTGCTCTTGTGTGAGTTTGCCTGTATCAAACCATACTATACAAGAAGGGTGTGTATTTTGTATATCTGCTATATTTGTAATTTTGGTAAATGCTTGATGGGGGATTGCTTTATGTCCGATGATAATCATTGCTTTGCTCCTTTTTTCAAACAATCTTTTGAGCAAAAATGCACACCATCGGCAAGTATAGATTCTGTTTGAGAGACATAGATACCACAATGTGCGCATTGATACATTTCTTCAACAGCATCTTGCTTATTTTTAGTCTTTGTATTTTTGTGAGACACATTGCTTCGTATCAAAGAGCGAGTAATCATATAAACGAGTAAAGCAAGAGCAAGAAGTATGATAAGAAATTTCATTTTTTTCTCCTTAGTTTGTGCTTTTATATAGAATCTAACCTAAATATCGCGGCTATGTTTATAATAATAAATGCGATTTTCCCGCACAAAGCATTCTTCTACACTCATATTTGGCATTTCTTTACGAAATTGTGTGCCTTTGTAGAGCAAAAAATAGCCATCACTTTTAAGAAATTTACGCGATAAGGTAATGAGTGTTTTTGCGTCCATAAGCGCACGTGAAGTAACAAGGTCAAGATTATTAACTTCAGCAATTGGCACATCTTGAATCGCCATTGTTTTGACACGCACATTGCTTAATCCTAAATGTGAGGCAATATTTTGCAAAAAAGATGCACGTTTTTGTCTTGGTTCAACGAGTGTAAAAGATGCTTGAGGACAAGCAATAGCTAGAGCAATAGCAGGGAATCCTCCGCCTGAACCTATGTCCATACAGCTATTAAAATCATCAATAAATTTTAGCGGATAGAGCGAGTCAAAGATATTTTCAGATACAGATTCTATACTACTTGCACCTGTAAGATTATGAATCTTGTTCCACTTTAAAAGTTCCTCACCAAAAACTTTAAATTGCTGATAGCAAGTATCAGAAAGCCTAATGCGGTGGCTATTTAGTCGTTCTTGTAAATGTATCATAGTATTAACATCCCATCACCATAAGAATAAAAGCGGTAGCCTTGTTGCAAAGCAAGTTGATAAAGTTCCAAACATTTCTCTCGCCCTATCATTGCGCTCACAAGCATAAGTAAAGTGCTTTTGGGGAGGTGAAAATTAGTCAGCAGGTAATCCACGCGTTCAAACTTCACACTTGGATATAAAAATATATCACATTCTCCATTCAATGCTTTATGACGCATATAATGCTCTACACATCGCGCACTTGTCGTGCCAACGCAAAGCACTTTGTTTGCTTTTTGCAAGGCTTTAGCACTTTCTATCGAGAGTGAATAAGATTCTGTATGTATGTTGTGGTGGCGAATATCCGCACTCTCCACACTCATAAATGTCCCTGCACCCACGTGAAGTGTGATAAAGCAAAGTTCAAAGTGTTTGCGCATAGATTCTAAACTTTTTTCACTGAAATGTAAAGAAGCAGTTGGAGCAGCGATTGAACCAAGATGATTGGCAAAGACACTTTGATAAAAGAGCACATCACTTTTTTCATCATTGCGCTTGATATAAGGAGGTAGTGGAATATGCCCATATTTTTCAAGCATATTAAGCACTAAAGGATAATTCAAGTCTTGATTATTTTGTATAAATTTCACTATGCGTAAGCCATTTGTTAGACATTCTTTGATTTCTACGATAATAGAGGCTTGAGTTGATATAGAATCTGCGATAATGAGCCTATCCCCCTTTTTTACGCGTCCTTTTATTTGCGCAAGAAAGAGTGTGGATTGGTTTATAGAATCTAGAGGTTTGTGAAAAAATATTTCGTAGTGTTTTTGGCTTAAGCCTTGCGTGAGGGAATTAATTTTATGTGCATAGATTCTAGCTTGTATTACCTTTGTATCATTAAGCACAATGAGTGTTCCTTGAGGGATAAAATCACAAAAATGATAAAAATTGCTATGTGTAATGCGCCCACTTTGTCTCTCATATACAAGGAGTTTTGCACTTTCTCTAGGATTTGCGGGATTTTGTGCGATGGCATTTTGTGGCAATGTGTAGTCATAACTTTCAAGCAAAAAGTCATTTGAAATTAGGCTATATTGGCTCATACATTGTGTTCTTTTTTTTCATCATCAATATCCTCGTCATCAAAATTTTCTTGGATTGAGGCGGGATTGACAAATTTAAGCACGAGGATAGAAATACCATATAATCCAATAAGTGGAATAGCTAAGAGAATCTGCGAAATAACATCAGGTGGAGCAATCAGTGCAGCAATAATAAAAATAAGCACTACTGCATATTTAAAGAAATTCTTTAAGCTTTCATCAGTGATTAAGCCTACTTTGCCTAAGAAAAAACAGAGCACAGGAAGTTCAAAAGCAATACCAAAGCCGATAACAAGGCGAGTGAAGAAAGTAAAATAGTTTTCTGCGGTAATATAGGCTTCAAATTGGTCATTGCCAAAAAGCAAAATATTCTTTATGATAAAAGGAAGCACACCATAGTAGGAAAATACGACACCAACGACAAACATTGTTGTGCCAAAAATAACAAAAGGAATAACTACTCTTTTTTCATTTTTATATAAGCCAGGAGCGACAAAAATCCATATTTGCCAGAAAATAATAGGCATAGAAATAACAAGTGCAGCAAAAAGAGCAGATTTCATCGCAATAAAAACCCCTTCTATCATACCTGAAGCGATGAATTTACCACGCACATCGTGTCCTAGCACAGAATCTAATGGTGCTTTGATAAAGATAAAAATATGTTCCCAAAACAAAAAGCATACAATAAAAGCTATAAACAGCACAGCAATGCTAATTATAAGCCTTTTGCGTAAGTCTTGAATGTGAGGCTTTAAATCTTCAAGCATTGTTTTTGCTATCCTTATCCATATGGGATTGTATAGTAGGATTCTCTTCTGTCATAGTAGTTAGAGGAGGTGTGCTAGATGTATATGAGGGGGAATCCGTAGGGGTTGCGTTATTGGAAATGGTATTAGAGGAGAGAGATTTATCTACCTCTGTTTGCTGCATACTTTCATAGCTTACTTCATTGTTTAAGGATTGAAGCGTAGATTGTAAGGATTGAGTGTGTTCTTGCAAACTCTTTTGTCCCTCTTCTAAGGGTTTTATTACAGAATCTACACTTATTTGACGCAATTCATCAAGCTGCATATCTTTAGTGAGTTTATCGACTTCGCTTGTGAGTGTGTCTTTATATTTGAGGGCTTCTTGCTTGATTTCAGAGAGTTGAATTTCTTTATCAAAAGTATCTTTTGCTTCTGCCATAGTTTTTTTGACAGCACGGAAGAATTTGACAATATCAATAATAGCTTGTGGAAGTTTATTGGGACCAAGTGCAATGATAGCCACAATGAGAATCACTAAGACTTCAAAAATACCAACACCAAACATCAGCATACCTTATTAAGCTTACTATAAAAATTGCTCGTGAGACGCATTTATATCACTCTATAGATTTAAGTTCGCATTTTATAATAACTTAGTAATTTTGCAAGACATTTTGCTTATGTTTTAGGAATAAAAAATGCTTTTTGACTACAATATGATGATTTTGTAAAGAGAAGGAAAGTGATGATTGATACAAAGGCATTGGTGAATGATTTTGAGCAAGTAAGCAAACAGCTTAGCATTAAAAAAGTGAGTGAAAATACTTTAAGTGATCTCAAAAATCTTGCTCTTGAATATAAATCCTGCAAACAAGAACTCGAGGGTTTGCAAGCTTTTCAAAATAAAACTTCAAAGCTTTTTGGTGAGTATAAAAGAGAACAAAAAGATATAAGCGAGTTAAAAGCCGCACTTGATGCAAATAAAATCGCTATAAATAAAGCAGAATCTGCTTTAAATATTACAGAAACCAAACTGCAAGATTTTCTTTACAATATTCCAAATCTTCCAGATTCTGCTACTCCAAAAGGTGAAGATGAAAATGACAATGTAGAAATAAAAAAAGTGCTTACCCCACCACAATTTGATTTTGCACCTAAAGAGCATTGGGAGCTAGGCGTTGCAAATGGTTGGATTGATTTTGAAGCAGGAGTAAAACTTGCCAAAAGTCGTTTTTCTGTCTTGCGTGGTATGGGAGCAAAGCTCAATCGTGCGCTTATCAATTTTATGTTGGATTATAATGAAAAAGCAGGTTTTGAATCTGTCCTAACGCCTGTAATTGTTAATGCTCGTGCGCTTTTTGGCACAGGGCAGTTGCCTAAGTTTGAAGATGATATGTTTAAGGTGGATTCACAATTTGATGATGAACAAAGTGAGCACGATTTGTATCTTATCTCTACTTCTGAAATCACACTTACTAATCTTTATCAAGATAGCATTATCTCTAGTGAAAAATTACCCATTATGCTCACTGCACATACGCCTTGTTTTCGTAAAGAAGCTGGAAGTGCGGGGAGAGATACGCGAGGTATGATACGACAGCATCAATTTGATAAAGTCGAGCTTGTCGCCATTACTCACCCAAGTCAAAGTGAAGCTATGCAAGAAAAAATGGTGCAAACAGCAAGTGGCATTTTGAGTGAGCTTAAACTCCCTCATCGTTTAGTGCAGTTGTGTGGCGGGGATTTAGGTTTTAGTGCAAGTAATACCATTGATATTGAAGTGTGGCTTCCTGGGCAAAATTGCTATCGGGAGATTAGTTCTGTTTCAAATACACGAGATTTTCAGGCGCGTAGAGCAAAAATCCGCTATAAAGAAAATGGAAAAAATGCTCTTGTGCATACACTTAATGGCTCTTCTTTAGCGGTTGGACGCACACTTATTGCTATTATGGAAAATTACCAACAAGCCGATGGAAACATAGTCATTCCTGAAGTTTTAAGAAAGTATTTGTAAGAGGCAAATTATGGCAGAAGAATCTATTAATCTTGATGATGGCTTAGAAATTCAAGATAACCAAGAAGGCACATCAACAACACAAGAACGAACAGATTCTGCTCAATCAAATACTTCCGATAATCAAGAGGGTGTAGGGGAAAGTAATGCTTCAAGCGAAGCAAAACTAAATAAAGTTAAGGCTATTGTTGCACAAGTTACAGATAAGATTCAGCCTTTAATACAGCATATCAAAGATAATAAACCCTTAATGATAGGTTTGATTGCTATTGTTGCACTTTTTTTTATACTCATCATTTTGCTTATCGTGTTTCTTCTTATGGGTTCTCCTAAAGAAAAAGAAGAAGCCTCACCTGCTCCTGTTTCACGCAAGATTATCCAGCCTGCTCCAATTCTTGGTGGTCAAAAGCGTCTTGAAGTTGATGAAACAGAGCTTGGCAATATGATTAAAAAAGCAAATATTCTTTATGCACAGGGTGATAAACTCGAAGCATTAGGAATCTTTGAAAATATTGCGGCTTATTCTCAATCCATTGCATATTACAATTTGGGTGTAATTAAAATTAAAGAGGGTGATTACAAAAAGGCGATTAGTTCTTTTGATGGGGCAATTAATGTGGGGGAAGATATAAGCGTAAGTGCCTTTAATGCGGCATATAGCGCGTATATGCTTGGCGATATGAATCTCTATGAATATTATTTAGGTATTAGTTCAAGTTATTTGTATCATACGGCTAATCAGCCACTTTATTCTTATCTCTATGGATTGTTGCAGTATTACAAAGGATTCTATTTTGAATCCCTTTCGCCATTTTTGAATCCTAGCTCTAATAGTTATGCCAATGAAAGTAAGAAAATGGCTTCAGAGGTGTTTTTGATTTTTGGTGATGAGTATAATGCTCTTGCACAGCTTAAACAAGTAGCAACAAAGGAGGATAATTTTGCTATCGCACTTCTTCACGCAAGGCTTGGGGAATATACTCAAGCAAAGCAGTATCTTTATGAATATCTTGGCTCATATGTTGGCAACGCGCAAGCACTTATGGCTTTACAACTCATTGAGCTAAAAGATGGAAATTTTAAAGAGAGCGCACTCATTTTAGATAGGCTTAATGCTAAAGAAGATGATGCAAAGGTTTTTGAACAATATCCTATTAAGGCAAAGTTGCGTGATGATTTATTTGATGTTAATCTTGCTCAAGAAGACTTTTGGAATCGTCGCTTTGAACATAACAAAATGCTAGGATATAAACTACTTTTTTACTACGCGCCTTTTTTGGTATTTGATGCTAAGAAAGCTTTAGAGATTATTGATGATGGGAATTTAAATGCGTATTCAAGTAATATAGAAAGTGCAAAAAGTATTTTACAAGAAGGGCAGAGGGTTTCACAGATTAATAGCTTACTTGCGCAGGATTTGCGTGCTTTGGCATTAAATCAGGATATACGTGAAACGATTAAATCAATGGAAAAATCATTAAAAACTTATCCCAACCATTCTGTTTTGCATTACAATGTTGGGTTGCTTTATGCGCAAATGAATGATTTTGACAATGCGTATGTGCATTTTATCCGTGCGTATCATTTAGATTCTAATAATACGATAGCAGGTATTTTTGCTCTAATGTGTGCAGAGCTCACTTACAGAGATAGGGCGCGTTTGACGAACTCTATTTCTAATGATTTGGCAGAAATTAATTTTACCAATCATATTGAGCATCAATTTTTACTTTCACTTTTTCGTTACACAAGCGATTCCCCAGCAGATTCACTTGATTGGTTTAATGATATGCAAAAGCAGTCTGTATATGAAAGAAAACCCATCTATTATGCTCTTCAAGCAGTGTATGGAATTTCTGCAGGAAACGAAGAACAAGTGGTAAGGGCATTTGAAAATTTGAAAAAAATCTATACAAAAGATGTGGTAGCAAATACGATGTATGAGCTCGGCAAACGCTTTAGAGTAAATCTTAAAGATGTTGCTCTACAAATGAATGTAATTTATAAAGAAAAGAATCTTGATATGCGCTCAATTTATTATGGACCTTCCCTTGCACGTGAATTGTATGTGTATGTTGGCTTTGTAACAGGCTCTTTGCGTTCTATCCAAGAGGAGTTAGAGGCAAGACTTATTGTAGAAACGCGCACAAGTAATGGTATTTTGCAAGCATTGGCACTTTCAAATATTTATAGTAATGATTTTGAAAAGGCTTTCGCACTTTATAACTCGCTTCTTGATGATTTACACGAAGATGATTCCCAAACACGTTTTTATGCGGCTATTTCTGCTATGGGTGCAGACCGCCACGAAAATGCTGTAGCACTTTTACAGCTTGTTAAGGTAGAATCCGCTACAAATTTTGAAGCGCGTTATGCTTTGGGATTGCTTTATCAAGAGGCAAAAAATATGAAAGCTGCCACACAACATTATGATAAACTCGCTAATAGCAAATTTGAATCTGAATTTTTTGATTTTGAGATTGATACAAGTTATTTGCTTGATATTAAAGACATAAGTCAGGCAAATTCACCTCCACTTTGATACTTGACAAAACTATATAGTATGAGAGTGTAATTTGTCAAATATGTATCGTGTAATGATAAGAATTTGTAAGGGCATAAGAAAAAAACTCACAAAAGGAATAAGGCTAAATAGAAAGCTAAGAAGTGCGCACATAGAGTTTTGGAATCTATGGGATTGCAAGGCATCAAATTGTGTCTTATCCATTATGTAGCTTCCCACATCATAAAAGGTGCGTCTTTTGAAAAAGAAAAATCCAAGTATTAAGGGTATGAATGTGCCACATATTGGGATAAAATACAAAGGAATGCAAAGTATAAAAAGTGCTGCAAATATACATAAATCTTTAGTAAAGCTAAGGGTATCGCCCCACATTGAGCCAAAGGGATTAAGTTTGATAAAAGAAAAATCTTTATTATGCACATATCGCACAATTAAAGGTGTGTAAAAGAGAGAGAAGAAAAGATTGCACAATAAGGCAAGGAGCGCAACGCCCAAACCTAAGATAAGATACACGCTTAGGCTGTATATAAAGCTTACCACTTTCGCCCAAAGGGCAGTATTTGTATTGATGTCTTGAATCCATTGCGGAGTATGGCTTAGGATAAAGTCATAAAAAGGAGTGGCACAAAAATAAAGCACACTGCCTATAAGCAAAAGATTAAGTATTAAAGGCACACAAACAAGGCTTAAAATCTTAAATGTAAAAAAATCTTCAAGGCTACTTTTAAGAATCTTGAGCATTTTATTGCTTAATACCAAGCAGAGTTTCTATCATTCTATCAATGGTTGTGATGACTTTGGCATTTGCTGCATAACCACCTTGAAACTTGATAAGATTCACCATTTCTTCATCAAGGCTTACTTGTGAAATAGCTAAATGCTCTTTTTTCACCGCAGAAAGTACAGAATCTTTTGTCTCTTTAGTGCGTTGTGTAGCTTCAGTTTGGTTTGCTACGCGTCCGGAGAGGAATTGATAATATTCTGATATACGCATTTGTTTTGTTTCATATTTATTGACATAAAAATCTACATCTTCATATTGAAGTTGTTGCATCATATTTGCTACATCAAAATTTCCATTCACAGGCGCAAGCCAAGGGCGTATAAGTGTGGCATCTTTGGCGTATTCATAGCTTAGAGCGATATTATGCGCATCATTGCCATCAAAAAATTTATTTAACCCAAATGCACCAGTGAAGTTTGTGCCATTATCTTGTATGGCGACATATAAACCTTGAGAAGGATTCTTGGCTAAGATATTAAATTCTTGTGTGCCATTATCATAATAGGCGCGGAAGTAATCATCAATATCATTGAGGGCATTATTGTCTTTATTATCATCTGTATTTGCATTAATAGCGCGAACTACATCATTCATTGTCGTAATTTCATCAATATAAATACTTTTGCGTCCAATTTCTTCGCCTTGTGAGCTATATACTACAATATCAAAGCTCCCTTTTTTGATATTGTAGTTACTATCTACTAAAGCATTTAAACTCCATACATCAAGCTTATCGCTACGAATTTGTGTTGCTGCGCTTTGAGAATAAATAGCATTTGTTGCTTCAATGAAGCCTTTTGCAAAAATATCAAGCTGATTGATATAATCTTGAATCTTCCCTACACGTGTGCCACCCTCACCTGAATTATAAAGGCTAATGAGAGAACCCGCTTTGCCTTGAATAATTTTATCTGTGATTTCAACGGTTTTAAAATCATCGCCTTGAAAATATACGCGGTTAAGGTTGAGGTGATTATCATCTTTTTTTAGCACGATAGGGTGATACATTGCGCCATCTACGATATTAAATCCAAAACCGATATTAAGCACATATTCATCATCAAAATCAGCAAGTTTAGGGTGAATAGAGGCGTTAGAATCAAGGTGATTTTTGAAAACATTTGCACCAATAAGGGTTTGGAGATTATATTCTAGCTCATCACGTCTATCGCGTAATTCATTAGCTTGTTTAAGTTCACGTTGGTCTTCCATTTCTTTGAGTTTGCCATTAATATGCGCTATTTCTTTTGCGAGGCGATTGACTTCATTAATTGTTACTTCAAGCTCTTCACTTGTTTTTTGTTGTAATCGCACAAGTCGGAAGCGCGTATCTTGGATATTTTTACTTAAAACTTGTGCATTTTTGGCTAAAACTTGCTTTTGTGCTGGGTCGGTAGCATTTTTGGCTAAATCTTTCCACGAGTTAAAATATTCCTCTAAATCGTTATAGATTCCAACACCATCGACTTCGGGAAAAAATGCTGATGCTTCACGCAAGGTTGTAAAATGTGTATCATAATATTGCGCTTCTTCTGCTGCCTTGCGATAACGATTAAAGACAAATTCATCGTGAATGCGTTGAATTGTCTCAACACTTACACCCCTGCCGAGATTGTAATCTTGATAATAAAGTGGTCGTTCTGGACGCACAAGGACACGCTGACGACTATAAAACTCATCACTTGCATTAGCAATGTTATTGCCCGTTACATCGACCATAAGCTGATGTGCTTGCAAACCTGTGTAGGAGGTATTAAGAGAGGAAAGAATGCCACCCATAACTATGCCTTATGCTTGGATTTTAAGCAGATGACTTTGCTGTCGGTGCTGGTCATAGCCATCGTTTTCGTGAGGTATGACGCGTTGAATGAGTGAATTATAAAATTCTGACACAGCAAATACACTGCGTGCGTAGTTGCTATTGATAGTTTTAAGCTCACTAAGCGTATCACGCATAATGTCAAGGAGATTATTTGTTTCTTCATCAAGCAAGTCTTGGAGCGATTTATGCGGATTCTTGTTGCACAAAATGAGCATTTCTTGTTGGATAAGGGATTTTTTGTCTTCAAATGCTTTTACAAGCGTATTTTTTTGGTCTAATCGTTCAAAGATTGCTTCGTGATTTGCGATTTGTATATCTGCATTATCAAGCTGTGTGAGTTCGATTAATGCTTTTAAATCTGCAATCGCACCATTAATGTAAGTATGTAGCATAGCCAAATCCTATATACTCCATCGTATAAAATAACTTTTATACGGTTCTATACAATGGAGAGTTTTTTATAGGTTAAGCAAATTTGATGCCATTTTCTCTGAAGTTTGTTGCAAATCAATCTTGTATTCACCATTTTTGATTTGCTCTTTGATTTGCTCTGCACGTGAAAGTTGCACTTGTTCTTTTTCTTTCACTTCAGTGCTTTCATTTTGTTTGTTGAGTGTTTCTCTGCTAAGAGTTTTTGCTGCAACAATACTTGTATTTACACCATTTACCATAGGACACCCCTTATTTAATCTAAGTGATTTTGATTTATTGTCAAATCGACTAAATATAAAAATATTTTAGCATTATTTTACATATCCTTGCATTTCTTGCTTAAAGTCTTTAAGTGATGTTACACCTTTAGACGCATTATCAGAGCTAAAAATCGGCTTACTCGTATCAATGCGATAAGTCCAAATACCGAGCAAAAGCAAAACATATATAAATGCTAAAAAGCTTAATGTTGGAAATAGCCAATTTTTTAAGCCTGTGCTCATTTTTACTCCTTAATAGATGCAGGTGAGAATCTCAATAAGATTCTCACAAGTTTTAAGCATTATTAAAATATATGCAAAAATAGTGCCAAATAATTGAGAACACATATTTTAACATCTTTTATTAAGCTTTTTATATTAGAATTTCGGTTTTTGGCGCATTTATTTTAATTATGTAGAAAATACGCAATATGTTTCAAGGTTTCTGTAATGAGAAAAATATGTATGCTTATGGGTTTATGGGGTAGTTTATGTTTTGGGGCGGTGGCTCATTCTCAAGTATGGGAATCTGGCTACACACTTTTTGCATTTTTTCAAAAATATGGCATTCCAACGAGTGTGTATTATGACCTTCCTCCTAAAGATAAAGAACTTACTTCAGAAATTTATGCAGGAGTAACTTATTATACACTTTTAGGCAAAAATGATGAGTTGATTCAAGCACTCATTCCCATAGGCGATGGTATGCAGATTCATATTTTTAAGCGTGATGATGCGTATATACTTGATTTTACACCTATGATTTATTTTGAGCAAGAGCAAACTATTAGCCTCTCTATTCAAAAGTCTCCCTATCAAGATTTGCTTGAAATGACAAATGATAGTGGCTTGGTTGGTGAATTTTTAAATGCTTATAAAAATAGTGTCAATTTTCGAAGTATTTTGAAAAATGACAAATTAGCTATTATTTATGAGCGCAAATATCGATTAGGCAAACCCCTTAAGAATGCAAGTATTAAAGCTGCTGTTGTGGAAATTAATAAAAAACCGCATTATATTTTTAGATTTAATAATGGACGCTATTACAATAAAGAGGGGAAAGAGATTCAAGGATTTTTGCTTCAAACTCCTGTGGCTGGAGCGAGGATAAGTTCAAGATTCTCTTTGGGGAGAAAGCACCCCATACTTGGCACAATTCGCCCGCATTATGCGGTAGATTATGCTGCACCAAAAGGCACACCTATTGTAGCTGCTGCTGATGGTGTGGTTATTTTTGCAGGAAAAAGGGGAGGATATGGAAACCTCATTGAAATTCGCCACGAAAATAATTTAAAAACACTCTATGCCCATATGAATTCTTTTGCCACAGGTATGAGGACTGGTAAAAAAGTCAAGCGCGGACAAATGATTGGACGCGTAGGCTCAACAGGACTAAGCACTGGACCACATTTGCATTTTGGGCTTTATCGTAATAATGTGCCAATTAATCCTCTTTCAAGTGTAAAAGCTGTAAGCAAAGAATTACAAGGTAAAGAAAAAGAATCCTTTATCGCCCTAACAGAACACTTTATGCCTTATTTGCAAAATGCATTGAATAGGAGTGTGAATGCAATTACTCCTAATGAAGATTTTAATTTGCCAGGAGAGATAGAAGTGTCTATACAAGGGCAGCAGGATATATCTACGCAGACACAGGCTAACGCATTATGAAAGATGTATCAAGCATTAGCAATGTAAGTTTTTGCGAATGCGTAGATTCTATTTATGTTAAGCCTCGCCGTATGCTTTATAATGAGAATGGAAAAGCACGCTCGTGGGATTTTATTCAAAGTTTAGATTCTGTGGCTATTGTGCTTTATCACAAGCAGGAGGATAGTCTGCTTTTTGTGAAGCAATTTCGTCCTGCGGTATTTGCAAGAATGCTCCCTGATGAAAGTTCCTTAAAATGCGTAGATTCACATATTCAAACTTTGGGTTATACTTATGAGTTATGCGCTGGATTGGTAGATAAGGTAGGTAAAAGTTTAAAACAAATTGCACAAGAAGAAGTGTTAGAAGAATGTGGATACAAGGTAGATTCACTTGAGCTCATTACGACTTTTTCCACAGCAGTAGGACATAGCGGTGCGAAGCAAACATTATTTTATGCGTGCATAGATGAAGATGATAGGGTAAATGCAGGTGGTGGCGTTGATGGCGAGGTTATAGAATCTGTGCTTATAAGAGCAAGTGAAGTGGAAGAGTTTGTGTATAATTTGAGTATTACTAAAACGCCTGGTTTGGCTTTTGGTGCGTTATGGTTTTTGCGTCATTATGAGCAATTGAAATCACAAGTAAATATGGCAAAATAAAGAGAAGCACAAGACTTGAAGGAGCAATGATGAATGATATAATGCGAGTTTTATTGGGATTGATGTGTGCAAGCTTGCTTTATGGACTTGATACAACTCCCATAAAAGAGCGCATTAGCGAAGTGAGTGCAAAAGATGTAAGCTTTCCTGCAAGGAATCTAAAAGTAGGGCAAAGTGGTATTGTTATCACACATAAAGAGGGCTATAATGTGATTATTGCTAATGTCTTGATTGCGCAGATTCAAGATAATATTGCTTATGCAAAATACACACCTTTTACAAGCATTGAACAAAAATATCTCCCTACGCCTATGGCTACACCTAAAGAAGGCGATGAGGTGCTATTTGGTGGATTCTATAATAAAGCCATAGTCATAGCACCAGATCAGATGAGTTATAATCAAATTCTTGCCTACAATGAGAGTTTGCCTCCACATAATCAAACGCATTTTTTGCATATTGATATGTTTGCCGCATTTTTAGCAAAAGATGGCATTAATGACCCAAAGCCTAAACATTTGAGTGCATTTTGTAGTATTTATAGCGTGGGTTTAGTGTATATTTTTGCTTCCAATGGTGTTAATGTGCTTGATTGTCAAAGTTTTAGTATTCTTGAAGTGCTACCCTTTGAAAAACCACAGCTTGAAAGCACACAAGCACCATTTTTTTCACGCATTCCTAATATAGATACAGGCTCACTCGCAAGCAAATTGCGCTCAAAACAATCGCGTCAATATTTTTCTTATTATGATAATTTGCTGGGTCCGAGTTTGAAATTATTTGAGAAACTTACAGGCACAAATTAATGAAGGAGTGGCTATGCTAGATAAATCCCATATTGAGGCTTTAAAGCATATTGTTGGAGAAGAGAATTGTTATGATGATAAGGCACATTTGGTAGCATATTGCTATGATGCCACAAGAGAAAGATATGAACCCGAAGCAGTTGTTTTTCCGCGCGATGAACAAGATGTAAGTGCAATTTTAGCTTATTGCAATACGCATAAGATTCCAATTATACCGCGAGGTGCAGGGAGTGGCTTTACCGGTGGAGCTTTGCCAGTAAATGGCGGGGTTGTTTTAGCTTTAGAGCGACATTTTAATAAGATTTTAGAAATTGATGAAAAAAATCTTATTGCGCGCGTGCAGCCCGGCGTAGTCAATAAAATGTTTCAAGAAGCTGTAGAGGCAAAAGGTTTATTCTACCCACCAGACCCAGCAAGCCAAGAATATAGCACATTGGGAGGCAATGTCAGCGAAAATGCAGGTGGTATGCGTGCGGCAAAATATGGCATTACAAAGGATTATGTTATGGCATTGCGTGCAGTGCTTCCAAATGGAGATATAATCCGTGCAGGAAAAAAAACAATTAAAGATGTTGCAGGTTTTAATGTCGCAGGAATCTTAATAGCAAGTGAGGGAAGTCTTGCTGTGATTACTGAAATCACACTTAAACTCATTGCAAAACCAAAATTTTCACGCTCGGCAATGGGTGTATTTACGAGTATAGAATCTGCTATGAATGCGGTATATAAAACAATGGCAAGTGGCATTACGCCTGTGGCAATGGAGTTCTTGGATAATTTAAGCATTCGAGCGGTGGAGGAGCGATTTGCTAAAGGCTTACCCATAGATGCAGGAGCAATTCTCATTACTCAAGTCGATGGGGATTTGCAGCAACAACTTGATTTTCAGCTTGAAGTTTTATCGGCAAAATTCAAGGAAAATGGTTGTATTGATTTTAGAATTGCCCAAAATGATACAGAAGCGCAGAATCTGTGGTTTGCAAGGCGTAATGTGAGCCAAAGTATTACAATCTATGGTAAGAAAAAGCTTAATGAAGATATTACCGTGCCTCGTTCTGCGCTTCCTGAACTTTTATCGCGTATAACACAACTAAGTGAAAAATATAATTTTAAGATTCCTTGCTTTGGACATACAGGAGATGGCAATGTGCATGTTAATGTAATGGTGCCAGACCCACAAGATGAAGCTATGCTTAAGAAAGGTTATGAGTGTATTGAGGAGATTTTTAAAATTGCTATTGCTTTAGAGGGGACATTAAGTGGCGAACACGGCATAGGTTTATCAAAAGCACCTTTTATGCGATTAGCTTTTAGTGAGGCAGAAATGAGTTTATTTGCTCGTATCAAAAAAGCATTTGACCCAAATAATATTCTCAATCCGGGGAAAATGGGATTAAATATGGGAGAAAATAGCTAGATTCTATAAATGTGTTTTGCTTTCATAAATGAGCGTGGAATGTGTATCTTCAAAAAAGGCTTTTGGAAAGAGATATGCACCTCTAAAGGCAGGAACATCAATAGTATCATAGACTAGATTCAATGTAACAAAGGGTGATAGAATCCGCTCAAGCAATGTAGTGCAATATAGCGCATTTGGATCTGTATGAAGCACAAATGGTTTGCCAAGCCAAAGTATTGATTGTGAGGCGATTTGCTCTCGTGTAGTTGGACTAAAAGAAAAGCGTTTAACTGCGATATGCTGCGCGTGCGAGAGAAACTCATCAAAAGAGCTTAGAATTACTTGATTTGGTTTTTTGGGATTGTCATCAGGCGTAGCGTGAAGAATGATGATAGGTTTTGTGCTAATGACTAAACCAATGTGCGTATAGTTGTGTTTGCTTAGTTTTTGAATGATAATGCTTTCTACGCCTATGCCTTCTCGAAAAATAATATCACCTACTTCAAGTGTAGGGAGTGAGTGTAAATTTTTATGTAAAAGTGTGGAAGTTATAGAGGTGGGAGACATAAAAAATAGCATTATAGCAGATAGTGCTACAATGCTTACAATGGCACTTGATGCGCAAATATAGAATCTTTTAGAGTTTAACTTTCCACTTGTCATCGACATTTATGAGTTTTACATACTCATCTTTGCTTTCACCATTTTTGAAATTTGCGCGTAATTTAATAGTTGCATTTTTTTCATTGACTTCTTCAGATATAACCTCAATATTTTTTAAACCACCTGCTTCCTTAGCTGTTTCTTCTGCCATTTCTGCACCAGCCTTAAGCTTGCCCTCAATCAATTCTTTTGCCCCTGCTTTTTGCGCTTCAGGTAGATGCACATATTTAATGAGACTATCACCATTGCCCTTATATACATCTTCTACAAAAGATACTGCTACATCTTTTGGCGATTTTTCACCACAGCCAACAAAAAATAGTGCGAGAGTTGCACCTAAAGCCAAAATCGCTAACTTTTTTAGCATTTACTACTCCTTAAAAGTATAAAATTTGAAATACTTATTTTAGCGAATTTATATGTAAAGTCAATAGCGACTGACGCAGTGGAAATTTCTCATTTTTGCATAAAGCGCAATTTTTGCAAGATTACCAATTATTAAAGTGTAGATTCTAAATGGTATAATGGCACAGATTTTATATAAAAAGGAGAAAAAATGAAAGAGACTTTATTGCTTCAGGCGCAATATAATCAGTTTGCAAATGCAAATATGTTTGCGACTTTTAAAAAAATTCCAAAGGAAGTGCTTTATAAGAATTGTGGGTTGTATTATGGGAGTGTGATGCAAATGGCAGAGCATATTCTCTGTGGCGATATTGGCATTGTTTTGGGCAGGTTTAGCGCATTTGCACCTAAGCCTTTAGAGGGTGTGGAGGAGATTTTGCAAACTCTTAGCCCAGAGCATAGGCTACAAAGTGCAATCTATGAGGATATAAGCGCGTTTGAGGCATTGCGAAGTAAGGTAGATAGCAAAATGATAGAATTAATAGAATCTATGGAGGATTTTAAAAGTATTGAAACGCTTACTTTTCCGGGTGTGGAGTTTAAAAAATCTCGCGGATTCCTTATACTTGCGCTTTTAAACCACGCGACACATCATCGCGGACAGATTGCGGGTGCTCTAGATATACTAAAGATTGAAAATGATTTTAATGGAATGCTTGGAATGTAGGCGTTGGAGTTTGTTTTTAAGAAGTTTGCCACCTTTTTAGTGTCGGGAATAACTTGGTGCAGTGTGCTTTCATTTGTTCATTGCTCATTCCTGCTTGTGCGCCATACATTGAGCACATTTGTATATACTCTTGCAGTGAGACTTTATGGATAAATTCGCCTTTTTCATAGCAATACTTGCAATAATCACGGCTCACGCTTCCGTCCTTTTCTAAACCCATTTGTTCCTTTGAATTAAGGGGCATACCGCAACTTTGACAGATTGTATTTTGCATTAAGAATCCTTTGCTTCGTTTTTTAAGCGGTGCGACTTTGCCAAAGATAATTTTATGTTAGAATTGGCAAAATCCCCCTGCTTGTCCTATTTCAATAGGGTTTTGACGCTATAGCTATGAAGTAGCGCATTGGGTGTCCCTAGTTTTAGTCGTATTCTCTGTGTTTATAAGATTCTATAATTCTTGCAAACATCTTGTAATTGCTTCTCTTATGTCATCAGTTTCTGTGCTTCCTTGTCCTTCAGCAGTGCAAAGGAATAATGGTTCTTGAGTTGTGGCATTTAGAATCTGAATAGATACTTCAAGGGTATAGCCTCCTAATCCCCCTAATACTTCTCTTTTGTCGCCTTGCCCATATTTGACTATTAGTGTTTGGGTTGGATTAGTAATGTTCTCTACAACAACAAATCCTTTTTTCATTAAAATACCAGAGATAACATCTGCAGGATTAATGCTTTTAGATGCCATATAGGAAAATCCTCCACTTGTGCCATATCCTATATAGCCACCACCTGTGCCAGAACTCAAAGTTTGTGTTGGTGAAATAAAAACAAATTGATACGCACTTACATCACCAAACCTCTTAGCTTCTACAGGTTTTAACACCGCACAACCCGATATAAAAAACACGCCCAAACAAATTAATAT
Source organism: Helicobacter japonicus (assembly GCF_000762845.2). GTDB lineage: Bacteria > Campylobacterota > Campylobacteria > Campylobacterales > Helicobacteraceae > Helicobacter_C > Helicobacter_C japonicus. The sequence continues at coordinate 216,243 of NZ_JRMQ02000001.1, read as the reverse complement.
GATTCTCATCATCAACCCTCCTTTTTGCTAATCCTGCATTTTATCAAAAAATTAATCACACAACCAAATTTTTTTTGCAACTTCAAACAAAAGCTGTTGTCTTTGCTCAACCTCATCTTTGCCGAATTTATTGTAAGGTTTAAAATTAAGACATTCTCTTTGAATAAATTGCTTAAAATCTACATTGCTTTTATAGAAATTTTCTATAAGGGTTTGTGAAAAAAGTGTGCCACTTACACCATAAGAACATAGTTTTTCTTGATAAGTTTCATTGCTTGAAGATTGATTATCCTTGCCTTTAAAAAGCAACAAACCACCCAAACGATTTCTTTGGATTCTAAATTCTTCCTCATCATTAAATAATTTTAAATTTTCTTCATTATTTGACAATATGTGTTCAATATGGTAAGCATTTTTACCACCTTGTTCTACCAACTCTTTGTAACTTTTAACAGTTTGATTAGAGTTTTCAGCAAGATAATGTTCAACTCTTGCAAAAAAATAACGCAAAAATTTTTTAGTTAAATTTTCATATCCGACATTTTTAAAAAACTCGTATTGGAAAGGCTCTTGAATATTATCAAGGTTTTTTGAGTAGGCTATATCTTTTAAAAGTTGTTTATCAAATGAAGCCTTTATACTCTCAAAATCTTTATTTCTAATGTTTATTATTAAGTTAATCATAGAGTCATTGAACCTGTTTGAATTATAGCTATTAGTGAGGTTGAGAATTACAAAGTTCCTATCAAATAATTTTGCAACAAGATTTATTTTTTCACTTTCTTGCGTGTCATTAAAAGTGAGGGCAGAAAGAATAAGTGGGAATTGTTTATCTATGTCATTTAATTTATTAAAGTATATGTTTTGATAATCTTTGTCATATTCCCAATATTTCTTTAAAAGCAAAACATAAACTTGTGAATAGTATAAAAAGTCGTATTCTATAAATTTTTTAACTTCTTTTGGATTATGTTTTAGGTTAATTTTTTGATTAAATTCATCATTAAATATAACTCTACAATATTTTTCATTACCTAATTCATCATATTGATTTGGATTATCGGCAAATTTGCTTTTAAAATAATCACTAAAAAAGAAATCAATATGATCTTCAAAGTATTCTGCTAATTGATTGGTTTGTTTGTCCCAAATCTTTAAATATTTTTGAATTTCTTTTTTATCAATTTGCCCAAGAATCTTACCTTTAAGAATTTCGTAAGGCTCAAGTGGAATACCTCTATCATTGATAACTTCAAATACCATAGGCACATCTTTACTTTTTTGAATCTGAATTTCTATTAAGTAGATTTTATTTCTAAAATAAAGAATAAAAAAATGGAGTTTATTTTTTATATCTTCATTGTTTAAAATCTCTTTCTTTAAAAACTTAACGATAATTTGATAATTTTCATAAATATTTCTTTCAGACAAACTTGCATATTGGCTTTTATCTTTAAGATTTGACAGATTATTTTTGAATAGATTTTCTATTGCTTCTTTTCTATCACCGACCCCCATACAATAACATACTCCAAAATCAGTTGAGTCATAGATTGACCTTTGCAATGTATCTATAAGATTATCTGGAAGTTGATACTCTTTTGCGAGATGAAAAAGTACAATATGAATTAATGTAAGGGTAGTAAGTCTTTGTTGTCCATCAACAATAAATTTTTTACCATTAATTTCATTGGTAATGTAAGTGTTTAAATAATACCATTCATAGTTATTAAGATTTTCTGGTGTTGGATCTAAATCTTTCTTGTAGTCCAAATTAAAACGATAAAATATATATTCAAGTAAAGACTGCACAGGTTTATAGTGCAGTTCTTTATCATTCCATTTGTATTCTCTCTGATAAAAATCAATTTCATAATCAACTTGCTTAAATACTTCGGCAATATTTTTATCTTTTGGTTTCAAACTCATTCCCTCTCCTTTTTTCTTATGTAATTTCCAAACTCGTATTTTATCAAAAAAAAAAAAAAACAAAATTGCAAGTGGATTTATGCAGATTCAAAGCCAAAATAAAGCAATCAAAGAGGACAAGTTTTCTTAGTGTAAATTGTGATAATATCACTTTTAAATTCTTTGTAATTTTATATACTTCCATATTTTAAGGTGAAATCAAGGTTAAAAATATGGAAAAAACTAAAGAAAACAATCAAACAAATTCATCGCGTAGGAGCTTTTTAAAGTTTCTAGGCGTGGCAAGTGTGAGTGCGGTGAGTGTGAATGCGGCACAACCCGCAGATTCTAAAGCTTCTATTCCCGCACACAATCTTCAATACAAAATGGCTTCCATTATAGATTTGGGATTGTGTGATGGGTGCAGAGATAGGGAGATTCCCGCTTGTGTCTCTGCGTGTAAAGCAAAAAATATGACAAATTTCCCCGAACCCATAGCGGAGATTCCCTATTATTTCCCACGAAAAGTCTATGAGGATTACTCTAAAAATAGAGAAAATATCAAGCGACTAACGCCTTATAATTGGACTTATGTGGAATCTCTAAAGGTTGAGGATAGGGAGATTTTTGTGCCTAGAAGGTGTATGCACTGCGATGACCCGACTTGTCAAAAGCTCTGTCCCTTTGGCGTGATTTCTAAGGATTCTAATGGTGCGGTAAAAATTGATGATGAGTATTGCTTTGGCGGTGCAAAATGTAGAGATGTATGCCCTTGGGGGATTCCACAAAGACAAGCGGGAGTTGGAATCTATTTGAAAATCGCACCCAAACTTGCAGGTGGAGGGGCAATGTATAAATGCGATGGCTGTGCGGATTTGTTAGCAAAAAATCAAAAACCAGCCTGTGAGGTGCAATGTCCTAAAAAAGCTATAATTTTTGGAGATAGAGAAGAGATATTGCAAAAGGCTAAGGCGTTAGCACAAGCATATAAGGGAGAGAAAGAGGGGACTTATCTCTATGGAGATAAGCAAAATGGCGGCACTTCCACCTTTTATGTCTCGCCTGTGTCTTTTGAAAGCATACAAGAATCTTTAAATGCAAAACACAATTTCACACAAGAGCAACCGCAAAAAATGGGGATTCCGCATATGAATTTAGAGATTAAAAACTTTGTGAGTGAGGATTCTGCTTTGATTAAAAGTGTGCTTTTAGCCCCTCTTGTAGGAGTTGTCGCAGGAGGTATTGCTGTGGCAAAGGCAAATAGAGCCGATAAAAAGGAGAGTAAATGAAAGAAGTAAAAATAACACGGCAAAGTGCGCAAAATAGAATCGTGCATTGGGGCGTTGCAATCAGCATTTTTGGGCTTATTTTTAGCGGAATCTTGCAAATGCCAATCAGTAAGCGTTATATGCTCAATGAATTGCCTTTAATGGCTTGGAGCGGGGATTATTCTATCTCTTTGGTTGTGCATTATGTGTTTGCGATTGCTTTATTATTCTTTGTGGGATTCCATTTGATGTTTCACTTTGGGCGCAAGGAGTTTGATATTCTCCCTAAAAAGGGCGATTTTGGTAAAAGTATTGCTGTGATTAAGGCAATGTTGTTTAAAGGAGAAGAGCCACCAAGTGAGAAATATTTACCCGAGCAAAGACTTGCTTATGCGGGAATTGCGATGGTGATTTTGCTTTTGGTCATTACAGGAATGATAAAAACCTATAAAAACCTAGCGGGATTTAATCTAAGTGAGGGAGTAATGTTTTGGGTTACGCAGCTGCATAATTTGGGAATGTTTTTGATGATTTTGGCAATTATTGGGCATTTAGCCGCGTTTATTTTTAAGGCAAATCGTCCTTTGTTTAGTGGAATGTTTAGCGGAAAAGTAAGCGCAAAGTATATTTTGCATAGGCATAGGCTATGGAAAAATGGAGTGGAACGCGCAAAAAAGGCATTAGAACAAACACCATCTCAATCATCTAGGTAGGATTTGATTACATAATCCTATAATTTTTATAAAAAGCAAGGGAGTTTATTATTTAAAAGAGAAACCCTAGAATAAAAGTTGTATCATAAAGTAATGTAATCAAGGGAAAAATGAGCTATTAAGAGAGTTTATTTAAGGCTTAAATTTTTACTTTAGAATTGTTTGGATATGATTTGCAGTTTTTATTAATACAATAAGCGACAAAGCAGAAAGGGGTTTTGTGATGAAACAACTAACGGGTGCGCAAATGGTGATAGAAGCCTTACATTTAGAGGGTGTAAAGGTTGTTTTTGGCTATCCGGGTGGTGCAGTTTTGCATATTTATGATGAGATTTATAAACAAAATTATTTTTCACATATTCTTACACGACACGAGCAGGGTGCAACTCACGCGGCTGATGGTTATGCGCGTAGTAGCGGAGAGGTGGGTGTAGCCATTATCACTTCAGGTCCGGGATTTACAAATGCTATTACAGGTATCGCCACAGCTTATACAGATTCTATTCCACTTGTGATAATTAGCGGACAAGTGCCTATTACACAAATTGGCACTGATGCGTTTCAAGAAATTGACGCGGTGGGCATTTCGCGTCCTTGCACAAAGCATAATTTTTTAGTGCGCAATATTGCAGAGCTACCTAGAATCCTCAAAGAGGCTTTTTATATTGCTCGTAGTGGAAGACAAGGTCCCGTGCTTGTTGATATTCCAAAAGATATTACAGGCACTTTAGGAACATTTGACTATCCAGAATCTATTGCATTGCAAAGTTATAAGCCTACCATTAAGGGTAATCCTCGTCAAATAAAAAGACTTTGTGAGGCTATTCATAGTGCTAAAAAGCCTTTATTTTACATTGGTGGTGGCGCAATCCTTTCAAATGCAAGTGAAATTATCCGTGAAATTGTGCATTGCACAGGGATTCCTTGCGCGGAAACGCTCCTTGCAAGAGGAGTATTAAGATATGATGATGAAAATTTGCTTGGAATGCTTGGAATGCACGGAAGTTATGCTGCAAATATGGCGATAAGCGAATGTGATTTATTAGTATGCTTTGGAGCGCGTTTTGATGACAGGGTTACAGGTAAGTTAAGTGAATTTGCAAAAAATGCAAAAATTGCGCATATTGATATAGACCCGAGCTCTATTGGTAAAATTGTAGCAGTGGATTATCCTATTGTTGGGGATTTAAAGCATATTGTATCAGATATGATGATTGAATTAAGTGGTTATGAAACGCAAAAAATTATGGAATGGAAAGAACATTTACGCTCTTATGCGCTTAAGCACCCTATGGGTTTTGAAGATAGTGTTGATTCTATTAAACCACAATGGGTGATTCAAAGGCTTGGGGAGCGTTTGGGTGATAGTGCAATTATTACAACTGATGTAGGGCAGCATCAAATGTGGGCAGCACAATTTTATCCTTTCAGCTTTCCACGTCAGTTTTTGAGTAGTGGAGGACTCGGAACAATGGGCTATGGCTTACCCGCAGCACTTGGGGCAAAGCTTGCTTGTGAGGACAAGACGATTATCAATATTACAGGTGATGGTTCAATTTTAATGAATATTCAAGAGCTAATGACTTGTGTTGCGTATGGAGTGCCTCTTGTAAATATTATTTTAAATAATAATTATTTAGGAATGGTGCGACAATGGCAAAGCTTTTTTTATGAGCATCGTTTTTCCCATACAGACTTAACTTTGCAGCCTGATTTCATCAAACTTATAGAATCTTTTGGTGGTGTAGGTTTTAGAGTGGAACGTAAATGTGATTTTGATGAAGCATTGACAAAAGCATTAGATTCTAAAAAAGTGGCATTTATTGAAGTCATAATAGATAGATATGAAGATGTGTTGCCAATGGTCCCAACAGGAGGGGCAATTTATGAAATGATTCTCTCAAGTGAGGATAAATCCTTTAAAAAAGAGGAGCAATAATGGAAACAAAAGCTAGAGAATTAAAAAAGAGTATTTGTATCAATGTGATTAATGAGCATAGCGTTTTAGCAAGAATTTCAGGGCTTTTTTCTGCGCGAGGCTATAATATAGAATCTCTTACAACCGCGCCAATTCCTAATAGCAATCTCTCTCGCATAACCATAGTTACGCAAGGCTCGGAAGTTGTGATTGAGCAGATTATTAAGCAGCTTCACAAGCTTATTCCTGTGATGAATGTCATTTCAAGTGATAATTTACTTGAAATGGAATCAGTGCTTGTGAAAATTCCTATTGGTGAGCGATTAGCGGATATTGAAACTCTTTGTAAGGCATATAATGGCAAGATTACAAATGCCAATGACAAATATGTTATTGTTATGGCGACAGATAAACCCTCTGCCATTAGTCATTTTATCACAGCTATTAGGGTATTTAATCCAAAAGAAATTATAAGAAGCGGCGTTGTAGCAATGGAAAGATAAATTATTTGTGGATAGAAAGAATAAAATAAGATTATTAAGAAGGAGCAGATATGTTTATGCGATTAGGTGTGAATATTGACCATATTGCAACCTTGCGTGAAGCAAGGGCTATTTATGAGCCTGACCCACTTGAAGCAGTATTTATTGCCAAAAATGCAGGAGCGCATCAAATTACATTGCACTTGCGTGAAGATAGACGACATATCCACGATAGTGATGTAAAACGCATTGTCCAATCAAGTCCATTACCTGTAAATATAGAATCTGCCCTTGATGAGAAGATTATTGATTACCTTTGTGCTCTTGCACCACAACGTATTACGCTTGTGCCTGAAAAACGAGAGGAAGTTACCACAGAGGGTGGGCTAGATATAGAATCTCATTATGATACCATTCGTGATGTGCTTAAAACTTTTGAATCTTATGGCATCGCCACAGCACTTTTTATTGACTCTAAAAAAGAATCAATTTTTCTTGCGCGTGAGCTTGGAGCACAAGCAGTTGAGCTTCACACAGGAAGATATGCGAATTTGCATCTTATGGCTTATAGCAATCTTTCTCGCACACATCGTTCTATCAAATCTTTGAAACTTGCTCCTCAAGAGATATATGAGGAGATGACACATACACTTGATGATATTACACAATGTGCCAAACTGGCTACTTCTAGCATAGACACTCGCACCCTTGAATGCTTTGCAGGACACGGACTAAATTATCAGAATGTAGGGAAAATAGCGCAGATTCCACAAATTAGTGAATTAAATATCGGACATAGTATTATTGCAAGGGCTGTGTTTGTAGGGTTAGAGCGTGCGATTATTCAAATGAGAGAGGCAATGTGCCAAAGATAGCTATTAGCATTGGTGATGTCAATGGCATAGGGCTTGAAATCGCATTAAGAGCGCATCATCATATTGTGCAATGGTGTGAGCCACTTTATTGCACTCATAGGGAAGTTTTAGAATCTGCAAGTGCGCTTTTAGGTTATCCTATACCCTTAGGTATGCAGTGTGTAGGGGATTTTGATTATGATTTGCAGAATCTCATCACACCGGGCTTAGTAAGCTCACGAAGTGGTGTGTATAGCTACCAAAGCTTTATACAAGGTGTGAATCTTACCAAAAGTGGTGAATGTGCGGCGTTGGTAACCTTGCCTATCCATAAAAAAGCGTGGCAAAAGGCTGGAATTAGCTATATTGGGCATACTGATGCGCTCTCCTCATATTTTCAAGCACAAAGCATTATGATGCTAGGCTGTGAATCTTTGTTTGTCGCACTTTTTACTGACCATATCGCATTAAGTGAGGTGAGTAGGCTTGTAAGCAAGGAGGGGGTGAGAGAATTTCTTGTGCGCTTTGCTAAGGCTATTTCTTTAAATGAGCCTTGTTGTGTGCTAGGGCTTAATCCACATTGTGGAGATGAGGGTATTATGGGGAATGAGGATAGAGATATTAGCTTCGCAGTGCAAGAAGCAAATATGCAATTACATAAAGAGGTATTTTTTGGTGCATATCCACCTGATAGTGCATTTTCACCATTTAATAGGCAAAAATATCGGTATTTTGTGAGTATGTATCACGATGTGGGGTTAGCTCCACTTAAGGCACTTTATTTTGAAGAGAGTATCAATGTGAGCTTAAATCTCCCTATACTTCGCACTTCAGTAGATCACGGCGTGGCATATGATAGGGCATATAAAAAAGGAAGTAGTATTAGTTTGCAAAGCTATTTTAACGCAGTGCAGTATGCTCTAAATTATAATTTTGCACAAGGTGCAGTTTAAGGATAGAATCTTATAATAGCATTTTATTTTGTATGATTTAAGGAATTTTATGTGGCGATATGTTTTTATGCAATTTGCATTCTTAATCTTTTATTTTGCTTCCCCCCCCCCAGTGCAAGCAAGAGAAAGTCAATTTGAGCAATTTGGCGATGCTTTTAGATTTTTGCCTATTTATGTGATGATTGTATCTGTAGCGATTGAAGATTATGAGGGTGCGGGAGAGCTTGCACTTGGCACTTTAAGCACACAACTTGTTGTAGAGGGTATTAAATATGGTTTTAACACCGCGCATAAAAATGGTAATAGTGTAGCTTTTGCTAAACGTCCTTGTTGTGATAATTATCAAGGTATGCCAAGCGGACATTCAGCAGGGGCTTTTAGTGCAGCTGGATATGTGTATTATCGTTATGGGTGGAAACCTGCTATTCCTGTTGGAATCTTAGCTGTCCTTACTGCTGCTTCAAGAGTTGAGGCAAAGAAGCATTCTGTATTGCAAGTGAGTGTGGGCGCACTGCTTGCGTGGGGATTTTCATATATTTTTACAAATAAGTATATGCCTAAAAATACAATGATTATGCCAAATGTTGATACGGATTTACAAGGCAATCCTTCTTTAAGCCTCAATGTGCGATATACTTTTTAGGATTAAAGTTTTAGCTATAATATGGAGTATATTTTATGTCAATAAAGGATTTTTATGGCGCAGTATGATATTAGGCAGCAATATCTTGATTTTTTTGCTTCTAAATCTCACAAAATTTATGATTCTATGCCACTTGTGCCAGATGATGCAAGTTTGCTTTTTACAAATGCGGGTATGGTGCAATTTAAGGATATTTTTACAGGCAAGATTCCAATCCCCACACCACCTCGTGCTACAAGCTCACAGCTGTGTATCCGTGCAGGTGGGAAGCATAATGACTTAGAAAATGTTGGCTACACGGCACGACATCATACGCTTTTTGAAATGCTTGGTAATTTTAGCTTTGGCAATTATTTTAAAAAAGAAGCAATCGCGTATGCTTGGGAGTTTGTAACTCAGATTCTCAAATTTGATAAGTCTGTGCTATATGTAACAATCCACGAGAGCGATGATGAAGCTTATGAGCTGTGGTGCGAACACATTGAGCCAAGTCGTATTAAAAGAATGGGCGATAAGGATAATTTTTGGCAAATGGGTGATAGCGGACCTTGCGGACCTTGCAGTGAAATTTATGTAGATCAAGGCGAGAAATATTTTCATACCAAAGAGGATTATTTTGGCGGCGAGGGAGATAGATTCTTAGAAATATGGAATCTTGTCTTTATGCAGTTTGAGCAAAAAGATGGTGTGAGAACACCTTTGCCAAAGCCTAGCATTGATACAGGTATGGGGCTAGAACGCGTCATTGCACTTAAAGAGGGCAAGATAAATAATTTTGATACAAGCCTTTTTGCACCTCTAATGCAATGTCTTCAAAAACTTACACATAAAACATATTATGGAGATGATGAAATTTTTGATAGACTTGATTTGCAAGAAGCACAGATTGTTGAAATAAAAAATATTCAAGCTTCTTTTCGCGTGATAGCTGACCACGCACGAAGTGTAGCATTTCTCCTCGCACAAGGGGTGAATTTTGATAAAGAGGGACGCGGCTATGTTTTGCGCAGAATCTTACGCCGAGCAGTGCGACACGGCTATTTATTAGGGCTTAAAAAGCCATTTTTATATGAAGTTGTGGGTGTGGTATGTGAATGTATGGGTGAGCATTATAGCTATTTACAAGAGCGCAAGAGAGCGATTAAAGAGCAATGTAGAGCAGAGGAAGAGAGATTCTTTGAAACCATAGAATCTGGAATGGTATTATTTAATACAGAGCTAGAGAATCTGCAAAGTGTAGCTTCTAGTAAAAAACAAGAGATATTTTTTAGTGGAGAGGTAGCATTTAAGCTTTATGATACCTATGGTTTTCCACTTGATTTAACTCAAGATATGCTGCGAGAAAGGCATATACAAGTGGATATGCAAGCTTTTGAGCAATGTATGAATGAGCAAAAAAGTCGCTCTAAAGCGAGTTGGAAAGGTAGCGGGGACGCTTTAAAAGAGGGTGATTTCAATGTGCTTTTAAGCAAGTTTGGAGAAAATAAATTTGTTGGCTATGAGAGCAATAAAGAAACTTGCAAGATTAAAGCCTTGCTTGATTCTCAATTTAAAATGGTGGATACTCTAAGCCCTAGCTCTCAAGGTTGGGTGATGCTTGATATTACGCCTTTTTATCCTGAATCCGGCGGTCCTGTGGGTGATAAAGGCGCATTATATTCTACAAATAAATCTTTAGAATCTATCCAAACACAGAAGTTTGCACAAGTGCTTGATACACAGAAATTTTTTGGATTAAATCTCTCTCAAATCGAAGTTTTAAGTGCTTTAAAAGTAGGGCAAGAAGTTATGGCAGAAGTAGATTCTATGCGATTTGAAATCGCCAAGCATCACTCGGCTACGCACTTGCTGCATTTTGCACTAAGCCAAGTGTTAGGGAGTCATATTGCTCAAGCAGGTAGCCTTGTGCAGCCGCATCGTTTGCGCTTTGATTTCTCTCACCCAAAGGCTTTGACAAATGATGAGGTTACACACATTGAAAATCTTGTCAATGAGCAGATTCTAAAAGCAAGTCATCAAAAATGTGAGACTATGAACATCAAAGAAGCAAAAGAAAAAGGTGCAAAAGCACTTTTTGGCGAAAAATATGGAGAGAGGGTGCGTGTAGTGAGCTTTGGAGATTCTATTGAGTTATGCGGTGGGATTCACGTGAATAACACTGCTGAAATTGGTAGTTTTTATATCGTAAAAGAATCTGGTGTAAGTAGTGGTGTGCGCCGCATTGAAGCAGTGTGTGGGAATGCAGCATATCATTATGGCAAGAATGCTTTGCTTGAACTAAGTAGGGCAAGAGAATCTTTAAAAGCACAAGATATTTTGCAGGGTATTGAAAAAATAAAAATGCAGTTAAATGAGGCAAAAGAGAAAGCAAACAAAGCAAAACAAAGTGTAAAAAGTCTCGATTATGAGGAGATAAATGGTGTGAGGCTGATTGTGCTCAAACTTGATTCTGTAAGTGCAAATGAGGCAAAAGAAATTATTGATAGAAGCAAAAACGAAAGTGAAAGTGTAGCCATTTTGCTTCTTAGTGAATCTAATAATAAAATAAGTATTGTAGCAGGGGTAAAAAATGCACCTCTTAAAGCAGGAGCTTGGGTAAAACAAGTTGCACAAGAATTAGGAGGCAATGGCGGGGGCAGAGATGACTTTGCCACTGCTGGAGGTAAAGATATAGACAAAATCTCACAAGCTTTAAATCTTGCAAAAGACATTGCTACAAAGGCTTTGCAATAAAGAATATTATGTTAAGGGATTATACTTATTTCTTATCTACTCTTTCCTTATACCACTTGGGCGGATTGTTTTCTAAAGGCGTTCCTTCAAACATATACCTCACATCGCAATCACTTCTCACCTGCCATTTATCAAGGGGTTGATGCTTGTGGCAGATTCAAACATTTCGCTCATATTCGTAACGCTTGAAGTATCCCATTTGTTTAATGGCTGATTGAAAGTATCTGTAGCCATAAACATTTGGCTCATATTTTTTACCTTTGAGACATTCCAAGATTCTATATTTTCATTGAAATGAACTGCACCACAAAAGCACTTTCTCATAGTCGTTACGTGGCTTGTCTCCCAAGATTCTATCCCACTAAAATCCTTTCTCCTGCTCTTTTCAAATAAACTGGTAAAGTCTCTTACTTTACTCACATCAATATCACCTAAGTAAATCTTTTTATCTTTTACGAGGTTTTTTAAGCTCTGCCCTATTTTGTGGCTGATGAGTTACGCCCTTAGATTTTGTAACGGGCATAAAGAGTGAATCAAATGCCTTTGTCTTGTCTTTTGCTTTGTGAAACTTTTTTAAAACTTGCAAAAGTCTATATTCCTCGCTGTCTTTCACGCTGCGTCCTGCATACACGGCTCTATCGTCCCAATACTCCTGCTCTAAATCGCTAACATAAACTTCTAGCTCTTTTATCTTTTCTTCATCTATCACCGCACCTTTTTCAATAAGTGCAAGGACTTTTGCTTTTAAGGATTCTAATTCCTTTTTTGGTGCAACTATACAGCTAGAAAGCACTTCAACTAACTCTTTATTTTTATTTTTTTCTCTTTGTAATTGTTCATCAATTTGCGTCATTTTTGCCCCATTTTCTCGCAAAAATTCACTTGATTCTTCAAATATTCTCTCTTCGGCGAGGTAGAGCAAACTATGCCCGTCTTTGTCGCATTCATTGACATCTAGCCCATTTGCTATGAGGAGTTTTAGGGTCTTTAAAAAGCTCATATCGCCATCTCTACCATCCCACTCACGTTTTAAGGTATAAAATGCGAGTGTATCGCCCACATTGTCCTTGATGCGTATATCTGCGCCATTATCAAGTAAGAGTTTCCACATATCTACATCGTGATAGTGTGCCATTAGAGGTGTTTGACCATTGATATTTTGCGCATTCACATTTGCGCCCTTATCAATAAGACGTTGCGCTAAAGCAAGATTCTTCACCCTATGTAGTGCGCTGTCATAGCTGATATAGTTTATATCCACCTTATTCATATAAGATTCTAAATATTTCTCTTGCTTTTTGGGCGAGCAACTCATCACAGCTAAGAATATATCCTCATCTGTTGCGCCATATTGTTGTAAAAGTGGTAGAAGTGTCTCATTGTAGGATAATGTGTAGTATATCGCACCCTTGCCGCGATTGTCCCTGAAATCCTCTTGCGTAAGTGCGACTTCATTGGGATTTACGCCAGATTCCAAAAGCACCTTGATAAGCTCCCTGTGAGAATTTGGCTCATTTGGATTATTTAAACACCAATACGCGTCCATTACCACCGCAAAAGCAAGGAGATTAAACACGCCATGATCTTCTTCGGGCAAATATCCTTGGATTAGAATCTCCCGATGTAAAATAAGACCTTTTTTGACATATAAAACCACCAAATGCGGCATTTCCCTAATGATAAATTCTAAAATTTCCGCATCTTCTAAATCTTTTGAATCTTCAATCGCATCTAATTCTAAAAGCACAGAGATGAGCGGCTCATATCGCTCTCTGCATTTCTTCCAAATGCTACTTGTATGGACCATAGAATACAAGGCAAAGCCAAAAACTGATTGATTTTTTCCAAGCGTTATGCTGTTTAGTTTTATTTTCTCTACTTCCATTGTGTGCAAAATCTCTTTTAACTGCTCGAGATTGTAATTTTCTATCGCTTGTTCAAGCTTTTGTGCGAGTTTAGTGTTATCTTTTTGCGTTTCTGCCATTAGTGTCCTTTTGTAAGTTGTTTGTGGATTTTTGTGTCCGCGCATTATATCATTTTTTTTTTTTTTGTAAATGCAAGATTGTATATCTAATCATCATAAATTGTATGAGTCTAAAGTATGAAACTCACTTCTTTAAATATTTTTAGATATTTATTTTTTGCACTTCAATATCTTGCTTTTTAGAATCTGCAAATCTAAATTCTATTGGCATTATGAAAGCATATTCAAAGATTATCTTATTAAAATAAGTATCAAACACATTTTGCAAACATATTTTAGATTTTTCAACTGCTCTTAAAGCAGCTGCATCAAGGATTTTGTAGCCACTGCTTTGTATGATTTGAAGTTTATATATTTGATTATTTTTAAGACTTACTATTATTTTTGTAACACCCTCAATCTTATCGATTTTAGCTTCTTTAGGATAAAGCAAATGTTGCATAATACAACCTGTGGCTTTTTGACCCAATGCTTTTTCGTTGAAATTATTTACTTGTATATAAGAATCTGCTGCTTGAAGTGGAATAAAGAATTGACATATCATATAAATAATAAAAAAATGAGAGAATAAAATTTGCATTATTTTCCTTGATTTTTTATAAAAAAATTGCTAAATTCTAAGCTTTAAATACCAAATTCACGCTTAAGTGCGAACAAAGGATTTTCAATGATAGCTCAAAATATTACCGAACTTATCGGCAACACTCCAATTTTACAACTTCAGCAATTTGCTCCCAATCTTTATGGCAAATGCGAGTTTTTAAACCCAAGCCATTCTGTTAAAGACCGCCCCGCGTATGCAATGATAGATGAAGCTCTAAAGACAGGTAAAATCACAAAAGATACAACTATTGTAGAATGCACAAGCGGCAATATGGGCATATCTCTTGCTATGATTTGTGCTTCTCTTGGACTAAAAATCATCATCACTATGCCAGAATCTATGAGCATAGAAAGACGCAAGATGATAGCTTTATTTGGCGCGAATCTTGTGCTTACTCCTGCAAGTGAGGGTATGCAAGGTGCGCTCAATAAAGCACAAGAAATTTTAGATTCCACACCAAACTCATTTATGCCAAGTCAATTTGAGAATCTCGCTAACAAAGAAATGCACAAACGCACTACCGCACTAGAGATTTATAAAAGCTTTGAGGGAAGTTTGGATTATTTTGTGGCAGGATTTGGCACAGGTGGGACAATTAGCGGTGTAGGCGAAGTGCTTAAAGAGAAGATTCCATCTATTAAAATTATTGGCGTAGAGCCTGCTGCTTCACCACTGCTTAGCAAAGGACAAGCAGGACCACATAAGATTCAAGGCATTGGTGCAAACTTTGTCCCTAAAATTCTTAATCGTGATGTGATAGATTCTATTGAAGTTGTAGAAAATGAAGCCGCTATCAAAATGGCTCAAAATTTAGGCAAAATCGGCGTAATGGTTGGAATTTCTAGTGGCGCAAATGTCGTAGCTGCACTTGAAATTGCTAAAAATAATCCAAATAAAAAAGTGCTTACTATGCTTAATGATACAGCAGAGCGATACCTTTCAACAGATTTGTTTAATACGCTTTAAGTATAATTTAAAAAATGGAGGGAATAATACTAGATTGTTATAAGGGTAAGATTACAATTTTAAGGGCTACTGAAAAGATTTTGTGAGGATTGTAAGTGGCTCCGGATGCAGGATTCGAACCTGCGACCAAGTGGTTAACAGCCACCTACTCTACCGCTGAGCTAATCCGGAATATTATAAATCTATTATTACGCTTTGCGCCTACCTAGATAAAAGGCGCAATTATAACCAAAACCGCTTTTTTTGTCAAGAAAATAAACATTGCACCTTTCACAAAAAGAATACAAATATACTTGCCTAAAAGCTTTCTTAAAGAGTAAAATAGCTCTTAGGATTCTAAGATAAGGAAAAAAATGAAGCATATCAGTTTGCTTTGCGACCATAATATCACAAAAAAGCCTCGCTCAAGTCGTATGCTACAACTTTTGCATACATTGAGGCAAGAAGGCGCGCAAATTACCTTAAGCGTAGTGAGTAAAGATTGTCATACAAATGAATTTAATGCTTTGGGTATGCAATCTCATCTGCTTTGCTTTCCAAAAGATAAATCAAGTAAAGAGCGCACACAGCAAGAAAATGATGAACTTTTGCATAATTGTCAAATAGGTAATTTTGAAGCACTCCTTTATACACCAAATCGTAAAATTATCCCAAATCTTTTAGATTCCTTGCCACTTCAAGATATGCTGATTGTGGAGGATATTACACTTTTGCCTTTTGCGTGTGCATATAAAAAAGCGCATAAAACCTGCAAGATTCTCATTGATTTGCGTGAGTTTTATCCACTTGAATATGAAAATGATGAAAAGTGGTTGCAAGGTTTGGGGCGATTTTTTCTATATCTATGCGAGACATATTTGCCTTGTGTAGATGTAGCAATAAGTGTGAGTGAGGGATTATGTGAGCGATATAAAAATGATTTTAATCTCTCTTGCTCTCTTTTTTATTCCTTGCCACCATTTTTTGATTACACTCCTACACCTACAAACAAAAGAGAAATTAAGATTTTATATCACGGATTCATAAGCCCTGATAGAAGTTCTATGGAGCTTTTAGATTTAGCGCGTTTGCTTATTAATACGCCTTATAAACTTTATGCTATGGTTTTAAGCAATCAAAAAGGATTTTTAGAATCTTTTTGTGCGAATGCTCACGAGATACCATCACTTGAAATCGTGCTGCCTGTTTGCCTAGAGGAAATTATCCCACAAAGCACACAATATGATATAGGACTTATTCCTTTTAAACCTACAACCTTTAATCTTGCCCATTGTATGCCAAATAAGCTTTTTGAGTATGTTCAAGCACGACTAGCTATTGTCTCTACACCACTTTATGATGTAGGAAATTTTATTAGAGCGCATTCTTGTGGGGTTATCGCAAAAGGTTTTGAAAGTGCCCATATTGCTGATGTGTTTTCTTGTTTGTCATATAAAGACATTGATTCTTATAAAATTTCAGCACATAAAGCCGCTCAAAAATGGCATCTTGGTGAGAATCTTAAGGTATTAAAGCAATTGCTTTGTGATAGTATGGACGATTAAAAATAATGACAGAGTAAGTCCTGTGATATTAAGAGTAACGAGTATGATAAAAAGTAATTGACTATGATTTGAGCGCGTAAGAAAAAAAAGGCTTAGCGGAAAAAACACAAAGCCTAAAATCCACACAAACCACCCAAGTGCGCAAAAAAGAAGTGCCATATAAAGATCTATTTTGGGATTCATCATTTTACAAGCACAATATCAAACACTTCTTTAATATCACTTACACCGATAATCTTTAGATTATCAAGCACTTCTTGCGGTATATCTTTTAGATCGCGTTCATAATTTTTTTGTGGAATAAGTGCAGTTTTAATCCCTGCTTTATGTGCGGCAATAAGTTTCTCGCGCAATCCACCAATAGCAAGCACATTACCCCTTAAAGTCAGCTCACCAGTCATCGCAATATGCGCATAGATTTTAGAATCTGTAAGAATAGAGGCAATGACACACGCCATAGCAATTCCCGCACTTGGTCCATCTTTTGGTGTAGCACCTTCTGGCACGTGCAAATGAATGTCATAAAGCTGGTAAATAGGCGTTTTGTTCTGTTCTTTTGCTTTGAGAAATTTTTTATCAAGGAGGACTTTTACCACAGAATGTGCAATATGAGCAGATTCCTTCATTACATCGCCTAGGCTTCCTGTGAGTGTGAGTATGCCTTTACCTTTGATTTTTAGTGCTTCGATTTTAAGCACATCGCCACCTACACTTGTCCAAGCTAAACCATTCACCACACCGACAATATTTTTTTTATCCGCTGGAGAAATCTCAAATACGATTTTATCTAAAAAATCTCCAACATTATGAGGTGTGATCGTAACACTTTTTTCACCTTTTAAAATCATAGTTGCACTTTTGCGCATAATTTGGGCGATTTTATGCCTTAAGCTTCTCACTCCCGCTTCACGTGTATAAGATTCTATAATGTTTTTTAACGCAGGAGTAGTGATTTTAAGTTCATTTTGGCTTAAGCCGTGCTTTTGTAATTCCTGTGGAATGAGGTATTTTTTTGCAATTTCGCATTTTTCTTGCGGCGTGTAAGATGAAATAGAAATAAACTCCATTCTATCACGCAATGGTGCAGGAATAGTAGAAATATCATTTGCTGTGGCGATAAAAATAACTTGTGAAAGGTCAATATCAAAATTTGTGTAATAGTCCCTAAAGGCGTGATTTTGCTCTGGGTCTAAAATCTCTAGGAGCACACTTGTAGGGTCGCCTCGATAGCTTCTTCCGACTTTATCAATTTCATCAAGCACGATAACAGGATTCATTTCTTTTGCTTCGATAAGCCCTTGTGTGATGCGCCCGGGCATTGCCCCAATATAAGTGCGGCGATGTCCTCGCAATTCATTCACATCTTCTAACCCCCCAAGGGCTATACGCACAAGTTGTCGTTTAATGGCTTTTGCAATAGAATTTGCAAGACTTGTTTTACCTACACCCGGAGGTCCATAAAAGCATAAGATAGTGCCTTTTTCTTGTTTAGCACTATTATTTTGTATTTTTGTATTTTTATCATTTTTTTGTGAATCTGCCTCGCGTTTAGCGACAAGCTCTTTGACTGCAAAATATTCTACAATGCGTTCTTTTGGCTTCTGCAATGAATAATGGTCAGCATCAAGCTGTTTTGCAACTTTTTGAATAGAGAGTTTTTGACGCGCATATTTATCAAATGGAATCTCAAGCACCCATTCTATGTAGTTTTGCAAAATATTTGCATCACCGCTATCTTGGTGCATACGAGAGAGACGTTTGATTTGTTTTTGCACTTCCTTATAGGCATTTTCGCTCATATAGGGCTTAAGAGCATTAAGCTTTTGCTCATACTGCTCTATTTCCTCATCGCGCATATTTTCTGTGCCGAGTTCTTTTTGAATCTGTTTTAACTGCTCTTTGAGAAAATATTCTTTATTCACTTGCTCCATTTTATTATGCACTTTGTTTTTAATCTCTTTTTGGAGCTTTTTAGCTTGTGTTTCCTCAATCACTATATCAATAAGCCCAAGCACACGTTCTTCAACATCATCTTGAGCAAAAATTTCATAAGCTTGTTTGCTTGAAAGTCGCATTGCTGAAGCAACAAAATCCACAATGCGATTTGGCTCGTTATTATTTTCTATGGTTTTAATAATATCAGGTGAGAATCTCCCGTCAATCTCTGCAAGGTGAAGCACCTTTTCGTGCAATACCTGCACAAGAGCACTTATTCTACTCTTATCATATTCTTGATATGTGAATATATCAACTTCTGCTTGGAGTGGCTCTGTAGGGGATTGCAATACAGATAGAATCTTACCCCGATATAAACCTTTAAAAAGTATTTTCACGCGTCCATCTGGAAGCATTACTTCGCGCATAATGCTTCCTATAATGCCTATATTGTAAAATGAAAATTGTTGATTCTCATCATCGTGTTCAAACCCAATAAACACAAGGCTATTGCCTTCTACTGCTTTATGTGCAGCTTTAATATGCTCCTCATCATCAAGAAAAATAGGCGCAATCATAAAAGGATATATCAATTCATCTTTTGTAATAACAGGTATAATCATCGGAAATTCATCGTGTTGTAAAGTATTCATTCTTTCTCCTACCAGTTAAAAATACGCACATACCAAGGAATATGCGATGCTTTGGGGTTAAGATGTGTAAAAAGTGCATCATCATTGCGACTTAAATACTCTTCTGCCGCCTCACTTTTCTTTTGTTTTTTATACACACGAGCTATGGCTCGATTAAGTTCAATTTGCCCAAGTTGGAATTTAAGAGCAATATATTCTACATAGGGCGCATAACGACTTTGTGGATAATTCTGTAAAAATGTTTGCGCTTCATTAATGCTTTGTGCAATAAATTCTTGGTCTTTACTATAATTTTTGAATCCATAAAAATTTGCCAAAATTTTCAAATAAGAGGCATAATCTTGATTCTCAAAAGATGAGTAACGTTTAAGATATTCATCAAAATAAAAGGCTGCTAAAAGGTATTCATCTCTCTCCATATGTGCTTCACCAAGTATCAGTATTGCTTCAGGAATAAGTGGGGAATTAATATGCTCACTTTGCAAAGATGAGAAGAATCCATCTGCGCCCTCAAGATTCCCAAAATTGATTTCTTTGATAATAGATTCATACCAATAAGAAGCGGGTTTATTATATTCTACTTCTTTTTTTGCACAACCAAAAAGCAGGAAAATTACAAAAAATACACTTATAAAGGAATATATTTTCATTAACAACCTTTGATTCAAAATAAATTTAATGTATTATACACTTTACATTTTATCATTTTAGTATAAAAATACAGATTTATGCTATAATCTATACTTTTATTAAGAATCTAGTTGCGACTACTTAGGTTTGATGAGAGAAAAATGGGAGTAGAATATGATTTTTGAAGTCAAGTTGCCAATTTTAGGTTTTGAGCAAGTAGAAAGAATGAAGCTTGAAAAGATTGATGATTTATTTATGAAGCTTTCTAATGTTGATAATGATGTGCCTAATTTTACACTTGTGAATCCATTTTTACTTCGGGAATATGAGTTTGATGTCCCTTCAAATATTAAAATTCTACTTGATTTGAGCAATGCAAAGAATCTGCTTATTGCTAATATTATGGTAATTAAAAAGCCTATTGAAAAATCTACTATTAACTTTATTGCTCCATTAATTTTTAATTTTGATAATCTCACAATGGCGCAAGTCGTTCTTGATAGCACACAATATCCAATGTATCACCTTGATGAACCTATTGACACATACTACAATCAAAAAGAGGCTCAAAAAGGGGAGCAGTCTGCACCAGTGCGAAATGATGACAAATCAAAATAGTAGCAACTTATGAAAACTCTCCTTGCTGTAGGATATGGCAATATAGCACAAGCTATATTGGTCAAGAATCCTTTTATTACAAAACATTATGAGTTGCTCATTGCAGGACGTGAAACACAAAAAGCACAAGATTTTATCTCTCTTCATTCTTTAAAAGCACGCATTTTAGAAACTCAATGCGATAAACAAGGTCGTTATGAAATTGACTGCGAGGGAAAAGATTTGCTTCTTTGCACAAAACCAAAAGGAATGGAAAGTTTTGTTTTTAAGGGCAAGGCACGATGTGTGTATAGTGTGTTGGCGGGAGTGAGTGTAGAAAAGATACAATCATATATAGAATCTACTTATATCGTGCGTGCTATGCCTAATATCGCCGCTCATAGTAAGCTCTCTGCTACTGCTTTTTACTATACACAGAACGCAAGCACATCTCAATGTATTCTCCATAAAGAAGTGATTCCATTTATAGAATCTTTTGGTAGTGCTGTGCAAGTAGATAGCGAATCACTTATAGAATCAAGCATTGCTCCAAGCGGAAGTGGTATTGCTTTTTTAGCTCTTGTCGCTGAATCACTAATTGACGCAGGAGTGCTTGAGGGTCTCACATACGCGCAAAGTGTAGCTTTAGTTAAGCAATGTTTTGTGGGATTTAGTGCAGAATTAGCACATAGGAATCCAAGTGAGCTTAAATACGCTATTTCAAGTCCAGGTGGCACAACTATAAGGGGTATCAATGCACTTGAGCAAAGCGGGGTGCGGGGTGCATTTATCAATGCTGCACATATTGCTGCACAATATGCAAAAGATTGCATAGCACATAATAAAACTAAAGAGCCAAAATCACATACACTACAATCACAAAAGCTTAAACATTAAGAGACTTTTTATGCAAGTGGCACTTCAAGCGCAAGAAGGCAAAGCAAGAGCCTTGAATCTTAGTCTAGCTAAAGCCCAAGTGCAAACTCCTGTTTTTATGCCTGTTGGCACACAAGGTTGTATAAAAGCCCTTGATAGCAATGATGTATCTGAGATTCTAGGAGCAAAAATAATCCTTGCAAACACCTATCATATGTATTTGCGTGTAGGAATAGAGCGACTTAAGGGCTTTGGAGGTATTCATTCTTTCGCAAATTTTAATGGGAGTTATTTGAGTGATAGTGGAGGATTCCAAGCCTTTAGCCTCAATCAAAACACACAAATTTGTGAAGAAGGTATAAGTTTTAAATCTCATATTGATGGTTCAAAACATTTTTTTTCACCAGAATTTGTGCTCGATATTCAATATGCACTCAATAGCGATATTATGATGGTGCTTGATGATTTAGTAGGGTTGCCTGCAAGTGTTGAACGTTTGGCAGATTCTGTGCGGCGCACGAGTGATTGGGCGCAAAGAAGTATAAATTATCATCAAAAAATGAAACAAGAGGGTAGAGGTTTAAGTAACCATCTTTTTGCAATTATTCAGGGTGGCACAGATACACATTTCCGCACATTATCAGCAAATAGCCTCACAAATATGGGTGATTTTGATGGGTTTGCTATTGGTGGTTTAGCTGTGGGTGAAAATATAGAGGATATGTATAGGTGTATCGCTCATACCACAGAGCTTATGCCGATACATAAACCACGTTATCTTATGGGTGTAGGCACACCAGAAAATATTATAGAATCTATCAATCTTGGCGTGGATATGTTTGATTGTGTGATGCCTACGCGCAATGCAAGAAACGGCACACTTTTTACGCATTTTGGTAAAATCAACATTAAAGTCGCACAATATGCAGATGATAAATCACCTATTGATACTCAATGTGAATGTTACACTTGCCAACGCTTTAGTCGTGCCTATTTAAGGCATCTTTTTCGTGCAAATGAAATTACCTATCATCGCCTTGCCTCTTTGCATAATTTGCATTATTATCTTCATCTCACAAAAGGTGCTAGAGCGGCGATTTTAGCAGGTAGATTCAAAGAATATCGCACCCGTTTTTACGATTTAAGAGAAATGGAGACACCCAATGAATATTAAACACCAAAGAGTAGAATCTTTACTACAAGAAGTCTTAAGCGAGGCACTTTCACAGCTGAGTGATACACAGATTAATAGCCTAAGTATCACAGGTGTAAAATGCTCTAAGGGTAAGCAAAGTGCAGAAGTTTTTATTGAAGCAACAGATATTGCGCAAAATGAGAGAAAACTTATTTTACATAAACTCAATAAAGCACAAGGCATTTTGAAAGAATATGTGCTAAGTTCTACGCAATGGTTTCGCGCACCAATCTTACATTTTAGCTTTGATGATACTTTGCAAAATGCTAATACGCTTGATTCTATTTTTGCACAACTTGCTAAAGACAAACATTAAGGAACATAAATGCTTTCACTTCACACACAAGAAAAAATAGCAAAAATGGCTTCAACCTTTGGGCTCTACATTTATGATATTGCAATGTTAAAAGAAAATGAACAATGTATTTTACGCATAAGCATTACGCGCAAAGCCCCTATGCAGGTGCTAGATTCACAAAATAGCAATGCGGTGAGTTTGCAAGATTGTCAAGATTTAAGTGAGGTTATCTCACCTTTGCTTGATGTAGAAGAAGCAAATCTTCCACCATATTTTCTTGAAGTAAGCTCACCCGGGCTAGAGCGTATTTTAAAAACCCACACACACTATACTTTTTCACTTGGTGAAATGGTAAGCGTAAGACTTATGGATAAAAGTATTATTGAAGGCATTTTGCACAATGTTAGTGAAAATGGCATAGAAGTAAAAGTGCAAAATGAAATACAATATATAGCTTTTGGGGATATAAAAAAGACAAAGGTTACTTTTGCGTTCTCTTGATGAATTAATATTATGGCATTGTTGTGAATTAGCGTGGGAGCACCAAAGTCTTGCTTTACCCAATCCAAGCGTATGCGCGATAGTGGTATCTGCTAATGGAGAGATTTTGGGCACGGGAGTGCATATCATTGCAGGAAGTCCCCACGCCGAAGTGCTTGCGATACAAAAAGCTTATTATACCCTTACTAAAGATGAACAGATTCTATCGTGCCAAAGTAGTGAGAGTATTCATCAGTATTTACTTGCCTCTCATCAGAATCTTTTTACACAATGTAGCCTTTATGTGAGCTTAGAGCCTTGCAATCATCAAGGCAAAACACCGCCTTGTGCGACGCTTATAGCGCATCTTAAATTTGCTAAAGTCTGTATCGCTATATCTGAATCTCATACACTTGCCACTGGTGGTTTATCCTACCTCCTTAGCCAAAAAATCAATGCTTTTATATTGCCCTCTCCCAAAATTGCACATTATGCAAAGTCCTTGCTTTTGCCATTTGATACTTTACGCACCAAAGGACGTTTTGTGCTTTTTAAACTTGCCCAAAGACTTGATGGAAGCTATAAAAATGGACGCATATCAAGTCAAGATTCACAAAGTTTTACACATAATCAGCGAAGTGTATGTAATTATATATGTATTTCTGGTGCAACCTTAAGAGCGGATAATCCACAGCTTAATGCGCGTTATGCCACTTATCCTTATAACAATACTGCCACACCTCAAGTGCTTGTTTTCTCACGCACATTGCGTGCATTGCCTGCACCCAATCCTGCTCTTCATAATCGTGTGCAATTTTGTGAAAATACCCATATCTTGAGAGAGCTACAAGGTTTTGTCATCGTGGAGGGTGGTTTTGCTTTTTTGCATAATATAAGAGAAGAGATTGATATGTTTTTGCTTTTAGAATCTCCACATTGTATTCAAAATGAAGAAAATCATTTAGGCTTTGATGAATGTTTTAGCCTTCTCCATCAAGCGCATATTGGGAAAGATATTGTATTATGGCTCAAATAGATATTTATCAGCTTGAAAATGGTTACTGCTACAATACAGATAGCCTCATTTTGGCATATTTTGCCAAAAACTTCCTCAAAAAATCTTATAGTATTTTGGATATTGGGGCAGGTAGTGGGATTTTAGGAATCCTCTGTGCGAGAGAGATTTGCGCTTTGGGAGGAAATCCAAAACTTCACCTTGTAGAAAAAGATGAGCTAATGAGTGCTCTAGCGCGTAAAAATAGTGCGCCATTTAATGGTGTGGCACATTGTATTGATTTTTTAGATTTTAAACCTTCTCAAAAATTTGATTTTATTATCAGTAATCCACCTTTTTATACTCAAGGTGCATTGCTTGGAGATAATGAACGCAAAAATATGGCAAGATTCCAGCATTTTTTGCCTCCACAATCATTGTTTATGCACATTAAACGCGTCTTAAAACCAAATGGAACGCTATGTATGTGCTATGATGCGCGATTATGTGCGGAAATTTTTTATGAAGCAAAGAAGAATGGGTTGCATATTGATGTGGCACGATTTGTGCATTCTCTTTGTGATAGAGAGGCAAATTTGATAGTCTTTAGAGCACAAATTCAATCAAAATCTCCTTTACGCGTCTTGCCCCCACTTTTTACTCATTTAAGTCCAGCGCAAAGTGATAATACGTTAGAATTAAAAGAAATTTATGCGTGGGCGCAGACACGAAGTATTAAAATTAGTCAAGAAGCCTTAGGGTTTTGTTTAGATTTTAAAAGCTAAGGTATAATATCAACTTAGAATGCAAAAAAGGTAGATTATGTTATATGGGACAATTATCAATATAGATTCAAAGACACAAATTGCTCAAGTTGAGCAAGAGTTGAATAAACGTGTTTTTGATTTTAGCTTTGATATGTGGGGAGATGAACTAAGTGAGCTTAAAAAGGGGGTAGAGGTAGAGTTTATTGTGGAGATGAAAGCAATCACCAAAATTCATCTTAAGCCAAAACCTATAGACCCTGACCAAATCCCTGTAACCAAGAGCGCACGCACTTGTATTGAAGAATATTTTGCACACGAAAATAAAATTATAGATTCATATAAAGAACATATAACAGGGCGTTTGAGACTTGATTTTATCCGTATGCGTCGCTTTTTGCTTACTGCATACAATGATCTTGTTGCAATGGATGCAAATATTGAAAACGATGAACTTAAAAAGCTTAAAAGCGAAATATTATATCTCTCTAAAGAATATGAAAATTATTGCAAAAAAACTCAATACTCCTTGAATTATGCTTTTGAAATGATATTTCTTGCGCGTCAAGTAGAGTATAATCGCACAATTACGCATATTGAGGAGATTCAAATCTCACTTGCTAATGCTCAAGCACAAACAAACTCCCTGAGTAATGCACTTGCAGATGGTGAGAAATCTTTGGCTAAGCACAATGATAAAGGAAGCAAAGAACACACAGAAATGGAAAAAGAAGTAAAAGCAATGCGTAAGCGGTATGTAGATTTGCTCAATTTTATTGGAAATCAAAAAGATGCACTTATAACAGAAAATGCGCGTATGAAGCGATTTAAAGAAGAACATCTTGAAGCTTTTAATTCCGTGTATGTGCCAATGACTGAAGAACTCAAAAATCGCTTTATTACTTTGCTTGATACAAAAGCGTATGATTTTGATACAACTTTATGGAGTAGGGCAAAACATAGCCAACATATTATTAATTTCTTCCGTAATTCACGCATTGAAGGAAGTTTTAGCTCTAAAACATTTTTGCGTTATTTTTTGCGTGGATTAGATAAAACAAAGCTTTCTTCGCGTTCAAAAGCACTCTTTGATTTGCTCCATTATCTTGAAACGACTAATCGTAAAAACCTTCTTATTGTGCGTGAAAGTGCAGTAAATATTGCAAAATACCGACAAGTGATTGAAAAAATTGATTCTAGTCTTCTTATTACAACAGATAGCGACCCTATCAATGCGCTTAAAAATCTTATTCAGAATCCGCAAGATATTGTTGTGATTGATGAAAAAATTGGTAATGCAAGCGCATTAGGATTTATCAAAACCTACAAGGCAAGCAAGAATGCAAATCCTAAAATTATCTTTTGCATCATTGTGCAGCAACTCCCACCTCGTGATTTCATCTCTAAAGGTAAATTAATGGGTGTAGAATTTGTGCCAGAGCAAAATATGGATATGCTTTATGACTGCATTCGTATGGCATTGTAAGCATAATAATTTATAAAAGCAATTTTAATGAGATTCTAAAATAGCTTTGTTGTCTTTTATTTCTTTTACTTTGACTTTTTCACCTTCTTTAAATATATGGTGAGAATCTTCATACGCCCATAAAGTGCCTTTAAAATACACCATACCTTCTCGTATCTCGCCCTCACCACCAGCATAAAGCATAGTTTCATCATAAGTTTGGGAGCGATTAAACCAGCTTTTTATGGGTTTTCTTAGTGCTATAAGTGAAAGGAGCGAAAAAAGACAAATGCTCACAGCCTGCCACACAAAAGCATTTCCGAAGTGATGAAAACCAATAAAAAATTCAATAGCCGATGTTATACAAAACCCAATGCCTAAAAATAATAGAAAAAATGAACCAAAAAATATTTCAACAATAATCGCTACAATCCCAATAGCTAAAAGTATAAGAGCTGACATTTTCTCTCCTTGCAGATTCTATTATTCACGCTCCCTCCTTACATAAGCATTTAAAGTCTATGATTTTGAATGAGAGGTTTTGCCTAAAAAATCGCTCATAACGCTTAAGCCACCGATAAATTCACTTGTTTCATAAGGAATAATGACCTTATCTTTACTCGGATTCTTTGAAAGCTCATTAAATGCACTTATACGCTCTTTTGTAAGTAAAAACTCCGCAGCTTGTGCATTTTTTGCCATTTGAGCAGCAATAAGTTCCATCGCATCGCTTTGCCCTTGTGCCAATGCAATTTGCTCATATTTTTTCGCATCTGCCATTCTCTCAATCGCTTCAGCTTGTAATACTTTTTCTTGTTTTAAGGCTTCAGCATTGCGAATAAGTGCTTCTTTTTCCGCTTGAGCTTTAAGCTCAATGGCTCTTTTTTCCCTCTCTGCTTTCATTTGTAGATTCATAGCCGCCTCAATATCTCTTGGCACAGATATTTCACTAATCTCAACACGCATAATTTTCACACCCCAATTATTCGCTGCATCGCCTAATGCAACCTGCAAAGCAGCATTTAATCTATCACGAGATGAGAGAGAATCATCAAGATTAATGCGCCCTATTTCACCCCTAAGTGTTGTGGTGGCAAGATTTGCAATCGCATTTTTATAATCATTTACGCTATATACGGCAGATTTTGCATCAAATACCTTTAAAAACACGATTCCATCAATATTGATATTCACATTATCTTTGGTAATCACTTGCTGTCGCCCAATATCTATCATTTGCTCCCTTGCACTCACTACTGCACTCACTCTATCAATCACAGGAATAATAAAATGAAAGCCTCCATCAAGCACTCTATGGAATCTCCCCAATCGCTCTACAATTGCAATATCTGTTTGTGAGATAATTTTCACTCCAAAGAATAATACTACCCCACATAAAACTAACACAATCAACGCAAAACCAAGCATAAAGTCTCCTTTGAAAATTCAAAAAATGCGAAAATTATAACATTTTTTATCACAAATTTACGCTAATAAATATCTATAAAGTATTTAAAGAAGTGAGTTTAATACTTTAAACTCATACAATTTATTATGATTAGATATTCAATCTTGCATTTACAAAAAAAACAATATAGTGCGCAGACACAAAGAACTTCACAGGAGGAATAATATAGGGATTACAGACATTAAGTCAATTTGTGTCTTTATCGATCGAGGGTGCAGAGAGCAATAGAGAGATAGCTTACTATGTGGGGATTTACCAAAAAGCACTAGAAGCACTACAAAATATCCTTATTGCAAAAAAAAGGCAGGAAAATCAGCGATAAAGATTTAGACAATACTCGATAGATAAGATTTAATCCTATCTACAAAATCAAATAAAGCGATATAGAATCTTGGTGGGAGGATTCTAAAGATTTTATATTCTTTAATGAATGGATATAAGAAGCTTGTCTTATCCCACGATTCTATACCTATAACTTCATAGCTTCTCTTATACCATTTGAGTAGGCTTTCGTTAGGATTTTCTCCAATAAGCCTTTTAGCAAACCTATCTCTTTTTCGTGTGATACATTGAATGCGATGTGGATATTTTGTATAGATAAAATTCCCATAGCTCTCATATTCACTAAAGCCAGAAGCACCTAAATCTTCGGGATTAATATGCTCTAAAATTGCCTCCCAAAAGGTTTTTTGATGAGTTTGCTCTATGAGAGAAATAAGCTCATTCATTATAGAGGATTCTATCATCATATTTTCAGCGATAAAGCTAAAAGGTGCGGCTTTGTGTAGATATACGCTTTTGCCAATAGGAATTTTAAGATTGTCTAATGTATCAAAATAAGGTTTGTGGTATTCTGTGGCTTTCTCAACAAGAATTTGAGAATCTGCATTAAAAAACTCTAATGCACTAAGGGGTATCGCGTCCGCGTCCCAAATAAGATAGCACCCCCCCCCCATTGCTGCTAGAAGCAAATTGAGCATAAGCCATTTTTAAAAATTGTTGCAAATACCACCCTGCGTGATTTTTGCTACAACCAAGCGATAAGAGCTTATCTTGCACAGCGTGGTAACTAAGATTGGGATAAAGCGAATCTTCATCAATAAAATGAATGCGAGAATAGATGTGTCTGTATTGCATAATAGAATCTTTTTGGGTAATAATGCTTATGCCTTTAGGTTGAATACAAGATTCTACATAGTGTAGCATTGTTGCAAAAATTGCGCTATCAAGTTTTTTAAGGCAAATGACTATTTCAAAAACTCTCATTTTATCTTTCATTTTTGCTCTCCTACATTTTTTACAAATACATAGCTTGTTTTATCAAAACCCATTTTAGCATAAAATTGATGTGCCTTTTTTCGCGGGAATCCCGAGCTTAATTCGATTTGTAAATAGCCTTCAATATGCGCTAGATTCTCAATTTTTTGCAAAAATTTTGACCCAAAGCCTTGCCCTCTTAAATTAGAATCAATCACCAAATCACAAATATAAAGGCATTTCTCGCGATACAGCACATCAAAGGGCATTACGCCACATAGTCCCACAAGATTTTGTTTGTCATAGAATGCAAAGAGGCGGTAGTGCATAGTTTTTTGCTGCTGCTTCACTCTTGAGACAAATTCATCTTTGCTTAAATGGGGACGCAACTGCTTCATTAGCACATAAGCAGATTCTAATTCTTTTGTGTCTTTGAGTTCTCGCATAGAATCCCCTTTTTGTAATGTAAAATTATTGTATGTTGTATTATTACATCTTTTAACTATCATTTGGCATATTAAAAATGCGAAACACCTCTCTTATCCTGCGCCTACCCACTCTATTTGGAAAAAATCTACTGCAAAATAAAAGCACTTTGTCTATGGGTTGTGACTGCATATTTTGGATAAATATTTTGCTTCTGCTAGCAAAAATAGGGGAGGATTCATTGATATGGCTGTGATAATCAAAGTTTTTTAAGCTATAGATTTTATTTAGCACACTCCAAACGCTTTGGTCGTGGCGATTTTCTATAAAATCTTTGTGGTTTGGCACTACACTTTGAGAATCATCGACAAGATGAAAATGATTGTAAAACACATCAAGCCATTTGTTTATAACCTCTAGGCTTAAAGGCGTTTTTTTCATATAAATCAACCCACCAGCTACTTGTCCCGTGTCTGTAATACTTTGTGTATTGGTATTCAGGATATGACATCATAAAGCCCATAATCTCGTTTTGATTTACAAGCGAAATCATATCAAGGAGTTTCTCTCTATATTTTGGGTGAAATGTGCAACCAATGTCTGCATAAAGCAAGATGTCATTATTTTCAAGTTGTTCTAAAGTTTTAAGGATAATATAGGGTTTCCAGCACCAATACCCAAAGCCGCGAGTAGGAGTTCTGTTTGCTAAAGATTTTGCAGAATCTATACTACCCCCCCCCA
This sequence comes from Helicobacter japonicus, assembly GCF_000762845.2. Classification (GTDB taxonomy): domain Bacteria; phylum Campylobacterota; class Campylobacteria; order Campylobacterales; family Helicobacteraceae; genus Helicobacter_C; species Helicobacter_C japonicus. The sequence goes on along the minus strand of NZ_JRMQ02000001.1, from coordinate 185,894 downwards.
GCATTAATATACATTTTATCTTTCATTTTATTTCTAAAATTCAAGTTAAGACTGCATTCATTGTAGATGAAAATATCATCAAAAACATTCATATTCAATGCTTGCTGATAGTATCTAAGAGCAGATAAATTAAGCCTCATATCGCCAAAACTGCATAAATACTTTTTTTGCAAATTACCCTCCTTTAAATTGTGTGTCTTTGTATTTTTATGATTTAAATGATACCATAACCAAAGATTAATGTTTTTTATTTAATTTTTATTCCAAACCCCTACAAATCCGTTTTTAGCACTGCACCATTTGCTGCGTTGCTCACAAGCAAAGAGTAGCGTTTGAGCCATTTGCTTTTGATTTCTTTTTTGATGGGTTTCCATTGTGCGCGGCGAGATTCTAAAGTTTTAGAATCTACGAGCAATTCCAATGTGCCTTTTGAAACAGAAATTGCGATTTTGTCTCCGTCCTCAATGAGCGCAATCAAGCCCCCCTCTGCAGCTTCGGGGCTAATATGCCCGATACAGCCCCCACGCGTTGCCCCGCTAAAGCGTCCGTCTGTAATGAGTGCGACAGATTCTCCTAAGCCCATTCCCATAATGAGACTTGTGGGTGTTAGCATTTCTTGCATTCCGGGTCCCCCTTTGGGTCCCTCATAGCGAATCACGACAACATTTCCCGCCTTTACCTTGCCTCCTGCAATGCCCTTAATCGCTTCCTCTTGGGAGTTAAAGCATACCGCACTTCCCTCAAACTCTTTCATAGATTCCGCCACTGCGGCGACTTTTAGCACTGCGCCCTCACGCGCGAGATTGCCATAAAGAATCTTTAGCCCACCTACCTGCGAATACGCATTTTCATTGTGGCGAATAACATTAGAATCCACAATTTGTGCGCTTGCAATGCGTTCTCCCAAAGTCTCGCCTGTAATTGTCAGCGCGTCAAGATAAAGAATGGATTGTGGATTTAGGTTAGAATCTTGGCATTCTAAGATTTGAGATGAATTTTCAAGGTTGTGCGAGGTAAGCGAATGAGGCGTATTAGACATACTCCGCAATGAAGCGTCTGCTGCACTCCTTGAAAAGTCGCTCAAAGCCGAATGCCTCTTGCTAACTTCATTCATTACGGCACTCACGCCACCCGCGCGGTTAATGTCCTCCATATGAATCGTGCTTAACGCGGGGGCAATCTTAGCAATATGCGCCACTTGAGAGGCAATCGCATTGATAGAATCTAGGTTAAAATCCACCTCCGCTTCTTTGGCGATTGCGAGCATATGCAAGATTGTATTTGTGCTGCCACCCATTGCCATATCCACGACAAAGGCATTATGCACGGCTTTATGATTCAAAATATTGCAGAATCTGAATCGCTCACTTTGCGCCTCATCAAGCGCAATCTCTACGATTCTACGCGCTGCCTTGCGTAAAAGCTCCTCACGCTCCTTGCTAAGGGCTAGAATTGTCCCATTTCCGGGTAATGCCACGCCCATAGCTTCACAAAGTGTATTCATAGAGTTTGCAGTAAACATTCCGCTACAACTTCCACCCCCCGGACACGCATTGCATTCTATTTCGTGTAGTCTTTTCTCATCAATCTTGCCCTCGCTAAACGCGCCCACCGCTTCAAAGGCAGAGTTTAAATCTAGTATTGTGCCGTCCTCTAGCTTCCCGGCTTTCATTGGACCACCACTCACAAAAATCGTTGGCACATTCACACGCAACGCACCCATAAGCATTCCGGGCACGATTTTATCGCAGTTGGGGATACAAATCATCGCGTCTAAACTATGCGCGTTCATCATCGTTTCAATGGAATCCGCAATCAACTCGCGGCTTGGCAAGGAGTAGAGCATACCGCTATGCCCCATTGCGATTCCGTCATCTACGCCGATTGTGTTAAACTCAAACGGCACTCCCCCCGCAGCACGAATTTCCTCTTTAATAATCTGTGCATAGCGGTTTAAGAAAAAATGCCCGGGAATAATGTCAATATAACTATTTGCAATGCCGATAAAGGGCTTGTTGAAATCCTCGTCTTTCAGCCCTGTGGCGCGCAATAGGCTTCTGTGTGGAGCTCTTTGATAGCCTTTTTTAATGGTGTCGCTTCGCATAAGATTCCTTTATGTTTGATGTAAATTACTCGCCAAAGAGAAAGGTTGCAATATTTTCCCCTGTGAAAAATTCCACACTTACAGCTATAAGTATCATAATAGTAATAAGTGGAGCAATGTAGCGCATAATGATATACCAAAGAGTAAATGTTAGTTTATTAAAAAAATGCGCAGTATATGCTTGTAATTGATTTTTTGGCACAGCCCAACCAATAAAAATAACTGCCAAAAGTCCCCCAAGTGTCATAATAACATTTGCAGAGAGAAATTCAATGCTATCCATAAGCGTTTTACCACCAATAGTAAGATAATCCGCCATAGGTGTGCAAATGGAGCAAATGATAAGCATACCAAGTGCGATAATTGCTCCAGCAATACTCCAAGTTGCTTTTGCTCTGCTCCAATGATAAGTTTCGCATACATACATAACGGCGGGTTCAAGGAGTGAAATTGCAGAAGTAATCCCCGCAAAACTAAAGGCTACAAGGAATAAACAAGCGATGATATTGCCTAAGATTCCAAGGTGAGAGAGCATAACAGGTAGAGTTATAAAGATAAGTCCAGCACCTCCACCTACTTCGCCATTATATTCATATACAAATGTAAAAATCATAAGTCCAGCCATAATAGCGATTAAAATTCCAGATAACACTACCCAAAGCGCACTTTTAAAGAGATTTTGATTGCTTTGTGATGAGGCGGCATAAGTAATGATGATACCCACTCCAAGTGAGAGGGAGAAAAATACTTGCCCTAGAGAATCAATAAATACATTAAGAGAGAGTGCTTTTTTTGCTTCATTTATATCAAAGCTCAACATAAAATGTAACGCCTTACTAAAAGAATCCATACTCATTGCATAGAGTAGTAAGCCAAAAAATATAATGAAAAGAAGTGGTGTGAGGATAAGATTCAAAGCTTCAATGCCTTTTTTCACACCACGTGAAATAACCCACGCTGTAATTCCCATAACAAAAAGCAAACCAAGTGTTTGAGGCACAAATCCATTTGTATAGAGAGTATTAAAAATTGTTTGGGAATCTTGCATATTTTCAGGGAGATTAAAACTTACCATAAAAAGATAGTAAAACACCCAGCCTAGCACGATAGCATAAAAGGATAAGATAATAGGACCACCAATAAGTGTAAATCCAGCCAAACGCCATTTTTTACTTGGGCTCACATCAAGGTTTTCATAGCTTTTGACAGCATTTGCACCCCCACCTTTGTTTCCGATAAGCATTTCACCAACAAGCATTGCAATACCAAGTGAGAGTGCCAAAAATAAATAGAGCAAAACAAATGCCCCCCCCCCATTTGTCCCTGCGATGTAAGGAAAACGCCAAATGTGTCCTAAGCCGATAGAACTTCCGAGTGCGGCGAGGATAAAACCAATTTTGCTAAAATTATTCATTATAAACCTTTGTTGCTTTGCTTATACAAGTTAATGTTTGTTGCATAATGTATTCTACTTGTTTTTGGTTAAATATGGTTGAATGAGGGTTAAAATCAGCGATAAATAACAAATTGCCGCATACCAAAATTAAATACAAATGCCACACCTGTGGCTAGAATCTTGCTTATTATTTCATATAATCCAAGCCATTGCACACATACATAAAGCATAGCTATATCAATGAGTAAGCCTCCAAAGCTGACTAAATATATCAGCACACTTTCTTTAAAGATAGATTGATTATAGGAGCGAAAAATAAATTTTTTGGCAAAAAGAAAATTCCATAGGGTAGCGATAATAAAACTTATCACTCCTGCAAAAAGATAATATATGCCAAAGTGATAAAAGCACAGAAAAAATACTAGCCAATTTATAAGTGCTGCACTTCCACCAACAAGGAGATATTTGAAAAAATTATTCATATATTGATTCATTGCTATCCTCATAATAAAAATATCATTTTAGCATTTATTTATGAATCTCGCTTCAAGCACACTTGAGGTTAAAGTTTGTGTCAAAACTATTTTTTTGATATAATTTTTATATAATCGAGTATAAAAGTGGTGCGCAATTACCAACTAGGAGGGTAAAATGAAAATATGTAAGATTATGTGTATTTTCGCAATATGTTTGGGGGCATTTGCGCTCACTAGTTGCACAGATTCTCAAAAATATACCTATCACCCAAAGGATAGAGATGAGCTAGTAGAACTTGTGCGTGATGAGAGTATAAAACTTAATGAAATCGATACGAGTGCTATCACAGATATGAGCTATCTTTTTGCTCATTTTAGCACAGAGGAATGCCACGACGTATTTGCAGAGTTTTTTAAACATATAGAATCTTTTGTGATTCTTGCTATTGAGGAGCAAGCAGCACAAAAAGGAGAGAGTTATGCTCCCACAGATACAGACAGAGAAAATATAAAAAATAACTTCATAGCGCAATGGGAAACAAGGAAGCAAAAGTGTATTTATAATGCGAGGGAGCGAATAGATTTTAGCGGGATAGATTCTTGGGATACGAGCAAAGTAAAAGATATGAGCTATATGTTTGGCGGTGTGGAGGAGTTTAATCAACCACTTAACACTTGGAATGTCTCTTCTGTGCAAAATATGAATGGTATATTTATAGGAACTGCATTTAATCAGCCTTTAGATGCTTGGGATACGAGTAATGTGGAGGATATGGGTGCGATGTTTGGTAAGAGCGCGTTTAATCAACCACTTAACACTTGGAATGTGAGTAAAGTAAAGAATATGACACTTATGTTTTATGAAAGCACACATTTTAATCAGCCTTTGAATGATTGGGATATTTCACAGGTTGTAGATATGAATTTTATGTTTCAAAATGCTAAAAGTTTTAAGCAAAATCTTGAGAGTTGGGGGCAGAGGCTTAATCCTCAAGTTCAAACACATTTAATGTTCAAAGATTCACTTCTAGAATCTAATCCGCCCAAATGGTATAAGGAGCTAGATTTTAAAATAACTCGATTTCACAAGCAAATAATGGAATGAGATGAAAACTATTTTTTTTGTATGGATTTTTGTGCTCATAGGTATATTTGCACTAAATGGGTGCGAAGATTCTAAAAATTACACCTATCAGCCAAAGGATAGGACAGAGCTAGTCAATCTTATTAATGATGAAAATGTGAATCTAAGTGAAATTGATACAAGTAAGGTTAGGGATTTTAGCTTTCTTTTTGCGCATTTGGGAGAGGAATGCGATGATACATTGGGGTGGCATAAAGAGGATTTACTTACTCCATATTTAGAAAAATGTAAAAATACAGGCATAAAACGATTGGATAAAATTCACGCAATTAAGAAACAAATTTCAGACATTACTTTGCAGATTTACAATATAGAATCTGCACTGAAAAAAGAGGAGCAGTGCAAGAATGATTTTGAGGCTTTTATCGCACCTAGAATACAATGGCGGATTCAAAGTAAAGAGGGATTTTTTGATGAGCATAGTAGAGAATATGTCAAAAGAAAAACTTTAAATGATAAAGAGAGAGCGCAAGTGCGCAATGAGGTTATCAAAGAAAATAAATCGTGCATTTTTTTGGAAAATGCAGACGATGGAGAGCGTATCCCCTCGCTTGAGGTGCAAAAGGTCGATTTGGAAGGTCAGTTAAGCCATTTATTAGAGAGGTTAGGGACTATCGTGCATTGGAACACGAAAAATGTTAAGGATATGAGCTTTACTTTTGCCAAAGGTTTTGCGTGGGAATTGTTAGGCAATGATTATGGGCAAGAAGCTGAAACTAAGGCAGAGCTACATTGGGATACAAGCAATGTAGAGAATATGCAAGGAATGTTTTTTGAAAATTACGCGTTGAGTGAGGAAATACAAGAGTGGGTTACACATCTTAATGTCTCTCAGGTCACAGATATGAGCTATATGTTTTTTATGAGTAATTTTAATAAAGATATTAATGCGTGGAATGTCGGCAGAGTGGAAAATATGGAGGCGATGTTTGCCCATAATTTTCGCTTCAATCAACCTTTAGATAAGTGGAATACAAGTCGTGTGAAAAATATGGCAGAGATGTTTTACTGCGCACTTAGCTTTAATCAAAATATACAATCGTGGAATGTGGGTAATGTAGAGAATATGAGACATCTTTTTGGAGGTTTGTGTGCGGTAGATTCTACTTCAGGTTTTAATCAACCTTTAAATGCGTGGAATGTTTCTAGGGTGCGTGATATGAGTGGAATGTTTGCTTGGTTGTATGATTTTAATCAACCCTTAGATAAATGGGATACAAGCAGTGTAGAAAATATGTCGGGTATGTTTAAAGAAGCAATATCTTTCAATCAACCGCTTAATAGTTGGAATGTCTCTCAAGTTAAAGATATGAGTTATATGTTTTCTTATGCTCAATCTTTCAATCAGCCCTTAGATTCTTGGGATACGAGTAATGTAGAAGATATGGGTGCGATGTTTGCAGATTCAGCCTTTAATCAACCTATCAATAATTGGAATGTGCAAAAGGTGGAAGATATGAGCAAAATGTTTCACTCGCGAGTTTTTAATCAGCCTCTTGATAAATGGCAGGTAAAAAGTCTTAAAAATATGCAAGGAATGTTTAGTGAGAGCTTTTTGCAAAATATTGATAGTTGGGAAATTGATAGAACTCAAGTAAAAACCGCAGATGCGTTTTCTCCAGAATCTCCTTTTTTGCCAAAATGGTATGGAGAGGATACTATAAATGATGAGGAGTTGATAGCAGAAGTTTCTTCTTGCTTTAAATTTGGGCTAGGGTGTGAGGCAGATAAAGTGAGATTTGAACTACCTTTTAAGGAGAACAACATAAAGTTCTTTAAGGGGGATAAACAAGGTGGTTTTACACATATATGTTTGCCTTATGCGGAATATAGCGATGAAAAGCGCACAAAAGATATTTATAAAAGTATCTCTGTGTGTTTAGATTCTATAAAAGTGCCTCAAGCTAAGACAATGACACTGCATTTTAAAGATATGCGTTATCAGACGCATATTGGAGAATGCGAGGGTGAAGATTCTTAACTCAAACAGCATTTAATATTCATTTATGAATCTGGCTCAAATCGCACTTTGATAGGTTTTTGAATAATGCCATAATGTTTTAAAGTATGCGCAAATCCCTCAAAAAACCACCCTTCCCATTGCCAATGAGGAAAAGTGCGTGGCACTTGAATGGTTACAGAATCTAAGCCATCTTGACTCGCTTTTTGTGCTGTTTTTACCCATAATTTTGCATATTCTCTATGAAAAAGATAAGATTCCCTAGGACGCTCTTTGTATGGCTCAAAAGGGTGCAAAAATGCTACAAATGCTACAAAACTAAGAATCCCAAGAAGTTTTTTGCAATCTTTAAAAATGAGGGCTATCCATACACACATTATCCATAATATACACATTAAAAGTCCGCTCATAAGATAATATTTCGCACCGCATTTTGATACGAGTAAAACATAAGCAACAATGAGGCATATAAGCCAAAGAATGTGTATGAATAACCATTTTCTTAACGATTTGTCTTTGTAAGCTTTTATCACAATACCAATGAGTGTAAGCACAAAAAGTGTATAGAATCCGCTTCGCATAAATTTGAGACTTGAATATGTATAAGAAGCACCAAAGGAGAGGTTAAAATCGCCACAATATTGTGCCCTGCCAGAGTGCATATCAAATATTGCAGCAATACACCAGAATGTTACACAAAGCACAAGTCCGACTATATAAGCAAAATTATTTCTGATAAAATGAAAAAGGATTCTATTTTTATGGAGTATAAAAAAATAAAATAATTCCACAAATAAGCTTACTCCACAATAACTAGAAAGGATTAAACTTGCACTTGTCATAGAAAATTGTGCAAGATAAAGTATTATTACCCCCCCCCCCGCTAAAAGCCATATTTCTTTTATGTAGGGTTTTCTTATCAATAGTGAATGTGTGTATTGATAGTAAAACAACCCACAAAGTAAGGCAAGATTCAGTGCGTTAGGAATAATATAAAAGCTAATAAGTGTGAAAATATAGCCCATACCTTCGGCTTGGAGGTCGGCGGGTAAAAATAAGGGCATTACCTGTGTTTTTGTCGCACAAAATCCACCCATAATAAAAATGCTTGTGATGAAAAGCGCAAGCGATATGGTTTGCGTAAGAGTAAGCATTAAACGATAAATCGCATAGCTCAGTGTCGTAAAGACACTGCTTAAAGTAACTGCACTTGTGAGTGTGATTGAATCGACAAAGTCTAAACCACTTAAAGGCATTACGATATAGGCACTCACAATTCCCATAGCTGTTTGTATTATGGGTGGAAGTAATCGAGCAGGAATCCAAGAGCTCGCAATAGGTTTTAAAGAGCCATATGCACTCATTATTTGCCAATCATCTCCCCAAAATGGCACAATAGGATAAGCACAGCCAAAAAATAACATAAATAATACAAAGACAGCACCAAAGTAAATCCGCACTTTTTTCATTCCCTCTCCTTAAAGAATTTTGCGAATAATGGCAAAATTATTCATTCCTAATTGAAAGTAGTTGTGCTTGTGTAGGCAGAGGTTAGGAGTTTGTTGAATAAGATTTGTTAAATCTTTTTTATTGTAGTAAGTTTTGTGATCCCTTATTTCGTCTTCACTCACAATTTTTAGTTTATATGCAAGAAACTCAAGCACAGGTTTTGCTAGATGACTAGGCACAGTTAAGAGTAGAATACCATTTGGTTTTAATACACGAGCAATTTCTCTAAGCATATCAAGTGGATAGTTGAGATGTTCTAAAACTGCAAGCAAGGTTACCACTTCAAAACTCTCATTTTCAAAAGGTAGGTGGCAATTTTTTGAGGTTTGAGAATTTGTGTCATATCCCCCCCCCCGCTAAAAGCCACAGAATCTTTGGATTCAAAAAAGTAAGAAAAGGTATGAATCTTGTCTGTTCGTATGCTTGGGGCTTTGAAATCAACGCCCACACCTTTAGCAATAAAAGGCTCGATTTCTTGAATAAGCTTTGCTTCCCAACCACAACCTACATCAAGCACATTAGGCTTATTAAAGCTTTTGATAGTTGGCAATACCCGACTTAACCGCATTTTGCGTAAAAGTGGTTCCAATATGGCTTCTTTCATTTTTCTTCCCTCTGAATAAAATATATACCTATTTATTGATTATATAAGCCTTGCGTCCAAAAATTGTTTCTTCTTTGATGTTTGCAACACTTTCGTTGAAGTATGGACCGCTAGGGAGTGGCTCATAGGCAAAAGGTTGTGTGGATTTATTTGCATTGTCTTTACGCACAAAGATTTTTACACCAAAATGTGTGAGTTTTTCTTCAATAAAAATAGGTCGAATCTTTGGCACTTCTTTCATTGCATCAATATATTTGCGATAGAGATTAGGCACACAAAGGAGTGATGCAATAATCACAAAAGGCATATAGAATCTTTTATACCTTAGCGGTAAAAGTAAGCATATAAGCCATATAATTATAAAAGCTGGACGCATATTCAAAAACATAGGTAATACACTTAATACAAAAAGCCCAAGAAAGATAATGCGCATATTATTATGGCTAATATTCCAAATAAAAGTGAGATTAAATGCAAATAAGAATCCAAGTAAAGGCACAATATATACCATACCAAAGCGAGGGTCAGGACCGCTTACAAACCAAAAAATAATGCCACAAAGTAAAGCAAGAGTTATGCTTATGAATCCTTTTTGTGATGGGAGTTGTGTAAGGCTTTGCGAGAGGCTAATCTTTTGCTTTTTATGCAATAGTATAAGCATAAGAGCAATACTAATACAAGCAAAAAAGCTATATACAAAATATTTAAAATACCACCCAAAATAACGCGTTTTCATCGCAAACCAATCACTCATCCACGCATAATTTGATAGCACTTCTACACAATTTTTACCCGGTGCTCTAGCCCAGCTCATAATCCAACACACTTCATTTTGTCTTTGAGTATCACTTACCGCCCAAGGTAAAGATTCTATATAAAAAACATTTGCAGGATAAGCAAGCATTCCGCTTGTCATTATGCCTTTTACCGCCCAAGGCAAAACGCAAATAAAGCAGAGTAAAGCAAGTGTAAGATAGGTTTTTATGGATTGTTTAAAGATATATTCTTTAAATATAATACAATATACCAAGAATACACTTAGCACAAGGGCGAAATTAGCAATTTTTATCATCACTGCAAAAAGGCTTACAAAGAGGCAAAGAATAAGCACTTTTACTTCTTTATAAGTGATAGTGTAGAGTAAAAGCGCAAAGACAAGTATGCCAAGCACTGCACCTATGCCCTCACAATGCAGGGCTTGAAGTTCTGCCCATAAAATGATAAATGGAAAGGGAAGGAGGGAGCAAATAATAAAAAGTGCGTAAAAAGGTGCAAATTGTCGCTTTAAAAGCATATAAAACGCACCTGCTAAGAAACCGAAATATACAATTTCATTACCAATAAAGCTTCGTAAATGTGGAAAAATAAGGCTTACATCACTTAAGGCATAAAAGTTATAAATCAGTCCATTGAAGCCTAGCCTGCCGTGAATATTTGCGAGTCCAAAAATAAGAGGAGATTGCTGTATCCAAGTAACGATTTGTATATGATAATTAATGCTATCACCTATCGAATCGCTTAAGAAACTAAGGGGTGCGATTATACAAAAAGCAAGTAAAGCAGCAGTGAGGAAAATCTTGTCTCTAAAAAAATCTTTGCAAAAATATGGGCAAAAAATAATACCGAGAGTTAAGAAAAAATATGCAAAAAAGCTATGAATAGGGAGAAAAATATTTATTACTTGAGTGATAAAACATAAAAACAACATTCCTAAAATGAGTTGAGTAAAAAATTTTAACCCATCTTGTAGAGATACAGCAGGAGCGCATGTTTTCTCATACAAATAAAACATAGCTCCACCATAGCCAAAGGTTGCTAAAATCCACAATAAAAGCACAAAGGCAATTTGTCCATTCGTGATTATCCACTCCATTTTTACCCCTTGAATCTATATTTTATAATTGCCCATAAAGCCCTAAACCCATCTTTGACACCAATTTTTTTGCCCTCATCATAAGTTCTACCATAATAAGAGATACCCACTTCATAGATTCTAATATGTTTGATTTTAGCGATTTTTGCAGTAATTTCTGGCTCAAAGCCAAAGCGATTTTCTTCTATATGAATATTTTGGATAATCTCTCTTTTAAACACTTTGTAGCAAGTCTCCATATCTGTGAGGTTTAAATTTGTCATCATATTTGATAAAAGTGTAAGTAAGCCATTTGCCATTCTATGCCAAAAATATAGCACACGATGAGAATCTCCGCTTACAAAACGTGAGCCAAAAACCACATCAGCCACACCTTTTTCAAATGGTGTCAAAAGTTTTGGATATTCATTAGGGTCATATTCTAAATCCGCATCTTGGATAAGCACAATATCGCCACTTACTCTTGCAATACCTGTGCGTAGGGCTGCACCTTTACCTTGATTATGTGAGTGATAAAAGATTTTTAAAGTTGTAGTATAGGGGGTATTCTCTTGCTTAGATTCAATAGATTCTAAATCTTGAAGTATTGCTCTTGTGCCATCAGTGCTAAAATCATCAACAATGATAATTTCTTTGTGATAAGTAATAGCAACATTTTTTACACATTCTACAATATGTGTGATAGTCTGAGATTCATTAAAACAAGGGATAATAATTGAGAGTGTAGGAATATAAGAATTATATTGCCCCCCCCCCTATTATTTTATTGCCTAAAAGTGAAGACATAAAAACTCCTTAGTTTTTAACATAAAAATGCGCGATTCTAACAAAGTTTCTTGTAATTTCATCTTAATTTTTATGTAAAAGCTTGGTGAGGAGAGTTGCTACTTTCTCTGCGCTGCCGTGTTGAAGATAATCTCTAAGTTCTTTTACTTGAGAGAAAAATAATTCTGGACGCGTATCATTGTAGGCTTTAAGAAGATTGATTGCAGTGAGATTGCTTTGTATTAATTCAGGGTGAATTTGCTTAGTGCCAATATGTGAATTACCTAAATGTAGGGCATTGTAGAGAATATTGGCAAGTCCTATGTGATTAAGCCTCACAAAGATACGAGCAAACAATATATCGGTGTTACGCGTTTTGTAGCCAAGCACAAGAGGTGTGCCAATAAGCGTAGCTTGAAGTGTGGCAGTGCCAGAGCAAATAAAGGCAAAACTACTTTCATAAAGTGCCGTATTTGCATCATAGCTTATCTCAAACATTTCTATATCATTTCCATATATTTGAGCTAATTCATAAGATTCAAGTTTCTTAAAATGTTCGGGAATAATAAGAACTTTTTTGTTTGGTAGTTGTTTTGCTACTTTGACAAAAACGGGGAAGATTCTCTGAATCTCGCTTTTACGACTGCCGGGCATAAAGGCAATCTTGCCATTTTCAAGGGGCAAAGGTTGTTCTTTAAGTGCAGGAATCTCATCAAGCAAAGGGTGTCCTACATATTGAATCCTTTTTTCTTTTTGTGCTCGTGGATACATAGCAAGCTCAAATGGTAAAATCGCACAGAGATAATCACATATAGATTCTATTTGTTTTGCTCTCCAAGGCTTCCACGCCCACACTTGTGGCAAAATATAATATACAATAGGCACTTTTGAGCCATTTTTCTTTAAAGCCTTTGCGATAGGGAGATTAAAACTTGAGCTATCCATAAGCAATACGACATCACTTTCTTCTGCAAGTTTAATCATTTTATTGATAGCTTCTTTAAAAAAATTAATTTTTTTTATAACATCAAAAAACCCCATAACTGCAAAATTTTCTAGGGTATATGAGGCTTTTGCATTGGGAAAATGAGCAAATACATTTGGTTCAAAAATACCGCAAACTTGCACAGAGGAGTCAAGATTTTTGGCAAGAAACTGCAAATGAATGTTTGCGCTTGGCTCACACGCACTCACAAAAAGTCTTTTAGATTTGAACATAGCTATTCTTTTGTTTCTTCTGGATTTTGAGCAGGATTCTCATTGTTTAAGTGATTATATGCGATGTGAGAGAGATTTTCTTCAAGTTGATATTCACTTTTTAAATCTCTTAATTCCACGCGTAATTTGGAGTTTTCTAATTCAAGTTCATTAATTTGTGCTTTGAGTTCATCTTGCACTTCATTTTTTAGAGAATCTTGTGGCATTTGAGCGTGTTTTTGCTCTAATGCTTTGATTGCATTTTGTGCTAGGGTAATATGCTCTCTTAATTCTTTGAGCTTGGCTTTGGAAGTTTTGATTTCTTCGTGATATTGCGCAACTTCAAGGCGCATTTTCTCTCGCTCGTTTTCAAAAAATCCTACAATATCCCAAAGATTTTGCGTTTGCGGATTGTATTTGAGAAGTTTTTCAAATGCTTGTTCATCAATTTTTTGAGCTAATGGCTTATCTTGTGTGTGCATAAAAATCCTTTATTCTCTAAGATGATGACATTATACAAGATTCTTGAGTTTGTGTGCAATCTTGTGAATCTTCTATATCAAGTTCAAGGTTAAGAAGATGTAATTCTCTACCTTGCGTGATGACTACTTGCTGACTTTGACAGAAAGGACAAGTGCTATATGTGAGATTTTCTCCATTAAAGTCGTGTCCGCAAGATTGACAATGTAAAACAACAGGTTGATATTCTATATCAATCTTTGCATTTTTACAAAGTGGAGATTCTAATCTAAAAGTCTCAAAGACACTTTTTATAAGCGCACTATCTACTCCACTTCGCTCACCAATGGCAATACAGACTTTAGCAACAGAAGTAGCATTATATTGCTTTGCGTGAGATTCACACATTTGTATAAGTGAAGAAACAATAGAGTATTCGTGCATTTTTATCCTTGAGATTCTATAAAGTTATTTAGGTAGAATTTTACCCAAGAAGTGATAAAATAAGCAAAAATTCATAAAGGAATTTGAAGTGCAAAGAGTAAAAACAAAACAAATTTTCGTAGGAGATGTGGCAGTAGGCGGTGATGCGCCTATTAGTGTGCAAAGTATGACTTTTAGCAAAACTTGCGATATAGAAGCAACCAAAGCACAACTTGACAGATTATATTTTGCTGGGGCTGATATGGTGCGTGTAGCAGTGAGCGACCCAAAAGATGCAGCAGCACTTAAAAATTTGAAAAAAATCTCGCCCTTGCCACTTATCGCTGATATTCATTTTCGATATAAATTTGCACTTATTGCAGCTGAATGCGTAGATTGTATCCGCATTAATCCGGGCAATATTGGCTCAAAAGATAGGGTTAAAGCTGTGGCAGATGCGTGTAATGCACGAGGCATACCTATTCGTATTGGTGTAAATGGTGGGAGTTTAGAGAAGCAATTTGAGGAAAAATATGGTGCAACTCCTAAAGGTATGGTGGAATCTGCATTGTATAACATAAATCTTTTAGAGGATTTTGGATTTACAAACATTAAAGTTTCGCTCAAAGCAAGTGATGTGTTACGCACAATGGAGGCATATAGAATGCTTCGTCCATTGGTGGATTATCCTTTTCATTTGGGCGTTACAGAGGCTGGGACTTTACCTCATTCTATGGTAAAAAGTGCTATGGCACTTGGTGGGCTACTTATGGAGGGTATTGGCGATACGATGAGGGTTTCTATTACAGGTGAGCTTGAAGAAGAAATTAAGGTCGCGCGTATGATATTGCAATATAGTGGGCGACAAAAAAGCGGAGTTACCATCGTATCTTGCCCTACTTGTGGGCGGATTGAAGCAAATCTTGTGCAAATGGTGCAGGAGGTAGAATCTCGCATTAAACACATTAAAACGCCTTTACAAGTGAGTGTAATGGGTTGTGCTGTCAATGCTCTGGGTGAAGCCAAACACGCAGATATTGCGATTGCTTTTGGAAATAAAGATGGATTGATTATCAAAGAAGGGAAAATTCTCTGCAAACTCAAAGAAGATGAATTGCTTGAACGATTTATCGCAGAAGTAGAGGAACTTGCTAAGCAAAGAGAGGAAGCATAATGCAGCAGATGCAATTAAAACAAGATATGATAGATTTACTCCTTTGTGCAAAAAAAAGTGCAAGGATATTAGAGCGATTAAGTAATGAGGAGAGAAGTGCAGTGCTTATATCTATGGCAGATGAGATAGAATCCCAATGCGCTTTTATCTGTGAGGCAAATGCTAAAGATATGAGTGCAGCAGAGAATCTCCCCCTTGCAATGCGTAAAAGATTAGAATTAAATGAAGCAAAAGTGCGCTCTATGGCAGATTCTATCCGCGATATTGCAAAGATTCCTTGCAGTGTAGGGCAGGTGATAAAAAGCTGGAAAAATAAGGCAGGATTAGAGATTGCGCAAGTGAGTGTGCCACTTGGTGTCATTGGTGTCATTTATGAATCTCGTCCTAATGTTACAAGCGATGTAAGTGCATTATGCTTTAAAAGTGGAAATGTATGTGTGCTTAAAGGTGGCAAGGAGGCGTTTGCTTCAAATGTAGCTATACATAAAGCCTTGCATAAGGCATTGCAGAAACATAATCTCCCCAAAGAGTGTGTAAGTATGCTCAATGATACCTCTAAAGAGGGTATTTTAGAGTTTGTCAAAATGGATAAATATGTGGATTTGCTTATACCACGAGGAGGCGAGGGATTAATAGAATTTGTCAAACATAATGCAACAATTCCTATCATCAAGCACGATAAAGGCGTGTGCCATACTTATATCCATAAAAATGCCAATTTAGATATAGCACTTCGTATTGCGCTCAATGCAAAAATAAGCTATCCTGCTGCGTGTAATGCGTGTGAGTGTATCTTGCTTGATTGGGTGCTTGTAGAATCATTTTTGCCGACATTGCTTACAAAATTAAGAGAGGCAGATGTGCGTGTGATGTTTGAAAATGGAGTATGGCTCAAAAAATGGGGCATTGCTAATGAGGGTTTAGCTGATTTTAGCAAAGAGTGGGGCGATAAAATTGTGAATCTTAAGGTAGTGAGCGGACTTGAGGACGCGCTAGAGCATATTGCAAAATATGGTTCTTCACATTCTGAATGTATTATCACACAAGATGAGGAAGTGGCACAAACTTTTATGCGTGAGGTCGATGCGGCGTGTGTGTATGTCAATGCTTCTACACGATTTAGTGATGGTGGAGAATTTGGCTTTGGAGCAGAGGTGGGTATTTCTACTTCTAAACTTCACGCTAGAGGTCCTATGGGTATAGAATCTCTATTAAGCTATAAATATTGCATTCAAGGCAATGGACAAGTGAGATAAATAAGAATCTTAAAAAAGCAATGGAATATTTTGTGGCTTAATTTTACTCTGCTTTGTATTATGGTATGTTTTGATAGGACAACCTGTCTTAAAAGACAGGTTTGACGCATTCCTTTAGCTTTGATATTTTAAAAGTAGAAGTTATCTATTTATTTATGTATGCAAAACCATTGTATCCTCCTTAAAAAATCAATTTTAAGAAGTGTGTTAGTGAGAAATAATCGCGCATTTTGGATTCATTATTTGCTCCTTTACATTGAATGTTATAGCACATTATTTATATTTATGATGTGCATCTGCTTGGGTGAGATTATACAACGCATACACCAATGTATCAATGTGGGATTGCAAAGCAGAAGTGTCAAAATGAGAATCTGTGGGTTTTGATTCTAAAATTATATCTGCTTAATGAGATTTGTAGGAGCTTGAGCAAAAGAGATTATTTGGCTAAAACAAGATAGTAGAGTTTAGAATTTTAAAGAATTTATAGGTTAAATATAAAACTATGGAGAGGTTGGAGATAGGGTGAATCAAAATCAAAATATTGACTAAATATATCCTTATTAAGTGCATTTTTATTTGATTTCATATTTTTTTCTAAACCACTTGCTTCACGATAGGCATACATTTTTGACTTTTTGTAAATATTATCTGCAAAATGTTTAGAATGAGATTCTAAACATTTAACATACTTTTCAAAACATTCTATTATTTCTTTATATTTAGCAATATCAGAAAGCAAAGTTTCAAGATTACCTTTATTCTTATTATCTGGAAATAAAAAGATTTCTACCATATCTTTATAATTTCTGATTTTATTTTCAATGCTCTGTCGTGTTTGATTACAATCTAAATCGGCATCAAAAATAATACAAACTCTATTGTTCTTATCTAATGCTTTTTTAATCTGTGTTAATGTCGAATCTTGAAGATTATTGTTACCGTTTTCTATAATTTCATATTCAAAAGTAGAGTTTTTGCAATATATATACTGCTCTAAAAATACCTTATCACTTTTACCCTCTACAACAAATAAAGTCATTTTAATCCCTAAATTCTGTTTTAGTTTTGAGTAAATTCTCTAAATCTTTCATATCATACTTATAAGTTTGCAAACCTTTAAGTTTGGTTCTTGCAATATTAAAAATAGCAATTTGTTCGTATTGATTCTCACTAGAGATTGCATTAAGAATTTCTAAAAATTCATAGCTATGGGTGGAGACAAAGAGTTGTATATCGGTTTTTTGAGCTAGTTTAATGACAGATTCAAGCAATTTGTGCATTGATTCAAAATGAAGTCCATTTTCAATTTCATCAATGCAGATATATTTATATTCCCCCACAATGACACTTGCCAAAATGGCTAGATATTTTTTTAAGCCTTCCCCCATAGTATTAAGGCTAATTTTTTTAGGCATATCTGCTAAATCTATCATTATTTCACCATTGATTACTTCTATCCCCTGAATCTTCTCATCAAAGATTTGGAGATAGGCTAATAATTCTTGCTCTTTTTTAAGTATTCGTAATCTAGCTAAAATTGAGGCTGCGTCCATAAGTGCCATATGGCTTGGAAAAATCATACCTGAAAATGAGGGATAATCTACTTGGATAACATTATTAATATTGTTTCTGCGAATATCAAAGCTACTTCTTACTGCAGGACTTCCATTAAATTGTATATCAAAATTTAAGCCTGTGATATAAGCACCTGTTTTTTTATCTAAAACCTTATCGATATCCATATTTATATCATTTGGATTTATATCATTTGGCAGTATTTGGGTAAAATCATTTGTTGTCTTTGGTGTGATTTGCAAGTGCATTTTTTGATGATTATAAGATGATGTGATTTTAATAGGTTTAGTCATATCAAGCTGATTAAAAAAATAATCCAAATTATCGTGGCTCACTTGTATTTGTCTTATAAAATTAGACACAACCGATACGATATTCATAGGATTGCTTGGCTGAAAATTAAGAAATATAGCCTCAAGCAAAGAGGTTTTACCGCAATTATTTTTACCTACAAAAATATTTATTTGTGCTAGGTTTTCAACCTCTATTGAATCCAATACTTTATAGTTTTTAATCTCTATACTTTCTATCACATTGAGCCTTTAGGTATTGATTTTTTAAGAAGTAGCAAAAAAAGTTCCTTATAGGTAAAGTATAAGAAATTTTTATTAATAAACCTTAATCACTTCAGTTTATCTCATAATACTTATTTAGTGCGGCACAATAGAGTTCTTACGCGCGGTTTTTTGCAAGGAGAAAAGGAGTAAAAACATTAAAATGCTGTAAATTGCAATAATAATATTTTCTATATAAGTAAAATGACATTTGTTACTAAATATATTTGCTATACCAAAAATATATTTTGGGTTTATTGTAATGATAAGGAAAGTTCCTATATAGCCTATTAATAGCCTTATTGGCTTTAAACATATTCCAATATAGGCGATAAATGAAATTAAATAAATTAATTTTGATTCCACCATAGTATTGATAAAGTCATTTGTTAAGTTTATAGGCATATTGTTTGAGTGATTATTGAAAAAAATCTCTAAATGACAATTGTATTTACCTAAAAACAAAGTAAGAGAAAAATACCCAATTAAAATTATAACCCAATGTATAATTCTCACCAAATCAGTGTGGTGGTCGGAGGTGTGGCGGTAAAATCTTAATACCCATTTATCTATCCAATCCTTGCTAAATATTTTAGGTTTTTTAGAATCTAACTCTATTTCTTTAGTGTATAGCTCTAGTTTATGCCATTGCGAAGCGTCTAAAAGATTATTTTCTTTAATCAGTGCGTTTTTAAAAAGCCGAAAAGAATCGCGAAATATTATTGTGTTTTCTGTAAATGTCTGCTCTTTGTTTGTGAGGATATAATATCTCTGTATATTTTTGATAGTATTAGAATAAGTTATTTTTTGCAGGTTAAAGTCAGCATTGACTAGATTGATTTTATCTATCATTGCTCCAGAAAAGTTGGGAAGTATGTTAAACTTACATTGAAACAAAGAGAGAAAATCATTCGCAACACATTTAAGAAATAATGATTCTTGCTTAAATATGCTTCCCTCAAAACTTATTTTTTTAAAGAAATGAGTGGATACGAAGTTTGTTTTGTTGTTAAAAATATTGCTTGTAAAAAATGTATCATCTTTAAACTCCGATTCGTGAAACGATACCTCTTTGCCAAAGTTTGTTTTCAAAAAATCTACACCAGCTTCAAAGACTACACCACCAAAGCTAATGTCCTGTTGGAAATGTGCATCGTCAAATATAACTTGTTTTTGAAAATTACACGCTTCAAATCTAATTTTATACTGAAATGTTTTGTTTTCATATATTATTGATTCTGTAAAATTACATTGCTTAAAATGTATGTCAAAATTCCAATTAAAAGCATTTAATATCAAAGATACATCTTGCACTATGTAAAGTTTATTCTTCTTATCATAAGTTATTTTATCCGCCTCAATATTCAATTCTTTAGCGATAATTTCTATTGTATTCAAATTATTCTCCTTTCAAAGATTTGATAGTGTTCCTACCCTCTTGTGTAAGCTGCATATTTGTAAATCTTATAGCGATATTTGATAGCATATTTAAGTGCTCGTATTCAATCTTGATATACCCTTCTGCTTGTAGCTTAAAAAGCTGTTCAAGGAATTTCATATTCTCTTCCGTTTTTATTTCATAATATCCATTGTTGCCAATCCAATTAAGCCAATTACCGCTAATGCCAATCAGTATGTTTTTGTGTAAATTATCTATCTCACGCCTCCATTTATGATTTTTATCTCTTCATTATTTAAATTATACAACTTATACACCAAAGTATCAATTTGAGCTTCTAAATGCGAAGTATTGCAATGAGAATCTTTTATCTTGAGATTTAGAATCTCATCAACTAAAGCGATAATCCTATCGGCGATGTGGCGATTAGAATCTGTGATTTGGGGGATAGGGAGTTGCTTTTGATGTTCGGGGTAGAAATGCAATCCATCGTGTAAAAGCTCTTTGACATAGAATCTTATTAGGTTAGAGTTTAAAATACCTTGCAAAAATTTCAAAGAATATTGTTTAGATAAAGTAATTTTATCTTTATTAATATGCTTTTTGGGGCTTGGGTGTGTGGCACTCTCTAAATCCTGCCATAGCACGATAGCACACATAGAATGATTACAGAATCTACCCTTATCATCATAGACAAAATTAATATGTTTCACATCGGCTAGGGTGCAACCTGCCATAAGCTTAGGCGGAGTGAAAAGGGCTTCAAACATTGCGTTATACATTTTATCTTGTTGATAGTCTAAATAATCGTGGTGGTGGATAGTGTAGGGAGCGATATATTCACTTTTTGCTTCGATATAAGGCTTGGCATTGCCTATTGGAATCTTGTGGATAAAATCCTTTTTCTTAAGATTGGGATATTTGCTATTGCCACAAGGGCGGACACCATAGCTCACAAGGCATATATCACTTAAGCGATGTGATTTACGCTGAATAGATTCTAAAAGCGATATTTTGCTTTCATTTAGGGTTAGTCTAAAGTTATAATGCTCTAGGCTATAAAATATGTCTTGTTTAATCTTTTCAAACACCCTTTTTTCAAAACGCCAATAATCCTCAAAGGATTGTATATTTTGCACCTTTATAACATTATCTTGCGTGTGTTGTTTGCTCACAAGGCAAATGCAAGTATCCACACTCGCACTTTCAAAAATATTGATATAAAAATTTACAATACTATGTATGTGATTGCGTAGTAACA
The DNA here is from genome assembly GCF_000762845.2 of Helicobacter japonicus. GTDB lineage: Bacteria > Campylobacterota > Campylobacteria > Campylobacterales > Helicobacteraceae > Helicobacter_C > Helicobacter_C japonicus. The sequence goes on along the minus strand of NZ_JRMQ02000001.1, from coordinate 164,762 downwards.
GCTCTCTTAGTTTTAGTCCATATTCTTGGGATAAAAATTTATTTGAGGTGATGTAGCTTACTATGCCCTTATTTTTTAGAATCTTTAATGCAAGCTCATAAAAATACACATAAATATCTGTTTTCTTGTGGGTAGTATCAAATAAATGGCGATTATCTTTAATGATTTGGGGCATATTTTCTGCTGAAATATACGGCGGATTACCAATGACTATATCAAAGCCACCATTTTGAAAGACAGGTGCAAAAAAGAAGCGATATAAAAAAAGCTTGTCGGTGTGGAAGTTATGCTCTTTATAGTCTTTAAGGAGTGTGTCTAAATCGTGCTTAAAAGATTCGTATAAAAGTATTTCTTCTTGCTGTTTAGCTCTTTCTTTTGGCTTAGATTTTGGATTTGCCTTTATGCTTTGAATATTCTCATCAATTTGCTTGATACGCTCATCAAAGGCTTCTTTCATTATGCTTAAAATCTCTGCTTTGAGTTGTGCTTTTTGTGCATTTGGCTCATAGTATTGCAAAAAAAGTGCTTCTAGCTTATTGGTTTGTGATTTGTCAAATAAAGACGCATTGGCATTGCTCGTTTTGCCCCAAAGGTCTTTTTGATGTTGTGGCGCATTCAAATCACTTGGCATAATTTCAATGCTATTAATGCTTTCTATAAGAGCATTGCCCTGCATAAATTTAAAGTCAAGGTTTGGAAGTGGGCTAGGTGTGTCCTCATCTACGGCGATTGAGAGCCAAAAGCGGAGTTTTGCTATCTCAATCGCATCAGCATCAATGTCGATTCCATAGATTTGTTGCTCGATAATCTCGCGCTTGAGCCTTGCGATGTCTTGCCTTGATAAAGAGGGATTGAGCGTGTGTAGAGCCTCTAGTATCTCGCTTAGCATTCCCATTGGGAAAGCACCACTGCCAATAGCTGGGTCTAAAATCTTAAGGCTTGTAATCGTGTGCGTGATGGTAGTGGCATTTTGTGCAATAAAATCATCGCTTTGTTTATAAAAAATAAAGTTATAGAGTGAATCTTTGTGTGCGTGTGGAGATTCTGTATCTTGTGTGAGGTGAGATTCATCGTGCAAGATTCTCTCCTGTAATGTGCGGGTTAGGACATTTTTACACATAAAATGCACAATTTCTCTAGGCGTGTAAAAAGCCCCACTTGATTTATTATAATCAATGAGGTTTTCAAACACTTTGCCAAGCATTTCAGGGTCAATACCGATTTCTTGATTATCTGGGTGGATTCTTCAATCGTAAAATTATAGTTTTCAAATACATCAAAAATTTCTTTAAAATCAGTATTTTCTAGGCTTTGTGTAAGGATAAAGTTTGTCTCTATGCCCTTACCCTGCTTGTCTTTACACTCTTCAAAAAGCCCACCATTAAGGAATGGAATCTTGCAATCAAAGTGGGGTGAATAGCCTTCACCAAATTGGGGGTCTTTGCGCTCTGTATTAAGTGTCTCAAAAAATAAAGGACAAAGGTATTTTGTATAAAAAGATTCATTATTTTGCGTGGCTTTGCTAAAAAGTGAAAACAAAAAGTTTTTATCGCCTGTGCCATAAGAATCATTGTGCGCTACACCTAACCAACCCTTTTTTTGCAAAAAGTATAAAAACACAATGCGCCCTAGAAGTTTTTTGACAAAGGCATTGACTGCTTTTTCTCCATTTAAGCCTTCATAATTGTCTAAAACATTGAAAGTGGCTTGGTTTTGACATAATTTTTGCGATAAATCTTTATAAAGCCTTTCATAATGTCCATAAAATTCTTTACTTATAGGCTCTGTGCTAAAAGCTTCTTGGAGATTTTTTAAAGTTTTTTCTTTATCTAAAAATCCTTGAAGTTGTAATTTGGCTGTTTTTGTCTTTGTATTTTCCCCTAGTGTGAAGCTTTGTCGGCGGAGATTTGAAAAGGTTGTTTTATTTTTTTCATAATCAAAACCTTGTGTTACAAGGCTTAGTCTAAATTCTTTGCTTTTATCATAAAAAACTGCAAGCATTGCGTTTGTTTCTGGTTGATTTTTGATGATTTCAGCAATTTCTTTATGGAGGGTGATTTTGGCATTAATTGATGTTGTTTCAAAGGCATAAATGCTTAAGATTTGTGAATCTAGGGCGATATTTTCACACATTTGTGAATAGGAAGTGATAATGCTATTATGCTTATCATAAGGAGTGCGTTGCTCGGTTTTTATGTCAATATTTTTCCCAAAAGATTCTATGATGAAGTTTTTAAAATATTCGTGCTTATAGGGATTCTTAAGAAAAATATCTAAAGTCTTTGAAGATTCTACTGCACTCATTTTATCTCCTTTGAAATTGTTGTAATGCTAATTTGGATTTGAGGCTCTGTGTGGGTGGCAGAATCTATTGTGTTAGAATCTTGCCCTTTGATAAGTTGTGAATCTGCATTTGGAGCAAATTTTTCTTTGATGACAAGGACTTCTCTTGCAAAATCCGCACTATTTTTAGCCTTTAACGCATTGATTTCTTGGGTAAGCTTGGGGTGTCCGTTTTTTATCAAATCACTAAGGCTTTTCTTTACTTGTGAATCTAACTCTTGGCAAGAGTTGATTTTGCTTATAGCTGTTGTTTCTTGTGGTTTAAGCTCTTTTTTTGTTGGATTAGGCGTATTGCTGGATTTTAGAGATTGCTTGTAGGATTGCATTGCACTTTGGATATGCGTATAATGCACACTCATATCTGCCTTTTTGAGAGGTTGAGATTCTAAATGTGCTTTCAAAAAGTCTGCCATTTCATAAAAATCACATTCTTGTGTTTGTGGCTCTTGGAGTAAGTTTTGGCTTGGCGTAATATGATATGGATAAAAGTGTGCGTGATTGTGGCTAGAAATGTGGCGAATATAAGCAAAACTTTGAGTTTGATGAGATTGTATTATCGTGCGTGATTTAAGTGGGAGATGCTCTATCCTATCAAATTCATCTTTGTGATTTTTGTAGAAATCTTGTAATGCTTTTTTGTATTGTGAATCTTTGCTTGTTTCTTGATTGTTTTTATCGATTTGAGAATAGAGATTTTTGCTCCCTACAATCTCTTCATCATCATAAATTGCCGAATCTTCCCCTAATGTATAGTGAAAGCTTTGCAGTTTGCCCGAGGCGATAGAGTTTATATTGATAATCTCATCGGCTAAATGCGTAGGCTTGAAATTATAAATATGGATTTTTTCAAAGCTCGTGCCTATACGATTAATGCGCCCTATTCTTTGCATTAGCCTTGTAGAATTATAAGGCGTGTCATAATTGATGATAATATTTGCACGATGAAGGTTAATTCCTTCTGCTAATGTATCGGTTGTAATGATGATGTTAAACTCATCTTTTTGTTTCTCTTGAGGATAGTTTGCGTCAAAGTTTTCTTTAATCTTTTGCTCGTTTTCTTCACGATTACTTGCATCAATTTGCAAAATTGTATATGCAACAAGCTCTTTAGCAAGATATTTTGCGGTTGTCGCTGCTTCTGTGAAAATCACTATTTTTTGTGATTGTGGTAGATATTTATCTAAAGAATCTTTGAGTTTATCAAGTTTAGAATCTCCTTGTATGCTCTCCCACGCATTGAGTAATTTTTCTAGAGCATCTCTATCATTTTGTAGCTTTTGGTAAAAATCGCTCTTAAAATGATGAGGCTGTAAATGTATAAGTTTATCTCCCTTGCTCTCTAAGAAGTTGAGAAAATCCTCATTATCATTAGACAATATAGCCTCATATAGCTTTTCTCTTGAATTATAACCCTTTGGGAGTGTGATAGTGCCCTTGCTAAACATTGCGATAAGGGCATCGTGAGATGTGATTTGATTTGAAAGTGTGGCTTTAAATGCGTCTATGCTTGAATCAAATCGTTTGAATAGAATCTTTTGAATAAGCACACTCAAACGCTCTGCTGTGTCATTATAAAAACCTTTGCTTTTTTCATCTTCACCATATTGCGATAAAAACTCCTCTTGTCCATCTTGGGTGAGATTTGGGAATATGAGATAGCGCACATAGGAAAAAGTGCCTATATTGTTGTATTTCTTTGAGAGAAAAGCAATTGTTTCTTTTGCAAGATTATGCGAGTTAGAATCTAAATCATAAAGCAAATCTTTAGGGGGTTCAATTTTTGGAAAAGTGAGATTTTGCTTTTTCATATCATCTTTGTAGAGTAGCTCTATATCACCTCTAGTGCGGCGAATCATAATATGAGATAAAAGCTTATCACGTAAGGTGTTGGCAATATTTTCTAGCTTTTTCTTTTCTTTATTTTGTGCAGATTCTTTTTCTTGTATGGATAAATTTGTGTTTTGGTTGATGATTTTTAGCTCTTTCATTGAGTTTTCAAATTTTGCTTGAAGGTCGCTAAAAAATTTTTCTAAGTTGTTTAAGCCTTCAATGAGAGAATTTCGCCTATTACAAAAGAGATAGACTTGATTTGCTAAGTCTTTTGGAGAGTTATTTTGAGGAGTAGCGGAGAGGAGAATAATTTTTTTATGTGCGCCATTAAATGGAATCTTGCAAATATTTTCAAGCTCTTTATAGCGGTTTGAAGTGCTGGAGCGAAAATTATGACTTTCATCAATAATTATAAGCTCTATATCCTCTCTTGTTTCTTTTGGGATTTTATGCAAGCTATCGTGAGTGTAAATTTCATAATTTGCAATATTTATATCATCAAAATGTTTTTTCCACGATTTCTTAACGCTCGGTGGAGCAACAATGAGAATCTTGCCCTTAAGATTGTCTATGCGGCATTTTTTAGCGATAACAGACGCAATGAGTGTTTTGCCGAGCCCAACAACATCTGCAAGAAAGAATCCATTGTATTTTTTAAGCTTTTGCAATCCTTCTTGCACGGCGTGTATTTGATAATCATACGCGATATAGTCCTTAAAAAGAGCGGGAATTTCATTATCTTTCACCAAAAAGTCTTTGCCAAAATGCGTTAAAAGGAGCTTGTAATAAATATCTTTTGGGCTTAAAATTTCTAGATAGCTTTGTTTTACACATTCATCAATATCATTTTTTGTAATCTCTATGGAATCTTCCCAAAGTTTGTTAAATTCTTTTAATGCGTAGTTAATATCTGCGCTTTCTTTAGTAAGGAGATTGACTTCATAATTTTTCTCTAAGCCATTATGCGTGAGATTTGAGCTACCTACGATGAGAGAGCCTTCACAAAATTGCATATTGTGTGCGTGATTTGTCTTTGGCATTGAGGTGAAGAGATAAAATTTAGCGTGGCAATTTTTATCGCGCACTATACGAATTTGTAGTTGTTCTAGTTCTAAAGCATTTTGTAAGCAAATAATAGAATCATCTACTTCTTTATCGTAGTTTTCTTTCTCTAATGCTTTTTTTTGATTCTTTTTAAAGAGATTGCGGAATTTATCCTCTTGATAAACACAATCTAAATCCTTTTGTGAAAGTTCATAAATGAGAGAATCTACATTAAGTCCAACTAAAATGCGAATACTTTTGAATCTTGCATAGTTTTCATTTTCTTGTAAAAGTTTATGTAAATGGATAAAGCCACTTATGCGAAAAAACCCAATAAGAAAGCTTAGATTCTGTGTGTTGTTATCACTTAGAGCGTTTTTGAATTGATTTAAAAGTGTATTTTGACCTTGATTTGTGGTGAATTTGAGATTTTGCGGGTATGTAGAAGAATTTTCTCTATCCCCCCCCCCCGCTAAAAGCTATAATATTCTCTTTCATTGTTGATACTATCCTAATTTTTCTTTTAAAAGCTCATTTACTCTTGCTGGATTCGCGCCTTTAGAGTTTTTCATCACTTGCCCGACAAAGAATCCAAAGAGTTTGTCTTTGCCACTTTTGTATTCCGCGACTTTATCGGTATTAGCACTTAACACAGATTCTATAACTGCAATAATTGCACCATCATCATTAATTTGGGCTAATCCCATAGAATCTATAAGGTTATCGACATCACCTACTTTTTCTATAAGCACATCTAAAATCTCTTTGCCACTTTTTCCGCTGATTTTACCCTCTTCAATGCGTTTAACAAGTGTAGCTAAAGTTTTAGAATCCACCCCACAAGTTTGCAATGTGTTCTCTCCCTTTAATCGCCCTAAAAGCTCTGTAGTAAGCCAAGTAAGCGCACCTTTAGCACTTGCACCCTCTTCAAGCATAGATTCAAAATAAAGTGCAAGCTCAAGGCTACCTGTAAGCACGCCTGCGTCATAAGGTTTAAGCCCTAAGGTATTGATATATCGCTCCTTTTTTTCATCGGGCATTTCTGGAATCTTCGCTCCCTCACGCATAAGATTCTCATCAATAAATACAGGCAAAAGGTCAGGGTCAGGAAAATAGCGATAATCTGCTGCCTCTTCTTTGCCACGCATTGAGCGTGTAGAGCCTTTGGCTGTATCAAAAAGTCTTGTTTCTTGCACGACTTCATCTTTGTATGTGCCATTTTCCCACGCTTCAATTTGTCTCTCTACCTCATATTCAATGGCTTTTTGGATAAATTTAAAGGAGTTAAGATTCTTAATCTCCACGCGTGTGTAAAGATTAGAATCTCCTTTAGGGCGAATGGAGACATTCGCATCACATCTAAAGCTTCCTTCTTGCATATTTGCATCGCTTATGCCCAAAAATCGCACAATAGAATGTAACTTTTTAAGATAAGCCACTGCCTCATCGGAACTTCTCATATCAGGCTCGCTCACAATCTCTAATAATGGCGTGCAAGCGCGGTTTAAATCTACCTTTGAGTAATTATTTTCGTGGATATTTTTGCCCGCATCTTCTTCAAGGTGCGCACGTGTAACGCCTATGCTCTTTGTCTGCTCATTGACTTCAATATCAATGCGTCCTTGTCCTACGATAGGAATCTCAAATTGACTGATTTGATATGCTTTTGGCAAGTCTGGGTAAAAATAGTTTTTGCGTGCAAAGACAGAGTTTTGGTTGATTGTGGCATTAATTGCTGTGCCAAATGATATGGCTTTTTTTACCGCTTCAATGTTTAGCACAGGAAGCGCACCGGGTAATCCTAAGCAAGTAGGGCAAACATTTTTATTAGGCTCATCGCCAAAACTTGTTGCACAAGAGCAAAAAATTTTTGTTTTAGTATTAAGTTGGACATGGACTTCTAAACCGATAATTGTTTCGTAAGCTGACATTTTCATAGCCTTTTATATAGAAAATATGGAATACAAAATGCTAGTATAGGCTAAATCCGATAAAATATTTATAAATTTTTAACAATATTTAATATAAAATTATAGTTTAAGGTTTTTAAAACAATCTTTTTACAGAAAATAGAAAATACCGATATTTTAAGTAATTTTATCGAGGTTTTCAAAGAGATTTTAGGGGTGAGGCAAGTGAAAAGTATAAAGGTGATAATGCTATTATTAAGTTTTGTTTTAGGCTTAATATGGGCTGAAGATTCACAGCTTCATCAATTAGAATCATTGGAGGCACATAAGACTCTTTCTGATACAAAAAATATAAGTAACGAGTCTCATAAAGATTCTGTAGCAAATGTGCAGGCGAGTAAAAATTTCTCAATTAAAGTTAATACAATTGCAAATGAAGGATATTCAGAGTTTGAGCTTGAGACAGGTAAGGCAAACTTAAATGAGTTTGAAGCGTCAATGTCCCGATATGGTGCAGGTATAAAATTTGATTATTCTTTCAAGCCCGATTCACGCGTGAAGCTAAATTTTTTTCTATCAAATGCTTTGGAGATAAATACTCAAAGACGTGGAGGCAAGGTTAAGGCTTATGATGACACACAACGATATGAAGAAAATACCTATGATTATGGTAGTAAAGTGATGTATCCTGTATGGGCAAATAGCATTGGTATGGCAATTACAATACTGAATGCGCATCGTATTGTATTTACATTAAAACAAACCCAGCTTTCAACTAATGATATGCTGTTAGCAATGAATCCGCAGGGTATAGGAATACCTATTATGAGTAATGTTTCTCAAGTAGTTCCAAATAATTATAATCTTTATGCAATTACTACACAGATTTTTTTAACATATAGCTATGTATTTTGATATGATACTCATTAAACAATAAGTGAGGTGTTACCACAATGAGTAGAGTGAGTGTATTTGGCGGTGGAGCTTGGGGAAGAGCATTAGCTTTTGCATTAGCTGAAAAAAATGAAGTATATATTGTTTCAAGGCGTGATATCACTTCACTTCTTGCACCACTTAATGAAAAAATTATAGCTAATAATCACACACCAATCCAGCAAGTTGCTCACCACCAAGCACTTAACTCGCAATACTTTGTTATGGCAATAGCTACAAGTGCATTGCGAGAGTGGCTAAAAACAGCTCATTTGCCACAGAAAATAAAAATTCTTTGTGCAAGCAAGGGTATAGAATCTGGCAGTGGAGCTTTTGTAAGTGATATTATGGAGGAGTATATTCCACATAAAAGTATTGCTTATTTGTGTGGTCCTAGTTTTGCTTCTGAAGTGGTGTGTTCTTTGCCCTGTGCGCTTGTTATTCATTCCCGCAATCTGAATCTAAGTCGCGAATTTGGAGCTTTGATGCCACACTTTATTAAAACTTATGCAAGTCCCGATGTAGTAGGTGGAGAAGTTGCTGGGGCTTATAAAAATGTCATCGCTATTGCAGGTGGGATTTGTGATGGTTTAGCATTTGGTATGAATGCAAAAGCCTCTCTTCTTGCTCGTGGGCTTGTGGAAATGAGCCGATTTGGGGAACATTTTGGTGCTAAAATGGAGACATTTTTAGGATTATCAGGGGCTGGGGATTTGTTTTTGACTTCAAATTCTACAATGTCGCGCAATTATCGTGTAGGACTTGGGTTGGCAGGTGGAAAAAAAATAGATGAGATTCTAAAAGAGCTTGGTGAAGTTGCCGAAGGTGTGATTACTGCAAAAGCTATCACAGAGATAGGGCAAAGAGAACATATTTATACACCAATTGCAAAAGAGATTAGTTTAATTCTTGAAGGTAAGAGTGTGAAAGAAAGTCTAAAGTCATTAATGGCGTAACAATTCCATAGGGAATTGTTACATAGAAAAACTTATTTTTTAGCTTTTGCTACTTGATCTTTCAAGGCTTTTCCTGGTCTAAATTTAGGTACAGATTTTTCCTGTGTCTTATATGTTTTGTTTGTGCCTGGAACTTTGCCTGTTTTAGCTTTTTGGATAGCTGTTTCAAACTTACCAAAACCAACAAGCTCTACACTTTTTTTCTTAGAAAGAGCATTAGAAATTGCACTTGTAAAAGCACTTACTGCTTGCTCAGCTTCTTTTTTTGTGTTGTAGTCTCCTACTTTTTTAACCAACTCTACGAATTCCGCTTTGTTCATTGCAAACTCCTCGTTTTAAAAATTTTGAACAGAGCTATTCTATATATTTTTTATCTTTAAGTCAATAATACGCGGATAGTTTTGCATAAATTTATTACAAAATGGAATATTAAGTATTATTATTATACCCCCCCCCCCATTAATAGCTACTTAATTAGCATTTTCAAGAAATTGTTTTGCTGCCTTGATTTGTTCCATATTGATTCTGATTTTAAATTGTTTAGATTCTAAGAGAGTTTTGGTTTGTTTGATAAGTTCAAGGGCTTGAAGTTTTATTTCAAGTGATTCATTTTCAAGCTCTTGTGGGAGATTATCAACAAGGAGAAAAGCCGCTTGGTCATCTTCGTTCAAAAGAGCAACTTTAAGATTATTTAACCAATTCATCTTGATTAATTTCTCTCCAAGCTTCTAGAAGTCCTCTTGCTACATTCATCACTATATCAATTTTGGCTGTATCATTAGCGACATTGGCTTGAGTAAGGAGCTTGATTTGATGGGTGTAAAGTCCTGTGAGATATACTGCCACATCACCACCTTTATCGTAATCAAGTGTGTTAAGAAGTTCAGTGAAAATATCAGTCGTGCGATTGATATAGTAGATTTTTTTCTCAATGTCTTCTGTTTCCATATGTCGCTTAGCTTGAGCACAGAATCTTAAAATTCCCTCATAGAGCATTTCTACGAGCTTTACAGGGGATTCTACAGAAACTGAATTTTGTTGGTAGAGGTTATAAGCATTATTTCCATACATAGGTTACTCCTTATTTTTTAGCTACAGATTGGTCAATCATCAACTGCACACTGCTGAAAGCATTATTGGTTTTAGAGATTTGAGAATCATAAGCTGCAAATCTCTGCGCCATAATGTCATAACGTGTGTTGAGCTGTTCAACTGCCTTTTTTCGGTCTTCACGCAATTTTTTATCATCTCTTGTGAGATTTTCTTCAAGCACCTTAAGTCTTGCATTTTGACCATTTAAGAGCCTATCAAGTTCTTGGTCAAATTTTTTAAACACACCATCTGTCCGCACCTCCCTAAATTCTGTTGTTTTTACACTTCCGTAAAAAAAATCTTGTGTGCCTTGTGGGTCAGAGTTTAAAGCCATTTGAAGCTTACTCACATCAAGACTCATCACACCTTTTTCATCAAGAGAAAGCCCATATTTTGCAAGTCCTTTTAGTTCTGTTTCTGTTGCAATAGTTGTAGAAAAAATACGATTAAGACTAGGTCGTATCATACGAATATCACTATTACCATTAAATATACCAGCAACTTTAGAATCTTCATCATAGCGCGTAACTTCATCAAGCTTCAAAGCAAGCTCATTGTAAGTCTCTACAAATTTCTTGATATTTTCTACAATTTCTTCATCATTGCGTGTAATATTGATGACCGCAGGTTTTCCCGGCTCGGTAGTTGTGAGAAGCTCGATATTCACACCGCTAACAATATCATCAATATTGTTGGTAGGACGCTTCATTGAAATATTGTTGTATGAAAACTTTGCATCTTGGGCATTTTGCACTTTGCGTATCTTAAAGAGCTCTTCTTGTGTTTTAGTATAATCCATTATTGTGCCAGATTTTAGCCCTAAATCTTCAAGTGCTTTCTTGCTTTCAGGGTCATTATCGGCAAAAATATTTACCTCTCCTGTATCAGAGTTGATTACAAGCTTACCATCTTTATTGACAGAAGCGTGGATTCCAGCAATATTATCAATCGCTTCGGCAATAGCCTGCGCATTTTGAGCAGCTGTATTTTTCTCTTTTGTGAGTGTTGCTAAATCAAGCGGAATATTACTTATATTAATAGTTCCTTTGAGCTTACCTGCTCCTATACTCTTGGTTGCTACTATTAAATCTTCTTTATCGGCATTTTTATTATCTGCATCAAAACCTAATATTTGAGATTTTGCACCTTCGATTTTAACGCTATACCCGCGTCTATCATTAAGAGTAAGCATATCACTATTTGCTCCACCTATACCAATATTAATGTCATTATCAAGCATTCCATCAAAATCTGAATCATTTTTGATAGCAGTAATTACTGCTTCTTTAAGAGCTTCTGCATTATCTTGGGATTTAGATTCTGTGGCAGTTTTAGGGAGTTTGATAGAAAGAGTTTTTTCAATACCTTTCTTATCTTTAAGTATAATATTGAAGTCCCCATCACCTAGCGTAAAAGCCCCAGAAGGCATAGCAGAACCACTTGTGGTTGAGCCAAAATAAATGCGTGAAGATTCACCTGTATCTTTTGAATTAACCATAAGTTGGTAGGGATTTGAGCCACCTGTTTTCATAACAATCCCCATTACTTCACCTTTTGTTGTATCAGTGATAAGTTGTGCCACTTCACCTAGCTCCATACCAGCTTTAATATCAATTTTATAATCTTTTCCCTTGTGATAAAACTTCAACACAGAATCTTTTTGGCTAAATACAGATTCTCTACTTTCATATTTTGAGCCTATTTCATTAATGTCTGAAGTTGCGATAGAATCTATATCAATTTTAATATCTTGTGTAGGCACACCTGATGAAATAGTGGCTTTAAGTGCATCTCCAATGACATTGCTTGAGCGTCCCAAATAGGTAGAATAATCTGCAAGTATGCTTGTGCTTGATTTTAATCCACGCAAAGAAGAAGTGATGGCAACAAGCTCGGTTTGTTTTTCAACATTTTGTTCAATTTTTTTGTCAATAGGCTTGATTTGTGCATTTTCATCAGCTTCTCTTAGTTTATCAATCACATCGTGATTTAAAACTTTACTTCCAAGCCCAAGCGAACTTAATGTGCCAAGTGCCATAACCACCTCCTTTCTTTAAAAATTAAAATTTTAGCAAAAATTGATATTTATGCTTATGTAAAGATTTGCAACTAGCCTTGTTTATCAAAAATCACACCAATAACTTCTCGCATTCTTTTCATAAGCTCAATAGCTTCTTTTGAGGGAATCTCGCGTATCACTTTTTCGCTATTACTTTCTTTCACTGTTACTTTTAAACCCGGAATATTTTCATTATATGAAAAATTAAGGTCTGTGCCAACGCGCTTCATTTCATCATTAAGCTTTTTGCTTAGTTCTCGCAATTCATTTTCGAGCTGTTTTTTGTTTTCTTTGTCTTGGTATTGAGCAGTTTCTTCTTGCCTACGCACTTCGGATGGACGAGTGTCTTCTACAGCTATCCTTCCACTAGAATTAACCATATTAACAAGTTGTGTTCTGATTGCATCGGTATTATCAATCTTATCGCGAGTGTTAATCATAACTTCCTCCTTAAAGTTCAAAATAAAGTAAAACAATATCGACTTAAGAAGATTTTTTTTAATGTAATTTAATAAAATCTGCAGGATTTATATGTTTATCTTTTTGTGTGATTTCAAAACTTAGGCGTTCATTGACTTTGCCGATAATTGTGCCTTTTTTGATAGTAATACCTGTTTTGATTGAAGATTCTATTTTATCCATATAAGCATAAATAGTGTGAATAGCGTTATGATGTTCTATAATGACTACTTTTTTAAGTCCGGGTGCTTCTTTAGCATAGACTATTTTGCCATCAAGCACGCTTTTAACATTTGCATTTGGTGATTTGGGATTAAACATAATTGCAGCGTTAAAAATTTTAAATTTATATACAGGGTCAAAATAAGGTCCAAATTTTTTTTCAATCACATAATGTTCAAGTGGTGGAAAAGTCTTTGCCCCTTTATAGGCAATAGTAGGCACATCACGGTATGAGGTGCCAAATTGTTTGGGTGCTTTGATGTTATTTGGATTCTTTTGATTATTGATAAAGGCTTGTTGATTAGTATTCTTAGTTTTTTGTTCTTTAACAATATTAAGATTTGAGAGAATCTCATCAAGATTTTTACGCTCTTTGACTATATCTTTGAGTTGCTGATCATATACTTTGAGTTCAGCTTGCATTTTATTGAGAGTTATTTTTTGCTGTTCTTTAGCACGCTCTAGACTTTCTTTTTTATTAGTTTGTGTTTTGATAGAGTTTTGAATCTGTGAGATTGTGTTTGTGATTTTTTTGATTTCATTATCGAGGATATTTTGCTTTGCATTAAGAATTTTTATCGCATCTTTTGTGTTCTTATGTAAAGTCTGATAAATATAATGCTCTATTACTCCATCAACAGAATCCACTTCTGCAGAGCGAGCAATAATCATACTAAAAGCGATATTTTGTGTTACAAGTTTGACAAGTTGGGCTTCACTTTTTTTCTTTTGCTCTAAAAGCATATTTTGTTTTTTTTGAGAATCTTTGAGTGTTTTTTCTTGAGTGAGAGATTTGCCTTGATTTTGTGTAATGTCTTTTTCTAAAGAGCTAATTTGTTTGCCAAGCTGGGTAAGTTCAAGATTCTTGGTATTGATTGCTTTGCCCAAAACATCAAGTTTTTTACTGATGGCTGCTTCTTGGGATTTGGCATTTTCAAGCTTATTTTTTGTGGTATTTGGGTCAATATTCGCCATACATATATTGACAACAACACAGAGTGTAAGGTAGCCAAAACCCTTCATTTATCTATCACAAATCTTTTTGTTTGATGATAACAAAAACCACCGAAATGATCGATACGAGTATTGAGGTAAAAAGAAGAATGATAAAATCACTTCCTATACGAAATATATCGCTTGTTACTTCAAGCGTGTGCATTACTTCTTGCATTTTACTATGGTTAATGATATAGGTCATACCTACAACAATGGCGATTGTGGAAATGATAGAATCTATGAAAGCAAGGCGGAATAAAATACCATTTCTCATCCACGCTGGAGCACCCAAAAACGCCATAATTTCCATTCTATCACTATGTTCAAATTTCCAAATCTCAATTTGTTTAATCATCAAAATATAGCTTAGAATTGCAATAAGTGAAGCAAACACTACAATAGAGCTTTTGATGATAAGGAGGAGTTTATAGACTTGTGAGTGACTTTTGGTAAAAGATTCAACTTTAGTTACGCCATTAAGTTTTGAAAGTATAGTATTGATTTTTTGTAATCGCTCTTCATCTGGAAAATTTGAGAGCTTGAGGGAATAAAAAAATGGTAATTCTCTCTGCAATGTTTCAAGACTTTCACGACTAAGATCTTTTTTAAGTTCATTCATTAAATAATCAGGTGTAATAGCTTTTAGCTCCTTTGCTTCACGGATAAAACTTTGAATCTTATCAAGTGTGAGTGCATTTTGAGATGCAATGACAATAGAATAACTATCAGAAAGCTTATTCTCGTGCTTACTAACTGCGCGATTGACGAGCATAATGCTTTCAAGACTAAAAAGAAGTGCCAAAAGCGGAATGATGAGTGCTAAATGTCTCCTAAGCAAATTCATAAACGACTCCTTCTTCAATATGTAATCGTCTGTATGGGATATTGAGCCTATCTGGCATTCTGTGCGTTACGACAACTACTGTGATACCAAGCTGTTCATTTACGCCCTTAAGGAGATTCCAAATCAATTCACTTGAATAGTCATCAAGGTTACCTGTTGGCTCATCAGCAAGTATAATGGTTGGGTTATGTGCAAGTGCGCGTGCCATTGCTACGCGTTGCTGCTCACCACCACTAAGTTCAAGGGGAAATTTATTTGCTTTATGTGAAAGTTTGATATGCACGAGAAGTTTTTCTACTTGAGACTTGCATACTTCTTTTTTATATCCATTAATCACCATAGGGAGCATTACATTGCGTTCGATATTCCATTCTTTGATGAGCTTATAGTCTTGAAATACAATACCAATATTGCGGCGCAAATGATTGATGCGATTTTTTGAAGCCTTTTGCATACTTACGCCAAATACATTTAAATGCCCGCTTTTTACTCCTAAATGCCCAAAAAATGAACTTAAAATTGTGCTTTTTCCACTACCTGAAGCTCCTGTAATAAACACAAATTCTTTGGCATTGATATTGAAAGTAGCATCTTTGATGACAAGATCATCATTGTAACCAAGATTAAGATTCTTTGCTTCGATAATTGCACTCAAGTTTTACTCCTGTGTTAAAATTTGCATCAAATGCGTATGTGCTTTGATAGCCGCTTGTGTAGGGATAGGATTGCCACCGACATAATGTGCGGATTGTGTAGGGTAAAATGCAATCTGTAAAAACGCATTTTGAGGCTGAAAAAAGTCTCCAAAACACAATGCCAATACATATACATCTCCCGCACAATATAAGTTGTCAATATGTAAAAACCAATCTTTAGCAATTTTTTTATATAGAAAATGTTTATAATTATCCACATTTTTTCTTAGAATTTTATCAAAAGTGAAATATTTTTGGTGTTTTTGTGTATTTTTTGTGATATTTTGCACTTTTTGCTGAAAAATTTTCATATCATATATATCTTTTTGCGCCCTTTCCCAACGTGCTTCATACTTGCTTATAATAGGTATTTTGGAATTTTTATGCACCTCGAGTGTTATTTTTGGTGCATTAAGGGCAAGATTTAGAGCATCTTTAAAATAAATCTCATCATCGCTTCGTAAATGTAAAATCCCACCTTCATCTAAAACGCGTAAAGATTCCTCTAAAAATTTTTGTGAAAATACGCGTCTATGAGGTTTTTTATTCCACGGCACAGGAAAGTGCAAATAAATGCCTCGTGCTGTATGCGAGGGGAGGATTTCAAGTAGAGTGCGTGCATCAGCCTTGACGATAAAAAGATTCTGCAAATTTAAAAGTTCAATTTGTCTTAGAATCTGCTCAATAGAAGGCGTGTGAATCTCTACACCAACGCAGATAAGATGAGGGTTGCTTTGTGCTAAATGCAAAAGATGTCGCCCTGAGCCAAATCCTATTTCCATAAGATAGGGCTGTGTAAAATCCAAAAAAAAGTCTATATTTTTTAAATAAGGAGACTGAAGTTTTTGTCTAGGTGAGTTATCACTAAGATTATGACTAATAAGTGAATCTTGGTTTTGACATAGAATCTTAAGCGCATCTTTAATGACTCCGCTATGTCCTTTGGCACTATTTTTTTCACATTTAAGAATACTATTGTTTTTTGTTTCTCTATGCTGTTTTCGAAGGAAAAATTCTTGTTGATTATACTTCACAAGAATAAGTGATTGATTTTTGTTATTGTATTGTGTGGCTTCATAGACAAAGGTAAATTCCCCTTGTATAAAAGGCAAGGGTGGCAAAGTGATCTCTGAAGCAAGAAAGTGAGGCATTATTTTTTTTCTTTTTGAAGAGTAATTTCTGCTGTGTGGGCAGATTCTATACCATTTTTATCTACACTTACCACACTATAAGTATAAACTTTGCCTTCCTCCATCTCCTTGTCAATAAAGCTACCATTATGTATATCCACAAAGCGCATACTTTGTGTCCATAATCCATTTTCCTTACGATAAACAATAAAACTCACGATGCGATCATCGCTTGGGATTTGCCACGAGAGCGTTGCTTTATTATCAAGCATTTTACCTTCAAAATGTGTGGGCTTGCTTGGTGGTGGTAGGCTAAAACCTTTAGCTGGGTGGCTACTAAAATGCCCTTGTAAATCATTGTCGCCTAAAAGCACGACTTGATAATAATAGTTTATGCCATCTTCTTTGTCCTTGAGTTTATGTAAATATTGTGTTTGGTTGGTTATGGCAAGTTTTTTGTAATTTTTACCATTTTGTGAATAGAGAATTTTGTATTGCTTTTTACTTACACCTTGCGTATCTGGTGCTTCTTGCCAAGTGATAGAAATTGCGCGTGGCAAGTCTGTGCTTGCTCGAATATCTTCGATAGGCGCGGGTTGAGGAATTGTCTTAATACTTATGCTTTCTGAAGGTTTGCTTTTAGTGCCTTCATAATTTTGGGCGATGATACGATAAGTATAAGATTCCCCATCTTGTAGATTATCATCAAAATATTCTACACTTAAGCGATGAGGGATTGTTTTGATTGTTTTAAATTCACCTGCTTTATTAAGGCGTTGAATAAGATAAGAATCTATGCTCGGATTGGGGTGTGGCGACCAAATAAGTTTAATAGTGCGTGGTTGATTGTTGAGCGCAAAAACACTTTCTACTGGGTCAATAAATGATGTTTGGACAGAGATTTTGCTTTTAGGAGAAATGGTATTGTTTTCTCCTAAGGTTGCAAAGGCATAAGTATATTTTGTCTGTGGTGTGAGATTTGTATCAAAATAATGTGTTGCAAAGCGATTTTTAATCGTAGCTATTTTTTGCAAATTTGTTTCATTTGCTTTAGCGCGGTAAATCACAAAGCCTGTAATATTATCATTTTGAATAAATTTCCATTCAAAAGCTATAGATGAGACATCAGGAATTGTTTTTACAGAATTAAGAGGTGGCAAGGAGGTATCTTCTTGTAATGGTGTATTGTTTAAAGAGGCAACACACGCGTTAAGAAAAATGCTCAAAGGCGCGTATAATCCTATTAACTTCAAGTAAGTCCATAATATTTTGGCAGTCATTAGGTAAATCCTTTGTAAAGTGTGTTTGGAGAAATTCTAGCATATCTCTTAAAATCGGGGCTTTAAAAGTGCAATTTTCTCCACTTTTTGGGTGTTTAAGATAGAGTATATATGAATGAAGCAAGATTCTATTTTGGTAATGATAAGTTTGAGCGTGGCTTTTGTAACCATAGAGTGTATCGCCAAGAATATGGCGAGAGAGCGTTTCAAGATGTGTGCGGATTTGATGAGTGCGCCCTGTATGGAGTTTTGCAGCAATAAGCTCACACCTACCATTATCTGCAGTGGCAAGCTTTATAAAAGAGCTTTTAGAATCTCGGATTCCTTTAGGGATAGGTGCGTTTTCTTTAATATGAATCTTACTCATTTTAAGGCGATTGTGTGGATTGCGTCCCATAAAGCAATGCACCTGCTGATTGGATTTAAGTGGCATATCGATAACGGCAAGGTAGTATCGCCCCATTTCACGGCTTTTTAATTCTTGAGGCAAGAGAGTATAAGCAAGGCGAGACTTAGCAATAGCCAAAGCCCCACTTGTTTGTCTATCGAGGCGATGAATAATACCATATCGCTCTTCTCCGCTTAGTGTATGCAGAATATGCGCATTAGCTTTAAGCCAATCTGTTAGTGTAGCTTCTTTTAAGCTTGGTGCTTGATGAACTACAAGATGAGGAGGTTTGTTAATAATCAAAATATCTTCATCTTGGTAGAGAATAGCAATGTCAAAAGACTTATCTTGTGGGTTAAAAGGTAATTGCGGTTTGTTTGCAGATTCTATAAGTTGGGACTTTGTATCCAAACCTTGTATATGAGAATCCTCATAGATGTCTAATTCAATACAATCTTTAGCCTTAAGTAATATGCCATTTTTAGTGCAAAGTGTGCCATTAAAATATACTTTCTTATTTTTGATAAGAGACTGAATCTGATTTTTACTGCTACGAAGTTTGACACTAAGAAATGAATCAAGTCGAAGCTTGTCATTATTTAAGTCAATCTCTGATATAATAAATTTTTGCATTTTATTTATGCCTCATAATGTAAAGAGAACTTTAATTTCTATATTTTAAGGAAAAATTGTGATTGATAGACGGATTCTAGCACATTTTGACTATATTTTATTTATTTTTCTTATTCCACTTATTGGGTTTTCTCTTTTTTTGATGAATGAGCTAGATTCTGTTTTGTTTGCGAAACAAGTGAAATATATCGTTTTAAGTTGTGTTTTGATGTTTTTTGTTTTTTTTGTGCCTTTTAGACAAATTCACGGCTTTATTGTAATTATTTATAGTGTATGTATTGTTTTGCTTATCCTTGTGCATTTTATTGGGACACAAAAGTTAGGAGCGCAACGTTGGGTAGATATTCCCTTTACAAGTTTTTCGATTCAGCCAAGTGAAATTATGAAAATTGCCCTTATGTTGTTTCTAGCATCATATATTACGGTGAATCCACCGCCAAAAAATGGCTATGGCACAAGAGAATTTTGTGTTATTAGCTCTTTCATTCTCTTGCCTTTTGTTATTATTCTTAAAGAACCTGATTTAGGCACAGCAATGGTAATTTTACTCACTGGATTTGGCACACTTTTTTTTATTGGAGTGAATAAAAAAATTTGGATTACATTAGGGCTTGTTGTTGTCATTCTTGCACCTGTTGCTTATGTGATAGATCCACTAAAAGACTATCAAAAAAAGCGCATTGTAGATTTTATATCAGATAAATCCCCCTACCAAGTGAATCAGTCTCTCATTGCCATTGGTTCAAGCGGTTTATTTGGGAACTCCAAAGAAAAAGCCACACAATCTCAATTAAAATTTTTACCTTATGCCAATACAGATTTTATTTTTGCTTATTTTGTAGAGAGATTTGGCTTAGTGGGTGCATTTGGACTTTTGGCATTCTTTTTCGCCCTAGTTGTGCATATTTTGAGTTTAGGTTTTGCTTATGCACAGGATTATTTTTTACGCGTTGTGGCGGGCTATATTGCCATATTGCTTTTTTTGTATGTGGGGATTAATGTGTGTATGACGATAGGTTTAGCTCCTGTGGTTGGGATTCCCCTGCCATTAATGAGTTATGGTGGGACAAGTTTTTTTACTTTTATGACACTTTTTACAATCCTTGAGAGTGTCCTTGCCTTTAGATTTGTTTTTGAGTATAATACCACCTCCAAATCCGGACCTTTAGCTCAGCTGGTCAGAGCACTCGGCTCATAACCGATTGGTCGCAGGTTCGAATCCTGCAAGGTCCACCACTTGATTTGATTGTTTTTTATAAGCAATGTATGAATATTTATCCTATAAGTAAATTTTATGATTAAAACTTATGAAAAATGCTTGTTGTAAATTGATTAGTGCATTTATTTTATGATATAATTACGAATATAGATTGCCACACAAAGTTAAAGGTTACATAAATTAATGATTACTTGGATGCAGAAACATAAGAAATGGCTTGTTATTACTATTTGGATTAGTGCTATTGCTTTTATTGGTGCTGGAATGGTAAATTGGGGTTCTTATGGATTTGGCTTAAATAATGATAAAGTGGCACGAGTTGGAGATATTGATATTCGTCTGCCTGAATATCAAAGGGTATATAGCAGAATCTTTAGAGAATATTCACAGATTCCACAGCTTGGAGGCATACTTGATGAAGCTCAAGCTAAGCAGCTCGGAATACCTCAAGTTGCACTTCAGCAGATTGTGCAACAAGCGCAGATTCGGAACTTTGCTCGAGATTTGGGCTTAGTAGTGAGTGATGAAGAGATAGGGCAAGAAATTATTGATGCAAATGTATATGTCGATGAAAATGGACGCTTCAGTCAAGATATCTATAGAGCAGCCTTGCGTGAAATGCAGCTTAGCACGAGTGAATTTGAAGAAGATATACGCAATATGCTTCTTACGCGGAAAATGCTAGATTTAATGAATATAAGAGAGGATTCTGTTTCTTTATGGTCTGCTACACGCGCAGAAAAGAATGCGATAGAAATGGCATATAGCATAAATGATAGATTGATGATTAAGAGCATTCCAGCTACGCAAGTAAAGGTAAGTATTGATGAGAGTGAATTGAAGGCTTTTTGGGAACTTAATGCAGATAATTGGAAAACACCTATGGAGTTTGAAATTGAATATATTTTAGTTCCTTTTAGTGAGCGTAACCCTACACAAGAAGCATTAAGTGAGCATTATGAAAATTTTAAAAGTGATTATTTGGACGAGAATGGGCATTTGATGAGTATGGAGCAAAGTATGGATAAACTCATACACGATGTGCAAAAAGTCGAAGCAGAAAGTATCGCCAAAAGAGAATATCGGGACTTAAAAAATGGTAACAAAAGCGGTATTGTGCGTAAGTTTAGAGAAAATGAGCGATTTTTGATACAAAATGGCTTAGATTTAGTTGTGGAAGATTTGAAAGTAGCCCAAGAAGGTCAGGTTTTGAAGCCTATTGAAGTTGATGATGGTTTTGTAACTTTGAAAATCTTGCACAAAAAAGAGAGTGTTAATCAAAGCTTTGATGAGGCTAAGATAGAAGCAGAAAAAATGTTTAAAGCACAAAAAATAAAAGAAACCCTTCTAAGCCTTGCAAAAGAGAATCTAAAAAATTTTAGTGGCATAGATATTGGCTTTGTAAGTAGATTCTATCCTCATACTATACCTACACTTGAAGAAAGCCAAAAAATGCGTTTGCTTGCGCGTGTTTTTGATTCACAAGAATCAGAAGGCTATGTATTGTTTGATGATAAAGTGGTATTATATCGTGTGCTAGAGCAGAGTATAAAGCCGCTTAGTCAAAATCAAAATGCTAATGAAATAAAGTTAGCGGCTAAAGGTGCAAAGTTTCAAGCTATTTCTTATGCATTAGCGGAATATCTTGAAAAAACTTATAAAACCACCATTTACATTGATGTAAGCAAGTGAGGCAAAAGTTGAGTCGAATTATTTTAGGTATTGATATTGGCAGCACAAAGATTTGTGCTATTATCGCTGAAATCAAAGATGATGGTGTTCCACATATTGTTGGGACTGGTATGCACAAAGCCGAAGGTGTGCGTAAAGGCTCTATTACTAATATTGAGCAGGCTTCAACAGCGATACGTAATGCTGTGAATGATGCTAAAATGGTTTCTGGCGAACAAATTGATAAAGCCATTATTTCACTTTCTGGGGCTTACACAAAAAGTATTCGTGAGTCTGCTATTGTGAATGCCCCAAATAATGAAATTGGGTTAAAAGAGATTCACCGCGTTATGCAAACAGCAATTTATAATGCAGCTATCCCTGAAGATCACACACTTATTCACGCTTTACCTTATGAGTTTAGGCTTGATGGACAAAGTTATGCTGAAGATCCTATGGGTATGAGTGCCTCGCGCCTCGAAGCTTTTGTGCATATTGTTACGGCTAAAAAGACAGCGTTAGAGAATCTTAAACGCGCTGTGCAAGAGGCGGGATTAGAGATTGAAAATATTGTTTTAAGTGCCTATGCTTCATCAATAGCAGTTTTAAGCAACGAAGAAAAAGAGCTTGGTGTAGCGTGTTTGGATATGGGCGGACAAACTTGTGATTTGATGATTTATAGTGGATACTCTATGCGTTATTGTGATTTTTTGAGTGTGGGCTCACATAATATTACTATGGATTTAACTATAGCACTTAATACTCACCCAAGCATAGCCGAAGAGATTAAAATAGAATGTGGTAAGCTTATTTTAAGTGATGAAGATAAGACAAAATCAATTAAGGTATCAATAATGACAGGCGAAAATGTAGCAAAGCCTGTAACCCTAGAAATTATCCACGCAGTTATTTTTGCACGTGTTGAGGAGACTTTGAAACTTTTGGCAAAAAGTATTGAAAAAAGTGGATTAAAAGATAAAATTGGTGCAGGTATTACGCTTACAGGTGGTATGGCAAACCTTGAGGGTATGCAAGAGTGTGCATCAAGTATTTTCCGCAAACCTGTGAGAATCTCAAAACCCATAGCTGTAGATGGGCTTTTTGACCGCTTAAGGGGCACAGATGGTGCCACAGCAGTGGGATTAATACTCTATGGTGCAGGTATGCATACGAATTATGAAATGGATTGTGAGAGGAGACTTCTTTATAAAAAGAATAGTATCACTACAGACAATACAAGCATACATAATATCGAATTGCCTAAAAATGCTATTGAGGAGCAAACATTGACTTCAAGAATTACACAAATTGATGATTTGTCAGAAATTAGGACTTCTAGTGAAGATAAACACGGGAATTATCTCGTAAGATTCTATAAATGGCTTAGCCAATTATTCTGAAAGAGAGGGAACATAAATGAATAATAATGTTATTGACATTCAAGAAATTCAGCCACGACCACAAGGCGTAGTGATTACAACGATTGGTGTAGGTGGCGGTGGCTCTCATATGATAAGTCATCTTGCAAATACAAATCCACATAAGGCAGTTAAGCTTATTGCGGCTAATACAGATATGCAAGATTTATATACGGCTAATGCAGATGTGAAAATGATTCTTGGCGAGAAGCTTACAGGTGGCTTGGGTGCAGGTATGCGACCAGAAGTTGGTGAAAAAGCAGCACTAGAGACTTATGAAGAGATTAAAGCAGCATTAAGTGGCTCACATATCGTGTTTGTTTCCGCAGGACTTGGTGGAGGCACAGGCACAGGTGCAGCACCTGTAATTGCTAAAGCTGCAAAAGAAATAGGTGCGCTCACAATTTCTGTTGTTACTAAACCTTTTAAATCGGAGGGAAATAAACGTGCAAAATTTGCCGAAGAAGGCTTACAGAATCTTAAGGCAGAAAGTGATTGTATTGTAGTGATTCCAAATGAAAGATTGCTCTCTATTATCCCCCCTCGACTTGGCTATAAAGAATCTTTAGAAATTGTTGATGATGTGCTTGCTCGTGCTGTAAATGGTATGTCAAATATGATATTAAACCATGGACCAAAAGACATTAATGTGGATTTTGCTGATGCAAGAACAGTTATGAGTTATAAAGGCTTGGCACTTATGGGTATTGGTGAGGCTACAAGTGATAATGCGGCTATTGATGCTATGCGTGAAGCAACAGAATCTCCTTTGCTTGATAATATCTCTATTAAGGGTGCAAAAGGTGTGCTTGTAAGCTTTGAATTTCACGAAAATCATCCACTTCTTGGTGTAAATGAAGCAATGGAGATTATCCATTCTGTTGCTGATGAGTATGCAGATGTGATTTATGGCACACATACTCGCACAGATGTAGATGAAAATTATGTGCGTGTTACCGTGATTGCTACAGGCTTTGAAAAAGAAATTGTTACAAGTAGCAATTCACAAGCACAGACTAAAACAGCACAAGAAGAGGGGATTCAAAAAATCAATGAGAGTTTCCGTATTGTCTCTCGAAACTTTAAAGAAGAAAATGGCTTGTTTGGAGATGAGCTAGAAGTCCCTACATATTTGCGTGCAGCAAGAGATTAATCTTTTTAAACAGAGCCAAATATCAAATATAATGCAAAAAGTTTGGTTAAAAGGTTTGAACTAAACATTTTGCATTTCTCTAATGCGTTTTTCCCCTTGACTATTTTTACTTTAAAATTTTCCAAATTATTGCAATCTTTCTAGCTATATACAAAAAAGCATAGTGTGAGAAAATAAGTCTTAAAAAGTATTGTTTTTATGTTGAAGAATGGCGTGCTCGGAGGGATTCAAACCCCCGACCTACAGGACCGCAACCTGTTGCTCTATTCAGCTGAGCTACGAGCACAAATGTGAAGTAAGCTTGGCATTCTAGCGAAATTTTCTTAAAACTCACTTTATGAGTTTGCATCTTTAAGAAAATTTACAACAAAATCAAAGTAAAATACCGCCTTAATCTTAAAAGAAAGTAGGTGAAAGGTAATGCCTGGTATTAAAGTGAAAGAAAGCGAATCTTTTGAAGAAGCATACAGAAAGTTCAAAAAACAAACCGACCGCAACCTTGTCGTAACTGAAGTGCGTGCAAGGAGATTTTTTGAATCTAAAACTGAAAAGCGTAAAAAACAAAAAATCAATGCAAAGAAAAAAATGCTTAAACGACTTTATATGCTCCGCCGTTACGAGTCTAAACTCTAATGCGTAATATCTACTCTTCTTCTCTTTTAAAGAGCAAGGAGAGCTAGTCTTGTTTCCTTATTATTCTCATACACAAAAATGGAGTGAGAGATGAATGAATCTAATCTTGTCCAAATCACACATTTAAGCAAAACTTATACTCACATCAATGCTTTGTGCGATGTGAATCTCAACATTCCTCAAGGTAAAATCGTTGGTTTGCTTGGACCAAATGGTAGCGGCAAAAGCACTTTGATTAAGATTCTTGTAGGGCTTTTGCGTCAATATCAAGGTGAAGTTTTACTTGATGGACATAAACCAAGCCTCTATACTAAACAAATCACTGCATATTTGCCTGATAGAAATATCTTAAATCCAAGAATGAATGCAGTGCAATGTATGAGATATTTTACAGATTTTTTTGCTGATTTTGATGAAAATAAGGCAAGGCAAATGTGTGAGATTTTACATATTCCTTTAGAATCTTCTATTAAAAGCCTCTCCAAAGGGAATATTGAAAAATTACATCTTATCCTTGCCCTTGCGCGTCAAGCGAAGATTTATATTCTTGATGAGCCTATTGCCGGAGTTGATCCTTACTCAAGAGAGAAAGTTTTTGAATTACTTAAAAGTTATGTTCCAAAGCATTCAAGTGTGATTCTTGCTACGCATCTTGTCAATGATGTGCAACCTATTTTAGATGATGTGATATTTTTATATCAAGGGCGTGTGTTACACTATGAAAGTGTGGAATCGCTCACAGATAAATATGAAAATCTCCAAGTAGCATTTAAAGCTGAAATATCACGTTTAGATACTCTTGCAGGAGATTTCATAAATGGAGAAGGCAAATGAAAGGATTTTTCACATTTTTTAAATATGAATTTTTATCAAGTGCTATGCCTCTTGCCTTTACTTATGGGATAGGAATACTTGCCCTATTATTATTAGAATTTTGTGAAATATCATTTTCAAGAAAATGGTTTTTTTATGAATTGTTTTTGGCTAATGATGTGATGAAAGTGTTGCTTATTACTCTTATAGTAGGCAGTTTTATTGCTTTTGGTGCATTACTTATAGTGCGTGCATTTCAGAGCTTTTGGGTAGAGATTTTTGGAAGTAGGGGATATTTGACACTTACTTTGCCTCTTAGTCTTGATGCTATTTTGCTCTCTAAGATTATCGTTCTTGCCTTTTGGGCGGTATTTGGAATTTATTTTGCCCCCGTCTCTATGAAAATACTTTATGACCCAGAATCTTTTGTAAGACTCTTATCAGTTATATACACACAAGAAGTCTTGATAATATTTTTTCATACATTGACTATAGTTATATTTTATATAACGCTTATACTCTTTATTACGGCTTTGCTTAATGCTCTCAAAGTGCGCACTTTTGTGCTATTTAAAGGCTTTGGAATCGCACTTGTTATTCATCTTATATGGATTCCATTTGCAATTTTAACCCCTTTTTTTAGTTTTTTAAATATAGATAAATTGTTTCTTAGTATCATATTTTACTTTGCCGCGCGGTATTTGATTATGTATAAACTGGAACTTGAATGAAGCTTTTTGCCAACATCACACTTTTTAGAATCTTTGTCATTCTCATTGTGCTCAACACCATTGTGTTGCTAGGCTCACAGTATTATGTTTATACAAAGCATTGGGATTTATATTGGTTTAGCTCGTTTTTTTACCGAGAAAGTTTGCTTTGCGTAAGCTATTTTCTCATTTTTTCTCTACTCTCTTTGCTCCCTCATAGTTTCTCACGCATTATCGCCTACACAATTTTTGTGCTTAGCCTACTTTTTTTTATCATCGATGTATTTTTGCTTTACACTTTTGATAGCAATCTCAATTCTTACCTCGTCATAGTTGCTCTAGAGACAAACCCACAGGAGAGTGCGGAATTTTTACATAATTATATCACTTTTTCGCTTTGTGTGCTTTATGCGTTTTTTGGGCTAATGATTATCCTATTGTGGCGTAAGATAAAGCCATTTAGCCCGAGCAAAAAGATTCTATACAGAATCTACGCTGTATTTGTATGTCTCCTCTGCGCTGTTTTGGCGATGATTTTCACACACACAAAGCCGCTCAATGAGGATTGGAGTGATATGATATATAACTACACAAAGCAAATCTATCGTGCCATTGAAAACACTCGAGGATTCATAAAGGAATATAAAAAACTAAACGCCAATTTTGATAATCTTGCTCAATCCTTGCAAGTCAAAAAAGCAAAGAACAATATTGATAATATTGTGCTTGTCATTGGAGAATCTACCCAAAGAGGTAAATTAAGCCTTTATGGATATCCATTACCTACCACACCACTTTTAGATAATCTTAAAGATTCTAAACCAAATAATCTTTTTGTGTTTAGTGATGTTATTTCTCCTCACGCCCAAACTCACGAAAGCCTTTCACTTAGTCTAACATTGGCAAATCAAGATTCACAAGGCATTCAAACAATACATAAAAAATTTTCAAAAAAGCAATGGTATGAGTTTTTAAACATCATTGATGCTTTTAAGCTAGGGGGCTATCACACCATTAGCATATCAAATCAAGAGCCTGTAAGTCTCTTTGGCAATGCGGCAGCTACGATATTAAAACGCGCAGATGAGGCAATATTTGTCAATGTCAATGATAAGATGAGCACGACAAAATTTGATGAGAGTATTCTAGAGATTCTTAAAAATGAGCAGCTAGAGCAAGAAGGTTTGCAACAAGGTGCAGATGAAAATACAGAGCAAAAATTAGAATCTAGCCTAACTCACACAAAGCCTATATTTTATGCCCTGCATTTAATGGGAAATCACGCCAAATATTATAACCGCTATCCAACCAATTTCGCACATTTTACGCCAAAAGATATGCTTTGCCAAGAGGATAATTCACCTCAAAAAAGTGCAAATATAGAGGAAAATATGCACTATGATAACGCCACCCTCTATGGTGATTTTATCTTAAGTGAGATTATCAAAAGATTTGAAAGAAGCGATAGCATAGTGATTTATTTTAGCGACCACGGAGAAGAAATCTATGACTTTAGAAATTTCATAGGACATTCAGATTCTAAAATCTCGCGTTTTATGGTGGAGATTCCTTTTATTATTTATGTAAGTGATAGTTTTATACAAAAGCACCCACAACTTTATAAAAGAATACAAAAAGCACAAAATCAAAAATATATGAATGATGATTTAATGCACACACTTTTAGATATTGCAGGGATTAGCCTTAATGGCTATGAATCCCAAAGAAGTCTCCTTGCTACAAACAAAGCCTTTCTTAAGAGTAGAATGCGTAAAGTGGGAGATAAGAGTAATGTAAAAGATTATGATAAAGAGCTAAAAACACAAAAAAGCTATCTTGAGCAAGGTAAATGCAGCATACAAGGAAACAACTAAGAGGAGCTAAAGTTAAAAATTCTAATATTCAAGAGCAACTCATAAAGGCGAGAATAGATTCTAAATTGACACAAAAAGAAATAGCGCAAAAGATGAATGTAGCACAAAGTGCAGTAGCACGCTTTGAAAATACACAAAATGTCTAAATATTATCCTACTCGTTGCTTTCTATGCCCTTTTCACAATAGCGATTTTTATTTGCTAGGGTTTGTAGGTAGATATTATGATTAGATTCTAGCATCGTGCGGGGATTTTCAGGGTGATAGAGATGATAGGCAATGCCAGCAAATTTTAGCCGCCTCATCTCTCCGCCATTAAATAAAAATCTTGCTACAAATTCAGAATCTTCCCTCCCCCAGCCAATAAATGATTCATTAAAGCCATTGATGCTTACACAATCAGCCTTATAAAAGCTCATATTACACCCGCGAATGCCTTTGATAAAGTCTTTTTTGTCAAAAAAATCCGCCCTAATGCGTGAAGTGTTGAAAACAAATGATGAGAGCAAAGCACATCTCCTTGCTTTGAATCCACCTCGTGCGTAAGCCAAAGTAAATGCGTCTTTTGCGTGAGAATCCATAATGTTCTGTGTGGTGCTTTTATCTAAAATCACACGAGAGCCTTGCAAAAATACACCTTTTTTTGCAAAGTGTAGATGTTCTTTTATAAAATGAGAATCTAAAATCATATCGCCATCAATAATAATGATATATTCTCCATTTGCCGCATTTATGGCACGATTACGAATCTCACTTAAGCGAAAGCCCTTATCCTCTTGCCAAATATGTCTTAAAGGACAAGGAAAGTCTTTTGCATAAGATTCTATCAATGCTTTTGTATCCTCTGTGCTGCCATCATCGGCAATAAGCACTTCACTTGGCAAAAGCGCAAGATTTTTTACAGAATCTAGCACTAAGGCTAGTCTTTCTTTTTGATTATAAGTAGTGATGATAAGCGAAGATAGTTGGGGGGGGGTCGTGCTTTGAAGCTCATAAAGCTTCATATATTTAAAAAAAGTGCCTAATCCATTGCAAGTAGCAATCACAAAGCCTTTATATCCATAAAAAATACCTTTTTTGAAAAAATAATCTCTAAAAAATGTCCAAAATCCGTGCGTGATTGCTTTCAATGGACTTGATTTTTTATGTGTATTTTGCTCTGCCCAAAGGCTTGAGTATCGTTGGAGTTTTTCAAGCAGATGAGCGATATTATCATAAGCATAATGTTTTATTCCGCTTGAGAGTTTGAGTGTGTGTGCATCTTTGGGGATTATCACACTTTCATGAACAAAATTATCATTAAAGCGCGTGAAAGTTTTATTAAAAAGTCGCCACACATAGTCTGGATACCACCCACACGCCTTTATCCACTCTCCATTATAGAGATTTTTACGCGGCAGTGCGTAAATTGTATGGGAATTGAGTTCTAAAGATTCAATGAGAGCAAGTGTGCTAGATTCAAGCACTTCATCAGAATCAATACTCAAAATCCAATCGTGCTTGGTATAGCTTATCGCTAAGTTTTTCAACGCACCAAAGCCGATAAATTCACTCTCAAAAATCCGCACATTAGAGAAGTTGCGTGCTATTTCTAAAGTTTTATCAGTGCTACCATTATCAAGTAAAATCACCTCATCAAATCGCTTTAGAGATTCTAAACATTCTTGCAATGTTTCTTGTGCATTTTTGACTAAGATTGTTACGCTTATGGGAAGTGTATTCATTCTCTCTCTTTTGTGTAAGTTTAAGCTCATAAAGTGCAATATTGTAGCACATTTTATGTTTTTTTGTCATTTTCTCTATTTTGATTTTCAACCTATGCTCTTTATATAATTTTAATATATATTTAAGTTCTTATCTTTTAGAATTATCGAAATATATTTTTTAATACAGGGGGAAAGAGTATGCAGAATGTATTATTGTCTCAATATACTAGACTAAGTTTAGGGGGGGGCTGTTGCTTACTTGCTTGTGTGAGCTCTCTGTCGCAGAAGATGTCTATGATTTGGGGCGCATTGAGATAACAACAAGTAAAAAAGCGGATACTAATGCCACTTTAGGAATTATCACAAGCAAGGATATTGCAAATACTGCTTCAAACGATGTTGCAAGTGCTTTGCGCTATACACCCGGAGTGTTTTATCAGCCACCAGCAGCAGGTAGAGGTGAGCCAATGCTTGGCATACGAGGATTTAGCACGATTCATATAGGGTTGTTTATTGATGGAATCCCTGTGCATAGTATTTATGATAGACAAAGTGATTGGAGTCAATTTAGTTCTTTTGGTATCTCTGAAATTAATGTCAGCAAAGGCTATACAAGCCCTATTTATGGAGTGAATACACTCGGTGGAGCAGTAAATATAGTAACTTCTAAACCTAAGGACAAGCTAGAAGTGAGTGCTAAATATGGCTTTGTAAGTAACAATGAAAATCAGGCTGCTTTATCCATAGGAAGTAATTTAGGCAAGGTGTATTATCAGCTAAGCTATGCTTATACCGATAGGGATTCTTTGCCACTTTCAGCTAAATTTACTCCAACACAGCTACAACCTACCAAAGACAAAGTAAATTCAAATTACAAAAATCATACTTTGCGCGCAAAAGTAGGCTTTGAACCAAATGAGAATCACGAATATTCTTTGAATCTTGTTTATCAAAAGGGTGAAAAAGGCGGTATGATGAATGCTAATGACACGAGCACGAATTGGTGGAATTGGCCTAATTATGACAAGATAACCGCATATATACTAGGAAATTCTAAGTTTAATGATGTCCTTTCTCTTAATTCAAAGTTATATTATGATAGCTTTGATAATAAACTTCAGGTAATTGGAAGTTACAATGGTAGTAGTATCTCTCAAACAAATTGGGCAGGTTCAAGTGTATCTCTTACTCAGCCTTACACATCAGTTTATGATGATTTTACTTTAGGGCTTATAGAGACACTCAATTTTGATTTTGATGAATATAAGAATCTCAAAGTTGGGCTTAATGTTAGACAAGATAATCACAACAACACGCTTACGCGTTGGACAAGCAATAACTCTACTTTTACTCGAAGTGATGATAAACTCAAAGATATTTCTACTTCAATCTTTGCCGAATACGCTCAAACTTTAAATAGTATATTCCGCTTTGCTATCAATGGTAGCTATGATAGAAATGATATGCTTAAAGTAAAAATTGCAGATGTGGAAGATAAAACTTATAGCATTTATGGTTGGACATTGCAAGGTATTGGATATGCAAGTTTAAATGACTACACGACTTTGCATCTTAATATTGGGCGAAAAAGCAAACTTTTAACTCTAAAAGAGCGATATTCTACGATGTGGGGCAATCGTGCGCCAAATCCTAGCTTACAAAATGAGAGTGCTATAAACTATGAAGTAGGAGTAGATTTTAACTATGAATCTACACAAATATCTTTTGCTACTTTTTATAATGATTTAAATAATATGCTTTTATCTGTTAGCGCACCTGATAGTAGTTGTATTATAGGAAGCGAGTGTATGCGTTTAGAAAATGCCAAAGAGGGCTATTCTTATGGAGCAGAAGTGAGCTTAAAGCAAGGATTCTTAGAGGATAAAATAAACTTTGGCATAAATTATTCTTATGTGGAGCGTAAGGCAACAAATACTGCAGGAACAAGCTATGGGGTTGATGGCTCACGCATTTTAGATTATCCAAATCATATTGCCAATGCGACTTTGGTGATTTCACCTATAAAACAGATTGATTTGATAGGTTTAGCGACATTTCAAAGTAAGCAATATTATAGCGTTGGTGGAAGTAGAAACAGCCCACCTACAGCCTATGGGCAAAATAACGATATTTTTCTCCTTGATGTAAAGGCAAATTATCGTCCGATTGAGCCTTTGCAACTCTCACTTGGGGCGTTTAACTTGCTTGATAAAAATTACTTCTATGGCAGTGGCTATTATATGGCAGGACGTAGGGTAATGGCAAGTGTGGAATATAAGTTTTAGATTCTTAAATGTAGTGATTAAGGAGAAAAATATGCGTAAGTTGTTTATGATAGTATGTGCGGCATTAGTATTTGTAGCTTGTGGCGATAAACAAGAGCAGTCCAAAGAGGTAACACAAGAAGTAGAAAAACAAGAGCAGGAACAAAAACAATGTGAGTTAAAAGTTTTTGGTGCAAACCCTGCTCTTACTGTGATGTTAGAGATACTTTATCCAGAAGGTTTGATAGGGCTTAACTATAAGCCATACCCTGAAGATATACCTTTTATGCCAGAGGGCACAGCAGAGTTACCTATTTTAGGACACACAGGCAAGAATCTCAATTTTGAGGAAATTGCATCACTAAAGCCTGATGTGATATTTTTTGCTGATAATACTTTAGATTCTGTAATTGAACCTTATACAAAAATCGGTATAGAAGCTGTGAAAGTCCCACTTTTTTCTTATGAGGAATCTAAAAATGCGATTGAAGCAATTACACAATCTTTAAGTAAAAATGAAGCTTGTAGTGAGCTTATCAAGCCAAGAGGTGAAAGATTACTCGATTTTCTAGCACAAAGCAATGAGCTTTTGCATAATGCGCAACACGCTTTAGAATCTAATGAAACACAAGAAGCACATTCAACACAAGATTCTCATTCTGTGCGCCCGAGTATATATTTTGCACAAGGCTTTGATGGGCTTAAAACACAATGTAGTGCAAGTGAAGATAAAAAAGACTTAGCCTATCAAATCGGCGGGGTAAATGCTATAAGCTGTGATATGATAAGCACAGAGCAACAAACTCAAATTGATTTTGAGCTTTTGGCTAAAGTCAATCTACAAGTGATTTTTGTACGTGAGATTCCATTATTTAAGGAATTGCTTGAAAATCCAAATGAAAAATGGCAAGCCTTAAACGCGTTGCAAAATAAGAAGGTATTTTATGCGCCTTCAACGCCGAGTAATTGGCTTATGCGTCCGCCAAGTATAATGCAAAGTGTGGGTTTAGTGTGGGCGTATAGCAAGATTCACCCTGAACTTATTAGTGATGAGGTGGCAAAGACACACGCACAAAAATTTTATGAGATATTTCTTGAGCCATTAAGTGATGAGGAGTATTACAGATTGCAAGGTTTATGAGTTTAGATTTTGCAAAAAGGAGCAACAATTGAGTAAGCAGCTATGGGATAAAAAGGCACAGACTTTTCCGCGCTTTCAAAAAGATACAGAGGATACTTTAGAAATCTTAGATTTCTTTCGTGCCCAAAATGTGGCATTTAAGGATAAAACTTTGCTTGATATTGGTGCAGGAAATGGGCGATTTGCCTTGCAACTTGCTTTTGAAACAAAGCACATTTATGCCACAGATATTTCCCAAACAATGCTTTCACATTTGCAAGAAGATGCAAGAGGTTTGGGATTAGAGAATATCACTACATTTGTAAGCTCGTGGGAAGAGTTCAATATAGAATCTTTGGGAGAGATTGATATTGCCTTTGCTTCTATGACTCCCGCACTCAATAATCTTGCAGGATTCAAAAAGGCTTTAGGTGTAGGCAAAGAGGGGCTATGCTATATAGGCTGGGGCAGAGTGAGAGAAAGCTCGTTTTTAGATGAGATTTTTGCAGCACACAATATCAAGGTTGAGCTTCCTGTGGGGTTGCCTCAAGCTTTGCAATGGCTTAAAGAGCTAGGATATAAAGAGCCTACATATTGTTATAAAGAGGCAGGATATACCTATAAATCAGACATACAAAAAGCCATAAATGACATAAAATGGCATATTAGTATGCATCAAGGTGAGCCAGATGAGGAGAAAATCAAAGCCTATGTGGATAAAAAGCAAGTCAATGGATATGTGAGCTATGAGCAAAAGCGCGAAGTAGGGATTTGCTTTATCCCACGCATTTAAAGCATACATATTTAGGTGATGACTTAAGTGATGTGGGTGTAAAATGAGAAAAAAGATATTTTTTCTTTGTGGCGTATTTGCACTTCTTGTGTGTGCTTTTATCATTGCTTTAGGGCTTGGGCGATTTGATATTGCCTATAGCGATATGTTTGCCCTTGTGAATGAATATTTTAATAGTGTGAGTAAAAGCATAGATTCTATCATTTTTGTAGAGGAGCGACTAAAGCGTATTATCGCAGCTCTATGTGTGGGTGGGGCATTAGCACTAAGTGGTGGCTTGTATCAAGGCATTATCGGCAATCCTTTAGTAAGCCCTAGCATACTTGGCGTGTTAAATGGAGCGAGTTTTGGCGCAGCTCTTGGAATGGTGCTAGGTTTATCTATCTTAGGCATTGAAGGCTTATGTTTTATCTTTGGAATCATCGCTATGGGCGTTTCCATAGCCTTAGCCTATGCGTTTGATAAGAGAATGAGTATCTTAATGCTTATCCTTGGTGGTATGATAAGTGCAGCTCTTTTTGGTGCGCTTGTGAGTTGCTTAAAGCTTTTAGCAGACCCTTATAATACCTTGCCAAATATTGTTTTTTGGCTTATGGGTTCTCTTGCTTTCACGCAAGATGCACCTTTAGCATTGCTTTGTGTGATTTTTGTGTTAAGTGCTATTGTCTCTGTGCTTTTGTCTTCTTATATTGATGTGCTCAATCTTGATGAGGAAAGTGCGCAATCGCTTGGGATTCACATTAAATATATGCGTCTTTTTTTTGTGCTTGTAGCCACACTTTTAGCAAGTGCTTCTGTGGCTGTGGGCGGACTTATAGGCTGGGTAGGTCTTGTAGTGCCGCATATTGCGCGTTTTGTGATGGGAGCAAATCATCGCCTTATGCTGCCTTTTTGTGTGATATTTGGTGCATTCTTTTTGCTTGTGTGCGATAGTATAGCACGAAGTAGTTTTAATGTGGAAATTCCGCTAGGCATTGTGAGTGCGGTTATTGGTATTCCTATATTTGCCGCACTTTTAATCAAAAGGGCAAAAAGTGTCTCTTAAAAACTCCTCAATTATTCTTAGTTGTAAAAATATCACCTTGCACTTTCCTAAGCCACCTTTGCTACCATTACTTCAAGATATAAGCTTTGAAATGGCAAAGGGCGAGATTTTGTGTGTTTTGGGTCCAAATGGCAGTGGCAAAAGCACATTACTCAAAATGATTTTAGGCTATTTTGATTATAGCGGGGAGCTCTATTTAGAGGGGCAAAATGCAAAGAATCTTAGTGTGCGACATCGGGCAAAAATATGTAGTTATGTCCCGCAAAATTATCACATTAGTTTTCCTTTTAGTGTGCTTGAAGTGGTGCTTATGGGGAGATTTGCACATCATCGGTTTTTTTATTCAAAAGATGATAAGCAAAAGGCGTTAGAATCTTTAGCGCTTCTTGACATAGAGTATTTAAGCCAAAAGTCTTATAGTGAGCTAAGTGGCGGACAAAAGCAGCTTGTGCTTATAGCAAGAGCTCTTGCACAAAAAAGTGAGATAATTTTACTTGATGAGATGACAAGTGCGCTTGATATGTCGCATAGCTTTGCGTTACTGAATGTAATAAAAAATCTTAAAAAGAGCATTATCCTCACTTCTCATCACCCAGAGCAGTGCTATATCGCCGATAAAATTGCGCTGCTAAAAGACGCGCGACTTTTATCTTATGGGGATTATGCAGATGTGCTAAATGAAAGTGGTATCAAGGCATTATATGGCATAGAATCTTTAAAGGTGCCTTTGCCTAATGGCGGAGTATATTTTTGCCCAAAAATATAGAGAAACAAATCCCCTCAAATCGCTTTTCTATGATTGTAAGCTTTTGCTTTTGCAGTGTGCTTTATGCACTTATGTTTCTAGGGTATAACTATGCGCGTGCGTATTTTAATGCTGCTGGAGAGGTGCAAAAGATGTATTTACTCTCCTTACAATATTTTAATAATGACGCAGGCGAGGATTCTAAGGCAGTAGATAAAAAGCAAAAAGACAAAAGCAAAGCATTAGATACCAAAAAGGCACAGAGCAAAACTCTATCAAAGAAACTTGAAAGCAAAGATGAGACTTTGCTAGAGAGTGCGCAAGAATCTGCTATCAATCAAACTCAAAGTGTGCAATCTCGCTCAAGTAATGTGGCGGAGGTAGATTCCTATATGAAATATGTCTATACGCTTATAACTCAAGCTTCTATGCGCCAAAGTGCTTTAAAAAATGCGACAATAAAGGGAGAAGTGAGCCTTATCTTTAGCATTGATACGCAAGGAATGATAAAGAATATTTACATACGCAAAAGTTCTCAAAATTCACAGATTGATGAAGTGGCAATATCCACGATAAAAAGCATAGAAAAAGAGCTAAAAAAGCCAAGCAAGGAATACACAATGAGTGTAACACTTGGCGTGGGAGAGAGGAAACATAGATAAGAATTTAAGCCATTAAAAATCAAGTGTGATATTTGCCCAATATCTGCGTCCCTCTTGAATATGCGCTCCGTGCATATTGACATTGCCATTTTGATTACCATATGTATAATTTCTAAAATCAATAAAATTTGTATCAAAGAGATTATACACACCACCATTTAAGCGGATAGATTCTGTAATTTTATAACCTAAACCAAGATTGATAATCGTGTATGGTTTATAATATGTGCCTCCAAGCGTATTTCTAATGGCTACTGCGGCGGCAGTATCGCCTAATGCACTTGTATTTAATAAACCTGCTTTGTGTTGCCCTTGCAAGTAAATATGGAATTTCTTATGTGTGTAAGAGAGTTTAGAGACAACATTATGCTTTGCTACACTTGAAAGCGGTCTGCCTTTATTACTTCCTGAAGTAATTTCAGAATCTATAAAGGTATAAGCCACATCAAAGCCTACGCCATAAATTGGTTTTATACCAAAGCTAGATTCTATACCTTGAGAAAATGCAGTATTTGCATTAATAGCGAGACTACATTGAGGATTACTCCCTCCATAGGTGGCACAAGTATAGCTATAATTTGGGTCAGTGTTAGTTTTGCTCACCCTTGTGCTTTCAATTTTGTCTTTAAAATTTGAGCGGAAAAACATTAAAGAAAAATCAATATATTGCCCATCAAAGATTGTGCCTATTTCATAGCTTACTGAAGTTTCTGGTTTAAGATTTGGATTTCCTAGAAAGGCAAGTGTGCCTTGACTTCCGTAGCCATAGACAGCATCAATGAGTTGATTAGCATAAGGGGCTTTGTATCCTGTGGCTACTCCGCCTTTTAAAGCAAAGCCATCAAGAATCTCATATACAAGATATGCGCGAGGACTTACATTTGAACCAAATTTATCATTATAATTATATCTTGCCCCAAGAGTGAATGTAAGTGGTTCAAAGATATTGTATTCATCTTCAGCAAAGAGTGCGAAAGTGTTGCGATTATGACTTGCCGGAGTTGCAGCTAAGTCGTGATAATTTTCAAAGCGATATTCTGCGCCTATATTGAGAATATTGCTATCACCCAAAGGAAGTAAAAGTCGCGTATCAGCAATGACATCATTAGAAGCAATATCTCTATTTTTACCAAGATTTGGGGAAGCAATATTCCCTGCTACAAGTCGTCCTGTATTATTTGTTCGCATAAATTGCAAGGTATTTTTCCAAGTCCCAAAATCATAAGAACCCTTATGCCCAATAGCCCCAAGAATCTTATCTACACCTACATCTTTTTCATATCCTCCTCTTCCATTAAGATCTACACCAAGTGTGCCTATTTCTGCTTTGCGATTATCATAAGTTGAGGTTGTATAATCTACATCGGCATAGAGCATATTTTTACTATTAGGCAACCAAGTGAGCCTTGTGCCTACATTGAGTAAGTCAAATTTTGTGCCAAAAAAAGTATTGACATCTTGCCCTAAGTCATTTTTAGGTCTATCACTTGGGTTTCTATGAATCTGACGCATTCTTAAAGTCAATCCTAAATGTTCTGTAAGTTTGCCTTGCGTCCAAAGTGAGTTTTGATAAGTGTTGCCAAAAGTAGAAGATTCAGGCACAATGATTTGAGATTGAAATGAGGTATGCCATTTATCTGTGATAGGTTTAGTAACGATATTGACAACACCACCTATCGCATCACTTCCATAGAGTGTGCTCATAGGTCCTTTAATAACCTCTATACGCTCAATCGCACCCATAGGAGGGATAAAAGTATTATATACACCAGCACCTAAATTTGCAGTGGCGACATCGCCACTAGGGTTTTGCCTTAAGCCATCAACCAAAAAAAGTGTATAACCTGATGGCATACCGCGAATAGAAATAGCAGAAGCACCGAGTTTGTTAGAAGTTTCATCAAGGCTAACCCCGGGCACTTCTTTGAGTGCCTCGCCCAAATCCCTAAAAGGTTTTTGCTCTAATTCTTCTTTGGTAACAATATTAACAGAAGCAGGAGCATCAACTACATTTTTTTCACTGCCTGAAGCGGCAGTAACGACTGAAGCCTGTAATTTTACATTGCGCGTAACATTTTGGCTTTGAATATCCTCATTTTTTTGTGTTTCATCAGCATATCCGAGAAGAGATAAACAGCAAGTAATCCCCCCCCCCATTAGTATTCTACTTATTGTTCTCATTTTGTTTCCTTTTTAAGTGTGAATTATGTGTGAAATGGGATTATAGATAAATAAAACTTAAAATAAAATTTATTATAGGAATAATTACTAAAATATAAATAATTATTTGAGAATTAAGAGTTTAAGCATAGTTTTTTCTTTAAGTTATTTTTATGATTTGTGATGTAAGATTGATAGCATAATCTTTAATTTTGGGAGATAAGCAATGAGGATATTTATCTTTTTTGTTTCTCTTTTGTTTTGTGCTTGTGGGTTAAGCCCTACTAAAGAGCCCTATGCGGATTGTAGAATGAATCATTCACTTGATTTTTGTAATTGGCAGGACGCACCCTATAACAATGCGTTTGGCTCACGGAATAGAGCAGGGTATGAGAAGAGGTAAGCTCAAGCATCAATAGCAATTTAGGCTTGTTAAATTCTTTTATGGTAAAATTTTCACGCGACCAAGCTCTGTCAATTCCTTGTTTTAGCCGCTTGTTAAATTCTTTTATGGTAAAATACACGTGCAAAAAAGGGAGAAAAACAATTCGTTTTAGCCGCTTGTTAAATTCTTTTATGGTAAAATGCAAGAATTGAAACTTAGACCTAGTGAATAGTTTTAGCCGCTTGTTAAATTCTTTTATGGTAAAATTAGGAGGGAGCTTCTTGCCGACATACCCAGGTTTTAGCCGCTTGTTAAATTCTTTTATGGTAAAATAAACTCCTAGCACTAATGTAGAATGTGTCGGTTTTAGCCGCTTGTTAAATTCTTTTATGGTAAAATGAGAGAGCGCGGTATTAGAGTAACCAGCTGGTTTTAGCCGCTTGTTAAATTCTTTTATGGTAAAATACCAAAAAGAATATTATCATTGTTAGAGGTGTTTTAGCCGCTTGTTAAATTCTTTTATGGTAAAATCGGAGAGCTAAACTTTTGAACCATATTCCAGTTTTAGCCGCTTGTTAAATTCTTTTATGGTAAAATTATGTCAATTCCGCGCATATAGCGGCGCAAGTTTTAGCCGCTTGTTAAATTCTTTTATGGTAAAATATAATATTGAGCCTCATCGCCACTAGCTTGGTTTTAGCCGCTTGTTAAATTCTTTTATGGTAAAATACGTTGCATATGCGTGGCTTGAGAAAGATTGTTTTAGCCGCTTGTTAAATTCTTTTATGGTAAAATTTTAAGCATAATCTCCTCAAGCGCTTCATTGTTTTAGCCGCTTGTTAAATTCTTTTATGGTAAAATTAAGCCTCGCCTGGAAGTTCCTAATGTTGAAGTTTTAGCCGCTTGTTAAATTCTTTTATGGTAAAATTTCATTTCATCTTGTGTCATCTTATTTTTAGTTTTAGCCGCTTGTTAAATTCTTTTATGGTAAAATAGCATCGATGAAAAGGCGGCTCACGCAGCTGTTTTAGCCGCTTGTTAAATTCTTTTATGGTAAAATCATTATTATGTGTAGCATTTGCAACGCAATGTTTTAGCCGCTTGTTAAATTCTTTTATGGTAAAATTAGGTTGAGCTCTAATGAAACTCCGGGCGCGTTTTAGCCGCTTGTTAAATTCTTTTATGGTAAAATCAAGTCCAAAACCACTACTAGATTGGGGAGGTTTTAGCCGCTTGTTAAATTCTTTTATGGTAAAATTTGCTCTTTTGAGCCAAACCAGCTACCAAGGTTTTAGCCGCTTGTTAAATTCTTTTATGGTAAAATTTAAATAAAGGTATCATTGATGCTTATGAAGTTTTAGCCGCTTGTTA
The DNA here is from genome assembly GCF_000762845.2 of Helicobacter japonicus. Classification (GTDB taxonomy): domain Bacteria; phylum Campylobacterota; class Campylobacteria; order Campylobacterales; family Helicobacteraceae; genus Helicobacter_C; species Helicobacter_C japonicus. The sequence continues at coordinate 124,207 of NZ_JRMQ02000001.1, read as the reverse complement.
AATTCTTTTATGGTAAAATATTTTTACCAGTAGCATCATTCTCATCCAAGTTTTAGCCGCTTGTTAAATTCTTTTATGGTAAAATCAATATTGGTATTGCCCGGAGCGCATACTTGTTTTAGCCGCTTGTTAAATTCTTTTATGGTAAAATGCAAAGAATACGATTATCCTCAGAATACAAGTTTTAGCCGCTTGTTAAATTCTTTTATGGTAAAATCATAAGATTAAGATTAAAGAGACTTGCGAGGTTTTAGCCGCTTGTTAAATTCTTTTATGGTAAAATAAATTTGATTAAGATTAGGTTTGCGGATGAGTTTTAGCCGCTTGTTAAATTCTTTTATGGTAAAATAAAACGCAGTAGGGTTGTTATTCACAAAAGGTTTTAGCCGCTTGTTAAATTCTTTTATGGTAAAATCAAGTCCAAAACCACTGCTTGACTGAGGGGGTTTTAGCCGCTTGTTAAATTCTTTTATGGTAAAATAGTCGCGCAAGTCTCTTTAATCTTATGAAAGTTTTAGCCGCTTGTTAAATTCTTTTATGGTAAAATCAAACGAGCACCTTCTAAAGCTTCTTGTTGGTTTTAGCCGCTTGTTAAATTCTTTTATGGTAAAATGGACATTAGAGAGTATTGTTGTAATGACCGGTTTTAGCCGCTTGTTAAATTCTTTTATGGTAAAATCCACTTTCCAAATTATCGTATTTTGCGGTATTTGAAAGGCTTTAAGGGCGTAAAATATCCTAAATGAGTGATTTTTAAGAAAATCTAAGATATAATCCCATTTAAGGAATTTAACAAGCGGCTAAAATAAGGAGTTTTCGGTCTCCGCAGGGTTACAATCCCTCAAAACCGAATCTACTTAAACCTTTTCTAACAAACATTTTCAAACATTTTAACGATTGAATCTTTAGAATCTTTGTTCTTATAGCTTGGCGATACTCTAAAAAAGCGTAAGTTGTCTTGGCGCATTAGCTTTTTCATTCTCACTTCTACTGCCTAGCAATAATCGCATATTATCAAATTGTTTTTCAGTAAGGATTAATGCCCGAATATGCCCTTTGGGAGGCACAATCAAACCCACCTTATCCAAATAATTATTGGCACTTGCTACACCTTTGCAGATTCTCATATACACGCTATATTGCAACATCATAAAGCCATCTTTGATAAGATTCTTACGAAATCTCGCATAATCTTTACGCTCTTTTTTGCTGCAAGTTGGCATATCAAACATCACTAACACTCTCATAAATTTCTCTTCCATTACTCTTTTCCTCGCAAAATAGCGGCAGTTTAAGCTTAAGATTTTCTCTCTCAAGGCATTTCACTACACTTTGCGCACTCACCACACCCGCGCGAGTAAGTGGATAAAGCTTATTTTCTACGATAACCGCACTCTGCAAAATACTTACGAGCTTCACGCGGTTTTGCAAACTTAAGCTCTCCTCTAATTCCCCAACTTCAACCATCTGCACGACAACAGAATCCGCAAAGATTCTATAAGGTTCTATCAAATCATCTGCTAGATTAAAAGCATTAAACTGATTTTTATGATTTACCCCAAGTGCAGGATTTAGTCCGCTCACACAAAGGCTTCTTGTAATCACTCCTCGCATAATTGCATAAGCGTAATTTAGTGCAGCATTTATCGTTCCCATTTTGCCATTTTCAAAGATTTGCACTTTGCGGGAGAAGTTTTTACCAAAAAGAGCTTTGAAATAAATTGCTGCGGCTTTAGCTTCGTTATTGCTTAAATCTCCTAAATTCACACTTTTAGCTAAAGTTTCTAATTCTTCACTTTCTTTTTTATGCAGCATTTTTAGCAAAAGGGCTTGGTTGTGAATTTTTGCTTTCACTATTTGCTGCCACAAAATCGCCTTTCTTTGTTTGCTTAAGTTAATTTGGGATTGCAGCACACTAAAACTTCTAAAATGCCCCAAAAATGGCATAAATAGCCCACTTGGTAGGTGGGATTCATCGCAGGTAAAAACAACGATTTTATGCAGAGCAAACGCATTTAGCAGCGCATTAGTAAGCGTGATTTGATGAGATTCTAACATCACGCAGAGAATATCCACAAGTGGAATCTTTACGCTTTCTTTGTCCTTTTGGGCTATGCAAAGATGTTTGTCTTGTAGGCTTAAGTAAGCAGGTGTGCTTAAAAATAAGGTGCGAAAGGCAGCATCAAACATTCCTACCCTCCTTATAAAATCTTAGCCTTTTCTTTTAGGACTGCTTTTGAGTTTAATCTCTTGGCGGGTTTCAAACTCTGCCTTTTGCTTTTCTCCTAAAGGCGAGACTTGCCATTTTTCAAAGATTTTGAGATTTTGGATTCCTATGCTTTTGCCCGCTACCTCTTTTTGTGTAGCATTAGAATAGAGAATCTTTTCATTCTCACTTAAGCCTTCAAATTTATTGTTGTGCTTTTCTACTTGAATACTTGCGGTTGAAACACCAAAACTTACAAAATAGCACAACTCCGGTTCTTTCATTTCTTTTTTCCGCACCAAGATTAAATCATCTTTAAAAAGTGAGAAGCAAAAGTCATAATTGGAATCCATTTCTATCCAATCCTTAATCACTCCGTCTTTATCCTTGCCTGTGGCTACTGCCTTATTAGGCAGGATTCCCAGCGCAAAATCCATTGTATAGATTGGCACACCATAGAATTTGCCTTTTTTGTCTTTAAAAATATCTACGCGCACCATTGCACCATTTTTCACAATCTTTGTGCCAATTTGGCGGATTTTCCCAAGAGCAATCGCCTTTTGCATACCCTTTTCCCCGCCATAATCCATTTTTAATTTTTCAGAATATTCTTTATCGTTGCATAATTTTTCAAAAGGATAAAAAGTTTCTTGGTGCAAAGCCCCTCTAACCCTTTTTCTAGGAGGCTTGGAGACAAAGATTTCTTTAATTTTTTCTTCAACTCTTTGCCTAAAATTCTTACAAGGCTCAAAAAATGCTCTTTTAGCCTTGTATTCCGATTCTGCAATTTGCTTAGCATAGAATTTTGCTTTATTTTGTTCTTGATTTTTCCTAAAATCCGCAAACGCTTGAATAGTTTTTGCATTCGCGTAGGCTAAGATGATTGCATCAACTGCGTGGTGGAGGTGATTGTTTCTATCCTTATCACCTAAGCCCCAATAATGCCGCAAAGTTGCAGTCAAGCTTCCGCTTATTACCTCTATATGCTTCTTGCTACCTTTTTCTCCTGCAATGCTTACTTCATTTTCGCTTAGTGGCAAAAACTCCAAACAATCCTTGCTCCATTGACTAGCAAGTCGTGCAATATAACCTGTGTCATTAAGATTCCTTGCAAGAAATCCGCCCTCTTTATCCTTAAAGTTTGTATTGCTGATTCTGCGTTGCTTTTGCTTGGGAAGTTTTGCACTAAAGCTTAGAATCCTATCCCATTTCTCTTTATTGCTTCCAAAGGCTTCAAAGGGTGTTTTATTAAGCTTGTTTTGATTTTCTTTTGAAAAAACAAGCACCTTATTCATATAGCTATCATCAAAACTGCGTGAGTAAGGGTAAATATGGTCAATTTGTAAGGCATTGGAATCTAGCAAATGTCCTCTTGTGATGTTTTGCTCACTATAAACACAAACACCTTTTTGCTCTTGCCAAAGTTTTAATTTAAGGATATTTGTCCCATTTGCTTCTAACCCAAAGTCTTCACATCTTTTTCTTGCCTCTTCATTCGCCTCAAAATGCTCTTTTTGTTCTTTTTCATACTTTTGCCTCTCTTTTGCGCTTAGTTTTGCCTCACGCGTAAATTCTAAATGAATCTTATGCACTGCTCCATATTTTTTTAAAAGCGCGTTGAGCACCTTGCGATATTCGCTTAATGCCCTTGCCACAACCGGATTTGCCAAATAGGGTTCATACTCTTTTAGTGGGATTAAAAACTCGCCCTTTTGCTTATACTTTCTATGCTCTTGCAATCCTGCCTTTTGCACCGCCTCATCATAGCGCAACCCCTCACGCATAAAGGGTAGAATCTCGTAGAGTGCTTTAAGGCTTAAGTTGATATGTTGAGAGAAGCTAAGATTGCTTAGGGCTTCTACTTGCTCCTTGCTTAATGCGGGATAATCTTGCAATTTTTTAGCTAAACTTTCTTTGCTTTTAATGAGGGTAATATCGGTAGCGATTTTATCTAGCTCTTCACGATCAAACTTGCTAAAGTCTCCACCCATTGCTTTTCTAAAATCTTTAAGATTCTTTAGCCTTTTTGGCTCAATAAACTTTACCTTCTCATCAAGCTTAGAATCCGCAGACGATAGCATATCAAGGCGCAAAATATCACGCAATTTTTTATAACTCATCTCACCTTTATCTAGCACGATTTTTAGAATCTCTTGAATCTTATCTTTGCCATAGGTTTCACCAATACCAAGATTCTTACTTTTTTCCTCAAGGTTTTTTAAGGTGTTGATAATGCGCGTGAGTGCGACAAACTCCATAGCACTTAAGGAATCTTTGGGTGCGCGATTTTCATTTTCATAAAACACACATTTGCCGACTTTATCTTCAAAACTCTTTAAATCTCTTTGGTAAAAGGCTGTTTCCAAAATTTGGGATTCAAAATTTTCGCTAAAAGTTGCCCCAAAGTCTTTTTGCTTTTTAAAAATCAGCTCTAACTCTGCCCTTACCTGTTCTTGTGCCACGCAATGCTCATAATTTTCGCCCTTATTGCGCACATTTTTAAATTCTTTTGTAGTATTGTTACCTTTTTTCTCACTTTCTAATCTTAGCTTTTGATAAAATTCTTTATAGAGATATTCGCCCACACTTTTATAATTCTTCGCATTCATCGTTGCTTCATTGGTTTTAATCGCGCTTAACACCTTGCCAGAATCTTTATCGCCTCCTGTTTTTGCGTGTTTGTTCCCATAGCCACGATGCTTGGCAATGTGTAAAATCACTCTTGCTAACTCTTTAGGCTCTAACTTTTGCTCCAAAGCTAAAGTGCGCAATTCATAGGGGCTTTTGGTATCTTTGGTTGTCTCATATGCCTTTGGTAATTCCCCATCATTTGCAAAATAATCACTTAAATTTAGCCCAAACTCTTTACAAAGCAATCTTTTAATCGCATTCAGCCTAGCCTTTCTCCTTGCTAGTCTGCGCCTTGTGCTTCGTGCTTCTCTGCGCGGTGCAGCAAGTGAATCGCCATTTTTTGGATTCTCTGCTTTGGTAAAGATTCTCACCCCACAATCTCTTAGCTCCTCTCCCTCTACAAAAGCCCAACCAATGCTTGTAATGCCTATATCAAAACTTAAAATTTTCATTATTTGCTCCCCCAATTTTGCAATTGTCTTCAATATTAATATAAAAAACCTAAAAATTTATAACAATTCCAGCAATATTATCTATATGAGCCTTTTTCTCCCACAAGAATAGCTTTTATTTGGGGATTGAAGAAAGCTTTTGTTTGTATATTTTCTTTCCAATTTGCTCCCTCATTCCAAGTGAGTAATGGCATATCTATCCATTCATTATCTTGATAATATTGAAAATGCGAATCTATAATAAAGTCATAGAGATAAAAGGGGAAGCTTAAAGCACTCACATTGCCACTTTGAATAATTGTATTAATTTCATCACGGATTGTTTGGGCTTGAGATTTTAAATGTTTAGGTTCATAATAAGGCACATAATAACTTGTAAAGAATCCTTGTTGTTTAAAAACATCAAGAGATTTGTAATTATGGCTTTCAATGATAAGATTTGAAGGTGAGATGTCATAAGTTAAGCAAAGATGTTGCATTTGTGTAAGGGCAAGGTGTTTGTTTTCTTCACTGAGATTCTTAAAATCAATCCAAAGTTTTATTATATCCCCCCCCCCCATTAAATGCTCCATATTCTGCTTTTGCACGAGAGAGAACATATCTGCAAGATTAAGCCCTATGCTTGAATCTACGCCATCGTGTCCGACATCAAAATGTGGGCTAGGATTCAATAAAAAATGCACATCAATTTCAAAACCACGATATTTTTCTTTGAAATCCTCAAATTTTTCCACCTCATCGACACGATGAAGCCATAAGCGAGATGGGACAAAGGGTTTATAGTGTTCAAATTTTAAATCTTTATCATAATCTCTTCCACTAAAGATTCTCGCTCGATTTTGATTATAGCTTGGGCTAAAAATAGAGCGGGAACTTATAGAATCTTTGCTTACAATGCCGAGTAAATCAAGGAAAGAGTGAATAAAATCATCACTCATAAAGGGTTTATCTTTTGCTTGATGCACTTTTGCAAAAATATCAGGATATTTTTTCTTGAAAGATTCACTCATATACACCATAAAAGGCACTTCTATCATAAAGCGCGAACCCATTGTTTCAGTATGCCCGACAAAATCGCGAAAGTCATAAACTTCATCGCCGTGGTCGCTTAGATAAATTACCAAAGCTTCTTTGTCTGCAAAAGATTCTATGATAGATCTTACGACATAATCATTGTATAAAATTGCGTTGAGATAGTGAGATTTTGTTTCAAGTTGAGAATTATTAAGCTTCTCTTGTGAGTGAAAAAAAGTATCAAGTTGATGTGTTTTTAAATCTTGTGGAGAAAAGTGTGAAAATGCTTTTGGGTAACGATGCTTATAGTCTAAATGTGTTCCCATAAGATGAATGGTGTAAAAGTTTTTTTCTTTCTGGTTAAATGACATCAAAGTTTGCTCTAATAGAGGAATTAATATACCATCAGCTGCTTTGCCTGCATTATAACTATCGTTTATGGAGCTAAAATGAGTATATTTAGCTCTTTGCGATAAGACTTCAGGGACATTTCCATAAATAGAAATGGCTTCTTGATTGCTTAACCAATGGGTTTTATATCCTGCAAGATTTAAGATATCAATAAGGTTTTGTTGCATAAACCACGGAGTTTGAGCATTTTCATAGTTGCTAAAAGTAAGTATTTTTTGCAAGGATTCGTTTGTATGTGAGTGAGGAGATACTACATCGCTAAATACAATAAGATTGCCACTTTGTAAAAGTGCATCAAGTTGAGGAGTGGTTGGCAGAGCATAATTATAAAGCGACATATAGTTGCGCTGGGTAGATTCTCCAATAATGAGCACAATGGTAGGAAGATGAAGTGTGTTGTCTAGAATCTCATCTTCTTGTCTTAGTGTAAGATTTTGGTCTAAGGTTTGGGTGAGATTTTTGTATTGAGTGATATATGAGGTATGCTCTGTGATAGATTCTATAATAATATTAGCATAACGAAAGAGTGCATTTTTTTCTTCAAGCCACGCATTTTGTGAATCTACGGAATAAAGTTTAGATGTAAAAAGAAAAAGACATACAAGAAACAGCAATGCACCGTATATGCGATGAATATAGGGCTTAGGTTTGTATTGAATAAAGCGTAATGTGTATTGAGGATATAAAAAAATAAAACTTGCAAGAATAAATCCACTAAGGGCAAAAATTACCTTTGACGAAGCATAAAATTGTAAAAATTCCTTTGCCTCTAACAAATTGCTTGAAAGGACTATGGTAAAAAATATAGTATTAAGCTGGGCATTAAAAGCAAGACTTAAAAAAATATCACAAAGACCTATGAGGAAAAAACAAGTAACAAGAAAATACTCTAAAATAACACTAAAGGGAATAAATTGAATAACATAAAAAACGCAATACCATAGCATAAAATTAGCGAGGATATTTTTGATTGTGTAATAACTGATAGAATCTGTTTCATACTGCCCCCCCCCCCGTTAGAAGCCAAAAACCGATACTCCAAACAAGAGTATTGACACAAATCACATACCAAAATCGCCTATTAAGCACAGATTCTATTAAAGGTAAAAATCGCAGTATGCGCAAGAAAGAATCTAGAGAAAAAATCATTATCTCTCCTTATATTTTAAGTTTTATAAAGATTTGCAAAATAGCTTAAGTATTGTATAGTAAATCTTTTTGTGTTTCTCTTAAAATAAACCTTGCTGTTGTCGCCTCTCAATAAATCTACATATTGCGGATTCTAGCGATTTCATCGCGGATTCTAGCAGCTTCTTCAAACTCTAAAGATTTAGCAGCTTGGTGCATTTTGAGGCTTAGCTCTTTTATAATCGCATTGCGCTCACCTTTTGGAATCTTCTTAGCATTTTTTTCATAGAGTTTGCTTAGTCCGCTTGATTCTATTTTAAGCTCTTGTTCTACATTTCTTTGCACCGATGTGGGTGTAATGTTATGCAAACGATTAAATTCTTCTTGCTTTTTTCGGCGATAATCTGTAATCTCAAATGCCCTTTGCATTGAACCTGTGATTTTTTTGGCATATAAAATAACTTTTCCCTCGACATTACGCGCCGCCCTTCCCATCGTTTGTATAAGGCTTGTTTCACTGCGTAAAAATCCCTCTTTATCTGCGTCCATAATGGCAATGAGGCTCACTTCAGGTAAGTCAAGCCCTTCACGCAAGAGATTTATACCTATAAGCACATCAAATTCTCCCAATCGCAAGGAACGAATAAGATGATTGCGTTCAATAGCGTCAATATCGCTATGCATATAGCGCACTTTAATGCCAAGCTCTGCATAGTATTTGCTGAGCTCTTCTGCCATTTTTTTTGTAAGTGTAGTGATAAGCACGCGTTGATTTTTTGAGATTCTAAGTTTAATCTCATCATATAAATTAAGCACTGCATTATCAGAATCCCGCACTTCATAGAGTGGGTCAAGTAATCCTGTAGGGCGGATAATCTGCTCGGCAATATGTTTTTGACTTAGCTCTAATTCTTTTTGGGCGGGAGTTGCAGAGACAAAAAGAAAATGTGGGGCTTTATTAATAAATTCATCAAATCGTAATGGGCGATTATCAAGCGCACTTGGTAGTCTAAAACCATACTCCACAAGCACTTCTTTACGACTCCTATCTCCTGCATACATACCACCAAATTGTGGCAAACTCACGTGGGATTCATCGACAATAATTAAATAAGGTTTTTTCTTTTGCTCAAAGTAATCTAAAAGTGAGTAAGGTGTCTCACCCGCTTTTTTACCTGTCAAATGGCGCGCATAGTTTTCAATACCTTTACAAATACCAGATTCTCTTATCATTTCTAAATCAAATTCTGTGCGCCCCTTTAAGCGTTGATATTCAATTTGTTTGTCTGCATTTTCAAACTCACTTAAGCGCATTTGCAATTCGGATTCTATGTTATAAAGGGCTTCTTGTAGTCTTTGCGCACTTACGATAAATTGATTTGCTGCATAGAGGACAAAAGATTCTAATTGTGTAAGAGAGATGCGCTCTAATGCGTCAAATACTCCAATACGTTCAATTTCATCACCAAAAAATTCAATGCGGATAAATTCATTTTCATTATATGCGGGAAAAATATCAATCACCTCACCATTTACTCGGAAATTCCCGCGTTCAAAAATCGTGTCATTACGCGTGTAGCCCATATCAATAAGCTTAACAAGTAGAGCCTTTTGTTGATATTGCGCACCAATTTCTAGTTTTTCTATCATTGTGAGATATTCTGCAGGATTCCCTAAACCATAATTTGCCGAAACACTTGCTACAACAATCACATCATCATAGGCTAAGAGTGAAGTGGTAGCGGATAATCTTAATCGTTCCAAGTCTTCATTAATACTTGAATCTTTTTCTATAAACAAATCTCGGCGGGGAATGTAAGCTTCTGGCTGATAATAATCAAAGTGTGAGATGAAATATTCTACGTGATTCTTAGGAAAAAATCCTTTAAACTCACTATAAAGCTGGGCTGCAAGGGTTTTGTTATGTGTCATAATAAGTGTGGGAATATTAAGATTGGCGATAATGTTTGCCATTGTATAGGTTTTGCCGCTACCTGTAACGCCAACAAGTGTGCTGTATTTTGCGCCATTGCGAATAAATTGTGTGATTTGCTCAATAGCTTGAGGTTGGTCTCCTGCTGGGGCATATTGAGAATCTAAAATAAAATGCGACATTTTGCACCTACTCCTTTTTACTATTTGTGTTATTTGTGTTAAAATTATACTTTATTTTCACCAAAGGATTGCAAGATGAATAATGTAATGGAGCGGCTTTCTGAAAAAATCGAAGAAATGATTGCAAAAATCGCACATCAAAAAGATGAGATAGAATCTTTGCAACTTGAAATTTCATCACTTAAAGCGCAAAATGAGGCAAAAGATAGCCAAATTTCTAATTTGTATGAAGAAATTGCTTCAAAAGATAGAGGTTTTGAAAATCTCTTTGCCAGAATTGATGAGGGCTTGAAATAATGGGAGATGAAAATTTAGAGATTGCTTTAAATGGAAAGTATTATTCTATTTCATTGACACCCTTACATAATGATGTGAAAGATGAGCTTAGGGCAGTTTTTGCACAAGAGGTTGAACCTATTGCGCTTCTTAAGCTCTATATTACAAAAGCTCAAGAATATGCTCTCACTTGTCAATCACTTGAAAATCTCTACAAAAGCCTTGAAAACATTGATACACCTGTTACTCAAACAGATGTGCAGATTCAGCCACTTTAAGAGATGAGTTTTTTGCTTGTATTATCTTATCGCCCCACTTGGTTTAAAAAGCCCATCTCTTACTTATGAATGTGAACAAAAATGTGATGTGGGTGATATTTGTAATATTCCTTTAAGGAATAGAGTATATAAGGGCGTTGTATTGCGCGCTTTGGAAAAACCCTCCTTTGAATGCAAAAATGCTACTTTGAGCAGTGATTTTTTCTTGCCTTATCAACATATTTTAGCTTCATTTATTGCGCAATATTATTGTGTGGGATTAGGTGAGTCTTATGGGCTTTTTCTCCCACAAAGTGGAGAATCTTTACCTTTAGAGCGCATTCATATAGAACCCCTCCATACATTAAATAGGGAACAAACTATGGCTCTTAATTTTTGCGCTACTCATAAGAATCCTTTGCTTTTTGGTGATACAGGCAGTGGAAAAACAGAAGTATATATACATCTTATCACACAGATTCTCTCCTTAGGGCAAAACGCGCTTTTTTTAATGCCTGAAATTGCACTTACTCCACAGATTGAATTGCGTCTTAAAGCGGTTTTTGGTGATATGGTGGGGATTTGGCATTCTAAAATAAGCACAAAATCAAAAAAGCAGATTTTAAATGATATATATGATGGGCGTATTCGTGTGGTAGCTGGGGCAAGGAGTGCATTATTTTTGCCGATGCGCTCTCTTGGGCTTATCATTATCGATGAAGAGCACGATGATGCGTATAAATCACAAAGTGTGCCGCATTATAATGCTAGAGATTTGGCACTTTATTTGGGGAACAAAACACAGATTAAAGTTATTTTAGGCTCGGCGACACCAAGCGTGATAAGTTATTATTATGCGACAAAGCATAATAGTCTCTATCGTCTTAAGGGGCGGTATTTTGGCTCAAAAAAACATATAAAAATTATGCCTACAATGGAGAATGGAGATAATAGCGTAGATTGTAAGGAATCTGCCTCATTGTCTCTTGATATTTTAGAGAAGATTCGTGAGAATCTCAATAAAAAACAGCAAGTTATTGTTTTTCTTCCCACTCGCGCACATTATAAAATGCTTGTGTGTAGTGCGTGTGGTAGTGGTTGTGAATGCGATTTTTGCTCGGTAAATATGTCTTTACACCTTGATAAAAATGCACTTGTTTGCCATTATTGCCATTTTTCTAAGCCTATTCCTACACTTTGTCCGCAATGTCATAAAGATTCTTTGCGTTCTCATCGCATAGGCACGGCTCAAGTTGCAAAAGAGTTGGAAGAATCTCTGCCAAAAGCAAAAATTGCACTTTTTGATAGAGATAATATCACCACGCATAAAAAACTTAAAAATATATTACAATCTTTTAATGCAGGAGAAATTGATGTGCTTGTAGGCACACAAATGTTAAGTAAAGGGCACGATTATCATCGTGTGAATCTTGCCATAGTGTTAGGGATTGATTATATTTTAAAAAGCAGTGATTATCGTTGTAATGAGCGTGCAGTGAGTTTATTGCACCAAATTGCAGGGCGTAGTGGGCGTAAATACGATGGTGAAGTGTATGTTCAGAGTGCTAATGGTGTATTTTTGGAGCAGTTTTTAAATAATTATGAAGATTTTTTAATCTATGAATTATCCAATAGACCGCATATTTATCCACCCTATCAGAGACTTGTTGTGTTACATTTTGCACATAAGAGTGAGCAAAAAGCTCTTTTGTATCTTTGCCAAGTGCGGACATTTTTGGAAAAAAATCAGCATAAAGAAGTAGAGATTGTGGGTGAGAGTAGAGCATTATTAGGGCGACTGCACAATAAATATCGTTTTATGCTCTTGCTTCGTTCGCACTCTACTCGCGCACTTTTAGAGTTACTTCATACTTTAGCACATAATGAAAAGTTGCGTGGCACATTTGATATTGATATTGACCCTCTAAGTATAATATAGGAACTTTATAAGCTATAATAAGATAAAAAAGGAATGTAAAGATGAAAATTGCTATATCTTGTGTATCACCATTGGTGCAAAGTAGCTTGGAACATTTTTTAAAAGATATGCTAGTTAGCGAGGAAGAATGCGATTTTGTGATTAGTGATGATGAAAAAAGACAGAGTGCTAAACCTTTGTGTTTAGTGCTTGATGAGCCATACTCTCATATTCGTAAGCCTTTTAGCGCACAGAGTTTGAATGATGATTTGCAAGCTTTTGATGAGAAGATTCGTTATAGTAGTAAAAAAATAGAATCTACCACAAATGAAACACCTTATGAATCTTTTGTCCCCTCCGTTGAGCCACCAGTTTATGCCCATAGCAATGCGCAAGATATACAATCACTCATAAGGGCAGTATGTGATGAACACGCAAAGGAGCTTAGTAATAAGATTTTTGCCTTATTAAAAGAGCAAAACTTGATAAAATAAAGGCAAATTTAGAATCTTAATAAGGTAGAATGAGCATTCAGGGGATTTTATAATGGTGCATTTTTCTATACAGGCTGGGACGCTTAAGCATCTCCAACTTATTTTTAATCCCGAAGAAAATACGCGTCCTACAAAATCAATTGTGCGTGGGTCATTTTTTGATACTTTGGGTGCAGATATTATAGGAAGTGTGTTTATAGAAGCTTTTGGTGGCTGCGGTTCGATGGGGATTGAAGCACTCTCTCGTGGAGCGCGTGAAGCAATTTTTTATGAGATAGACAAAAAAGCTTATGAGATTTTATCGCGTAATCTTTGTCTTGCGCAAAAAAGAGTAAAAACTTTACAATTTCGTAGTTTTAATACCGATTTTTTTATACAGCCTTTAGAGGAGTATATGAGAAGTGAATCTCAAGTAGTTTTATATCTCGACCCACCTTTTTGCATACGAGCAGGTAAGGCTAATATTTATGAGCGATTGATTACAAAAATATGCAATTTGGATAAAACAGGTAAAAGTAGCATAAGTTTAATTGTTTTTGAACATTGGAGTGGGTATAATATGCCTCACATCATTGGGAGATATAAGAAACTCAAAATGCGTCAGTTTGGCAAAACTACGCTGACTTATTATGTAGTAAAGGATTGAAATGGCAGAAGAAGAAAAAGCAGCAGATAGCGGTGGAGAGAAAAAAAGTAAAGCAATTTTATTTGTGATTATCGGCATTGTAGTAGTGTTGGTTCTTTTGGTGGGCATTGTATTGGCATTACTAATGACAGGTGGGCACGATGAAGAGGAGCATAAAGAAGAAGCACCACAACAAGTGCAAATGCAACCTGTTTCACAACAGCAAGCAACAAAAATTATCGTAGGTAATACCGTTTCTGTGCGAAGCACTGATAAATTTGCACCTGGTTTAATTTATCCTGCGGAAGGTCCTATTAATTTTACTGTGAATCTTATGACACAAACAGGTAAAAGGTATCTCAAAACAAGTATGCAGTTTGAGCTTGATAAAGATGAAATAAAAGCAAATGCCACAAAAATGGAGCTTGATAAAAAACTACCTATGGTGAAGGATACAATTATTGAGATTCTTTCTTCTAAATCCTTAGAAGATGTGGCGGCTACAAAAGGTAAAAACCGCGTAAAAGATGAAATAGTTAAGCGTATTAATGAATTTTTGATTGATGGGCAAGTGAGTGATGTGTTTTTTGTTGAATTTGTAGTGAGTTAGATTGATAGGTATTGATATTGTAAGTATTGCGCGTATGCGCACTTTTGTAGAAAAATTTGGGATTAAGGCATTAAGACGTTTTCTATCAAATGATGAAATTGCACTTTGCCTTAAGCAATCTGGACAATCTCAAGTAAAGATTGATAATGACATACCAGATTCTAAAATTTGTTTAGAATCTGTTCTTCCTTACCATCACACTTCTATTGATATGCAATCTATTAATATTGCCCGTATAGCTGGTTTTTGGGCAGCGAAAGAAGCTTGCGCAAAAGCATTGGGTGTAGGTATCGGGCGAGAGTTAGGATTTTTGGATATATGTATCAATAAGAATAGCAAAAATGCCCCTTATATTTTCATTAGCGACAAAAAAAAGGCATATTTTGGCTTTAACTCTCTTGCTTTAAGTATTAGCCACGATGGTGGATTTGCTATTGCTGCTGTCATTTGTGTGTAGCTTATTTAACTCATTTTTTATATTTGGGTTCAGAATCTAAATGTCTCTTATCTTCCATATATTTTTAAGTGTTACATTTTTACTATATTTAAAAAGTTATATGATGATTTTGTTACATATTCTTTGAATATAAAATTTTTATTGATACCTTAAGTATCATATTGCTTTAAAATAGCAATATAGTTCAAATAAAGGAGGTATTGTGATGAAACTCTCTCAACAACAAGAAAAAGCCCTTTCAGCTTTTAGGCAATTTGTATCATTTAGAAATAAAATTGCACTTGTTATGTCGGTTGTCATTCTTTGTGCTTATTATATATTTGTGCTTGGTGTGGGATTATTCCCAGAAGTGTTAGGGTATCGTTTGGGACCTAGTTCCATTACGCTTGGTATTATTGTAGGTATCTTTCTTATCGCGTTATGTATTGTCGCCACAGGACTTTATACATTTTTGGCAAATACTTATTTTGATAAGGATCAAGAGGAGATTTTGGATTCGTTGCGTGAGAGCAAAGTTATAGAATCACTAGAAAAGGGGGAGATTTGTTATAAAGATTATCCCATAAGCCATACGCAGGAGGAAACAAAATGAAAGTATGTATGAAATGGGGCATTGTGCTTGTAGTGTTCGCACTTGTAAATCCATTATATAGTGCATCTATCGACTTTGGTGGGGCAGTGTCAGATCTTAACCCTACAGCTATTGGTATGTTTTTAGCCTTTGTGCTAGCAACTTTGTTTATTACTTATCTTTCAAATAAGAAAAGTCAGTCAGCAAGTGGATTCTACACAGCAGGTGGAAATATTAGCGGTATGCAAAATGGTATAGCTATCGCTGGAGATTTTATGAGTGCAGCGAGTTTTTTAGGTATCACTGCACTTGTTTTTACAAATGGTTTTGATGGACTTATTTACTCCATTGGGTTTTTGGCTGGGTGGCCTATTATTTTGTTTCTTATTGCGGAAAAATTTAGGAATCTTGGCAAATTTACCTTTGCCGATATTACTGCTTATCGCCTTGATGCGAAGCCCATTCGTGTAATTTCTGCAATTTCTGCATTAAGTGTAATTGTTTTTTACTTAATCGCACAAATGGTGGGTGCAGGACAGCTTATTCAAGTGCTTTTTGGGTTGCCTTATACTTTGGCAGTGGTGATAGTAGGTATTTTAATGATTTGCTATGTGCTTTTTGGTGGTATGCACGCCACTACTTGGGTGCAAATCATTAAGGCAATATTACTTTTGGCTGGGGCAACTTTTATGGCAATTATGATTTTGTATTTGACAAAATTTGATTTGAGTTATTATTTCTCTCAAGCTATTTCACATCACCCAAAAGGTGAAGCCATTATGTCGCCGGGAGGATTCTTAACTGACCCCATTTCCGCAGTCTCTCTTGGACTTGCGCTTATGTTTGGCACGGCTGGTTTGCCACATATTTTGATGAGGTTTTTCACAGTGAAAGACGCCAAAGAAGCGCGTAAATCGGTATTTTATGCTACAGGCTTGATTGGATATTTCTATATCCTTACCTTTATCATTGGTTTTGGAGCGATTGTGCTTTTGCTTGGTAATGAGCATTTTACAAATGCAGATGGTTCATATAATGGCATTACAAATATGGTCGCTGTGAATCTTGCCTCTGTTATTGGTGGTGATTTATTCTTGGGCTTTATCTCTGCGGTTGCTTTTGCTACAATTTTAGCTGTTGTATCAGGCTTGGCTATTGCTGGGGCTGGTGCGATAAGCCACGATTTATTTGTGAATGTCTGCAAAGATGGTAAATGTGATGCACAGCTTGAGATGAAAGTAACAAAAATCGCAACGCTCTGCATTGGAATATTTGCCATTATCTTAGGAATCGTTTTTGAAAATCAAAATGTAGCTTTCACGGTAGGACTTGCTTTTGCTATTGCTGCGAGCGTGAATTTTCCTATCTTGCTCCTATGTATCTATTGGAAAAATCTCACCACAAAAGGCGCATTTTGGGGAGGACTAATTGGGCTTATTGTAGTGCTTGCATTAGTGATTTTAAGTCCTAGCATTTGGGTAAAGAGCTTTGGTTTTGATGTGGCAATTTTTCCCTATGACCACCCTGCAATTTTTACTATGCCTATAAGTTTTATAGCTATATATCTTATCTCTAAGCTTGATAATTCAAAAAGGGCAGAAAAAGATAGAGCTGGATTTAGCGCACAAGATTTTCGTGCGGAGAGTGGAATAGGCGCGAGTGAGGCAGTAGCACATTAAACAGGATTCTACAAGGGGTTGCACTTTATTAAACTTCATTCTGCTTTGGCACCATAACCTCAATGTATTATTGGGGTTATGTGCAAACTATAAAGTAATTTCATTTATTGCTAAAAGACACAAAGATTCCAAAATATGAGAATTATGTATCATTCATAGTAAAATGGCTCTATAAATTTTATTTTTTAAGTGCTGTATCAATGTGAAAAAGCTACAATGATGAGCTATTGCAATAAGGGGGAACTTATGTTTCAAAAGTATCTTATACCTATATGTATTTTAGCTATTGTATATTTTGTTTCTACGAGTGATGCGCTTATGAGCGTGAGTGCGGGACTAGCTATTTTACTTTTTGGTATGCTTAGTCTTGGGAATGGATTTCGCACATTTAATGGGGGATTCTTAGAGAATCTTCTCACCACTTCGACAAATACTGCTCTTAAAAGTGTGAGTTTTGGGGCGGTAGCTACTGCGCTTATGCAAAGCTCTTCTTTGGTTTCTGTGCTTTCAATTTCGTTTGTATCGGCTTCTTTACTTAGTCTATCGCAAGGTATTGGTGTGATGTTTGGTGCAAATCTCGGGAATAGTGCGGGTTCTTGGCTGATTGCTGGAGTGAGTGGTATGAAGATTTCAGCTCTTGCCTTACCTCTTATTGTAGGTGGGGTATTATTTAATTTTCAAAGCACCAAGACAGCCAAAGGTGTAGGGCAGATTTTCATAGGGATTGGTTTTTTCTTTTTGGGTGTGGGTTATATTAAAGATGGTTTTGAGGAATATAAAGCAATCGTTGATTTCTCGCAATATTCTATGGACGGATTGCGCGGTGTACTTCTTTTTGTTGGACTTGGTGCATTAATGACAGCTATTGTGCAAAGCTCCCACGCGACTTTGACGATTATCATCTCCGCTCTTGCCACAGGAAGTATGACTTATGAAAACGCTCTAGCAGCGACACTCGGCACAAGTATAGGTGGTGTGATGACCGCGGTTATTGTTTCTTTTAGCACAAACATAGATGGAAAACGTTTGGCAGCAGCAAATTGTATCTTTAATTTTGCTATTGCTATTCTTGTCATTGCTACTTTTGATTACTTTGTATGGCTTAATACCGCTATTTCATCAATTATAGGTTTAACAGAGGATAGTGTGCTAAGAATCGCAGTATTTCACACACTTTTTAATCTCGTGGCAGTGGTGATTTTGCTTCCTTTTATCCCAAAAATTTCTACCTTACTAGAAAAAGTCTTACAAGATAAGGATACACAAATTGACAAACCTTTATATGTCAATAATGCGATTGTGCAATATCAAGATACAGCATATCTTGCTATGTATCACGAAGTTGAGCACCTTTATGAAAATGCCTTTGAGCTTATTGCGCATACACTTGGTTTTTCTCGTGCAGATATTAAGAGCGATAAAGATATGAAAGAAGTTCTTAAGGCAAATATATGGGCAAAAGAAGATATTGATGTGGAAATTTTTTATATCAAAAAAATCAAAGTGCTTTTTAATGCCATACTTGATTTTTCTACACAAGCACAAGCATATACGCAAGATAAAGTATATGTGCGTAAATTTGCGCTCCTTACTTCAGCATCGCGTAATATTGTCGAGGCGATTAAAAATGTGGAGCTTTTGCAGCCAAATTTAAAGAAAAATAGTCTCTCTAAGGATTTAATTCTCTCAAGTGAATATAACGCGCTAAGAGTTCATCTCGCAATGCTTTTACGAAACATAAATGAAATTCTCCTTTTTGAGAATATTCATCCGCAAGAAGCAATCATTAAGCTTAAGGCACAGAAGAAGGTATTTAAGAAGATGGATAAAGATTCTGTTATGTATATAGAATCTCTTTTAAATAAAAAGGACTTAAGCATACAAAATAGCACCTCTTTGCTGAATGCTGTGGGCTTTAGTAATAATATTGCTAAAGAACTTGTGAATGCGATTATACGAATGCAAAAAGCGCGCTTAGATGAAGAAGAGGAAGTGGTAACAAATGTGCAAAATCAATAGGCAATTAGTATATTAATGAGAAATAAAAAAAATTTTTTTATAAGTTTTTTTCTTATAGGTATTCTTTGTCTTATCGTAGCATTTGGTTATAAGATTTATGTGGAAAAGATTCGCCCAACAGCCCATATTTATACTTTAGAGGAGATAGAGCATAAGTATGCGAATATTGCGCCAACGCAATGGAGTGAGAATCTTGAGGGTGTTACTACGATTTTGCCTGATAAAAGTAAGCCTGTTGTATATCTCACATTTGATGCTTGTGGTGGAGCGTATGATAAGGCATTGATTGATTATTTAATTGCTCACAATATTCAAGCTACTTTGTTTATTAATGCGCGTTGGATTCATAAACACACAGATGATTTTATAAAACTCGCTCAAAATCCGCTTTTTTCTATCCAAAATCACGGCACAAAGCACCTCCCTCTTAGTGTAAATGGCAAATCAATTTATCACATCAAAGGCACAGATTCAGTGCGTGGAGTATATAAAGAGATTATGGATAATGATGAGCTTATTTTTAAACTCACAGGCAAAAAGCCACATTATTTTCGTTCTGGCACAGCATATTATGATGAAGTAGCAGTAAGTATTGCTAAAGATTTGGGTTATAACATTGGTGGATTTGATGTATTAGGCGATGGTGGAGCAACTTTTTCTAAGCAAAAGATTATCAAACAAGCGCAAAAAGCGCGTAATGGTTCAATTCTTATTTATCATTTCAATAAACCTCAAAGCGACACATTCGCAGGGATTCAAGAAGTCGTGCCTATGCTTTTAGAGAAAGGATTTCACTTTGGAAAGCTTGAAGAATAAAAAGTAAAGCCTCTCCCTTGGATAAGGGAAAAGGCTAAAGGCAATAATTAGTTACCTTTTACGATTGTTGTTGAAGTTGTGTAAAGTCCAAGAATGCTCCATATTTTAGAATCTACACTTTTGATTTGTGAGATATTACCAGCTTTTGCTGCTGCATCAATAGAACAATCACC
Source organism: Helicobacter japonicus (assembly GCF_000762845.2). Lineage (GTDB taxonomy): Bacteria > Campylobacterota > Campylobacteria > Campylobacterales > Helicobacteraceae > Helicobacter_C > Helicobacter_C japonicus. The sequence goes on along the minus strand of NZ_JRMQ02000001.1, from coordinate 104,355 downwards.
AAGAGTAACTAAACCAAGAATATTTGAGCATTTTGCTTGTCCTTGTTTAGAATCTCCACCTGTTGAAGTGGCTGCCACAGGACCTGTCATATTAGAATACAACACACCTGAAGCAAGCCCTGCTGTGCTACCCATTGCACAACCACTAAAGAGTGCTACTGCACCACCAAAACCTAGAGCTAAAATTAGCTTTTTCATATAAACTCCTTAGAGAAAAATGTATGCATTTGGATTAACTCCTTGATGCTAGAATTTGATTATACAAAAAAAAAAAAAACAAAAGTCAAGAATAATTTTAATGTTAAGATTAACAATTCCCCGTTAAAATTTGTAATTTCAACAGAAATGATGTAGTATTTCAAGACATCAGAATATAAGGATTCAATCTAAAATGGCTCATTTTTCATTTAAATTTCAAGCACACACTCATACTTTGCTTTTAATTACTCGGGTTTGTTTTTTGATATTTGCACTTTTGCTCCTTTGCACTCTAGATCGTGGTATTATGGTGGCACATTTTTTACCCCAAAGCCTATGGCAGGAGCATTTAAGTGATTTTTGGGCAATGTGGTTTATGGGATTTAAGCTTGATATGCGTAGCATTGGTATTGCTATGCTTGGATTTGTTGTATTAAATTATTTTTTAGAATTTATACAAAATAAAAGATTCACATTTAGGAAGTAAAACAATTATCGCTGCAAGTGGAGACCATCGCGTAAGGGATTTTGAATCTAATCCAAGCATAGATAAAGCCCTCAATCACGCTGTTCCACTTTATCTCTATGTGCCACAAGATTATGCTCATCATATACATTATGACTCAACTCGTGTAGGCTCACATAAAGATATATTTCCTACACTCTATGCCTATCAAATATACAATATTCTATTGCGTGGAGGATTTTTAATCCACAATTACAAGAGGATTCTCATTAGCCTATTTAAAAGTAACTCCATACGCTAAAGCATATTTTACTCATACTTTACACGCACAGAATCTACTCTTGGTTATGTAATGGCTAACCACAAAGGCACACTTGCAAAACTAAGTAAGATTCCAAAGGCAATAGCACTTACAGCAAGTTTTGCATTTAATCCTGCTTTAATCACAATCGCACCAGCACTCACAACAGGTGGCATTGCCACTTCAATAAGTGCCATACGCCATAAGTCATTGAATCCACCAAAACCACAAAGCACAATAAGAAAGAGAACAAGAGGTGCGATGAGCATTTTGCCAAAAAGCAAGAGTGAAGTGAGTTTCCATTCTTCTTTAATACCTTTGAGGCTCATTTGCACCCCAATGGCAAAAAGTGCCACAGGTGTAGCAGTAAGGGCTAGGCTTTTTAGTGGGATAAATAAATCATCAGGGATTTCTAAGGGTATGAGTTTAAGTATTAAGCCAGAGATGAGGGCGAGAAAAAGCGGACTGCGAAAGAGACGCAACCCAATGGCTTTTGCACTAAAAACACCTTTTCCCCCGAGACTTAAGATTAAGGGTGCAAGGAAGGCAATAGGAATGCCGGTAACGATTTGGTCATAAATAATCACTTTGTTTGCGTAGTCTTCACCAAGTGCGCCATTAACAATAGGTAATCCTAAAAAAAGTGTATTGCCAAATGCCCCCATAAAACTTAGGGTAAGGATAGAGTGAGGGTGAAGTTTTAGAATCTTGCCAATACCAAAAAGGACAACCCCACCGCTTAGAGAACAAAAAAGGCTAATGAGGCATACATACAAAAATGCTATATCAATATGAGCATGATATGTGCCATTAAAGATTTGCGCAGGAAGAGCAAAATTAAGTAAAAATCCAAGCAAGATACCACTTTGTTTATCACCTACAAGGCGTAGAAGTTTTGCAATGTAGCCGATAAAGATAAAAACACATACACTATAAATAGCAAGAAGCATAAATCCTCCAAGCGAGCTTAAAGAGAGGCTGATTCTAATACACTTCTTTAAATATTTATTAACTGATAGGGCTAGGTATGGATAAATATAACCAGAGATATAAGTTAAATTTTACTTGATATAATCCCGCTTTATTTAGTATTATGATATATTTGTAAGATATTCATAATACAATTAAAATTTAAAATATAAGGATAAAAGATGGCAACACAGCAAGAAATTACTGATATTTTGCGTAAAGTGATTTACCCAAATTTTCAAAAAGATATTGTTACTTTTGGTTTTGTCAAAGAAGTGGAAGTGAGTAATAAAGATGTGAAAATCCGCGTAGATATACCTTCAAGCGCACAAGAGGTTATTGAAAAATTAAGGCAAGAAATAAGTCAAAAACTTGAAAGTGTATTGCAAGGAGCAACCTTACAGCTTGAAATTAATTCTCCTAAACCTGCACCACAACCCCAACCAAAAACAAAGAATCTCGCTCCACATATTAAACATTTTGTGATGGTAAGCTCTGGTAAAGGTGGTGTGGGAAAATCTACTACAAGTGTGAATCTTGCTATTGCTCTAGCACAGCAAGGCAAAAAGGTAGGATTACTTGATGCAGATATTTATGGTCCTAATATTCCGCGAATGCTTGGACTTAATGCAAATAAGGCACAAGTAGATGAAAGTCAAAAAAAGCTTATTCCACTTAAAGCTTTTGGTGTAGAAATGATGAGTATGGGTGTGCTTTATGATGAGGGACAAAGCCTTATTTGGCGAGGTCCTATGATTATGCGTGCAATAGAACAAATGCTTACAGATGTGATTTGGAGCAAACTTGATGTGCTTGTGATTGATATGCCACCAGGCACAGGGGACGCACAACTCACACTTGCTCAAAGCGTGCCTGTGAGTGCAGGTGTTATTGTAACAACCCCACAAAAAGTAAGTCTTGATGATAGTGCGAGAAGTTTAGATATGTTTGATAAGCTTAAAGTGCCAATAGCAGGCGTTATTGAAAATATGAGCGGATTTATTTGCCCAAATTGCGGCAAGGAGTATGATATTTTTGGTAAAGGCACAAGTGAAGAACTTGCCACATCATATAACACTATGGTATTAGCTCAAGTGCCACTTGAACCAAAGGTGCGCGAGGGTGGCGATAATGGTAAGCCTATTGCATTTTTTGAGCCAGATTCTCAAAGTGCAAAGGCATATATGCAAGCAGGTGCAAGGTTAGTAGAGTTTTTAGATAGAGTAGAATCTCAAAATCTCGCTGACAATAAAGATATTCAGCCTACACAGCATAAGCATTAATTGGGTTGTTGGAATAACTTGATTGGTGGGCGCACACCCTCTTTTGGGAGAGCCCAATGGGGCTCGTATATTAATTCTAAATGCTGGCAAGAATAATCCTGCTCACTTGCTAATGTTTCTCGCTTGTTTGAATTTTATTTTAAATCTCTTGCATTAAGACCACGATTAAGTGTTTTGCTTAGCTCGCTTGCCAAGTCAGGATTTAGCTCTTTTAAATGTTTTTCGGTTTCGATAATAAGATCTGTTGAAGTGTGAGGATGGACAATAACAGCAAAAAAAAAGCTTTTTTTACGATAATCACTTAATTCCAGATTGTCATAATACTGAAAGAAATTATCCACTGCTTCGGTAAGTCTAGCAAGGGGCGTTTTTGGATTATCTAAGATTTTCATAATTTCTTCAATACTCATAGTTTTACTTTCATCAGCTTTGTTATATTCTGCATTTTTTGGTGCTGGACCAAAAAGCCACAGTAAAGTTACGAGTACGAAAATAGCCACACAAAATATACTCACAAGCATAAATACACTATTTGGTGATAAAGTCATAGCAATCCTTGTAAAATTTAATGAAAGAAAACTATTAGTTTAACATAATATTATGCTATTGTGGCTAAAATTATGCGATAAAACATTGTCTTTAGTCAATTTTTAAAATCTTGCTTCATTATAAGATATGAGGAATAGATATGGATTATTTACAACTTGCAAAAACTTACAAAACACCCCTTTATGTGTATGATTTGGCAAAAATTACAGATGCTTTTTCTGAGATGAAAGACGCTTTTAAAGCACGTAAATCACTTGTTTGTTATGCGCTTAAAGCAAATTCTAACCTTTCTATTATTCATCATTTAGCAAAGCTTGGGAGTGGAGCGGATTGTGTATCTATTGGTGAAGTGAAAAGAGCATTAAAAGCAGGGATTCCAAAATATAAAATTATTTTTAGTGGTGTAGGAAAGCAGGATATTGAGATTGAAGAAGCACTTCAAAGTGATATTTTATTTTTAAATGTAGAGAGTGAGGAAGAGTTATTTCGTATTGAATCTATTGCTAAAAAACTTGATAAAGTCGCTCGTATCTCTGTGCGCGTCAATCCAAATATTGACGCTAAAACTCACCCTTATATTTCAACAGGATTGAGTGAAAATAAATTTGGTGTAGATATAGAGCAAGCAAAATCTATGTATATTTTTGCTAAAAATGCACCAAACCTTGAGCCTATTGGGATTCATTTTCATATTGGCTCACAACTTACAGAGTTAGAGCCAATCAAGCAATCTGCACAAAAGATTGCAGAGCTTGCCCATAGTCTTCTTGCTCTCAAAATTGATTTGAAATTTTTTGATATTGGTGGTGGTATAGGGATTTGTTATACAGATGAAACACTTATTAATCCTTATGATTACGCTCAAGCGATTTTAGGTGCGTTGTATGGACTTGACTTGACAATTATTTGTGAGCCCGGACGCTTTCTTGTAGGAGAGAGTGGTGTGTTACTTACAAGTGTGCTTTATGAGAAATATAATGGCAAGAAACGATTTGTGATTGTCGATGCAGCGATGAATGACCTTATACGTCCAGCACTTTACCAAGCTACACACGAAGTTGAATATATTTTAAAAGGCAATAGAGAATCTCATACTTTGACAGACAATCTTTGTGATGTTGTAGGACCAATTTGTGAGAGCAGTGATTATTTGGCTAAAAATATTAAACTTCCATCGCTTCAAGCAGGTGATGTGCTTGTGCTTAAAAATGCCGGAGCGTATGGTTATAGTATGGCGAGTAACTATAATACTCGCCCGCGCCCTGCTGAAGTAGCATTTATGGGAGAAGATGTGCGTGTCATTAAGCATAGAGAATCTCTTGATGATATGATGAGAGATGAGGCAGAGTTGTTACAAAATTATGAAGATTCTAAGTGCGATTAAGGGAGAGCAATAAAATGCAAGAAAATGTATTACAAGAGCTACGCACACAAATTGATAAAATCGATGATATTATTTTTGATGCCCTAGAGCAAAGAATGGCACTTGTAGCAAAGGTAGGTGAGCATAAGCATAAGTATGGAAGCGCAATTTATCGCCCAGAGCGGGAAAGACAAATTGTAGAAAGGCTTAATCAAAGAGGCAGTAAATTTATGAATTTACACGCGATTGAAGCTATTTATCAAGAGATTTTTGCAATTTCGCGCAATCTTGAACTCCCTCAAAAAGTCGCCTTTTTAGGTCCTATTGGCAGTTACACACATCAAGCAGCCGAAGAGCGATTTGGAGCTATGAGTGAGTATATACCACTTAATACTATTAGTGCAGTTTTTGAGGCATTATGTGCTAAACGTGTGAAGTATGGAGTTGTGCCACTTGAAAATAATACAAATGGTATGGTGGGGGAGAGTATTGACTTGCTTGCGCGTTTTGATTTTAAAATTATAGCGGATATGATTTTGCCTATTCATCATAGTTTTTTGAGCAATTGTGAGCATTTGGGCGATATTAAAACGATTTATTCTAAAGATATAGCCTTTGGGCAATGTCAGCATTTTCTCAATGCACATAATTTGCACCATATCGAGCAAATCCCCACAGATTCTACCGCAAGGGCTGTGCAGCTTGCAGCAAATAATCCACAAAGTGCTGCTATTGGCTCAAAAATTGCAGGAAAGCTTTATAATTTACCACTAATGTTTGAACATATTGAAGATTCTCAAAACAATAAAACGCGTTTTGTAATTGTCAGTGATTTTGAGAATCCGCCGAGCAAAAAGGATAAAACCTCACTTTTTGTGAATCTCAAAGAAAAAGACCAAGTGGGTGATTTGTTTAGATTGCTTGGAGATTTTGAAAAAGAGGGCATTAATCTTACTCGTATAGATTCTCGTCCTGTGCGTGAAAATAATGAATTTAGAATGGGATTTTTTATCGATTGTGAAGGACATTATAAAGACCCGCCATTGCAGAGACTATTAGAGAAAAGAGCCGATGAGATTAAATGGTTAGGTAGCTATATTTTTACTGATATGCGGGAGTAGAGAAATAAATGATAGATTTTAAAGTGTTAGAGTTAAGTGATAGAGAGATTCTGCAACCCTTCGTAAGTGTGCGTGGGCGGTGGATTTCAGATACAAATTTCACAAATATGTTTATGTGGCGATATTCGCGTGAGATAAGCTATGCAATCATTGAGGGGCAGTGTGTTATTCAGACACGCTATCCTAACGAAAATCCTTTTATCTTTTATCCACTTGGGCAAGGCAATAAAAAGCCTATTATTGAGGCATTATTAAAGCATTATCAAGCATTGAATCTCCCCTTAGAAATCCACTCTTTGCAGCAAAGTGAATGTGATGAGTTGGTATTAGATTTTCCTACATCTTTTGTTTTTGAGCAGGTAAGAGATAGATTTGATTATATATATCATACGCAAGAGCTTATAGAGCTTGCTGGAAGAAAGTTTCATAAGAAAAAAAATCATTTAAATAGATTTTATTTGCAATATCCACAAACGCAATTTGAATCTTTAAGCCTTGCTAATATTGATGAGGTAATAGCTATCAATAATCTTTGGTATGGAAATGCAAACAAAGATGATAAGGGATTGTATTTTGAGAATCTTGGTATAAATGACGCATTGAAGCATTTTGATACCTTAGGTTTGCGGGGTGGGCTTTTGCGTATTGATGGTGAGGTTGCTGCATTTAGTTTTGGAGAGAATCTTGATGAGGATTGTGCGCTTATACATATTGAAAAGGCTAATACTATCTTTAATGGTGCCTATCAAGCAATTAATCAATCTTTGCTTAAAAATATTTTTGCTGCGACACAATATGCAAATCGTGAGGAAGATTTGGGTATTGAGGGATTGCGTAAGGCAAAACTCTCCTATCAACCTGCATTTTTACTTGAAAAATATCACGCAAGGCTCAAAGTGTGAGGAGATTCGGACGTTTTATTATAGATATATGTGTAGTTTGCGTGATTGGTGGTGTATTTTTTATCCTTCAACATAATGGTATAGTATGGTTTAATATGCCAAGTGATAAGGTATATCCCTTAAAAGGTGTAGATGTCTCCGCACATCAAGGGCATATACAATGGCATATTTTAAAGGAACAAAACGTGAGATTTGCGTTTATTAAAGCCACAGAGGGTAGCAGTTGGGTAGATAAGCAATTTGTTTATAATTTTGCTTCTGCACAGGAAGTAGGCATTTATGTAGGGGCTTATCATTTTTTTAGTTTTGATTCTGCAGGGCACACACAGGCGGCAAATTTTATTGAGAATGTGCCTTACTCTCCTTATACAAAGATGTTGCCTCCAGTTGTTGATATAGAATTTTATGGCACAAAAGCAAGCAATCCTCCAAATGCTGAATCTGTTTATAGTGAGCTTGATACTTTGCTTGCGCTTTTGGAAAAACATTATAGAATAAAGCCTATCATCTATACCACCCCCAGCTTTTATGATATGTATTTGCGTGAGCGTTATGGAGAGTATCCGCTGTGGATTCGTTCTGTGTTTTTTCCTCCACACTCTTTTATCGCGCGGTGGTTTAATTTATATTTTCAAGATTGGCGATTTTGGCAATATAATCCAAAAGGTGTATTAAAGGGCTATAAGGGTTCTGAAAAATATATTGATTTAAATGTATTTAATGGTGATGAAGAAGCATTAAAAGAGTGGCTAAAAAGTGTAAAAATAAATAAGGGTGCAGGGAATGCAAGATAAAGCAGAGATAATAAAAGAGCAAGATTTATCTTTTGAATCTCGTGTAGATAATTTGCGTATAGTATATGATGTTTATATACCAAAGCAGCTAGATTCTATTGTAGTGGTGCAAATTGCGCACGGAATGGTAGAACATAAGGGAAGATACGAATGGGTAGGCATAAAGTTAGCACAATCTGGCTTTATCGTGGTGATAAACGACCATAGAGGACACGGCAAGAGTATTGATAATTTACATCAATGGGGAGAGATGAAAGGTGTGGGGAAAAAAGATAAAAACGCATTAAATAAGCTAAGTGGCTTTGAGCGTGCAGTTATGGATATGCACGAGCTAACTACAAGGATTAAAATGCGTTTTAATCCACAAAAATATATTTTACTTGGGCATTCTATGGGCTCACTTCTTTCTCGCTCTTACATTAAAAGCTATCAATATGAAATAAATGCACTTATTCTTTCGGGTTCACCGGCGTATAATCCACTTGTAGGTGTGGGCGAGATAATAGCGCAAATATTGCATTATATGAAATTTGAGGAATGGGGCAAACATTTTGTTAATACTTTGTCTTTTGGGAGTTTCAATAAGCCATTTTTAGGTAATGAGAGTGAGGATAATACAAAAGGTGGTTTTGCGTGGCTTTGTCGTGATAAAGCGGTGGTTGAGGCATATAAGGCAGATAAAGCGTGTAGTTTTGTTTTTAGCTTACAAAGTTTTATAGGGCTTTTTAAGGGTATGAAATATGTTAATGATATGCGAGGTTTAAAAGGTGAGGGTTTGCCACTTTTAATAATAAGTGGTAGAAGCGATAGTTGTGGAGATTTTGGCAAGGGTGTGGAAAAAATTGCATATCAATATGAACAATGTGGCTTTAATGTGGAGTTGATACTTTATGAGGGTGCAAGACACGAGATTCTAAATGAAATCAATAAAGAGCAAGTGCTAGGCGACATAATACATTTTATAATGAAGTGCTAGAATGTAAAAATTTATATAATTTTAAGTCAATTCTGTATAATATTAATACACTTAACAGCTTTCAGGGTGAAAGATAACAAGTCTTCTTATAGGCTCATAAATTTCAATAAAGTCATTTTATGCAAGATTCAAAATCCTGTGTCTTTATGGGCGCACTGCCTCTTGGCACACTCTTTTTTATGCGGCTTGAAAATGCTTTTTTATTGACGCAAATTGGTGCATTGATAGAAGTCGTGAGTGATTGGGATAATTTAGAAAATGATTTGATGATGTGGTGTGCTTTTAAGGGTGAGGCATTTAAAGAAAAGCGTGTAATAAGTCAAAATGCAGATTCTAAAAGTAACTTTATTTATGTATTATGCAAAAAATCACCCACAAGATTCCATAAGTTTGACACTCTCTCTCACACCAGTCCGCCTATGCAAGGTTTAGCCCCAAATGGTGTGCAAGTAGAGTTAGCAAGTCCAAATTATCATTTTAGTATAGAATCTAATAATGATATTTGGAGTAGCAATGTAGAGCAGATTTATGAGGATTCTAAAAAGTCGCAATGGAATGCCACCACAGATATAAAATGGGAGCAAATACCGAAGTTTAGCCCATCTTTGCAGTTTGCAATCGCACAGATTATGACTTATTTAACAGAAAATGAATTTTCAGCCCTATATATTCCTGCCCGATTTTTGGGGCAGATTTCACCCTTTTTTACGCCTGTGCCGCTTTTGCTTTCCTCTATCATTGGTGATGAGGCGCGCCATATTGAATCTTTTATCAAAAGAGCAAACATTACCGGACTTGGTGTGCAATACTCCACACTTACAACGCAACAAAGCCTTTTTAGCCTATGGAAAGAAAAGGATTATTTTACATCAAGTTTTTTGCTGCATATTATGGGTGAGGGGACTTTTATTGATTTGCTTAAATTTTTAGAGGAGAGTTTTAGGGCTTTAGGAGATGAGGCGAGTGCGTATTTACTTGCACTAGCTAGGAAAGATGAAAGTCGCCATGTAGCCTATGGAATGAATAATGTCAAACATAGTATCTCCCAAAACCCTGCCAAAATCGCTGCTTTAAAAGAAGTCGTTTTTGCGCGGAAAAACTATTTAGACGCACAAAGTGGTGAATCCTCTTTGCTTTTAGAATCTATGGCGATTTTGCGTGGTGGCGGGGAGGAGAGTGTGCTCATTTCAAATGGTTTTGAGGAGGTGCAGGAATTAAAGAAAAAAATGGAAAAAAACCGCACAAAGCGGCTTGTGGAATGTGGCATTGATGAGGAACTTGCCCTTGATTTAAGCAGGGCTCACACACCTAATTTTATGTAAGGAGAAAATATGTTAAGTTTGGAAGACCTAGAAAAAAATTTGGAACAAAAAGTAGCAGAGTTTGGTAAGACATTTGTCGCCCCTTATACAGAATCTATTGACAAAGAAGCAAGATTCCCAAAAGAAGCTTATGATGAGCTTAAAAAGCAAGGCTTTATGGGATTGCTCGTGCCTAAAGAATATGGTGGAAGTGGTGGGAGTTGTCTTCATCACGCTTTAGTTTGTTATACTTTAGCGCAATTTGACGCCTCTACTGCACTTTGCTATATGATGCACAATGTTGCAACAGCGTGTATTGCAACTTTTGGGACAAAGGAGCAAAAAGAGGAGTTTTTGCCAAAAATAGCAAAAGGGGAGATTTCTTTTGCCCTTGCTTATAGCGAGAGTGGTTCGGGGACGCATTTTGGATTGCCTGATATAACAGAGACAGAAGCAGGAGAGTATAGAATCTTAAAAGGGCGCAAAAGCTTTGTAACTTCTGCCCAACAAGCAAACTACTATCTTACCTATACAAATTCTTGCAAGGTAAAGGGTGGCAAAAATAATTGGATTACACCCAATAATGCGGAGGGTATTTATCACGAAGAGGGCGTGTGGAATGGCTTAGGTATGCGTGGAAATGTCTCAAAACCTGTGCAATATAATGATGTGAAGCTGCATACAAAACAATATTTGCTTGGAAAGGACGGAGAGGGCGAAGCACAAGCTGGAGTTGTAGCAATGTATTTTGTTGTGGGACTTGGAGCAGTGTATAGTGGCGTGGGGAGGGCTTCTTATGAATGCGCACTTAATCATTGTAAGAGTAGAAAATATACCGATGGTTCCTCGTTAGCAGATAAAGAGTTAGTGAGAATCCATATTGCTGAACTCTATACCAAAACACAAAGCCAAATCGCATTAACAAAAGAGGCTGCAAGGGCTTTTGATGAGAAAGATTCTGAAGCTCCTTGTAAAATCTTTGCGTGTAGGATTAACGCCACACAGCTTGTTATGGATATTTGCGCTCTTGCAATGCGACTTGGTGGGGGAAAGGCTTATAGCAAACTTATACCGCTAGAGCGATATTTGCGAGACGCATTTGCTTCTCAAGTAATGGCACCAAGCCTTGATGTTTTGCAAGTGTGGCTTTCAGATGCACTTTTGCCAAAGGAGTAAAAATGAAATCTATTTTAGTAGGTGCGGTGGCTTATGCACCGCAAATTGTTCCTATTTGGGATACGATTAGAGAATATGCTAATGATTATTTTAAGGATATACGATTAGATTATGTGTTGTTTAGCAACTATGAGCGACAAGTGCAGTGGCTCAAAGAAGGGAAAATTGATATTGCGTGGAATACAAATGTAGCTTATATCCGCTCACTCCATAGCACAAAGGGTGGTGCAGAGGCGATTTTAATGCGCGATACAGATATTGACTTTAAAAGCGTGTTTGTGGCTAAAAGAGACACGATTAAAAGCTTAGAAGATTTAAAGGGTAAAGCTTTTGGTTTAGGTAGCTTAGATTCTGCGCAAGCAGCGATTATGCCTTTGTTTTACTTACAGCAAAGTGCATTGAATCTTAGAGAAATGCCACTTGATTCACTCAATCAAAAAGGCACAGATGATATGCTTAGAATCTTCCGCTTCAATAGCGATGTGGGCAAACACGGCGATACAGGGCGAAGTGAATTTGATGTGCTAGATAAAATAAAAAGTGGGGAGCTTGATGCGGGAGCGATTGGCTCTACGACTTGGGTGAGGGTTATGCAAGAGGGAAATTATCCTCAAATAGTGAATTTCTATACAAGTCCGGGTTATTGCCATTGTAACTTTACAATTTTAAAAGGTTTTGATTCTTATCTCAAAAAAAGCTTTGTAGAGATGATGCAATCACAAAATGCCCTCAAAAATGACCCAAAAATTGCGCATATGATGAGTTTAGAGGGGCTAAATGAATGGGTTTTGTGTGATGAAAACGCATTGAAAGGATATGAAGAGATTGCTCAAGCAATGCGTGAGCAACAACTTTTAGACTCACTCCAATTTTAAGCTTTAATGGGTCGCACTTTTTAGAAAATAGCTACATAGCCTTCTTTAGGGGAGGCTCAAAATATGTTTTTGTCATTATCTTCCTAATATCTTGTTTTTTCTTATGGAAAATTTATTTGAATGTTGTAGTATTTAATCCACTTTTATAATTAATAACAATTATTAAGATTGATTTTATTTATATTGTTATATATTTGCAATTTTAAAAATGCTTATAAAGGAGAAATAATGAAAAAGGGTTTATCATCTTTCACTTTGTTAGGTGTGATAGCTCAAATAGTCCTAGGTAATGAGATGATTGCAGATTCTAAATCTGTGAATCTTAGCAAATCTATTGTATATGCTTCTATGATGAGCACGAGGCTTGATGAGATTAATCGTAATGTTTATGAAATCGACCGCGATAGTATTATTGATAAAGGTTATCGTTCTACCGAAGATATTTTTCGCTATACACCTTTTGTAGGATTAGCAAATGTTGGTTTAGGGAGCAATCTTGATTTAAGGGGGCAAGGCAATCGCGCAAACACTTCTGTGCAGGTGCTGATAAATGGTATATATTCTAATATGCTAGATAGCTCCCACGGCGTTACCCCGCTTAATACCCTTTCACCCGCGAGTATTGAATCTATTGAGATTTTGCCCGGCGGAGGAGCTGTGATGTATGGGAATGGCACAAGAGGCGGCGTGGTAAATATCATCACACAAAGGCGATATGAGCAACCATTTTTTAGTGCAGGGCTTAGTTATAGTAATATCATTGTTTCCACAGGTAATAATTACAATGCCGATATGAAGTTTGGCACAAAAATAGGTGAGGATACTTATATATCGCTTGGGGCGGCATATATCAATCGCGGTGGTCCTAGGATAAATGATAAAACAAGTGGGGCGCAAGTCAATATGGGTATTATCAAAGATTTTGCGGGGGGGGGGGGCTTCTATAAGCTTTGATATAGATTATTTTTATGGGTTAATCGACACCACGCCTAATAACTCCTTTATGGACATACAAAATCCAAGCAAAAGCGATAGAAAGAGCGCAGGAAATGGGGATTTACATAACAAACAACAACGGCTTGATGTGAGTATAGGCTATAAAGCCAATGTGAGTGAAAATGCAAATTTTGATCTCAAAGCCTTTTATCACCTCAATAGAATTAGCTATGTGGATTCTATAACACGACTAAGTCAATATATAGCCTATGGCACTTCTTGGAATGGGACTTATGCCGATCAAAGTGGTTCTTTATTTGATGATCAAAAGGCTGGACTTATAGCAAAATATGATGCAAAGCATAGCAATGGACATTTTTATTTGGGATTAGAATCTATGTATAACTATGGCAAACGCGTAATGAATCAATATATATGGGCTACTGACGGAGTTGTGAGCCAAATGAATAGTGGTAATCCAATGACTTATAGACACGCGATGAATATTCCATTTGAGGGGAGCAAATGGAGCAATGCACTTTATGTGTTAGAAAAATATGATTTTACAAAAGATTTTTCACTCACAGGTGGGGTGCGATATGAAGCAGCCACATATAAAGCTGATGTTGTTTATAATACACAAGGTGGATTATATGATGCAAATACTGGAAATGTGGTTAATCTGGGTAATGTATCTTCAATTACCACCATTAGTAGTGCAAATGGAGCAAAAGGTAAGCTTTCAAATACACAGCATAACTTTGCCTTAGAGATTACACCAAATTATCATTATAGAGAATCTGGCAATATTTATGCAAAATATGAGAGAGGATACTTCTCACCAAGTCCAAATTCACTTCTTAGGAGACAAAGTAGGACTTATCTTCCCACTGATTTGAAAAAAGAAACTTATGATACCTTTGAGCTAGGATTCAAAGACTTTTTAGGTGATGTAGCAATGGTGAGTGCAAGTGCGTATTATACATTGACACAGAATGAATTTTATACCATTGGTAATGCTCATAGCGTTTCGGGTGTGCAGTATGGTAATTATGATAGGACACAAAGAGCAGGTATAGAATTATTTTCGGAGCAATATCTCTTTGGTGGGAGATTATCTTTAAGCGAGAGTTTTACTTATATCGATGCTCGGATTCTTAAAAATAATGGCGTGAGCGTGAAAGATAGGATTCCATATGTGAGTAACTATAAAGGCACATTTGGCTTTAATGTTGCACTTGGCAAACATTGGAATCTATGGAATCAAAATACATTCTGTGGTAGTCAAAAAGATATAAGTGGGGATACGATTAAGGCTTATTCCCTTACAGATATAGGCTTAAGTGCGAAATTTGGGGATTTATCTTTAAGCGGGGGTGTGCGAAATGTCTTTGATACATTCTATTATAGCTACTATAATGGCGATGCAAGAGATAGTATTGCGGGATATGGATTCTTAATCGGGCAAGGACGCAGTGCATTTATCGAGGGACGATATACATTTTAGTAAAATTTATTATGTTTATAATGCTTGACTTTTGTTAGAAATAGCAGTATGATGTCAGCCGAGATTCCACGGGGAATCTCAAAGCTAGAGATAAAACTTGAAGCAAAATTTGCTCATAGGACTCCTTCACTGAAAAAGCTAACTCCTAAAACTTTTTCGGAGGATTCCCGCCTCCTTTATTTTCTACACAATAAGTTACCATAGTATTAAATTAATCTTAAGGAATAGCAATGCCAAAGCTTGTCGTATTTAGTGGAGCAGGACTAAGTGCAGAATCTGGACTAGAAACTTTTAGGGATAATGGCGGTTTATGGGCGCAATATGACCCTATGGAAGTGTGTAATTATGAAAATTGGCTAGAAAATTTTGAGCTTGTGCATAGATTCTATAATCTTAGACGCGAAGAGCTAGGCAAGGTGCAACCCAATGCTATGCATAATTTTTTAGCCGCTCTCCCTGATATTCTCCAGCTCAAGCAAGATATAGAAGTCATTCACATTACACAAAATGTTGATGATTTGCTAGAACGCGCCGGAGCAAGAAATGTAATACATCTTCACGGAGAGCTGACTAAGATTATTTGCCCTAAATGTGCCCAAATTACTGATATAGGTTACACTGCCTTTACTCCACATCATTGCCCTAAATGTGATTATAGATATTTGAAGCCTTTTATTGTATTTTTTTATGAGAAAGCACCGCAATATGCGACAATGTATGATATTTTTGAATCTTTAAATTTTAGGGATTGTGTGTTAGTTATTGGCACAAGTGGAAATGTTGTAGATATTAGTTCTATTCTTGCACGTTGCGAATATAAACGCAAAATTGGCTTAAAAATTTTAAATAATCTTGAATATTCTAAAAGTATTGCAGAATCTGTATTTGATAAGATTCTCTATAAGCCTGCTACACAAGCAATAGATGAGCTTAAAGAGAATTTATCCCATTTTTTTAATACGAAATAAAAACTCTTACTCATTTGATTTATGTGTTTTATGATGATGAATCCATTGCTTGATTTTATTAAAACATTCCTCAAAAAGATTTTTATATGGCTCACTCTCTACACCAAAGCTTTTTTCAAGTTGTTCTACAAGGGCTTTTTGTTCGGCATTAAGTTTTGGTGGATAAGTAATTTTAATTTGTGCTACAAATTTACCCCTATACGCACTATTCACATCTTTTATCCCCTCATTATCAAAGATAAACTGCTCTTTGTCGCGTGTATTTGGAGGGATTTTAAGCTCTAGCTCCCCACGTAAAGAGGGAATCTTAAGTGTAGTGCCTAGCACGATAGAAGTAAAAAATACAGGCACTTCGATATATACATTTGTGCCATCACGGACATAATTTTCATCTTCACTCACGCTCACAGCAATATACAAATCCCCCCTTTTACCGCTTTTTTCAGCATTTCCTCTTCCACTTACGCGGATTCTGTTTCCATCATCGATACCTTCGGGGATACTTACTTCAAAGCTTTCCTCACTCATTTCATAGCCTTTGCCTTTACATTTAGGGCATTTTTCGCTAATTTTAACTCCTTCACCTTTGCAAGTAGGGCAAGTTTGGGCAAAGGTCATAAAGCCTTGTCGTATATAGACTTGTCCTTTTCCCCCACAATCTTTACATTGCTGCACTTTGCCATCTTTTGCGCCATTTCCCCCACAATCTTTACACGCGACTTTGAAGCTATTGTGTATTTCTTTTTTGCAACCAAAAATAGCTTCTTTAAAGCTTAGTTCAAGGCTTATAATCTCATCGAGATTGTATTTGCCTCCGCTCTGTCTTTTTCCACTAAAGCCAAAATTTGCACCAAAGGCAGATTCAAAAATTGAACCCAAATCACCAAAAATATCGCTAAAGTCTCTGCCACTAAATCCACTAAAGCCAGAATTTTGTAAGCCTTCTTTGCCATATTGGTCATAAATTTGTCGTTTAGAATCATCACTTAGCACTTCATAGGCTTCATTTATCCTCTTAAATTGCTCTTCAGCTGTTTTATCATCTGGATTCCTATCGGGGTGATATTTGAGTGCCATTTTGCGATACGCTTTTTTTATTGTCTCTTTATCACTCGTGCGCGTGATTTCTAAAATTTCATAATAATCAAATGTATCCAAGAATACTCCTCTTTATAATATTGATATTGTGCAAAATTAATGTAGGATTGTATCTAAAATTTATAAGGCGAAGTTAAATTTTTGCGCTATGATTGTATTCTTAAATAGAATCTACAAAGGCTTTATGTTATGAATCATTACAAAAGCAGCCTTAAGGCATTTTATGAGCTTATTTCCGCACTTGAAAAACTCCCTACTATTGGCAAAAAAAGTGCGCATAAAATGGCGTATGCTTTGTGTATGGAAAATAAATTTTTAGGCTTAAACATAGCTCACGCGATTGAAAATGCGGCACTTGTGGTGCAGAGATGTCAAAAATGCTTTTGCATAAGTGAGAATGAAATATGTGAGATTTGTGCGACAAGTGAGCGGGAAAATGGTGAGTTGTGTATTGTTGCAAGTCCGCAAGATGTGCTGACAATTGAGGAAATGGGAGAATTTAACGGACGTTATTTTGTCTTAAGCGGGGAGCTAGAGCATATTGATTTTACATTGCTTAATAAAAGAATTCAGAGCGAATCTATACGTGAGGTGATTTTTGCGCTTTCGCCAAGTTTAGCTAATGAGGCAATAATGCTTTATGTTGAGGACAAGATTCATTCTCCTGTGCATTTTAGTAAAATTGCTCAAGGAGTGCCAACAGGCATAGGGTTAGATTCTATTGACCAGCTCTCCCTTTCGCGTGCAATAAGTGCGCGTGTAAAAATTTAGCCATTTAAGAAAATCTTTAAGTTTTAGGTTATAGAATCTTAGAGTTGCTTTTTAATCTTACGCAACAAAAGGATGACATATGAAAAAGTTGCTTATTCTTGGACTTTTAGGCTTTGCTAGTTTTGCGTTTGCTGACGCTCCTGCAGCGTTTAAGAAATGTATTGCTTGCCACGGACCTGATGCTAAAAAAATTGCTCCAGGTAGTAAAGGTGATGTAACAATTGCTGGTATGGCAAAAGAAGATTTGCTTAGAAAGCTTAAAGGTTACAAAGCAAAAACTGAAGATAATGGCGGTGCTAAGGCTATTATGTATGGACAAATGGCAAACGTAAGTGATGCTGATATTGAGGTATTAGCAGATTATATTTCTAAACTTCCTAAATAAATCCATAGTGCAGGGGATTTACCCCTGTATCTTCTTCTCTAAATAATGGCTGAAATCACTCTTTCTTCTGAATCTTATAAACATAATTTTCATCTCATATCTTCGCATATTGGCACTGATGTAGAAATTGCTGCAGTTTTAAAAGATAATGCCTATGGACACGGCTTGGAACAAATGAGCATACTCGCACGTGAATGTGGGATTAAAAGTGTGTTTGTTAAAAATTATAATGAAGCATTACGTGTGAGTGAATATTTCCCTCATATTACAGCACTTTATGGAATGCCAGAGGGTGATTTTCCACAACATATTGCCTTTGTAATTAATCAAAAAGAACATATCAATCTTTTGCCCAAAGGCACAAAGGTAGAACTTAAAGTCAATGCTGGTATGAATCGCAATGGCATAGAACTTGGTGAGATTGAGGATTTTATCACTTCTCTTTTGGCGCGTGGGTTGGAGCTTGTGGGTGTATTTTCTCATAATGGCTATGGCGATGATATTGATGAGGCATTTACGCACACACAAGAGAGGTTTGCCGATATAAAAGAGTGCGTAAAAGTATTAGCTATTAAATATGGTTTTGCCTTGCCACGATTCCATTCTCTTAGCTCTTCAGGAGCAATTCGTATGGCAAGTGAGCGTGGAATTAGCGATGATTTGGTGCGTATAGGTATTGCCTTGTATGGGTATTTAGATGTGGCTTTTAGCAATCCTATAAGCCCACATTTACGCAAGGTAGCTGCACTCTATGCAGATAGAGTATCAACTCGCACTTTAGATGCTGGTGCGCGCATAGGATATAGTGGCTGCACGACTTTAGAATATCCAAGTCGCATTAGCACCTATGATATTGGCTATGGCGATGGTTTTTTTCGTGTGAGTGAGCGTCATAAGGTTTATACAGCTAAAGGCTATCAGATTCTACCTCGCTCCTCAATGGATTGTTTTTCGTGCTTGTGTGATGAGCCACGCATTTGTGTTTTTGATGATGTAAGCGATATTGCTAAGGCTTTCGGGACAATCAGCTATGAGATTCTTACACATTTGTCTCCAAGTATTAAACGCACGATTATTTAACTATGCCTTTTAATCTCTACCCCTTTAGTCATAGTCCTTGTGATTGTTATTTTAAGCCATCTGTGCGTGATTTTGTCGTTGAGGAAATTCCTCTTTACGAGCCAAGTGGGAGTGGAGAGCATTGTCTCGTGTATGTGCGCAAAAAGGCTTTGAGCACCTTTGAACTTTTGAATCTACTCTCTCGCACTTTGGGTTGTAAGGTGCGAGATATTGGCTATGCAGGATTAAAAGATAAAGCCGCGACAACTTATCAGTATTTGAGTATTCATCGCTCTTTGCTCCCTAGATTAGAATCCGCCTTTGAAGCCTTAGCAGAAAAACAAGTGAAGATTTTGCATATCACGCCTCATCACAATAAGCTTAAAATCGGGCATCTTAAAGGTAATCGCTTTTTTGTGCGCCTTAAAAAATGCACTCCGCTTTGTGCAAGTAAGATTCACTCTATTCTTGCTGCTCTTGGTCAAAGTGGATTCCCAAATTATTTTGGAGGGCAACGTTTTGGCAAAGATGGTGATAATTTCACAAGTGGCAAAGCATTAGCGCATAAGCAAGTGCAAATGAAAAATAAGAAAATGAGTAATTTTCTTATCTCAAGCTATCAAAGCTATTTATTTAATGAGTGGCTTAATGCGAGGGTTGAACTTTCACAAATTGTGCATAACTTTAGCCCAAATGATGCACTTAAAGCCTTGCGATACTCATCAAACCCTGCACTTCAAGCTTTGGGACAGGAGTGGAAAATACAAGCACTTAAAGCACTCCAAGCGCAAAAACAACCTTTTGTGATTCTAAAGGGCGATGTAATGTGCCATTATCCTTTTGGCAAGACTTTTATTTGTGATGAGCCAAATATTGAAGCAATGCGTTTTATGCAAAAAGATGTAGCTCCAATGGGAGCACTTTGTGGGCAAAAGCTTATCTATGCGCAAACAGATGCCCTCTTGTGTGAATCCCCATTTATTGATAAACAAATAAAAACAAGTGGCACAAGGCGATATGCGTGGGTGTGGGCAGAGGATATAGAGGGAGAGTATATAAACCAAAAGGCACATTTTGAGCTTCATTTTAGTTTGCCAAAGGGGAGCTATGCGACTACATTTTTAGAATCCGTGCTTCATCGCCCACTTGATTCTATGTCTGAAGAATATGATGAGGAATAATTGCGCTAGGGGGTAAATTCAAGAGCAAAGTTAATAAAACTCATTGCTATCCATTCTATGGTTTGCCCTTGAAGTGAGGTATAACCTGTGCCTTCATAATCAAAAGTAATAATATAAAGGCGTTGATAGGGTGTTTTGAATTTTGCAAGTTTAGATTCTATGCTTTCACGCGTGGCAAAAGGCAGAAATAGAAATATACCAAGATCACATATAAACTCTCCCATATCACCATAGCTTACCTGTCCCCTTACATTATAACGCTCACAGAAATTAAAAATCTCCAAAAGGAGCATATTTTCTAGCATAGCTTGTAGATTTTTGTCATTACTCACACATAGAGGCAAAGTAAAGTCATAAAAATAAAGCTTTTTGTGTTTATGTGAAATGTGAGGGATAAAATAAATAATACCCCTCTCTTCAAGTGTATGTAAAAGCGGGTAGATTCTGTCTTTTGAAATTTTATGTGATTTCTTGAGAATGTTATAAATATGATATGTGCTTAGCTTTTGTGCTTGGAGTGGGAGCAATGCACAAAATAGCTCAAAATCATTCCATAATGCAAGTTTTAGAATCTCTTGTTTATTTGGGATTCTAAGATGTGGCGGGAGGAGCAGCGTGTGAGCAAGGTTTCCCTCTTTAAGGAAGGCATTAAAAAGGTGATGAATAGAGAGATTTTTATTATCAAAACCCACATATTCTTCAAAACTTAATGCGCGTATATGCTTTAAACTAAAACCATTTGGGCAATGTAGAGGTGAGGGGGCAATAAGAATAATATGTGGGAGGTTAGGTAAAGAGATAAGTGGTGTGTAATTATCCACAATCAAAAGTTCAATTGTGCGCTCAAGATGGGTTTTAAGAATGAGTGCATTGGCAGATTCTATATCTGTGCGACAATCCGCGCAATTAATATAAAGACATTTTTTGTATGCACTAGCGTGCAGCAGTGCTATTGCACTCTTTCCTGTGCTTGGTGCGCCATATAAAAAAGTCTTGCCTACTTTTAGCCCATATCGGCGGGGTAAAATCCCCGCTACATTATCAAGATAGATTTTAGATATTTCCTGCATATGTTATATTAACATATTAATGAGAATGGAATTTTAGATTCTATATTTCTACGTCGTGAGAGGAGATGACATTTATTAATTTTGCACTTGAGCTCGGGAGTAGTTTATTATATTTATGGGTAGATTTAGTTATATATGATAATATATAACATTAAATATGCCCATAAATGACAAAATGTTCTTAAGGAGAAAAAATGAAAAAACAATTAGGTTGTATTTTGATACTTGCAACGAGTGTTTTTGCTGCTGATGAGGTAAAAAGCTGGCTTGAGGGATTAGAATTTAAAGGCTTTGCTTTTGCAAGATATTCTGGTGCAAATGGGGTAAATGGCTATGGCGATAGATGGCATTATCGTTTTAAAATTGATGCCAAAAGCGAGGAAATTAATGGATATTCCCTAACTACTGGGCTATACTTAAATCAAGGTTCAAGCACGCCAAAGAGTAGTTCTATAACAAATGGAGATATACAAGGGAGTCAAGCCATTGCTGCACATAATCAATTCCCCGATAGATTCGCAGTTGCACAACTTTATGCGAGTAAAAATATCATCACAGATTCTGTAAAGTTTTCTGCAGATGTGGGAAGAATGAATCTTATTACATTATTTACTGAAAAGGATACTGATGTGGGTTTAGGAGCAAGGGGAAGCTTGAAATTTTCTTCAGTAGAATTTGGCATTGCTTTTTATGATAGTTGGGCTACAAATAACTTTGCTTACGCATTTAATGCGATGAATAATAAGCCTTTAGCTGGTTCTGCTCCTGCGAATACATCTTGGGGAATGGGGAATAATCTTACACTTGTTCATCTCAAAACTCCAAAAAACAATAAGATTGCTGATTTGTTTAGCGTAGATGTGAGTGTAGGGAATGCCATAGGACTTTTTGATGTGTTAGCCTTTGGGGAATTAAGGCTTGATTTGGGAAAATCTGTGTATATTTTAGCACAAGGGGCAGGAGCGAAGCTTAACTCTACGCCTTATTGGCAAATAAGCGCGACAGGTAATGCTACTAGCAGCACTATAAATGCTTGGGAGAATACGAATACATTTCCTGTCTATGGCGGATTTGATAATAATAATTTTGCAAAAAATCGAGGGATATATAATATTCAGCTAGGTGCAAAGTTTGGAGGCTTTAGTGCAAAACTAGGCTATTTAGGAAGTTTTGGCGATGGCTATGGGGTGCTTTTAGCCTCTAAGGCAGGGCTTAATATCGCAGGTAAAACTTGGAATAATAATCTTAATTCTTCAAGCGAAGGTTTTAGTATTCTAGGCTCTGGTGGAAGAGAGGGGACGAGTATTATGGTTGGCTATGTAGCCGCAGAATTGAAGATTACAGAGCCTCTAAAAATAGGGTTTGATTTAAGTTATGTAGCTGGGGATAACAATTATGCCTATCTTGATGTAGCAAAAATCCCTGATTTGGCTACAAATGCTAAGGGTATTAAATTCTTTGAATTAGCCCCATCTTTAAGCTATGCGTTTAATAATAAACTTAAGGCTAACTTCTTCTATGCGCAATATTTAGGTGATGTTACTTATGGGAAGACAAGGGCAGAAATCCGCTTTGATTTTTAGTTAGTGATTATTCTAAATAACCTAGCTTTATAGAATCAAGCAAGATTCTATAATCCGCAAAAATCCTTAATCGCCTCTACCTTATCAGTTTTTTCCCAAGTAAAGTCTGGCAATTCTCTTCCAAAATGTCCATAGGCTGCGGTTTGACGATAGATAGGGCGCAATAAATCTAAAGATTCTATAATGCCTTTTGGCGTGAGGCGGAATACATTTTTCACGCATTCAGTAAGTTTAGAATCTTCAACTTTTCCTGTGCCGTGTGAATCTACTAAAATTGAAACAGGCTCTACCACCCCAATAGCATAGGCTACTTGCACGGTGGCTTTATCACAAACGCCGCTTGCTACAAGATTCTTAGCGACATAACGCGCTGCATAAGCTGCACTTCTATCCACTTTGCTTGGGTCTTTACCACTAAATGCACCACCACCGTGCGGACAGCTCCCACCATAAGTATCTACAATAATTTTGCGTCCTGTTAAACCTGCATCACCTTGTGGTCCTCCAATAACAAATTTGCCTGTGGGATTCACAAAGTAGCGGATATTGTCATTTAGATATTCCTTTGGAAGCACTTTTTGCACAATCTCTTCAATGACTGCATCTTTTAAATGAGTTTGTTGTGTTTCTGGACTATGTTGTGTAGAAATAACAATCGTATCGATGCTTACAGGTTTGCCATTTTCATAGCGCACGGTAACTTGGCTTTTGCCATCGGGGCGTAAAAATGGCAGAGTGCCGTCCTTGCGTTTTGCTGCTAAACCCTCTGTAAGACGATGAGAGAGCCAAATAGGCAGAGGCATAAGAGAAGGTGTTTCTCTACACGCATAGCCAAACATTAGCCCTTGGTCGCCTGCGCCAATCTCGCCATCGTCTCTATCTACGCCTTGATTAATATCTGGGCTTTGCTCACCAATACCATTAAGAACAGCTGCAGAGCGATAATCAAAGCCATAAAGGGCGTCAGTATAGCCAATTTCTTGCACAACTTTTCGTGCAATTTCTTGCATAGGTGCGTAGATATGAGTTTTAAGTTCCCCTGCAATTACGCAAAAACCATTGCTTACTAATGTTTCACACGCTACACGTGCTTTTTTATCACGTTCAATGATATAATCAAGCACTGCATCACTGATTTGGTCAGCCATTTTGTCTGGGTGTCCTTCGGTTACAGATTCTGAAGTAAAAAGAAATGATTTTTTCATAAACTCACCTTGTAATTTAAAATTTATGTGAGATTTTAGCACAAATATTTAATATTACAATATGTATTTTGCATTTTTGTTTATTTTTTACACAATTTCTTATTTCAAAAAAAAAAAAAACAATCCCAAGACAATTCTTAAAATATATTATATTATAAGATAAACATTAATTTTTGAGGAGGGTTTTTATGGATTTGTTAAAATATAAGTGGTTGTGTGTATGTGGGATATTTCTAGCACAAAGCACTTTGTATGCAGAGGAAGAAAATAGGGAACAGACAAAAAGACGTGTTCTCCCCACATCAGTTGTAACAGCCACATATGCTAAAGACATCTTAGAATCTCCTTTAAATGTGGATATGTATGGTAAAGATACACCATTACATTCAGGCGATGTAGCTAAGTCTATGCTTTTGTTTCCGGGATTCTCAATGACGCGTAAAGGTGGCGGAGGGAGTGAAATATTTTATCGCTCACAGGGTGCTTCAAGACTACCAATTTTTATAAGTGGTGGGAATCTTAATGGTGCTTGTGGTGGGCGTATGGATACAACAATCACTTATGTTTTTCCCGAAAATTATAATCGTATCAGTATATTAAAGGGTCCTCAAGATGTGCGTTATGGTGCGCTTATTGGAGGCGGAGTATTATTTGAGCGAGATATAACACGCCTTCAAAAAGGCAGTTTTAATGCTGATGCAAGTGCTTTATATGGGAGTTTTGGGCGATTAGATATGAATGCAAGTGCTTTAGCTGGAGGAAAATATGGCTCATTGCAGGTTGTTGCTTCAAGTTATAGGAGTGATGATTATAAAACTGGAGATGATGCAATCGTGCATTCAGCTTATAAAAGAGAATCTGTAAGCCTTATAGGCACACTTACACCTACCTCAAGCACGGCTATCGAGTTTGATGTAGATTTGGGACGCGGAAATGCCTCCTATGCGGATAGGACAATGGACGCTCGAACATTTGATAGGACATCATACAATTTTGCTTTGCAGCAGCATATTAATGATACTTTTGATAGGCTTGATATGCGAGTTTGGCACAATGCCATAGACCATATTATGGATAATTTTTCACATCGCCCTGTTAGTGCTAACTTTATGTTGAGTAATCCAAAACGCACAAATACAGGTGGTAAGATAGAGGGGAGATTTTATTTTGGAGAGAGAGTAGAACTCTATGTGGGGAGTAATTATAACCACGATTCACACGAGATTCGCACAAGTGGAGCGCAAAATTCAGAATCTGCAGCAAATGCTATACTTAATCAAAAATATAACCCAAATTTTACTTTCAAAAATCTAGGTTTTTTTACACAAGGGCAATATCATTCACAATCAAATTTTGGTATAGCCTTTGGGGCAAGATATGATTATCTTATAACAGAACAAAAACAGCTAGCAGCACGAAGTGCAGCAGAGGATAAAAATAACCTTGCAAGTGGCTTTGTGCGATATGAGCATTATTTAGACAAATCTACATTATATGCGGGATTAGGTGTAGCACAAAGAGGAGCGGATTTTTGGGAACGAAGTAAAGATAATGGTATGAATCTTTCACCAGAGACAAATACCCAGTTTGATGTGGGACTTGTGGTAAAAAACACATCTTTTAATGCCAAAGTTTCTGCGTATGCTTCACATATGGCAAATTATATTTTAATTAACTATATTCCAACAACAGCACGTGCTTTTAATACCGATGCTTTTCTTACAGGTGGAGAAGTAGAGGCAGAATATATTATGTGGGATAGTTTGCACTTTTATGGCTCACTTGCCTATACTTATGCACAGAATCTCCTTAGTATAGGGGAATATAAGGCTAAGTCGGCACTTCCACAGATTGCTCCACTTCAGGCACAACTCTCAAGTTTTTACAATTATGGTAATTGGCTTTTAAGGCTTGATATGTTTGCTAATGCAGCCCAACATAGATATGCACTTAATTATGGTAATGTCATAGGTAGAGACTATGGAAATTCTAAAGGATTTGTAACACTTAATCTCTATGGAGGCTATAAGCATAAATATTTTATGTTTCTTGCGGGAGTAGATAATCTCACCAATACACTTTATGCGTATCATCTCTCTAAAAATGGAGCATTAGACATTCCACCTACAACGAGAATCTATGAACCCGGACGCAGTGTATGGGCAAAAATAAGAGTGTATTTTTAGTAAAATAATTTTTTGTTACTATTGAGTTACTTCTGCATATTAAAATAGCATTATAATAACAATTTGTTATTAATAATTTTTTTTATTAAGGAGTTAATATGTTAGTTACAAAACCAGCACCAGATTTTACAGCAGAGGCAGTAAAGGCAGATGGCACTTTTGAAAATAGCTTTAGCCTTTATCAAAATCTTGGCAAAAATGGTGCAGTAGTTTTCTTTTGGCCTAAAGATTTTACTTTTGTATGCCCAAGCGAAATTATTGCATTCAGCAAACGTGTAAAAGATTTTAAAGAGCGTGGCGTAAATGTAATAGGTGTATCAATAGATTCTAAAGAAGTGCATTTTGCGTGGAGAAATGTCCCTGTGAATGAAGGTGGGATTGGCGCAGTAGAATTTCCTATGGTATCTGATATTACAAAACAAATTTCTCGTGATTATGATGTGCTTTTCAATGGCGCAGTAGCACTTCGCGGTAGCTTTTTGATTGATAAGAACAAAGTAGTGCGCCACGCGGTGATTAATGATTTACCACTTGGACGTAATGTTGATGAAATGATTCGTATGGTAGATGCAATGCTATTTGTTGAAGAACACGGTGAAGTATGCCCAGCAGGTTGGAATAAAGGTGATGCAGGTATGAAGCCTGATGCAAAAGGTGTAGCAGATTATCTTGCTAAAAACGCTGATAAGCTTTAATCCTCATTTTAAATCATCTCAAGTCTCTATCCCTCCTAAATTAAGGAGGCTTGAGGTTTAGTAGGATTCTTAACTTCTTTAACCAAATTCAATTTTGCTTTGTTGTAATTGCACCACATCTAAAATAAGAGTGGTGCTTGAGATTTTCTATATACCAAAGAAAAATATTTTTTAAATTTTAAAGATATTATTTCTAATATTTTACAAAAAGTAACAGCAATAAAAAATAAAAATTTTAGTGCAAAAAATGCCTTGTGTGTGTGAAATACATCGCCATATTATATTCATTACACGCTGCTATCACTTCATCATCGCGGATACTTCCTCCAGGCTGTATAATCGCACTCACGCCATATTGATGAGCTATATCTATACTATCACGGAATGGAAAAAATGCTTCAGAAGCGCATACACAGCCTTGCAAGTCAAGATTCATATCTTTTGCTTTTGCCATTGCTGCCCTTGTTGCATCAACGCGACTTGTCATTCCCATACCGATACCTACAAGTGCGCCATCTTTAACATAAGCTACGCAATTTGACTTTGTAAGTGCCGCAATTATATAAGCTATTTTGAGGTCATTTTTTTGCGTTTCACTCGGTGTCTTTTGGCTTACAAGTGTGGCGTTTTCTATCTCACTTTCATTTACTCTATCACTCTCTTGAAGCAAGAATCCTCCCTGTATGTGCTTAAAATCATACATATCACAAGGCAGACTTAAAGCCTTATCATTTTGTGTAAAGATTTTCATACGCTTTTTGCTTTCAAAAATCTTGAGTGCCTCATCTGTAATGTCTCCAGCAATAAGCACTTCTACAAAAATCTTATTTATCTCTTCTGCTAAGGGTTTATCCACTATGCCATTTACTGCCACTACACCACCATAAGCACTTATGCTATCACAAGCAAGAGCTGCTTTGTAAGAGCATAAAAGTGAATCTTTAAGTGCAAAGCCGCAAGGATTGGCGTGTTTTACGATACATACTGCATTTGCTTCTTTACCAAAGCTTGTAGCGATTTTAATCGCCGCATTCATATCATTGAGATTATTAAAACTTGCTTCACCCTTTTTGATAATAAATTGTTCTTGCCAAAATGTGCCAAATCCATAGAGTGCGCCTTTTTGGTGGGGATTCTCACCATAGCGCGTTTGCATAATCTTTTGTCCTTGAATAAAGAAATGTTCCCCAAAGCCCTGCTTAAATCGCTTATTCATATAATTTGCAATCATTGCATCATAGCTTGCGGTATGTGAGTAAGCCTTTATCATCATTTCTTTGCGTAGCTCCAGCGTATTTTGCCCATTGCGTAAAGATTCTATAATGGGTTTGTAGTCATTTTTATCAGTAACAATAAGCACATTTGCATAGTTTTTTGCCGCAGCACGCACGAGAGTTGGACCGCCAATATCAATATTTTCAATAATCTCGTTAAAATCATCAGTGCGTTCAATAGTTTGTTTAAAAGGATAAAGATTGACACATACTATATCAATAGATTCTATATGATTTGCTTGAGCTGTGGCTATATCTTGTGCATTATCTCTTCGATACAAAATCCCTCCGTGAATTTTAGGGTGCAAGGTTTTTACACGCCCATCAAACATCTCTGGACTTTGTGTAAAATCACTCACATCAATAGCCTTTATTTGTGCCTTTTGCAAAAGGCTTAATGTCCCACCTGTGCTTAGAATCTTATAATCCAAAGCCACCAAATCCTTTGCAAACTCGACAATACCTTCTTTATCACTTACGCTTAATAACGCATACATACTCTGTCCTTGTTAGTAAATTTTGGTAATATTGTAGCTAGATTTTGTAAGAAGGCAATGAAATGATATGTGTCTTTGATATTGAAACAATTCCTGATTTTCATCTCCTCAAGCGCACTTTTGGCTATGATGGTTCGCCTTTAGAGATTACACAGGCAGCATTTGCTGCACAATATGAGAAAAGTGGTAGCGAATTTCTCTCACCTTGTTTTCATCGTGTGATAAGTATTTCTAGCGTGATATGTGATGAATTTGGACGATTCGTCAAAGTAGGACACTTTGGCACACATTTTTTTAATACTCTCTCTAAGGATATAAAAGATGAGGGGCAAGATTCCCTTACAGGCGATAATGTGCCAAATGATTTTTTAGGACAAGATTTTTTAGATACTTTAGAAAAAACACTTTTAAGTGAATTTTGGCATTTTTTTAATAAAAATAACCCAAAACTTATAAGCTTCAATGGGAGATGTTTTGATATACCTACTTTACTTTTGCGTGCTATGCGCTATGACATAAGTGCGTGGGCATATTATGAGCAAGATAATCCCGCACATAATAAAACCAAATGGGAGAATTATCGCCAGAGATATAGTGAGAGCTTTCATATTGATTTGCTTGATAGTTTAGGGCAGTTTGGAGCGGTGCGCACACTCACTTTGAATAATCTCTGCCAAATGCTTGATTTGGTGGGTAAATATGATATGAATGGTGAGCAGGTGTTTGAAACTTATCTATGTAGTGATGAGATTTTTAAAGAAGAGATAGGGCAAGAAAAAGATTCTGCAGATTCTAATGCGATGAGAGAATCTAAAATCAAAGCCTTAATGTGTATCAATCATTACTGCCATAGTGATGTGCTTAATACCTATTGGCTTTACCTTAAGTATGAGTTATTAAAAGGACATATCACAGAGGCAGATTATTATGAGAGATTGCAAACTTTTTGTGAAAAACTGCCTGCTGATAAGCCTTATTCTCATATTTTTACCACTGCATTACAACGACATATCAGTGCATATATGAAAACTTGCGATATGCCTAAAGATATATAAACAAAAAGGAAAGATATGGATTCTTATGTGAGCAAAAATGGCGAGATTACTTCAAAAGATGCACTTATTGCAGAGATTGAATCTTTACTCAATACTATCCCAGCTTCTTCACACACTCATCTTTCTTTTGCGGTGATGAATGTGCTAAGTTGTGAGGATTTGGAATCTATACGCGATAGCTTATTGCAAAAATGTGATAATGTTATTGCGCGTAATGCAGATTGGTTAAAAGGACTTTCAAGTGATTAAAGTAGGTATTATTGATTATGGTGTGGGCAATTTAGGGAGTGTGCAAAATGCCTTTAATTTTATCCGCACTCACAATGTGGATTCTGTAAATGATTTTGAAGTGCATATAGAATCTTCACCTGATAATCTTAAAGATTATGATAAGCTCTTGCTTCCTGGTGTGGGGGCATTTGGCAATGCAATGGAGCATTTGCAACGCACAGGCTTAGATGAGGCAGTGATTGAATTTGCTCAAAGTGGCAAATATTTGCTTGGAATCTGCCTTGGTATGCAACTACTTTTTGAAAAAAGCTTTGAATTTGGTGAGCATAGCGGGCTTAAGCTTGTGGAGGGTGAAGTTGTTGAATTTTCAAAAATTGCACCTCTTAAAGTGCCACATATTGGTTGGAATAGTTGTATTTTTACACACAATGCTGCACATTCACCACTTTTTGTTGGTATTAATGACAAAAGCTTTTTTTATTTTGTGCATAGTTTTCACATAAAGGCAAAAGAAGAGTTGATACTCGCCTATTGTGAATATGGGTATCCTTTTGGTGCTATTGTGAGTAAAGATAATTTATTTGGAATTCAAGCTCACCCCGAAAAAAGCCACGAGGTTGGATTAAAGCTTTTAACAAATTTTATTAAAATGAAGTAAAGATTCTTATATTTACTCTTTTGTTAAATTAATAGTTTTTAATAATGGATAATTTTTATAATTTAGAAAAGGAGTTACAATGATTGATTTAGCAATAATCGGTGGTGGTCCTGCTGGACTTACAGCAGGGCTATATGCTACAAGAGGTGGTATTAAAAATGTAGTGCTTTTTGAAAAAGGAATGCCTGGCGGACAAATTACAGGAAGTAGTGAAATAGAAAATTATCCGGGTGTGAAAGATATTGTAAGTGGTATGGAGTTTATGCAACCTTGGCAAGAGCAATGTTTCCGTTTTGGTTTGCGCCACGAGATGAGTGAAGTAACGCGTGTAAGTAAAAAAGGAGATATATTTATTATTTCTCTTGCTGGTGGCAAAAGTGAAGAAGCAAAAGCAGTTATTTTTTGTGCTGGAGGTAGTCCAAAGAAAGCAAACCTTAAGGGTGAAAGCGAATTTTGGGGAAGAGGCATTAGCACTTGTGCCACTTGTGATGGCTTTTTTTACAAAGACCAAGAGGTTGTTGTGCTAGGTGGAGGTGATACTGCACTTGAAGAGGCAGTGTATTTAAGCCGTATTTGTTCTAAGGTGCATTTGGTGCATAGAAGAAATGAATTCCGCGCTGCACCCTCTACAATCGAGCATGTAAAGAAAAATGATAAGATTCACATTATCACACCTGCAGTCGTTGAGGAAATCAAAGGCGATGCCTCAGGTGTAACGAGTGTGCTTATCAAACACATAGATTCTAATACGCTTGAAGATATTCCTGTAATGGGTATTTTTATCTTTGTAGGCTATGATGTCAATACTGCGACTTTAAAGCAAGAAAATGGTTCAATGCTTTGTGAATGTGATGAATGGGGAAGTATCAAAGTAGATTTATCAATGAAAACAAACATTCCCGGTCTCTTTGCCGCTGGTGATGTGCGCACACAAGCTTCTAAGCAAGTTGTATGCGCTGCTGGAGATGGTGCTACTGCCGCATTACAAGCCATTGCGTATTTGGAGCATAAATAATTATATAAGGAGAGTTCTTATATATGCTTTATTAAGGATTCTTTTATAGAATCCTTGGCGTAAAATATAAGACTTCAATTAAGGGAGGATATATGCTAAAAGTAGGAATTTTTGGAGCGACAGGGCGAGTAGGGCGACTCCTTATTGAAGAAATTTTAAATCATTCTCAATTCACACTTTCAAGCGTATATGTTCGTAATGAATTGCAATATTCATTGCCTTCTAGCACGATGGTAACACGTGATTTTCATATCTTTTTGGAATCAAGTGATGTGATTATTGACTTTTCTTCACCAGAAGCAACAAAGGCTTTGCTTGAAGCAGCAATCACTTCTCCTACACCACTTGTTATAGGCACGACCGGGCTTGATAACGACATTCATCATCTTATTGAAGAATCTTCACATACGATGCCTATTTTATACGCTACAAATATGAGTAAAGGTATAGCTGTGCTTAACAAAATTGTTTCACTTGTAGCACAGACTTTAAAAGAGAGTAATATAGAAATTTGTGAGATTCACCACCGACATAAAAAAGATGCTCCATCAGGCACAGCATTGACTTTGGCACAAACTTGTGCAAATGCGAGAGGACTAAACCTAGATAAAGTGCGCATCAGCGGGCGCAATGGTATGATTGGAGAGCGAAGCGAGAGTGAAATTGCTGTGATGAGCTTACGTGGGGGTGATGTGTGCGGACGCCATAGCGTAGGATTCTATCTTGATGGTGAATATTTAGAACTCACTCATAATGCAACTTCACGACTTACTTTTGCTAAAGGTGCGCTTGATATGGCACATTGGATTACAAAACAAAAAAATGGCTTATACAGCATACAAGATGCTCTAGCACTCTAATCCTAAGGGTTTGCTTGTTAGTTTTGTTGCTATACAATCACGCCAAGACAAAATAAGGTGGCTAGAGTATGAAAAGCTGGAATGAAGAATGTGCAGTTGTAGGCGTGTATAATGTTGATAATGCAAGTGTGTTAAGTTATTATTCACTTTTTGCAATGCAACACAGAGGGCAGGAAGCAAGCGGAATCTCTGCAAGCAATGGCACAAAAATTACCACAATTAAAAGCACAGGACTTGTAACAAAAATTTTTACCCAGAAACGTTTAGATAAACTTCAGGGTCGCTCAAGTATTGGGCACAATCGCTATTCGACTGCAGGTGAAGATTCTATAAATGACACACAACCTATTTTTGCCCGATATGAGTTAGGAGAAATTGCCATAGCACACAATGGAAATCTTACTAACGCCAAAGATATGCGTAAAAAGCTTATCCAAAATGGTGCGATTTTCCAAAGCCACCTTGATACTGAAAATCTTATTCATTTAATTGCTCAAAGTAAAAAACAATCACTTAAGGATAGAATCATTGATGCATTAGGTTGTGTTGATGGTGCGTATTCTTTTGTCTTTCTCTCTCGGAGTAAAATGTTTGCCATACGCGACCGCTATGGTTTGCGCCCATTGAGCCTAGGTAAGATTCAAAATCAAGATGGCAGTATGGGCTATGTTGTGGCAAGTGAGAGTTGTGCATTTGACCTTATTGGTGCAGAATTTGTGCGTGAAGTGAATCCAGGAGAGTTGCTTATTTTTGATGGTGCATATTCCCTCACAGATACGCAACCTACAAGTATTCAAGTTTTTGAGCCAAATCCTCACTCCTGTGTGTTTGAACACATTTATTTTGCACGTCCTGATAGCACAATTTTTGGCTGCAATGTGTATAGGGCGCGTAAGCAAATGGGCGTAGAACTTGCAAAAGAGTATAGAATTGAGGCAGATATGGTGATTCCTGTGCCAGATTCTGGTGTAGCAGCAGCACTTGGGTATAGCAAGCAAAGTGGTATTGACTTTGAGCTTGGCATTATCCGTAATCACTATGTAGGGCGCACTTTTATTGAGCCTACACAGCAGGAGCGAGAACTTAAGGTGCGCTTAAAGCTTAATCCTATTAAAGAACTTATTGCGGGAAAAGATATTATTGTGATTGATGATTCTGTGGTGCGTGGCACGACAAGCCGACAAATTATAAAGATATTACGTCAAGCAGGAGCGAGAAAAATACATCTTCTTATCTCGTCTCCACCGACTATTTCACCTTGTTATTATGGTGTGGATACACCGCACAAAGAGCAACTTATTTGCGCTAATAAAAGTATTGAAGAAGTGCGAAAATATATTGGGGCGGATTCTTTAGGATTTCTCTCAATTCAAGGTTTAACAAAAAGTATAAATGGAGAATCTAAAGGTTGGTGCAAGGCGTGTTTTGATGAAGAATATATTGATGATTACACTAAGGATAAGCAATGCGACTCGTGTTAAGCGTAGGGCGATATTTTAAAAAACGATTTGGCACGAGAGTGCGAAAAATCCCCATATCTTTGCAAGGATTCACTTGTCCAAATATTGATGGGAGTTTAGCTAAAGGCGGTTGTATTTATTGTGATAATGAAAGCTTCTCACCTAGCCTTATAAAGCTTGATAAAATCTCACAAGTAAAGATGAATTTTTCCCTTAGCACAAATCCACTTCTTCCTAAGCAGCTCAAACAGCTTGAAGAGCAATTTTATTGGCATAGTGAATTTCATCAAAGCAAATTTGGTGTGAGTAAATATATGGTGTATTTTCAGTCTTACACAAATACTTATGCACCATTTGACACACTAAAAGCTCTCTATGATAAGGCTCTAAGTTTCCCTAATGTCGTTGGGCTAAGTATAGGCACACGCATTGATTGTGTAAAAGATGAGGTGCTTGAACTTTTGGGCGATTATGTTAAAAAAGGCAAGGAGATTTGGCTAGAGTATGGGATTCAATCTGTGTATGATAGAACGCTTGAAATTACAAATCGCGCTCATAGCATTGCTGGAGCAAAAGAGATGTTTGAAAAAACGCGTGAAAAAGGTATAAAAGTATGTGCGCATCTTATCTACGGGCTACCAGATGAGACAGAAGAGATGATGCTACACTCTCTTGATTCGGTGTTAGAATGGGGGATAAATGGTATTAAGATTCACCCACTATATGTTGTCAATGGCACGAGATTAGCCAAACTTTATAAAGATGGGCAATATGAGCCTATCAGTATAGAAACTTTTAGTAACCTCATTGTAAAATCCCTGCAAAAAATCCCGCCTGATGTTGTTGTGCAAAGAATTAGTGCTGGAGCGCACGATGAAACTCTCCTTGCACCTAAATGGTGTTTTGATAAAAATATTCAAATGCGCTACATTCGTGATAGATTAAAAGAAGTGGGCATAGAATATTAATTAAGTTTTTGGTGTAAAGATAAAGATTATAAAGTAGTGAAGCAGACAGAAACAATAAGCGCAAATTGATTCTATCTGCTCATATAAAAATCTTTAGGGTAGATTATGCTTTTTGGGCGTGAGCTTTTTTGGCATTACTTAGCATAAGCTTAATGCGATTTTCTTGATTGACTTTTGTCGCACCCGGGTCATAATCAATCGATACAATATTACTTTGTGGGTTGCGTTCTTTGATTGTCTTCATCATACCACGTCCTACAATATGATTAGGCAGACAGCCAAAAGGTTGGGTGCAGACGATATTTTCTACACCTTGTTCGATGAGCTCAAGCATTTCAGCAGTGAGTAGCCACCCTTCTCCCATATTCATACCTTGTGATACATAGCCTTGCACTGCTTTTTTTGTATATTTAAATGCAGTAGGTGCTCTAAATACTCCGTGTTTTTTAATCGCTTTAATTGTATCAAGCTGTTTGTTAGCAAAATACCAATACACCACACGATAAATGAGGGATTGCATAAATGTGCCACCATACATTTTACCATCTACGATTGTATCGTTAATGCAGTAGAGGCAAAAATCCATAAAGCCCGGAATCACAACCTCGCAATCCTCACTCAAAAGAAAATCTTCAAGATTATTATTACCAAGTGGAGAGAATTTGATATAAATCTCACCTACAATGCCTACACGCACTTTTTGCTTAGAATCTCGTGGAATAGAAGCAAAATCGTCAAGGATAAGTTTCATATCTTTTTTGAGCACGCTGTATTTTCTTAAGCCTTCATTTGTGCCCTCACTTGTAATGCGGCGCACCCATTTATCTACCATTGCATCGGTATCACCCTTATTTTTTTCATAAGGGCGACATTGATTAGCAATATGCATAATCAAATCCCCATAAACAATAGCATTGAGTAGATTCTGTAACATTGGGCGAGTAACGCTAAAGCCTTGGTCAGATTCTAATCCGCTAAAATTAAGAGAGATAACAGGAATATTCCCAAATCCTGCTTTGTTAAGGGCTTTTCGTAAAAGATAAATATAATTGCTTGCCCGACAACCTCCACCTGTTTGTGTAATGAGTAATGCGACCTTGTCTAAATCCCATTTACCGCTTTTAAGCGCATCAATCATTTGTCCAATCACAAGCAATGCAGGGTAACAAGTGTCATTATGCACATTGCGCAAACCTTCATCTACTACACCTTTGCCATCATTATGTAAAAGCTCTGCATTATAGCCGTGCAAGTGTAAGATTTTCACAAGCAATTCAAAATGCACAGGTAACATCATTGGCACGAGAATGGTATGTGTTTGTTTCATCTCTGCAGTAAATGGAACACGTTTGAGTTCGCGCTTATTTTCTGCTTTAATAATAAGCGATTGAGAATCTGGCATTTGCCAAGAATTGATATGAGGGGTCATTTTTTGTGTCATAGGATTCCTTTATGAATAAATTTAAGCATTCTCAAGTATTTGAGTTGATTGTAGCAAAATTTTTGCCTTTTTTTGAGCTTGTTTTTCTTCCATCGCTCCAATGAGACTGCGGATTCTGATTTTGACTGCACCCAAATTACTGATTTCATCAATTTTGAGTTGAGTGTAGAATCTGCCGTGAGATTCTAAAATCTCGCGCACTTCATCAGTCGTGATAGAATCTATTCCACAGCCAAAACTTACAAGTTGCACAAGCTCAAGATTTTCATCATTGCTTACAAATGCTGCTGCATTATAAAGTCGTGAATGGTAACTCCATTGGTTGAGAATATGAAGCTCACCCGCATCTGCTAAATGCTCTATACTATCTTCACTTAGCACAACAAGTCCAAGTGAATTGATAAGCTTATCAATGCCGTGATTAATTTCTGGGTCAATATGATAAGGACGCCCACATAGCACGATAGCTTTAAGCTTATTAGCTCGTGCAAAATGCAGAGCTTTTTCTCCTTGTTCTTTAATATCACTAAGCCATTCATCACGCACTTCATAAGCTTTATCTACAGCTTGTAGGAATGCCTTTTTATCTGCACCAAGCTCTTTTTTGAAAAATTCAAATCCTTTTTTTCTAAAATCATCTTTTTTATGCAAGCCAAAATAAGGATAGAAAAATTTTACTTCACGCAACTTATCAACATTAGCATTTAATAACTCGGGATAATACGCTACAACAGGGCAGTTATAGTTATTTGTGCTTGAATCTTTATGTTTTTCATCACCTGCAAAACTATAACTCATACAAGGATAGAATATTTTATCAACCCCCTTTTTGAGGAGATTCTCGATATGTCCGTGCAAAAGCTTGGCAGGGTAGCACACTGTATCGCTAGGAATGCTATATTGTCCAAGTGCAAAGGTTTTGCGTGTAGTCATATCAGAAACTACCACTTCATAGCCTAATTCACTAAGTAGTGTGTGCCAAAATGGCAAGTTTTCATACATATTTAAACCCAGAGGAATGCCGATTTTTCCTTTTGTAAGGCGAGATTTATCCATATTTTCATAGGCACAAAGAGATTTGATTTTATTGAGTTTATAATCATATAGATTTGGTAAGAAAAGAAGCTTTTTGAATCCCAAGGGCTTATCACAACGATTACCTGATATGAATTTTTTACCTTCACCAAAGCGGTTAATTGTGAGGTGGCAATTATTTCCACAGATTTTACATACACTTGCAGTTGCAGTATGTTTAAATGTGGCTAATTCTTCTTGTTTCATCGTGCTTGAATGCTCTAGATTCAAATCTTTTGCATATAGTGCTGCACCAAAAGCTCCCATAAGACCACTTATTTTGGGACGCACGACTTCTCTGCCGATTTCTTTTTCAAAGCTCCTTAGCACAGCATTATTAAGGAACGTCCCACCTTGCACAACAATTTGTTTTCCTAAATCGTCTGCATCGCGTGCGCGTATGACTTTGTAAATTGCATTTTTAACGACACTCATAGAAAGTCCAGCACTAATATCCTCAATACTTGCCCCCTCTTTTTGCGCTTCTTTAACAGAGCTGTTCATAAACACGGTGCAGCGGCTTCCAAGTTCAACAGGGTGTTTCGATTCTAAACCAAGTTTTGAAAAAGTTTGTATATCATAGCCCATAGATTTTGCAAATGTTTCAATAAAGCTTCCACAACCTGAACTACACGCTTCATTAAGCATTATAGAATCTATGGTTTGATTTTTGATATAAAAACATTTCATATCTTGTCCGCCAATATCAATAATAAAATCTACTTGAGGATTAAAATATTTAGCAGCTTTAAGATGAGCCATTGTTTCCACAAGCCCAGAATCAAGATTAAATGCAGCCTTTATAAGCTCCTCACCATAGCCTGTAACTGCACTTCCTTTGATATTTATTTTATCACCAAAATGCTCATAAATATAGGCAAGTTGAGAGCTAATGACAGCAACCGGGTTGCCTTGATTGGAGTTGTAATATTGATATACAATGGCATTGTTGCTATCAAGCATAACAAGTTTTGTTGTCGTGCTTCCACAATCTATACCGATATAGACATCAATTTTTTGGTAATTATGAGATTCATAGGCTTTTTGAATATCTATTTCTTCTACACTTGCGCTTTCGTGTCGCGCTATAAACGCATCATAGTCGGCTTGTGAAACAAAAAGTGGTTCAAGGTATTTGTTGGTTGAAGCAGTGTTTTTGCTTTCTTCGAGTGTATGAATCAGTGATTGACAAGTATAAGTTTTTTCAAGCTCACGTGCTTGAAGTGCGACACCAATTGCCACCGCGTATTGTGCAAAATCTGGAAAAATAGCGTGTTCTTCATCAAGCTTTAAAGTTTTAGCAAATCGTTCTTGCAAGCCTTTATAATAAAAAAGTGGTCCCCCAAGGAAAAGAATCTTGCCTTCAATTTTGCGTCCTTGAGCTAAACCTGTGATAGTTTGATCTACGACAGCTTGAAAAATACTAGCAGTAATATCTTCTTTATTGACACCTTGATTGAGAAGTGGCTGAACATCGGTTTTGGCAAACACACCACAACGTGAGGCAATAGGGTAGATTTTTTGACATTTGAGTGAGATTTTATCAAATTCCTCAGGAGTAATAGCAAGGAGAGTTACCATTTGGTCGATAAATGCACCTGTGCCACCAGCACAAGAACCATTCATTCTCTCTTCTGTTCCACCGGTTAAAAATATGATTTTTGCATCTTCTCCACCTAGCTCAATCACTGCGTCAGCATCAGGAACAAGATGTCTAACCGCACCAGCTGTAGCAAATACTTCTTGCACAAAGTCAATACCTGTAGCTTTGCAGATACCAAATCCAGCAGAGCCAGAGATTGCCACTTTAAGCTCCTTATCACCGACAATATCTGTGATTCTTTGCACAATCTCTATGGTTTTTTCACGCACTTTTGAATAATGCCGCTCATAGACTTTGAAAATGATTTCATCTCCGTCCATAAGGACAACCTTTGCTGTTGTACTCCCAATATCAATCCCTAAAGTAAGACTCATAAAATAAAACTCCCAAGTCAAAAATTAAAACAATATTTTAACATAAGATTAACAACAACAAATATGTAAGGTATCTCCTACTATGTGTATCCATACATTTGAATCTAAAGTGATTAACTTTTTGCATTTAAAACAAGAAAGGTGCGCATTTTGTAGGGCAATCATTTCTTTTTGTCTTATATCAGGGCGAGATTCTAAAAGTTTGAGCCATTGGTAGGAAAAAACATATACGCTCAAAGTGCTATTAATGACTTCACTTTCACGTATTTGACTTAAAATATCACTACACATCGCACATAATTCAAGCGGATAGTCATTGTATAATCCTATTTCGCTTAAGCCTTGTTTGATACTTACATTGAAAGCATTTTTTGTGGTTCTTTTAGCAATATAGTGTCGTGTATCAAGTGTGCGCGGTTTATTTGCAAGACTAAAATCCTTTGCAATTTCGTTACATACACAAAAATGTAGTTTGGGCAAACCATAGAGTTGAGATTGTTTGTAGGTCATACGATTTTCGTGCAAAAATACAGGTATAAGTAACCCATCACTTAAGAGCACATAAATAAAATAATGCCCAAATACAATATCCAAAAGTGCGACATTCACACCATCAGTGTAAAGTGCATCTTGTAGTGTATCGTGAATTACATCTTTTTGTGTGTTTTGTAGGGATTGTAATGTTTTTAGAAGAAGCATTATGCTCCTTTATCTATACTTGCTTTCTCAATAATATCACACAAAATATGAATGACTAGGATATGTAACTCTTGGATTCTAGGTGTGTCATTATCTGGCATAATAAGATTTATATCGCATATTTCATTGAGTTTGCCTCCATCACGCCCACTTAATCCGATGATGCTACAACCTATATTACGTGCGACTTTTGCGGCTTGAAGCACATTTGCAGAGTTTCCACTTGTAGAAATACCAAAAAATACATCACCTTTTTGTGCAAGTGCTTCTACTTGACGCGAAAACACAAATTCAAATCCATAGTCATTCCCAATAGCTGTGAGTGCGGAAGTATCTACACTTAAAGCAATGCCTGCCAAGCCTTTGCGCTCTCTTTTGTATCTGCCAGTAAGTTCAGCGGCAAAATGTTGGGCATCAGCAGCACTACCGCCATTGCCACAGATAAGAATCTTCCTACCTTGTGCGAGAGATTGTGTGAGTAAAGAAGCAGCTTTTTGTATCTGCTCTGTGAGTGAAAAAATTTTTTGCGCACTTTGTAAGTGAGCATTAAATTCAGATTCTATAAATGTTTTCATTTTTTGCTCCTTTGAATACTATCTATAATGTTTGAAGTAGAATAACCCTCTACAAAATCTATCAATATAACTTCTTTAGCATATTCACTTCCCACAACTTCTTTATTATGGTAATCCCCACCTTTGACAAGCACATCAGGTTGAATTGCTTTGATAAGCTCTAGTGGCGTATCTTCGCTAAAGCTTACCACATAATCTACACATTCCAAGCCAGCAAGCATAAGGGCGCGATTATTGAGAGGATTAATAGGGCGTTCTTTGCCTTTAAGTCGTTTTATAGAATCATCATCATTTAATCCCACAATAAGAAGTCCTCCTAAATCACGAGCGTGGTTGAGGTAATTTAAATGTCCGATATGTAAAATATCAAAACAACCATTGGTGAATACAATTTTATTTTGTTTGAGAGTTTTTAGAATCTTGAGTAAATTTTCTTTTGAGATAATTTTAGATTCTATATGCTGCTGGAGGTTAGAGGGTTGTGTGTGAGCATATTGTAAAATCTCATTATGAGTGGCGACTGCACTTCCGACTTTGCCTACAACAACAGCAGCAGCAGCATTAGCAAATTCGCACGCCTGTAAAATATCACACCCGCTACTTAGTGCAAAACCAAGTGCAGCAATCACGGTATCCCCTGCACCTGTAACATCATAGACTTCTTTTGCTCGTGTAGGAATGCGCTCCATAGCATCATTTGCAAATATACCTATGCCATCTTCACTAAGTGTGATGAGCGAAATATCAAGCTGGCATTTATTTTTTAGTGTCATTCCCGCACGAATGAGGCTTTCTTCATTAGAAATTATTATATCTGTGGCAAGTTCTGCCTCTTTTTTGTTTGGTGTAAGGAGAGTTGCACCACGATATTTGCTATAATCTTTGCCTTTTGGGTCGCAAAGCACAAATTTAGATTTCTTTTTTGCGTAAGTGATGACAAATTGGGTGAGTTCATCATTGAGTAATCCCTTGCCATAATCCGAGATTATTATACAATCTACTTCATCAAGCACGGCGTGGAGACGTTGCATAATATCAATTTGAATGCTAGAATCTATGGGTGCTTTGCTTTCTCTATCTATGCGTAAAACTTGTTGATTTGCGATAATAACGCGTGTCTTTTTAGTTGTAGGACGTGAAGTATCCACAAAAAGATATGAAATATCTACTCCTATAGATTCTAATTTATCTCCTAGCCATAATCCTGTGTCATCATTGCCTACCACACCACATACAAAGACTTGAGCATTAAGTGCAATAAGGTTATGTGCGACATTACAAGCCCCACCTAAGCGATTGCTTTCATTTTTGACATCTACCACTTGCACAGGAGCTTCAGGAGAGATACGCTCACAGCTTCCCCATACATAATGATCAATCATTAAATCCCCGATAACAAGGATTTTGGGGCTTTTAGATTCTAAATTAAACATTTTTATCCTTGCTATTTTCTTTTGTTTTCGTGCTCAAAAATAGCTTGAATTTCATTCAGATATAGCTTTATACCTTCTTCAAGATTAAATCGTGGCACATAGGAGAGTGCTTCTTTTGTGGAGGCAATATCTGCTTCTGTGTGTGTTTGGAAAAAGCTATAAGGATTTTCAATATATTCTACTTCAAACTCACCAAGCCCAGCTTTGAGACAAGCGATAATATCATTAAAACTTCTTGCTTCACCACTTCCGACATTATAAATCCCACTTTGTGTGGATTCTATTGCCTTGACATTAGCTTGAATCACATCTTTGATATAGACAAAATCACGTTTTTGCTCCCCATTTTTAAAAAGTCGCACTTTTTTATGCGTGAGAGCTTGAAGTCCAAGTTGCAAAATCATTGATGCAGTTTTACCTTTATAAAATTCTCTTTCTCCATATACATTAAAATATCGCAGTCCGATAATAGGGCAAGTTGGGTCTTGTGCGAGAATTTTTCTTACACTCTCGTCCATACAAAGTTTAGAATAACCATAAATATTTTCAGGTATTTCGCCACTTCCTACACTATTTGGTGCAGGCGAATTGCCATAAGTTCCAGCCGATGAAGCATAAATAAGCATTGCTTGAGATTGATTCGCAATTTCAAGTAATTGTAAAAAAGCTTCGTGATTTGTTTTCATTACAAGCTCTTGATTAAGCACGGTAGTATCAGAAATTGCTGCTTGATGAAAGATAATATCAAAATCATAGGCTTTGAGTTTTTCTAAATCTTCTTTATTGTTAATATCACCTACGATAACTTTGCCTTTAAAGCCAATAATATTTTTAAAATGTCCAAGTGAAGTAGGGTTACCACTTGGGAAGGTATCATCATTGCGAAATTTATCAAATATATAAATTTGAGCTAATGGGTGATGTTTTTGGAAATAAAAAGCAAGATTGCTTCCTATAAAACCAGCCCCACCCGTGATGAGTATTTTTTTTTCTGCAAGGTCATCATAAATATATTTCATTCTTGCTCCTTATAAAGTGATATTCTTTATTATACTATGGAGTTGGTGTAAAGTTGTAATCTTTTGCACATTTTTTAGTGAATTGTCGCTTACTTGTGCATCTCCTAGTAAAAATCTCCCATTAATGTGTGCATTTTGCGCACATTGCATATCTGTAATTTTATCACCTACAAAAAAAGATTGTGTCAAATCAATGTTAAAGTCTTTGCACGCAGATTCTATCATTCCTGTCTTTGGTTTGCGACAATCACAATTTTGGCTTGGCAAATGCGGACAATGATAGATTCTATCAAAAGTAAATCCGCATTGTGTATATATGCAATCTTGCATATATTGATGAAGGGCATTTAAATCAGATTCACTATAATAGCCGCGTGCAATACCAGATTGATTAGTGATAACAAGCAAAAGATAGTCTTGAGCTTTGAGTGTTTTAAGTAAAGGAAAAAGCCCATCGCAGAAGATAAAATCTTCAATTTTATATACATAGCCATTATCTTGATTGATTACCCCATCTCTATCAAAAAATGCACATTTTTGCATAGAACCTCCTAGAAGAATGGCAATAAGCCTAGAGATTTGCTTGCCTTATACATTTCATACAATCCAAATCCTACCATAGTTGCACCACTTAAGCGTAAAAAGAGAAGACGTTTGTTTTGCAGGCTTGAGCTTATAAGTCCTAAAAGCAAGAGTGAAGGTATAGTCATAATTCCAAAGATTCCCATAACAATTGCGCCATTTACACCATTTCCTGCTATTGCTGCAGTGAGGAGGAAGTAATACACAATGCCACAAGGGAGTAAGCCATTGCACAAGCCAAGTATGTAAAGTCGCCATTTTGTGCCTTGTGTGAGGAGAGAGCGCATAAAGGTAATAATATGTGCATAAAATGGAAACTTTAAGCTACGAATATGTAGATTCACAAATTGTCCTATCACTAAGCCATAGATTACAAGTAAAACACCTATAACAAGCAAAATACTAAACTTTATATTCTCATTTGGCATAGCAATATGTCCTAAAGCACCAACAAGGAATCCAAGCACACAATAGGTTGTGATTTTGCCACAATGATAGAGGAGATGAAAGGGAAGTTGATAGCCTAAAGATGATATGATGTTATAAAAAATAGAATGTGTGTTTTCTTTTT
Organism: Helicobacter japonicus; assembly: GCF_000762845.2. GTDB lineage: Bacteria > Campylobacterota > Campylobacteria > Campylobacterales > Helicobacteraceae > Helicobacter_C > Helicobacter_C japonicus. The sequence goes on along the minus strand of NZ_JRMQ02000001.1, from coordinate 60,048 downwards.
GTGTTTTTAGCATAGGTGTTGGATTTTTTGAATCTTGAGAAGCAAAAGAGTTGCGTGTAGGTAAAGAGGCACTATAGGCTAAGACTATGCCTCCACACATACCGATACAATGTCCTATCGAGGCAAAAAATGCAATACTTGCTAGAGTAATAAGCTCAATATGTTCCATAGAGATTCTTAGATAAAGAGTGAATTGACACTTTCATTATGGTAGATTCTGCGTATGACTTCAGCAAAAAGAGGTGCGGCGTTTAGGACTTTAATTTTTGGGTGTGTTGTGGAGAGAGGGATAGAATTTGTAACAACCACTTCATCAAGCGCACTTTGAGCGATTCGTTCAAGAGCCGGACCACTTAGCACGGGGTGTGTGCCTAGAGCCATTATGCTGTTTGCCCCACGAGATTTGAGCACATTAGCAGCTTTACACATTGTGCCTGCAGTGTCAATCATATCATCTACGAGAATGACATCTTTGCCCTCTACATCGCCGATAATATTCATCACTTCACTTTCATTTGCTCTTTGACGTTTTTTATCCACAATCACTAAGCCCATTCCTAATCTATCAGCAAAATGTCTTGCTCTTGCTACTCCGCCAATATCGGGTGAGGCAATGATAGGATTCTTAAAGGATTTAGCACGGAGATAATCTACAAACATAATAGAACCATAGAGATTATCCACAGGTATATCAAAAAATCCTTGAATCTGCCCTGCGTGTAAATCCATTGTAATAACGCGATGAACACCGCTTTGTTCAATAAGATTTGCTACAAGTTTGGCACTAATTGGCACGCGAGGTGAAGCCTTCCTGTCTTGTCTTGCATAGCCAAAATATGGAATCACCGCATTTATGCTGTTTGCCCCACTTCTCCTTAGTGCATCAGTAATAATAAGAAGTTCCATAAGATTGTCATTTGTAGGAGCGCAAGTAGGCTGAACGATAAAGACATCTTTTCCACGTACAGATTCGTTAATTTGCACATTGATTTCGCCATCACTGAAACGATTAATACTTGCTTTTGAGAGACTAATATCAAGAAAATTTGCAAGATCTTGACTAAAAGTTATATGAGCTGAACCGCTAAAAATTTTGAATCCACGCATAGAATGCCTTTAAAGGTAAAATAAAGACACATTATAAGCTATCTTATTTTATTTTTGGTTTATTTTTATTAAATTTCTTTTAATTGGCATTGTAAAAAAAGTTCAGTTTGTCCCTGTGTTAAAAGTCGTGGGTTAATGGCATTGTTGAGGTCAATAAGCATTTCACTTTGCGCTCTATCACGGATAAAATGTTTGCTTTGCACGATATGGCAAGGCGAGTGTAAAATAGCCTCATCAAAATTGTGGATTCTATAAATGGTAAGGGTTTCGCGTGGATTCTTGCTTTCATCATTATATTCTTCAAGTGTAAGTCTAAAGCTTGTTGGAGCAATTTCGCTATAAAGATTCGAGCCTTTAATGCTTGAGTAATAAAAGAGAATCTCCTTACCTTGATTATAAATTTGCGTAGTGCTTTTGGCAGAACGTAATGTGCGTGCATCAAGCATTGATTTTTGTTGATTGAGAAAATTTTTGAGTTTTTGTGAGGTAGGCACGAGCGCGTAAGAATCTCCATACATTGCAAAATGTGCATCATCTTTTTGAAGGATAAAGACTACACCTTCATCAACATACACTTCTTTTCCCTTGTCTCCTTGTGGGAGGACTTCTTGATGATCTTGTATCAAAGGAGCTTGTGCTCTAAGCGTTGCTGTTATTATTCCTGTGCAAAAAAGCAGGGGAATGAGAATCTTATACATTGTGATTCCTTATATTTCTATCAAGCTAAAGTCAATTTTAGCTAACATATCATTATAAAAACATTTTTTCTAAACTAAGTAAATTATGGTAGCATATTATTAAAGGATATACAAATGAAAAGTATAGCGATTTTAGGTAAGCCAAATGTTGGTAAAAGTTCCCTTTTTAATCGACTGATTAGGCAGCATTTGGCTATTACCTCGCCTGTGAGAGGCACAACGCGTGATGTAAAAAAGTCGTATTTTGATATAAGTGGCGTTGATGTGGAGATTATTGATACAGGTGGGCTTGAAAAGACACAAGGACTTTTTGCTAAAGTAAGTGAGCATTCTAAAAAAGCTGCATTAGGGGCAGATATGGTGTTGTATATGGTCGATGGAAGCATTATCCCACAAGATGATGATATAGCCTATTTTCGCACATTACAGAGAGAAAAAAAACCACTTTTGCTTGTCGTGAATAAAGTAGATAATGACAAAATCAAGCAGAGAGCGTGGGATTTTAGTGCATTTGGAGCGCAGGAGATGTGCTTTATTTCTGTGCAACATAATCGTGGTATAAGTCTTTTGCTTGAGAGCATTTTTGATATATTGCATCTTGCCAAAGAGCAGCCTTTAGGAGAGCATTTAAAAGGGCAACTTGAGGATATAGATGAGAGTTTGGAGGAGTTTTTAGAATCTCTAGATTCTAAACCACAAGAGGAGGATTGCATAGCGGTTGGAATTATTGGGCGCGTAAATGTCGGTAAAAGCTCACTTTTGAATGCACTTTTGGGCACAGAAAGGAGTGTAGTAAGTGAGGTAGCTGGGACAACTATCGACCCTGTCGATGAGGAGATAATGCTAGAGGATAAAAAAGTGAAATTTATCGATACAGCAGGGATTAGAAGAGCAGGGAAAATAGAGGGTATTGAAAAGTTTGCCCTTAATCGCACAAATGCAGTGCTTTCTCAAAGTCATATTGCGATTTTGGTGCTTGATGCAAGCGCACCTTTTGTTGAACTAGATGAAAAAATTAGCTCTCTTATTCCTAAACACGCTTTGGGTGTGATTGTTGTGTTAAACAAATGGGATAAAAAGTATAAAGAATACAAAGAGATAATCCAAGAATTTAAGCATAGATTCCCTTTTCTCTCTTTTGCACCGGTGATGACTTTAAGTGCGACTAATGGACGTAATATTGATAAACTGAAAGCGGAGATTCTAAAAGTATATGAGCGATTTTGCTTTAGAATCCCAACGAGTGCGCTCAATGATGTGATAGCGCAAGCAGTAAGCACGCATCATATCCCAAGCGACCACGGCAAAATAGTAAAAATTTATTATGCAACACAATATGACATAAAGCCCCCACAAATTGCACTTGTAAGCAATCGCCCAAAGAGTTTGCATTTTAGCTATAAGCGATATTTGATTAATGTATTGCGCAAGGAATTTGATTTTAGCGGTGTGCCTTTGTTTTTGAGTGCTAAGGCAAAGAATCAAAATGATATAGAGCAAGAGGATAGAGCACAAAATGAACAAGAGCACACAAAACAAGATATATTAAAACAAAATACAAAGGGGCAAAAAGGCTCTAAAAAACTTAAAGATTCAAAGATTCAAAAAGCCAAGCCACATAGGCGTGGAGATAAGAATACAAGGTATTAATTTGCCCTAAAGCGCAAAAATAATATAACTTCCTTAATGTATTACTCTTTTTATCATCAAAGCTCATTATACCTTGCTGATGGTGTTTTTTGGTTATTTTATTTTAAAAAAATCTTTTAAAATAGTTTCCATTGATATGTTATAAAGTTCATCAGCTTCACTTTCTTCTATATTTAACTTTTCCATAAATTTACTTTTAATTATTTCTTTATTTTTTCTCCCAATAATTGATTGCTCTTGTAATATTTCATAGATAATATTGCACTCCTCATCAGTCCTGTGTGTTTTTTCCTTTAGATTCTCTATCAGTTTTCCTTTATTTCTTTTCATTATCATATCCTCTCAATTTATTACTTTTATAACGAAGTTTTAAATCAAAGATTCCTTAGATTATACAAAATTTTGCATAATTCCACTTTATGCTTCAAAGAGTTTTTTTAATCTTGCCTTGCCAAATTCTACACCGGGCTGGTCATAGGTATTTATTTCAAAAATATTCCCCACACAAGAAGTAAGGAGTTCAAAATAAGCAATGAGAATCCCCACACTCTCTTCAGACAAACTCATTATTTCAATGCAATCTGTGGTAATACCCTCATTTTCTATTGTCTGCATCGTAGCAATACGTTGATTGTGGAGCAAAGTCGCAAAACTCTGGTTATTGACAAAATTTGTAGATTCTAAATATTCAATATTTACATTTGGAATACTTGGCTGTGCGCTATGAGTGGGATTAAGGCTTAAAAAAGTTACGCTTTTATCGCGCACACCTTGCACGATAAGCTGCAAAAATGAATGTTGGTCAATACTGCCAATAAGTGCGATAGGAGTTAGTCCCACCCTTTCCCCCATAGGATTAAGCTTACCTAAACTCTCTCCCCATAATTGCACATACCAAGCATTAAACTGCATAAAAAGACTAGAGTAAGAAAATAGGACATTCATAGGAATGCGTTGTCTTTGTCTCGCATAAGTCAATGCTTTGTATAAAATATGCTCCTCTTTGCGTTCAAAAAACCTTTGTGTCATTAGAGCAGCCCCACGCAACAAATTCTCTATATCAAATCCCAAAATCGCTAAAGGCACAAGCCCAACCGCACTTAAAATAGAGAATCTCCCACCCACATTTGGCATAATCTCAAAATGCTTAACTTCCACACTTTTTGCCCAAGATTCAAGCGGTGAAGCCTTATCTGTAATTACAAGCAAATGCTTTTTGCTTTCTCTGCTTTCAAGTATATTGTAAAGTTTGAGCACATATTTAAGCAATGAAGAAGTTTCAATAGTCGTGCCTGATTTTGAAATTACAATAAAAAGTGCATTATGTAAAGCTACATTTTGCAGTGCTTTGGTAATATGTAAAGGGTCTGTATGCTCTAAAAATACAAGTTTAAGGGCATTTCTGTGTGGCAAATGCTCAAGCATACCATCAATTGCTTTTAATCCTAAAGAACTTCCACCAATACCAATAATCACAAGATATGAGAGAGAATCTAAAAACTGCCCATTATCCTTGATGTAAGCCTTTGCTTGCTGCAAAGCATTTGTTTCAAAAGGCAAATCATAATAGCCACTTTTCTTGCTTTCGCGCTCTTTAAGGATACCTTCAAACACCTTATCACATTCGCTTTGAGCATATGTATGAGGAAAATGCAGAGAAAATTTCACCATAGAATCTAGCCCATTTTTCATAAGATTTCAATCTACCATTTCATTTGAGATTAGCCTAGATTCTTACATACATACACACTCATATCTACAAGGCGGTGTGTATAGCCTATTTCATTATCATACCACGCAAGAACTTTAGCACTCTTTTGACTTACGACTATGGTTTTATCAGGCACGACAATAGCACTTGCACTTGAGCCGATAAAATCACTTGAAACTCTCTGCTCATCATCAACGATAATAAGTCCTTTCATTGCTCCATTGAGAATCTCCCCATTTTGTGCTTTGTAAAATGCTTCATTTAAGCTCTCTTTACTGACTTCATTTTTTAGATTCACACTCAAATCTACAAGGCTTACATCAGGAGTTGGCACACGCACCGCAATACCATTAAGCTTACCTGCAAGATGTGGAAGCACAAGTCCTATTGCCTTTGCTGCACCTGTGCTTGTGGGAATCATATTTAAAGCTGCTGCACGCGCACGGCGTAAATCTTTATGCTTGACATCAAGCAGATTCTGGTCGTTTGTGTAACTATGAATAGTTGTCATCAAGCCATTTTCTATACCAAAAGTGCTATCCAGCACATTAACAATAGGTGCAAGGCAGTTTGTAGTGCAAGAAGCATTTGAAATGACTGCTTCACCATTGTATTGTGTGTGATTAACCCCATAAACAAAAGTCGGTGTATTGTCCGCAGGTGCAGATATAATCACCCTTTTTACATTACCCTTAAGATGAGTGCTTGATTTTTCCAAAGCATTAAATTTGCCTGTGCATTCTAACACACCAATTGCTGCTCCAAAATCAAGATTCTTAGGATCTCTATCACTTAGGATTTTTACATTTTTACTCTTGCCAATGCGTAGCGTATGGCTATCTATTTTTTCTACATCATAGCTTCTATGCACAGAATCATAACGCAATAAATGCACGAGCGTATCCAATTCAGCAGTGCTATTAATTGCTACAATCTCTACATCATCGCGTGTGCCAATAATCCTAGCTGCACATAGTCCTATGCGTCCAGTGCCATTGATTGCGAGTTTAAGTGCCATAACTTCTCCTTTGGTGAAATAAAGTAAAATATGTTTAAGGTTTAGCTAAAAGGGTATATTCTAGCATAAAAATGCCTATTTAGCACTTTTTGACTTGATTTCTATCATATAAAAATGTAAAATGCGCGTTTTTAGCTTATTGTTTTCAAGCTTGTCCTCGTAGCTCAGCTGGATAGAGCACACGATTCCTAATCGTGAGGTCATGCGTTCGAATCGCATCGGGGACACCAAAAATAATCAATCTACAGGCTCTTCAATTTTTGGAAAGCTTGCATTTAAACATATATTCAAAAACAAGATCTAAATCTTGTGGGTCTATATCTTCGTGAAATAAATCACTCATATTACAAACGCAAACTTTAGAACCGCTTGGATATAATTTGTATTTAATATCTCTTCTAATTTGCTTTTGTGAAATACAACTTTATCGCACCCTGGTGATATTTTGGTGCAACCTGTAACAAAGTTCCAAACTTCTGTATAATGCAATCTACCCATTCTCTCTCCATAGCATTATTTAAAGCTTTTTGCTTTGTTTTATCCTTAAGCAATATCGTTTATTTTTTGATATTAGTTATATTTTGTTAAAAGTATTTTAACTTTCTTTTAACATTCTTTTAGCAAGTTTTTTTGCCTTAATCACTTCATCATTGCTCACAGAATCCCCATAAATAGCATTCACATATTCTTCATAAGCAAGTTGTGAGCTAAATGGTTTTTGTGTGCTTACTACTTTTTGATACTCTCCATTACTTTGCAGTTCATACATTTGGACATTATCATTAAGCTGCATTTGCAAGATTTCCATTAATCGCTTACTCATTTGTTCATTAAGACTTGGAGTAAGAATTTCAACACGTCTCTCAAGATTTCTTGGCATAATATCTGCTGAAGCGAAATACACACCTACTTTATCATTTTTAAAATGGTAGATTCGAGCGTGTTCAAGGTATTTTCCAATAATTGAAAACACACGGATATTTTCACTCACACCTTTTATACCCGGACGTAAAGCACATACACCACGCACGATTAAATCAATCTTTACTCCAGCTATTGAAGCTCCATAAAGTGCGCGTATCACATCAATATCTACAAACGCATTTGCTTTCATAATAATCCGCCCTTGTGTTCCCATTTTCTTTTCTTGCTCAATAAGCTCTAAAATCTTTGTTTTAATCTGTGTGGGAGCAATATATAGGTGTCCTAGCTTTGTGCGATAAGATGAACCTGTTGATAGGCTATGAAAAAGTTTTACCGCATCTTTTGCAAAATGTTCATTACAAGTTAGAAGCGATAAATCAGTGTAGATTTTAGCTGTGCTTGGATTATAATTTCCCGTGCTTAAATGCACATACTCTTTGAGTGTATTGCCAATTTTTTTAATCACAAGGGCAATTTTTGCATGCACCTTGAGACCCGGAACTCCATAGATTACGTGCGCACCAGCAGATTCTAAAGAATGTGCCCAATATAAGTTATTTTCTTCATCAAATCGGGCTTTAAGTTCAACGAGTGCGGTTACCTGTTTATTGTTTTCTGCAGCCTGAATAAGAGCTTTAACAATAGGTGAATTTTTACCCACGCGATAAAGTGTCATACGAATGGATAGCACATCAGGGTCTTTTGCAGCACTTTGAATAAAATTTACTATCGGGTCAAAACTCTCATAGGGGTGAAATAACACAATGTCGTTACTTTCCATAGTGGATAAAATTTCTGCATTTCCGTGCAGTGGTGGCAAAGTCTTTGGATTAAAAGGTGGCGTAGTAAGATGCGCATAGGCTTTGCTCCCTACGAGCTCCCATAATCCACTAAGATTCAAAGGGATATTATAAACATACACATCTTTAGGATCTACCTTTAAGTGCGAATTGATAAAATCAAGCAGACTATTATCCTTATCCGCACCGATTTCTAGGCGCACTACCTCACCTTTTCTACGCGTTTTTAAACCCTCACTCATAATCTCAATAAAATCATCTGCCTCTTCTTCTTCAATCTCCATATCTGCATTACGTGTGATTCTAAAAGGCACATAATTTAGAATCTCATAATCCCCAAATAGCTCGCTAGCAAACTCTCCCACAATATTTTCAATAGCGACAAAAATGCCACTTTCAATTTCAACAAAACGAGAAAGTAAGCGTGAAATTCTCACCATTGCAAACTTAGTGCTGTTATCTTGTGTGTCTTTGAGCTTTAAGGCGATAGCAAAGCTTAGATTATTAAGATGAGGGAAAGGATGTGTTGCATCTACTGCCACAGGCACAATCACTGGATAGAGATAGTTAATAAAAAATTCGTGTAATCGCTTCTTTTGGTCATTATTGAGTTCATTTACTTGTTTAATATGCATATTTTCTTTGGCTAATCCACTCTGAATCTCTTTAAAAACATTCTCTAATGTGGATTTTTCTTTAACAAGATATTCTCTTATACTTTTTAATTGCTGCAAAGGTGTTAGCTTATCCGCGCCTACTTCAGTAATACCACTCGCATAAAGTCGCTTAAGCCCTGCCACTCGTATCATATAAAATTCATCAAGATTTGTGCCATAGATTGCAACAAATTTTAGTCGTTCTAAAAGTGGAATATTTGTATTTTTAGCTTCATTGAGCACACGAGTATTGAACTTTAGCCACGAAAGCTCACGATTAAAATACATTTTGGAATCATTGATTGTCATATGTCTTTCCCCCTTATCAAGTATGGTTTGCAAATCCCATTGTATCTAAATTGCCTTTAAAGTTATGTCGCTTTCCTTAATTCTTATCATAATTCCACAAGGATTGGTAAAATCGTTTCAAATTTTCAAAAAGCTTATACATTTTAAGATAAGTAAATGATATTTTGACTATAATGCGCCCTCATTTTACAAACTTAAGGAGTGAAGAATGAAAAAATACTTCCTTTCATTGCTTTGTGTAGCAGGATTCGGTTTAAATGTGCAAGCTGCGAGTATTATGGGATTTGAAATTAGCCCTGAATTTGGTTTAGGTGCAGGGCAAACAAAACAAACTTTGTCTAGTGTCGATACAAACTTTAAAGATTATAGTGTGTTTGGGCGTATTTGGCTCGGTGCTTTTGATTTTGTGGTAGCTCCACAAGTAAAATATGATTTTAATTCAGCTTCAAATTCAAATGATGATTATCGTAATTTGCAATATGGGGTATCTGTGGGATATAATATTGGGCTTTTTGTTGCACGATTAACACCCTATGTAGGGGTGAATTATTCAAGCTTTAATAAAATTTATGAAGATACCACTGCTTATAATGCAGGTTTAAAGCTTAAGTTTGATTTGATTCCTATCTCTCTTGGTGTGCTTTATACTTATCAAAAGCCAGAGATTGAGAGAACAAAACAAGAGGTGAAAATGCAAAGCATACAAGCCCTTATTGGTGTGCATTTCTAAGATTTATTTTTTAAGATTCTAAAAATTTTGCAAAGTTTTAGAATCTTATTTTCTATTTGCCTTAGAGCGTTGCGTGTTATGTCTTTTGTTGCCAAGTCTTAAAGGTATTTGACACAAGGAGCTAGGGTAATTTATCTTGGGAGCTTTATATGGCTTTAGATTCTCATAAACTTATCGACTTTTTGCAATCCCATAATGAACTCATTATTATTGATGAACCTCTTGATATTTATTTGCAAATTCCTCAACTTGCTTATCTTGAAGTAAAAAAACCAACAAGCAAGGCTCTTCTTTTTACAAATCCTATTTGTAGTAAAAGCGGAAGAAATTTTGATATACCTGTGCTTATGAATGTTTTTGGCTCACACAAAAGGCTTAATCTTTTGCTTGATAAACCCATTGCAGACATCGCTCAGCACATACAGAATCTTCTTGCACTTAAACCACCAAAGGGTGCAAGAGCGATTCTAAAAAAACTACAAGAACTTTATGCTTTACGCTATGCTTTTCCCAAATACAGCAAAAAGCGTGGCTTATGTCAAGAAATCGTGCAAATGGAGAATCTAAATCTCTTTGATTTACCTATTCTCACGACTTGGGAGAAAGATGGTGGAGCATTTATCACTATGGGGCAAGTCTATACACAGAATCTTCAAGGCACGCAGAAAAATCTAGGTATGTATCGCTTACAAGTCTATGATGAAAAGCATTTGGGGTTACATTGGCAGATTCATAAGGATTCTCAACATTTTTTCCACGAATATAAACAAGCAGGGCAAAAAATGCCTGTAAGTATTGCACTTGGCGGAGACCCTTTATATATTTGGTGCGGACAAGCTCCACTTCCTATTGGTATTTTTGAGCTTATGCTTTATGGTTTCATACGCGCAAAAAAACCTGTGCTTTGTCCTTGCATTACTAATCCACTTTTTGTGCCAAATGATGTAGATATTGTCATTGAGGGTTGGGTAGATACTGCACAAATGCGTGATGAAGGACCATTTGGCGATCATACAGGATTCTATACGCCTATTGAGCCTTATCCTGTGCTTGAAGTGAGCGCAATCACAATGCGCAAAAAACCTATTTTTCCTGCCACAATCGTTGGCAAACCTCCGCTTGAAGATAAATATATGGGCTATTTGACAGAGCGCGTATTTTTGCCATTATTGCAAACTACTGCACACGGCTTGATTGATTACCATATGCCTGAAAATGGTGTTTTTCATAATCTTATTTTTGCAAAAATCAAGCCTCAATATCCAAGCCACGCACAGCAGATTATGCACAATTTTTGGGGTGTAGGGCAGATGAGTTTTGTAAAACACGCCATTTTTGTTGATGAAAATGCTCCAGATTTAACAGATTATGAATCCTTTGGCACTTATGTGTTAGAGCGATTTGCACCAGATAAATTACTGATTACAGAGGGAATCTGCGATGCACTTGACCACGCAAGTCCGCATTTTGCCCACGGAGGAAAGCTTGGCATAGAGGCGATTACACCCGTGAGCAAACCACATTTTAAAGCTTTAAGTGATGAGGAGTTATGGCAAAAATGCGCACATTTATTCCCAAATGCAAAGGCATTAAAGCAGTATTTTACCCACACGAGTAATCCTCTATGTATTGTGAGCGTAGAAAAAAATGGACGTATTTTTAGCCAACTGCAAGAGAAAATGCAAGTATTTGAATCTTTGCAAGATTACTTGAGCATTATTATCTTTGTAGATTCTGGAAAAAATAATCTTAATAATCCTTATATGCTCACTTGGCGCATTGTTAATAATATTGACGCAAAGAGGGATATTTTAATTGCTGATTCTCTTGTTTTTGTTGATGCAACTGATAAATCAACTTGTGATGGATATATGCGTGAATGGCCCCAAGATACAAACTGCACTCAATCTGTGATTAATGCACTCAAAGAAAAAGGTTTAATTGATGATATAGATGATGAGTTTTTAGAACATTTTGGTATTTTACATTAAAATAAGCTTAATTTAATGTGATATTAAGTTTATGTATTTTATAATCTGCTCTACAAAAATTATTTAGAATCTTAAGGGAAAATAGATGGAAATCACAAAAATAGCAACACAAAATGACATCAATCGTCAGTGGATTGTGCTTGATGCGAAAGATAAAGTATTTGGTCGTCTTATCACAGAAATAGCTACACTTTTACGAGGTAAGCACAAACCTTGTTTTACGCCTCATATTGATTGTGGCGACTTTGTGGTCATTATCAATGCTACAGAAGTAAAATTTACGGGTATGAAGATTAAAGATAAAGAATATTTCACGCATTCAGGTTATTTTGGTAGCACTAAAAGCAAAACACTTGAAGAAATGTTAGAGAAAACACCTGAAAAACTTTATCATCTTGCAGTGCGAGGTATGCTCCCTAAAAATAAACTTGGACGCGCAATGCTCAAAAAACTCAAAGTCTATCGCGGAAGTGAGCACCCACATAGTGCTCAAGTCTCTAAAAGTTCAAAATAAGGAATACTATGGCAAAAATTTATGCAACAGGAAAAAGAAAAACAGCAATCGCTAAAGTTTGGCTCCAGTCAGGAAGTGGTAAGCTTGTTATCAATGGGCAAAGCCTTAATGATTGGCTTGGTGGGCATGAGGCTATTAAAATGAAAGTAATGCAACCACTTATTCTTACTAAGCAAGAAAAATCAGTAGATATTCACGCAGTTACACTTGGTGGAGGGTATTCTGCCCAAGCTGAAGCTTTGCGACACGGTATCTCAAAGGCACTCAATGGTTATGATATTGCTTTTAGAGCAATTTTAAAACCAAAAGGGCTTTTAACACGAGATTCTCGTGTGGTAGAGCGTAAAAAATATGGTAAAAGAAAGGCACGCCGAAGCCCACAATTCTCAAAGAGATAGTATTCAAACGAGGCAGATTAGATATAATAAAAGAATTAAGAGGCAAGGTAGGTTTGAAGTGGAAATTCTCTCTCATGATTTTGGTGAGTATCAGACAAATTGCTATATTTGCAAATTTCCTCAAGGAGAGATTGTTATTGATGCAGGTATGGGTGCGCATAGTTGGGTAATAGGGCAGTGCAAATCTCCTATTGCATTTCTTAATACACACGGGCATTTTGACCATATTTGGAGCAATGCGATTTTAAAGACTCATTTTCCTGATGTGCCACTCATTTGCCCTACACTTGATGCTTTTATGTTGGAATCTGATTGTTTTGGCACAGGTGTAAGCCCAAGCCACCCTGATATTCTCACTCGATGTGAAAAAGACACAGATGAACTTGATTTAAAAGGTATAAAAGTTGTATTTTCTCATTTTCCCGGACATACACCCGGCTGCTCTGTTGTAGAAATTGAAAATGAAATTTTTAGTGGAGATTTTATTTTTCATCGCTCCATTGGGCGTAGTGATTTTCCTTATTCAAGTGCGGCAGATATGAGAGAATCTTTAATTCGTTTCCATTCTTTACCTTCAAATCCAAATAAAACAATTCATCCTGGACATGGAATTTCAACTAATCTTATTGATGAACAACGCAATGCAGTATTTTGGATTAAGCAGTTAGAACATAATTTTTAAGGTAAGGAATATTTTTTGCTTTTTATCAAGGATAGACTATAAAACAAAGGGGTATTTATGGATTTAACGACCATTGGTGGGCTAATTGGGGCAATTATAAGCCTTTGTATTGGGGACTTTTTGGAAGGGGGTAACCCTCTACATCTTATCCATATAAGCTCATTGATTATTATTATTCCTACAGCCCTCTGTGCTGCAACAAGTGCTACACACGCTTCACATGTTAAGGGTGCGCTTAAGGAGCTTAAAATTGTGTTTGGTTCAACGGGAGTGAATATCAATGAAACAATACGACAACTTGTAGAGCTTGCTACCCTTGCGAGAAAAGATGGTGTGCTTGCGCTTGAAGGAAAAGCAGCACAAATTGAAGATGATTTTTTGCGTCAATCTCTTTCAATGATTATTGATGGACGTGATGCTCACGCAGTGCGTGAAGATATGGAAGTGCAAATAGAATCTCTTGAGGAATACTATAAGGGTTGTTCGCATTTTTGGATTCTCTATGCAGAAACTTGTCCTACAATGGGGTTGGTTGGAGCGGTTATGGGGCTTATGCTTGCTCTCCAGCTACTTGATGACCCAAAAGCGATGGCAGCAGGTATTGCGGGTGCATTTACTGCGACCGTTACAGGGATTTTCTGTTCTTATGCGCTTTTTGGACCTTGGGGACACAAAATGCACTCTAAAAGTGCGGATATAATAAGAGGGCGTATGGTTGTTTTGGAGGGTGTTGTAGGTATTGCTAATGGCGATAATCCTCGCAACCTTGAAGAAAAATTACTTGGATTTATCCCACCAGGTGAGCCTAAAATCTCACAATTTGAATAAGAGCGTGCAAAATGGCTAAAAAGAAAAAGTGTGATGAATGTCCAGCAGGAGAAAAATGGGCTGTTCCTTATGCGGACTTCCTTTCGCTTCTCCTAGCACTTTTTATTGCTTTGTGGGCGATTTCATCAACAGCTGATTCAGATTCAGAGGCGTTAAAAACTGAATTTGTCAAAATATTTGATTTTACACTTACCTCACCTTTGCCCTCTAATGAAGATGATATTAGTGATAATGAAGTTGATGGAAGTTCAGCTGCTGGTGATTCTTCAAGTGTCACTGCTGCAGAAATTGAACAAATGGCAGAAGAGGGTGGTATTTTAGAGCAGATGGAAATGGGTATGTCTTTACGCTTACCTTCTAATATCTTTTTTGATGCGGGAAATGCTGAAATCAATAATAGTGATGTATTTTTATATTTGCAGAGAATGAGCGCAATTATCAAAAAATTGCCCGATTATGTCAAAATTGATGTGAGGGGTTATACTGATAATACACCTTTACCGAGAGATTCTCGTTATAAGGATAATTATGAACTTTCTTCAGCTCGGAGTTTAAGTGTGATGAAAAATCTTATTAAAAATGGTATTTCACCTGAACGCATTTCTTTTTCAGGCTATGGCGAACATCAAGCGATTGCACCAAATGATAGTCCGATTAATCGTGCAAAAAACAATCGTGTGGAAATATTTTTCTTTGTTGATCCAAAAGATGCGCCAGTGGCTCAATCAATTTTAGAAGAAACTTTACAAAATACGCAATAATAAAGAAGTAGATTCTATACCTTACTTTATTGCGTATTAACGACCAAAGCCCATACTTTTGACACTATCAAAGTTACCACGCAATTCTAACTTGATTTGATTTACAAAGTCTTCTTTTGTAAAAATAGGTTTAGCTTTTGTGGCAACTTTGTAAGCAGTATTTTTTACTATGAGTGCGATTTGCCCTCCGCTCAAGTCGTATTCACATAAAATCTTAGCAAGATTCTCTTTTGTGATAGAGCCAAAAGGCGCATTTTTGGGTAGATGTTTAAGCCATAGCTCCTCTCTTTGAATCTTGTTTGGTCGCTTAAAAGGGATTTTGTATTCAAAACGCCGTGAAAATGCGCTATCAACATTTTCTAAAAGATTAGTCGTAGCAATTAAAATCCCCCCAAATCGTTCAATTTGTTCTAAAAAAATATTTTGCATTTGATTGTGCATTTTGTCTGCACTATTGCCACTACTTCCACGCATACTAAGGAATTGGTCTGCTTCATCAAGGAGTAGAATAGGTTCATTTTTAATATTTTTACAAATATCTTTATAGCTATCAAAGATTCTACGGACGTTTTTTTCAGATTCCCCTACATACATTGAGAGGATTTTTGAGCAGTCAAAACTTAGAATCTGCTTTTTTAGGCTTTTGGCAAGGGCTAATGCAGTGATAGTTTTACCTGTGCCAGGTGCGCCATAGAGTAGAATCTTCGCGCTAATTCCTCCCTTTTTGTCTTTAATGCCCCAAAGCTTAAGTAAATGCACCACATTTGCGTTCATTTGTGCGAGAAGGTCATTTACTACTTCTTTTGCGTGAGTATCAAGCACAATATCTTCCATTTCATATTTTGGTTCTAAGAGTTCAAAGATTTCTTGTTCTTTGATAATGGAATCAAGGTTTATTTTAGTGCGCTTTTTCTTTTTGTTTGGGTGGATAATGCTCTGCAAAATATGCTCGGGAATAAAAAAATGACGTGATATGCCACCAAAAGGATTAAGCAGTTCATCATAATCAATTAAACCTTTTTGCACGAGGGTAGAGTTTTCATCAAGTAAAGAGCGATTTTTGATTTTGTCATATTTATCAAGACTAATAAGTTCTAAGAGTGTATTCATATCGCGTAAATTTTCATCACTGCTTGAGTATTCTTCTTTAAGTAAGGCAAAAAAGATAATCTGCTCTTTTGGCTCTAAATGATTTTCCTTGATAAGTTTTAAAATCCCTATGTCTTTGTGTGTGAGTTTTAAACGCGCTTCTATGCTCTCTTCCAAAAGTTTGAGGCGGTAATTTGCACGCGTAAGTGAAGGTGAGTGAATCTTTTGTGAAAATTTCAATGCACTAATTTTATAAAGTAAATCAATATGCGTAAAACGATCTTTGAGATATTCTAAATGGTCTTCATAGGCTGTGATTTCAGGCAAATCGGCATTGAGAGTGCCATCTTCGAGAAGTTTTAAAAAAGTATGCGAGAGGCAGATACTTTCATTATAAAGTTCAAGTAAGGGTGTATCTGTGAGATGAGGTTGCAAAAAAGTGCTTTGATTTACCCAGCCAAGTTCAATGAGATTACGAATATGGGGCAAATACTCAAGATAATGTTCTTTTGATGCTTTATTTTTATGAGGAAAAATTTTAGCTAAGAGACTATGCACGACAAAATCATTTTCCCCTTGCATAAGCGATTGTGCCATTACTTGTAGAATCTTGCCCTCATTCTCATCACATTTGAGAAAACTAAAAATTTCATTATTTTGTAAATTTTTGCTTTGAATAAAATCAAGATAATATTTCATTTAATTATTGCCCCCCCCCCCATTACTTGCTTGAAGCTCAATTTTGCGTGAGCAATGTTCTATCGTGCTTAATCTGTGGGCAATAACAAGAAGTGTTTTATTACCCGCAATATCATAAATTTGCTCCATAATATCAGATTCTGTTTGGTTATCAAGGGCTGAAGTAGCTTCATCAAGCACAAGAATCTCTGGGTCATCATAAATTGCTCTAGCAATCCCAATCCGCTGCTTTTGCCCGCCACTTAGCAAGATTCCACCTTCACCTACGCGAGTATAGATACCATTATGTTGCTCTAAAAAATCAAGAATCCGCGCTTTCTTGCAAGCTTGTTTAATTTTCTCTTCATCAAATGCAGAACCAAAGGCAATATTCTCTGCCACGCTTCCATCAAAAAGATAAATACTTTGAGGAATATAGCCAATTTTTTTACGCCAAGAGCGAAGATTACGATTATTAATCGGCACATTATCTACAAGTAATTGTCCTTTTTGAGGTTTATAAATACCAATAATTATATCCACCAAAGTGCTTTTTCCTGTTCCACTCTCTCCTATGAAAGCGACTTTTTCACCTTTTTGAATAGTAAGTGAGAAATTTTTTAAAATCGGCTTCTCTCTCACATATGCAAAATCTATATTTTTAAGTGTGATGGAATCCTTAAATTCACAAGGTTCGTTGTCTTCATATTCGGTGTGATAGATAAGATTTTCATACACATTTTTTACACTTGAGCTAAAGTAACTCATTGAATTAAAATTACTGACAATACGCGTAATAGCAGGGAGGATTCTATAAAGGGCTAGGGCATACATTGAGATAATGGGTATCACAGCACTTGCATCTTCATATTTAAAAAGAATATAGGCTACACAGGCGATAAGCACACTAAATCCAATGGTTTCAAGAACAAGACGCGGTAAGGGAAAGAGTGATTGAGCAGTGATTTCTGCTTGTGTGCGCTCACGTGAGAGGAGTTCAAAAGTTTCAAGCACTTCTTTTTGATTACCCTTAAGCTTGATAAACTTAAAGTTACCAAAAGTTTTGGTAAGGCTTTCATTGAGTTTGCTGTCTGCTTCTACACGAATTTCACCCTTATGCTTTATCCTTTTTGTGAGAATTTTAAGGATAAAAAGCACTTGCACACCAAGCAAAAGAGTAAGCACTAAAGTCATTTTCCAACTTACAATAAGAAGCAGGGCATACATAAGGACAATGGTAAAAAACTCTGCGCTTATTTGCAAAAGACTTTGTAAGTAATTTGAAGTATTAAACGCTTCTCTTATAATACTTTGACGAAGCTTATCTGTATTTTTAGCTGTAAAATCAAGATAATTTAATTCTACACTTTTACAAAATAATCGATAGGCAAAAAAATGATATTTACCATAAGAAAAACGTGCCAAAGCATAGCCATAAAAGGCATTATAAAATGCGCGAAAAAAATAGAATATAATAAGTGCAAAGCTAAATATATACATAAATTGCATAGTGCTAGTGAGGTTGAGTTTCTCATAAATCCAAGCCGAGCTACTCTGTGAAAAAATCATTTGTGGATTACTTGCAAAAGTAATAAAAGGCATAATGATACTAATGCCAATCGTTTCAATGATTGAAAGCCCAATTGTAGCAAGAAACAAAAAACCCAAAATAATCTTATCGCGTCTAGTAGTAAGAGAGCGCAATATTGTGATATTGTTTGGCGTATGATGTTTTTCAAGTTTTGGCACAAATATCCTTTGAAGTAATATATAACCAATTTTAGAGGAGTATTATAGCAATCTCTAACTTTTTGGCTTCTTAGTGGAATAATTTTGAGATGTTTTATCCCACCATAAGTATGGGTCAATGCCATAAGGTGGGGTAATGGTTGGCATTTCAATTTTGCGCCAATATGCCACACGAAAAGCAGGAAGATTAAAATGTGGGATAGCATAGAATCCCCAAAGTAAGATTCTATCCATTGCTCTGCCAATGGCTATACGTTCTTTTTCATCATTAGCGTTGAGTAATCTCTGAATCAAATCATCTACCACAGCATCTTTTACGCCTGCAAAATTTTTACTCCCACTTGTATCTGCCACAGCAGAGCTCCAATAATAATTTTGCTCATTTCCCGGAAATAGGCTTTGCCCTAGTAGCTCAATGACCATATCATATTTGAAATTCCGCACACGATTAATATATTGCGAATCATCAACTTTTTTAATACTAGCAGTAATGCCAAGTTTTTGAAGATTCTTTACAAAAGGTAAGCAAATGCGCTCAAAGGCTTCATAAGAGATAAGAATCTCAAAGGTAAAAGGTTTGCCTTGTGGCGTATAAAGTGTGCCATTTTTGATATAAAACCCTGCATCTTGAAGCAAATCTCTTGCATATTTGAGATTCTCTCTTAAATTTTCCCCGCGCACTTTTGCTCCATCTGTGCGGGGGATAATGTAGCTTTGGGTGAAGATTCTAGAATCTAGCTTGTCTTTATAAGAAAGCAAAATCTCTTTCTCTCTCCCTGTGGGTAATCCGCTTGAAGCAAAAGGAGAATTATTGAAAATATGCTTTGTGCGCTCATATTGATTGAAAAACAAGTTCTTATTACTCCATTCAAAATCAAACGCATAAAATATTGCTTCACGCACTCTTATGTCGGCAAAAAGAGGATTGCGAGTGTTGAAAAAAAAGCCCTGAAATGTGCTTGGTAACTGATGCCTAAAGGTTTTTTGAATGATTTTACCCTCTTTTTTTGCCTTGCCTTCATAGTCTGTTGCCCACACTTTTGCTGAAGATTCTATGCGGTAATCATATTCTCCAGCCATAAAGGCATTTTGCGCCACAGCAGCGTCTTTATAGTATTCTATAATCACTTCATCAAAGTTATACACTCCCTTTTGTGTAGGGTGATTTTGCGCCCAATAGTCAGTATTTCGCTCATAAGTGATACTGCGTCCTATATCAAACTTTTTCACTTTATATACGCCACTTCCTATGGGGATTTGAAGTGGATTCTCACCAAAAGTGTTTTTACCATTTTGCAGATAAATATGGGCAGGTAAGATAGGCAACTGCCCTAAGATTAAAGGCAGCTCTTTATTGGAATCATTTTTAAAATAAAAGGCTACTTCGCGCTCATTTAATACTTTCACACTTTTGACATCAGCATAGTAACGTTTAAATTCAATCTTTCCTTTTTCAAGCAAAGTATCAAAGCTAAAGGCGACATCTTTTGCACTTACCTTTACACCATCGCTAAATTTTGCCTTTGGATTGATATGAAAGATAATGTAATCTCTCCCCCTTGTCATAGAATCTGCAATCAGCCCATATTCGCTCAAAGGCTCATCTAGGCTTTGAATAGTGAGTGTATTATATACAAGTGTGCTAAGCTCCGCAGCCGCATTGCCTTTTTGTGTAAAGGGATTAAGGCTATCAAAAGTGCCAAGAGCAAAGCCTTTGAGTGTGCCACCTTTTGGAGCATTAGGATTAGCATAGTCAAAATGTGTGAAATTTTGAGGATATTTGAGTGTGCCATAAATGCTAAGAGCGTAAGTTTTGCTTTCTGCATACATCGCACATACGCATAGCCATAAAACACAGCAGATTCTTAACATAAAATGTCTTTCTACAATAGTGCCGTGAATAGGCGTAAGAGTTTGTTGAGTGTGTCAGGAAATACACCAGCGATAAAAATCAGCACAATAACAAATGGTAAGAAATATTTGATATACACATACCATAGATTCACAAGTCGTGGATAGAGAGTATTATTATTGCTTAGCTCTTTTTTTGCCTCATCTTTTAGAATCCACCCTACAAAAAGTAATGTGCCAAGAGAAGTGAGCACAAAGAGAATATTGCCACTGATAAAATCAAAGCTATCAAAGATATTTTTGCCATTCCAAGTGATGTCATCAAGCACACCATAGCTAAGAATACAAGGGAGATTCCCACATATAAAAATAAAGCCGAGTGTGATATTAATTGCGTTAGTGCGTGAGATGTTAAATTTTTCATAGAGTGTTGTAATAATCACTTCATAAATAGGCAAAGAAGTGGTGAGTGCCGCAGTGATTAAAAGCAGAAAAAAGATAAGGGCTAGGATATTGCCAAAATAAATATGTGAAAACACAATAGGGAGCGTTTGAAATACAAGACTTGGTCCTTGAGATGGCTCTAAGTCAAAACTAAAGAGTGAGGGAAAAATCATAAACCCAGCTAAAAGCGCGATAAGCGTATTAAGCACACCGGTGGCAACGGCAGTTTTAATCATATTTTCATTCTTTTGTAAATAGGAGCTAAGCGTAATCATCACGCCAAATCCTAAAGAGAGTGCAAAAAAGACTTGTCCTAGCACATCGATGAAAAGTTTAGCTGTGATTTTGCTAAAATCAGGTAAGAGATAAAATTTTACTCCTTCCATTGCTCCTGGAAGTGTAAGATTGCGAATGACGATAATTAGCAAGCATATAAAAAGTAAAGGCATAAGATATTTCATACTTGCTTCAATACCATTAATGATGCCTTTTTTGAGAATCACCCAATTTATAGCTACAAAAAGAGTAGTCCAGATTCCAATCATCAGGGGATTATGCTCTATTTTTGCATTATAGAAGCTTTGGGCAAGTTCTTTATCAATGGGTGAGGAGAGATTAAGCTCACCGCTTAGGATACTTGTGATATAAGTAATGACCCACCCGCCTATGACCATATAGTATGCCATAATACCAAATGCTCCTAGCACACCAAAATAGCCGATAATCTTTGCAAAATGTGGAATAGGCTTACCATTGGCAAATCCACTAAAGGCATCAACTGCATTTTTATGTGCGTATCTACCGATGACATTTTCTACTAAAATCACAGGGATTCCAACAAAAATCATCACCAAAATAAAGACAAGCACATATGCCCCACCACCATTTTCACCTACTAGATATGGGAATCTCCAAGTCGCTCCAAAGCCAATAGTTGCTCCTGCAACTGTTAAAATATAAGTGAGGCTAGAGCTCCAAGTTTGGCGAGTAGGAGAGGGGTTTTGCATTACTTTTCCTTTTGTTTAGGTGTTTTCCAAAAGACATATACAATTTTAATCAACATACTAAAGATAATACCCTCTAAAATTGCACCAAGCACAAATGACGCATAAAGCGTGTCGTTGAGCTCCCCGATGCTTTTACCCAAAGTAGCAGTCGCAATAAGAAAAGTAAGTGGCATAGAATCACTTAATGCAAAGAGTAGTGTAGATTTGGCACTTTTAAAATATTTGCCAAAAACGATACTCGCACTAATGAGACGCAAACTTAACATACCCATAATGAGATAGAGGGCATAAGTGATAATTTTTATATCTGTAAAAAGTGTGTGGAGATTGAGTGTAGAGCCGATATGGACAAAGAAAAATGGCACGAAGAAGCCAAATCCAAAGTGATGAAGCATTTGGGGTAATTCGGCTTTATGCTTAAAAAATGTGCTAAGAATTGTTCCGGCTAAAAATGCACCAAGCACAGCTTTAATATCAAGTATCATCATAAGTAGCACAAATCCAAAAAGCAATAAAAACACAAAGCGCAAATCTTGTGAATTGCTATCATCTCGTGGCAAAAATAAAAATCGCACTTGAGGTATCCACCAAAAAAGCACTCTTGCCATTTTGAATCCTAAAATCACAAAAATCATAAAAAGCACGAGCATAAGGAGTTTATGTGCAAGGTCGCTCCCTACACCGTGTCGTGATGAGCCATCTACAATGACAAGGGCGGCAATACTGACAAGCTCACCCAAGATTCCAATTTTGAGTGCTAAATCAAGCCAAGGTTGGTCTTTGCCATAATCTTTAATAAGTGCTACAATCATACCAAGACTCATAACAGGAAGTGCAGCAATATAGACATAAGAAAGTCCTAAGCTCAATACAATAATAAAACTTAAGCCATAAAGTGTGCAAAAATATGCGAGAGTGCGGAGCAGAAAAGATGAACCAAGTTTCGTAAAAGATTTAATATCTACTTCTAAGCCGCATAAAAACATTAAAAATAAAAAACCAATTTCTGCAACAATATTAATTTCTTCAATATCTGTAATGAAACCAACAAAATGAGCTGTTAATGCACCTAAAATCATCTCTACAACGACAACAGGAATGCGCGTGAGATTGCTAATGGGTGAGGCAAAAAGAATAAGTAAGGCAAAAATACTAAATGCGCTTAAAGTTTCTATTGCATTATTCATCACTATCCTTTGGTAGAATCTATCTCTGTCTGCATCCTAAGATTAAGGGCTGATAAAATCGCTCGAGGATAGAGATTGTATTCACATTCGTGGATTCTGTATTCAAAATCTTCTAGACTTTCATTTGGTAATTTTGCAACTTTTTCTTGTAAAATAATCTCCCCTCCATCAAGTTCTTCATTGACCCAATGGACACTCACGCCCCCATAAGAAGCAGATGAATAAAAACTATCTTTTATAGCGTGTGCGCCTTTATGTTCGGGCAAAAATGAAGGGTGGATATTGATAATAGAAAAGCTTTGTGTAAAGTAAGGAGTGAGAATCCTCATAAATCCTGCCAAAAAGACATATCTAATTTTATGAATATGTAAAATATGTATCATTGCTTTATCAAAATCTTCACGCGTGGCAAAATTTTTATGAGAGAGAATCTCGCAAGGAATACCAAGATTTTTTGTGCGTGTGATACCATACGCAGAAGGGTTATTGCACAAAGTGAGCGTTATTTCAATCTCATATTCTTGCGTAGTGTTTTCTTGTGTAGATTTGAATCTTTTATGGTGTAAAGATTCAATTAAATGCTGCATATTGCTTCCATTCCCACTAAAAAGAATTGCACAGCGGATAAGTGTAAGCATAGGCACTATTTAAAAAATTGTGGATAGTCTTTTTTGAGAGATTTGATAATCTCTACCATTTCATCTCTCCCATATGGTGCATCTTCGGGCAAAAGCTCATAGAATTTGTCCATTTGTGAGGAATAAAGCTCAATGAGTTTTTCTACATTTTGTTTTTTTGCTCCAGCAAAAATAAGTGCAACACCAAGCATATCAACCACTTCTAATGCCATTTCTTCAAGACTCATCTCTAATGTAAGTTCATCACTTATATTTTCATCAATGCTCATAAACTCTCCTTGTGTTGATTGAGTATATATTCAACTTGCGTTTTAATGTCGCCATAAGCAAAACTTTCTTTGAATCCCTCTATTTTTCCACCAGAAGCATTTTTATGCCCTCCACCATTGAAAAGTTCTTTGCTCATCAAGCTTACATCACAATTTCCATTGGCGCGTAAAGAGATATTGCCTCGTGGATTCACATCAAGGTAAAAATCATATTCAGGATTACATTTTAAAAAAAGATTTGCTAAGACACTGATACCACCCATAGAATAGCTTAAGAATCCTTTTTTGTCATCATAAGTAATAGTGCAAAGCTGTTTTTTTGCACTTAAAAGTTCTACTTGCGCGTTTGAAGTGATAGTATCCATTGTTTGTGTCTTTGGGTCGCCTCCGAGTGCGCGTTTTTTAATCATATAGAGATTATTGTCAAATTCTACCTCGCCATTAGGAGATTCTAAAAAATCTTTCATTGATTCGATAATGGCAAATTTATAATCTCTATGTTCTTCATCAAACATAAAGCGATTAAGCTCAAAACTGCCACTAATCGCGCCCATAGCGACTTTTCCAAAATCAAATTTGTAGCCATCTTCAAGCCAAATATCCACAGAATTAATCATTTCACTTAAATGCGTAATCCATTCTAAGCGCGTAGGATTAAGCAAGGTATAGAGTTCTTTAAGTGTTTCAAAAGTAATTTTAGACGCACAACGGGTAGAATCTAGGTGATACCAATCATATTTATTTGCACATTCTTGCCCACTAATATGATGGTCTAAAAGTAAGATTTCCACATCAAATCCTGCGATTTTAAGTTCTCCTATGCGTTGATAGAGGAGATTTGCTTCGCTTAGGGTAAGGTTTAAATCTGTAATAAGCACGAGATATTTTTCTTCTGTTTTTGTGGATTTTTGTGGATTTTTACTTGTTTTACCAAATTTTGCATTGAGGAGTTCTTGTGCGTTTTGGACATTTGAATGCGCAATGCTATCAAGTATGTTATTAAGCCTCACAAGCACTTCTCTGCCATAGTTAGCATTATAAAAAGTGATATGAGAAAAAAACTCTTTAGCAATAAATTGACAACCATAGCCGTCTAAATCGGTATGTGAGAGATGAAAAACTTTCATTATGCGTCCTTAAAGTCTATATTGATTGTGCCTACTACCTCAAATTTTGCGTGAGGGTCTATTTCAGCATTACCAAGTATATTGCTTTTTATATCAAATGGTTCAAGAAGCTTTGCAAGAGGTTTTCGGATTCTGTAATCTACAAACAAAATAGGGTCAATATTTTTTTGCCTAAGCACCGCTTCCTCTTCTTTTACAGAATCAACAAGCTTTTGCACATCATTTGAATGAAGCACAAAATTTTTACCACTGGGTTGCTCTTTAAGTCTATCGATAAGGTATTGTTCAGTTGCAAGTGAGAGAGTGAATATTCTAAGATTTCCATCTTTACTTCTAAATACATCTGTAATTGTGCGTGCAAGGCGAGCACGCACTTGTTCCACAATAGATTCAGTGTCATTTTGTAGCACAGGGTAGGTGTCAATAATACCTTCTAGGATTGTAGGAAGATCTTTAATTGGAATGCCTTCGTGGAGTAATGCACGCAATACATAGAGTATTGTGCTCATAGGAATTTTGGCTGCTTCGCTCACAACCACAGGGAAGTTTTGCGCGTGTCTATCCATTAGAACTTTTACTTCATCGCGTGTGATAAAGTCTTCAGCATAGGTTTTGATGAGGTTAGTTAAATGCGTAGTGATAATTGTTGAAGGGTCAATCACAATATAACCTTGAATAATAGCGTCTTCTTTGTCTTTAGGGTCTATCCATAGTGCGTCTTGATTGAAGGCTGGTTCCTTTGTTGGGATTCCCTCAATAGGCTGTCCCACCATACCTGTATCCATTGCTAAAATTTTATCAGGCATCACGGTGCCACCACCAATTTTTACGCCTTTAAGGAGAATGGTATAATCATTTGGTTGAAGATTTAAATTATCCTTTATCCGAATCTGTGGCACAATAAATCCATAATCTGAAGCGATATTTTTACGCATAGAGCGGATTCGTTCAAGTAAATCGCCGTGTTGTTTTACATCAGCTAAGCGGATAAGCCCATAACCGAGATAAATCTCTAAAGTTTCGACTTTGAGAGCTTCATTAATGACATTTTCTTCTTCTTTTCTGATTTCTTCTTCACTTTTTTGCACTCTTTGTGCCTTATGTTGAGATGCATCAATATTTTGTTCTTTGCTTTCATTAGGGTGAGAAGTTTTTAATAAATCTTTTTTATTGAACCATTTTTCCACAGAGGCAAACATACTGCCTAAATCCTCTCTACTTGTAAGCCACGCAATGACAAAGAAAAATGCACCCACAAAACCCAAAGAAATAGGCAAACCCGGCACAAGTGCAAAAAGAATAAGGATAAAGCCCACAATAGTGAGAATCTTTCCACTATTTGCAATTTGTGTAATAATGTCTCCTGCAAAGTTTGTTTGTGAGCTTTTTGCTGCACGTGTAGTAATGATACCTGTGGCAGTGGCAATAATAAGTGCTGGAATCTGTCCTACAAGCCCATCACCAATGGTGAGAATAGTGAAAGTTTCTGCACTTTGTTTGACACTCATTCCGTGTTCAAATACCCCGATAAGGAATCCACCGATGATATTTACAATCGTAATAATGATGGAAGCTATGGCATCGCCTTTGACAAACTTACTCGCACCATCCATTGTGCCGTAAAAATCGGCTTCTTGTGAGAGGGCTTCTCGTCTTTTTTGTGCTTCTTCTTGTCCAATAAGTCCTGCATTTAGGTCTGCATCAATTGCCATTTGCTTACCGGGCATTGCATCAAGTGTGAATCTAGCGCGCACTTCAGTTACGCGAGTAGAACCATTTGTAATAACGATAAGATTTACAATAACAAGAATAGTAAAGACAATAATTCCAATGACATAGTTTCCACCCACGACAAATTGCCCAAATGCTGATACAATACTGCTTACAGCCTCTGTGCCTTTATGTCCTTCGCTAAGAATCATACGCGTAGTTGCGACATTAAGTGCTAGGCGATAAAGTGTAACAATAAGGAGGATTGTGGGGAAAGCAGAAAATTCTGTAGCTTTATCTACATAGAGTGTGATAAGAATAATCAGTAAGGAAAGTGCAATAGAAATACTCAATAAAAAATCAAGCACACCACTTGGCAATGGCACCATAATAATGCTTACAATTAGCACAATAAAGACAATAACAATCATCTCTTTACTTTGCGAGAGACTTCTAAAAAATGGTAGAGCTTGGTTTAGAATCTTTGTTGTATCAAATGTCAATCCTGCTACCTTTTATGTGTGATTTTAGATATTAAGTAAAAAATAGCATTGTAGCAGGAATTATTAAATTACTTAGATTACTCAATATTTTAAAAGTGCTTAAGTGTAATTTATCACATAAAAATAGTTTTAAGGGTGAGAAATCCCTGTGTGATTTAAGCTTTTTTTTTATAATACTTTATCAAATTTATAAAAGTGAGTAAAAAATGAGTGAATACAATCCTAGAAATATAGAATCTAAATGGCAGGAATATTGGCAAAAGCATAAAAGTTTTGAGCCTTTGGGGTTGGATTCTAAAAAGCCTAAAAAATATATCTTAAGTATGTTTCCTTATCCAAGTGGGGCGATTCATATGGGGCATGTGAGAAATTATTGCATTGGTGATGCACTAGCAAGGCATTATCGCCAAAATGGATTTAATGTGCTGCACCCTATGGGTTGGGACGCATTTGGTATGCCAGCTGAAAATGCAGCTATTAAGCATAAAAGCCACCCTAAAACTTGGACATATAGTAATATTGACACAATGAGAAAAGAGCTTGCCACACTCGGACTTAGCTTTTCTCAAGAGAGGGAATTTGCCACAAGTGATACGATATATACGCGATTTGAACAAGAATTTTTTATTAAAATGTGGGAGAGGGGGCTAATTTATCGTAAAGAAGCATATTTAAATTGGTGTCCCAAAGATCAAACAATTTTGGCAAATGAGCAAGTCATTGAGGGTAAATGTTGGCGATGCGACACACCTGTGGTGCAAAAACAAATGTTTCAATATTATATAAAAATTACAGCTTATGCTGATGAATTACTTGAATGTCTTGATAGTCTTGAAGGGCATTGGCCTCCTCAAGTGTTAAGTATGCAAAGAAATTGGATTGGTAAATCAAAGGGTTTGAGTTTTGCTTTTGCTTTGAGTGAAGATTCAATACAAAAATTAGACAATGCTATAACAAAGCTTGAAGTTTTTACTACGCGTCCTGATACAATTTATGGTGTAACTTATTGTGCAGTCGCACCAGAACACCCTATTGTGCAATCTCTTATAGAAGGTAAGCATCTTCAAGAAAATGTTATAAAAGCCATTGAGAGTATTAGAAACACCACTGCCAGAGAACGCGCAATGAGTGAAAAAATCGGCTTTGATTTGGGTATATACGCAATACATCCTCTCACACAAGAGAAGTTGCCTGTGTGGGTAGCAAATTTTGTGTTAATGGATTATGGTTCTGGGGCGGTGATGAGTGTGCCAATGCACGATGAACGCGATTTTGAATTTGCCAAAACTTATTCTTTGCCGCTAAAATGTGTCCTCGTCAAAGATAAAGATTCTAAAGAATCTACACAAGAGGTATGTGCAGCGTATGAAGAGGGATATTTGATAAATAGTGGAGAATTTAGTGGTATGTATAACGCCCAAGCAAAAGAAAATATCATTGCTTTTTTTGAAAAACAAGGCAAAGGCAAAGGCGTAATAAATTATCGCTTACGAGATTGGGGTGTTTCAAGGCAGAGATATTGGGGTGCGCCTATTCCTATGGTATATTGTCAATCGTGTGGGATTGTGCCTGAAAATATTGCAAATCTCCCTATTACATTGCCTTTTGATGTAACTATTGATGGAGAGGGGAATCCCCTTTCAAAACATCCTACTTGGAAGCAATGTATATGTCCAAAATGTGGTAAAAAAGCACAAAGAGAGACTGATACAATGGATACTTTTGTGCAGTCAAGTTGGTATTTTTTGCGCTATACTACACCTTCCGCGATGTGGGAGCAAAAGCCCTTTGATAAGGAAAATTTAGCATATTGGCTTAATGTCGATGAATATATTGGTGGTATAGAACACGCTATTTTGCATCTGCTTTATGCACGATTTTTTACAAAAGTATTACGCGATTTGGGATATATAGAGATTGATGAGCCATTTGCTAATCTCCTTACACAAGGTATGGTGTTAAAAAATGGTGCAAAAATGTCAAAAAGTAAGGGAAATGTCGTCAATCCAAACGATATTATCGCACATTATGGTGCAGATACTGCAAGGCTTTTTGTTCTTTTTGCTGCACCACCTACGCGTGAGTTGGAATGGAATGATAATGCAGTGGAGGGTGCGTATAGATTCTTAAAAAGATTGTGGGAGAGAGTAGAACATATACAGCCCTGCACACAAAAGCCACATATTAATCATCAAGC
This sequence comes from Helicobacter japonicus, assembly GCF_000762845.2. GTDB lineage: Bacteria > Campylobacterota > Campylobacteria > Campylobacterales > Helicobacteraceae > Helicobacter_C > Helicobacter_C japonicus. The sequence continues at coordinate 30,822 of NZ_JRMQ02000001.1, read as the reverse complement.
ATTGCAAAAGAATGAGCAATATGCTCGTCAAAAAGTATATGAGGCGTTACAGAAAAGCTATGATATTTTTAGTAAAAAACAAGTCGGATACCCTTTTAATACTCTTATTGCTGCAAGTATGGAAGCTTTTAATGCGTTAAATGAGCAAAATAATGCTTTGGTTTGGACGGAAGGATATTTTATTTTATTGCATATTTTAGAACCTATTGTCCCGCACATTTGTTGGGAATTAAGTGATAGATATTTTAATTTGACAAATTTTGCATTTATTGATATTGATGAGAATGCTTTGCACAAAGAAGAAGTAATATATGCGGTTATGGTTAATGGCAAAAAACGCGCAGAAATTGAGTTGTCCCTTGCTTTAGCTCAAGAGGAGATTATTGCACACGCAAAACAAAGTGTAGGAAAATGGCTTATAGATGTGCAGATTCTAAAAGAAATTATTGTGCCAAATAAGCTTGTAAATTTTGTGGTGAAATAATAAAGGCTTAAAAATGCTCAAGTATATGCGACTTGGTGTTTGTGTAGGTTTTTTGTGGTTTTGTATTGGTTGTGGATATAAGCCTGTAAGCACTTACGCACAAAGCATTTTTAATGATGGTGTGTATGTAGATATTATAATAAATCCTTCCGTGCCTGAATCTGGGACAAGCATTAAAGATGCGGTAAATAACGCAGTGATTAAACGTTTTGCTTCTCGATTGAAAAACAAACAAGAGGCAAAGAGTTTTTTACAAATTAATGTGCAAAGTATTACACAAACGCCTGTGGCTTATAATCAGCAGGGATTTGTGAGCTATTATCGCACAAATGTTGTGCTTGATATTCATTTTGAAAATGATAATGGAGCAAGTTTTGATGTGCAAAATTCTGGATATTATGATTATAGTGCAGATTTTACATCTACGATTGCACTTGATCAATATCGTTTAGAATCTATTAATAACGCTGCAAGTATGGCACTTGATAAATTTATCTCTCAAGTGGCTTATTATGGGGAATTTTATAATGATAAGCAATAAAGTAGGTATTAAAACTAAGGAGAATCTAGGTGATACAAAGCCTTGAAAATGTGCTTATAAGCAAGGGTGCGGAGTATGCACCTTTTGATGTAGAGCGTGTGCATAGAATTTACAAGCAAATTGCACCGCTATGTGGATTTAATGGGATTTTTGGCAAAAAGTGTAAGGTCATACATATTATGGGGACAAATGGCAAGGGAAGCACTGGGAGATTTCTTGCTATGGGATTAGCACAGCACAAAAAAAGCGTGTTACATTTTAGCTCCCCTCATCTTTTTTGTTTTCGTGAGCGTTTTTATGTGTATAAAGATAATTATCAGGGCAATATTGATGAAAATGAACTTGAATGTGCGCACCAAAAACTTTGGAGTATAGAATCTGCACAAGAGGCAAGTTATTTTGAATATGCCACTTTTCTTGCCTTACTTCTTGCTAAGGATTATGAATATCTGGTGCTTGAAGCAGGAGTAGGTGGAGAATATGATTCTACTTCTGTGATAGAGGCAAATGTGAGTATTTTTACACCTATTAGTTTAGACCATCAGGAGATGTTAGGTGAAAGTGTGCAAGAGATTGCACTCACAAAGCTTAAGGCAATGAGTGGGCAAGTAATCTTGGCGAAGCAAAGGTATGAGGAAGTTATACGCATTGGGAAAAAAATAGCGGAACAAAAAGGATTGGTATGTGAAGTATGGCAGGATATACATACAGATGAGCGTTTTAGGAATGAAGTGCAGGATTTCACGCGCTATTGTCAAACCCATATTCTTCCACCATTTTTATGCGATAATTTGCATACGGCTATGTGTGCGCTTGATTTTTTGGGAATGAAATTTGATTTTAATACATTGAATCCACTCTCGCTTCGTGGTCGATGTGAAAGATTCACACATAATATTGTGCTTGATGTAGGGCATAATATTGATGGAGCAAGGGCTTTAAGAGAGTATTTTGCAGAAAAGCAAGTATTTCTTGTGTATAATAGTTACGCAGATAAGAATATTGAGGCAATTTTGCGTGAGCTTTTACCTATTGTTAGGAAAGTTTTACTAATCTACACAGACAAAACTCGCATTTGTCCAAAAGATACATTAATTCATATATTGCAAACCTTAGCAATTTCACATGAAGATTTTGATATAAGACAGATGAGAGAGAGTGAGGATTATCTCGTTTTTGGTTCTTTTAGTGTTATAGAAGAATTTTTACAACAATACAAAGGAATGAAGTGCAAGATAAATTAATGATTTCTATTATCGATAATAATGGTTCAAGGCAATTTAGTGTGCATCACCTTTTACAAAAGATAGCACTATTTTTAGGTGTAGGTATTGTTGTATTGGTGATTTCTTACTTTATTATTGCTCATTTTTTAATGAGTGAGCTTGAAGTAATTTTGGCAAATAATACGCAAGTACGTGAAAATTTTCAAACTATTTATGAAAAAAATAGTGAGTTAGAGCGCAATATTGATTACAGAACGAATGAACTGCTTAAGGTGTATAACAAAATCAATGAACTTGAAAATATTGTGAATGTTTCTAAAATTAATCACGAGGTATATCATAATCAAGATATTGATCTTGATGAACTTTCGCCTTTACAAAAAGATATTTTGCTTAAAATTATACCAAATGGCGACCCTGTAGATAATTTTGCTGAAAAAAACTTTCCTCATAAAAATATTTCAACTTATACCCTTAAGCAAGGCACACCTGTGTATGCTACGGCAAATGGTATTATAGATTCTGTGCGAGTAGTGGGAAGCGAAAATCATTTAATACAGATTCAACATTCTTATGGTTTTGTTTCAAACTATGGACATTTGGGTAAGGTTGTGGTGCAAAAGGGTGATTTTGTTATTAAAGGGCAGGTTATAGGATATAGTGGTGTAAAAGCAAATTTATCTTATGATTTGCATTTCATTGACTCTGCCCTTCCTGTGGCAAGTTATACAGATTGGAATAGTGAGAATTTTGCTCAAGTTATTGGTGTAAATAGTGCTGTTGATTGGAAAAGTTTGGTGTGGGCACTTGATGATCTTGTTCAATTAAAAAATTATCGTGTGAGCTATCAAGATAGCGAGATTTCTACTTTATCAAACAATGAATTCTAAAAATAATCGCCTTGTATTAATGATTACCGACCAAAATGGGTCGCGCTATATCAATGTAAATTCTATTTTTAAACAACTTAGCTTGTATTTTATTGTTCTTATTCTTACGCTTATTATTTTTGGTATCGTATCAATCAAGACTTTTAGCAGAGAGATTAACAGAATGTCTATGTTTAATGAGATTATTACCCAACGATATAAAAAAATGCTTGCTAAAAATGAAACACTTAATTTTCAAATTGAGCAAAAAATTGAAGAAACCTCTCAAATCGATGAAAAAATTGGAGATTTAGAAAGTATCGTTGGCGTGTCTATTGATACCCTTCAAGAAACAAATGATGATAATCTTGAAACTCGTATAGATGTAGCCTCACTCACTGGCACACAAAAAGCTTTTGTGATGAAATTTATTCCAAATGGTTATCCTATGCAAACTTATCACCATATGTCCGCACCTTATGGTTATAGAACTCACCCACTGCTTTTTACAAGGCATTTGCATACGGGTGTAGATTTTGCTATGCCTATTGGCACACCTGTGTATGCTACTGCTGATGGTGTTGTCAATGATGCGCAGTTTTCAACTGGTGGTTATGGATACCTTGTAAAAATAGATCATTCATTTGGGTTTATGACTTATTATGCTCATTTGAATAAAATGGTAGTGCGAAAAGGAATGTTTGTTAAACGTGGGCAACTTATTGCTTATAGTGGAAATACAGGACGAAGCACAGGTCCTCATCTTCATTATGAAATACGATTTTTGGGTCAAGTGATTAATCCTACAAATTTTATGGATTGGAAGATGAGCAATTTTGATTCAATTTTTGAAAAAGAAAGGAGTGTAGCATGGCAATCTTTGTTAGCGACAATAAACAATCTGATGGAGTAAGTTCAAGCGGTGGAGCGACTATCATCGCACAAGGCACTAGAATCAAGGGAGAAATAAACGCAGATTGTCGATTGCATATTGATGGAGAGTTTGAAGGGACTATTCATTCTAAAGATACCGTAATGGTAGGTAAAAATGGCATTGTGCGTGGCGATATAGAATCTGCTTCTTTAATCGTAAGTGGGCGTTTTATCGGTAATATAACTGCAAATGTGCTTGAAATTAAACCACAAGGGCGTGTAGAAGGCACAGCAGCGACATCTGAATTTGTGATTGAACGCAAGGGTATGTTTATTGGTGAAAGTAAAATTAAAAGCCCAAAGACAAATAAAATAGAAGTTATTTCATCTGAACTTCCCAAAAAATAGCATCGGAGAGAGGTTTGGTACAATCTTGTCTGTATAGACTTCTCAAAGCAGGTAATTTTTCTTATGAGCTACTGCTTACTAAAGATTTTAAACAAGCCCAAGATGCCTATGAGGTCTTTAGTTTGTTTCAAGCACCAATACCCTTTGTCCTGCCTGAATTACCTATTCATTTTGGTGATGATTTGAGTTCATTTCGTGAGGAGTTTTTGCATACTCTCCACATTTTGCGCTCTTTTTATGCCGCGCAAGATTCTAAAATCCTCATTGCACCAATTGCGAGTGTGCTTCACGCACTTCCCAAAAAAGATATATTGCAAAGCTTTGTTTTAAGTCTCCATCATAGTTATGATTTTACGCACATTAAAGAACGCATTATTGAGTATGGCTATGAATGTGTGGAAGTGGTGGAATTAGAGGGTGAAGTAAGCTTTAGAGGAGATATTATTGATATTTTTATCCCTCAAAGTGAAAATCCTCATCGCATTGTCTTTTTTGATAATGAGGTTGAAAGCATACGATATTTTGATACATATACGCAAATGAGCAATCCTGTTGAGATTACAAATCTTGACATTCTTCCAGCACTTTTTTCACTCACTTCGGAGGAAAATCAAGAGCTACAATCCCAAGTAAGTAAAAGCAATTTTGAAGGATTCAATAAAGATGTGGCTTCATTTGGATTCTGGTTTTTGGGCGAGAAGGCACATTTTCTCCCTAAATGTTATAAAACATTGCTCACGCCTTGTGCCTTAGATGAAGCACGAGAAATTTATAGTCTAAACCCAATGCAAGAGGCACTATCGTGGCAAGATATAGAATCTTTTCCTATCTGTGATGTGGTTGAAGGTTATAGTGATATATCCTTTAATCCTGCAAACCTTGTCTCAATGATAAAGGCTCATTCAAAGCGTCATATTACACTTCTTACTTCTAATGATATTAAGTTAAAAGCTTTTAATAAGACAGATTTAGAGGGTGTGGAGATAAAGCATTCTAATGCGATTGTGAATCTTATCACACCAGATGAATTGCTTCTCTCTCTTAATACCTTTAGTCCTAAAATCAAGCACAAAAAGACCACCTTAAAGCTTAATGAAATTTCTCAAGGTGAATATGTTGTGCATAGTGAATATGGTATAGGGCAGTTTATTGGATTGAAAAGTGCGCATATTGCCGGAGTGGTAAGGGATTTTATAGAAATTGTATATCAGGGGGAAGATAAGCTTTTGTTGCCAGTTGAAAATCTAAATATGATTGATAGATATGTGGCAGATTCTGGGCAGATTCCGATAATTGATAGACTAGGTAAGGGGAGTTTCGCAAAGCTTAAACAAAAGGTGAGGGTGAAACTTTTAGAAATTGCAAATGGTATCATCGAACTTGCAGCCAAGCGCAATCTTTTGCAGGGTGCAAAAATTGATACACAAAATCCTGCGCTCATTGCCTTTGCAAATGCGTGTGATTTTACACTTACAAGCGACCAAGTCCGAAGTATCAATGAAATTTATACAGACCTCTCTTCAGGCAGGGTAATGGATAGACTTTTGAGCGGTGATGTGGGCTTTGGTAAGACAGAGGTGGCAATGAATGCAATTTATGCTGTATGCCTTAGTGGGTATCAAGCAGCGATGATTGTGCCTACAACTTTGCTTTGCGCTCAGCATTATCAGAATCTTAAAGCGCGTTTAGAACCATTTGGGATAAAAATAGGACGATGTGATAGATTCATAAAAAATAATGAAAAAAAAGTTTTGTTTAGTGCGTTAAAAAATGGAAATATGCAAGTTGTTATCGGAACGCACGCACTTTTTGGCACAGAATTTAGTAATTTAGGACTTATTGTTGTTGATGAGGAACATAAATTTGGCGTAAAGCAAAAGGAGCGTATTAAGGAACTTTGTGCCAACACTCACCTTTTGAGTATGAGTGCTACACCTATTCCGCGCACACTCAATATGGCTCTCTCTCAAATTAAATCTCTTAGCTCACTCCATACGCCCCCTGTGGATAGAATCCCCGTGCGCACTTTTATTAAAAGTGGCAAGCCTTCACTTCTTAAAGAAGTAATTTTGCGTGAATTGCGCCGAGGTGGGCAAGTTTTTTATATTCATAACAATATCGCAAGTATTGAGAAAAAAGCAAAAGAATTACAAGTGCTTTTGCCCGACCTTACGATTGCTATTTTGCATTCTCAAATTGATAATGCAAAAAGTGAGGAGATAATGTATGATTTTGCACAAAAAAAATACAATCTTTTGCTTTGCACGAGCATTGTAGAATCCGGGATTCATTTACCTAATGCAAATACGATTATCGTAGCTTCTGCAGATAGATTTGGTATCGCAGATTTACATCAATTGCGTGGGCGTGTAGGGCGGAGCAATAGAGAGGGATTTTGCTATTTTCTTGTAGAGGATATGGAGGCTATCACACCAGAATCTAAAAAGCGGCTTATGGCATTAGAAAAGAACTCTTATCTTGGTAGTGGTGAGAATCTTGCGTATTATGATTTAGAAATTCGTGGTGGTGGGAATCTGTTAGGTGAAGCACAAAGCGGACATATTAAAAATATTGGTTATGGATTATATTTGCGCTTACTTGAAGAATGTATTCAAGCCCTAAGCGGTAAGGGCGCAATAGAACAAACACAATGTGATATAAAACTTAATCTCAATGCTTATCTCAATCCACAACTTATAGCAAGTGATAAATTACGCTTAGAGCTTTATCGGCGACTTTCACTTTGTGAAGATATAAGCGCAGTTAATGATATAGAATCTGAAATTTTTGATAGATTTGGCACGCTTGATGAGGCGAGTGAAACATTTTTGGAGCTTATACGCATTAAAGTGCTTGCAAATCAATGTCGCCTAAAGCAAATTTTACATTATGGGCAAAATATTACTTTTGTATATACAGATGGGGGCAAGGAAAGTGTAGTTTCATCAAGCAAAGATTGGGACGATGTGGTGGAGTGCATTATGGTATTTTTACGCAAAAAATTGCAAAATGAGATATAGCAAAATGAGGGGGTTATGAGATGAAATGTGGTTTGTGTGAAAAGATAAAAAATTTACGAAAATTTGATATTTTGTTGATATTGGCTATTTGCTTTTTTTTATATATTGGTGCTCAATTACAAGTGAGAGAGTTTAAATCATATAAGGAGCAACATAAGCAAGAATCGAATAAAATTCAAGATAAAGAGCTTCAAATTTATGAAGATTTGCAACGAAAATGTTATTTTAAGAACGATAAAAATTCGTGTGAAAAACTTAAAGAATATGAGTGAAAAATATGTAAAATTTTAGAATCTTTGTTTGAAAAATATCTTTAAGAATCTTAGCTAAGATATGCGATATTTGCTTGGGCGAGAATGGCTTTAGATTCTCTAATATCTTGTGTTATTTGTTTTTTGAGAAATTCTAGGTTTGCAAATTTTTGATTATCACGTATTTTTTGCACAAAATAAATTTCTACCTCTTTGTCTGTAATATCCCATAGCTCTTTATCGATGATATGTGTTTCAATACTAAAGGCATTATCTGTGCTTAGGCGATGACCTACAAAATTCACACTTGGCATAAGCTCTCCATTTATATGTGTAAAACTCGCATATACACCATTTTGAGGCAAGATATAATGTTGTGTGTGTATATTGATAGTTGCATAGAGGGATTTTGCGCCAAGATTCTGTCCGGTAGTGATACTTCCTCTCACTTGGTAGTATCGCCCTAGCATAGTGGCTGCTTCAAACATATTGCCATTACGAATAGATGTTTTAATCACGCTTGAATGCACACCTATGCCATTAATACAAAATTGTGGCACAACCACGACTTTACCATTAAAAAAATGCGTTAAATCATTCGCACTATACGCTCTATTTTTACCAAAGGCAAAGTCATAGCCTACGACTATACATTGTAATGAAGGAAATTTACTTTGGAGTATCTCCATAAAATATGCACCATTCCATTGCATAATATCTTCAAAATTGATAGATATGATAGGATAGGGGCTATAAGATTCTTTATATGGAGTGAGTGCTTCTCCTTTGCTTTCTATACATAAAAGCGCACTTTTGGGCGGTAAATATGCAAATAATGCCTTATGGGCTAGGTGCATACCATCAAATTTTCCTAAAGCTAAACCTTGAAGCGTTTCATCTTGTGGCATAGATAAAAAACTCGACATTGCCTTCCTTTCCTTTAAGTATGCTTTGTTTTGTGCAAATGATATGAAAATCTTTTTGCACTTCAAGACAGAATCGTTCCAATGCTTTCACACCTATATTTTTATCTTTTAGCACACCTTTTTTATCTCTTTTGGCATCTTTACCCACTTCAAATTGTGGTTTGAAAAGCCAAATATAGTCTGTGGCGACTATACGCTTAAAACTCTCAATGAGTTTATAGAGTGAGATAAAACTCACATCACACAAAAGTATATCAAAACCTATTGTATCATTAAAATCCCTCACATCGCATTCTTCAAAAACCTTAACGCGTTCATCATTGCGGATATTTGCGTGGAGTTGATTTTTACCTACATCAATACATACCACTTCACGCACTTTATGCTCTAAAAGCACTTGAGCGAATCCACCTGTGCTTGAACCAATATCACATACCCTTTTATTTGCAAGATAATTGTGATGCCATATATTTTCTTCTTCTAATATATCAAGAAAACCTCTTAGCTTATAGCCGGCTCTTCCTACAAGTAAGCCCTGTGTGTCAATTTGCACTTGGTCGTTAGATTCTAAAAGTGCGGCATTTTTATAGATAATTTTGCCATTTACACTTACACAGCCTAAAGCAATTGCTTCCTGTGCTTTTGTGCGTGAGGAAAGCAGAGTTGTGCAGTATTGGTCAAGTCGTTGCATTATCGTGAGAGATTGCTTTTAGGTTGTGTGTAGCCAAAATCAAAGCTTATATCGCCTATGTCTTTAATATGTGCGATAAATTTTAAGCTCTCCCTTCCTCTAAAACCCATAGAATCAAAGCTTACCTTATATACATCATTATAAGCAATATCAGGCACAAAATCCCCGAGTTCTTGCTTATTTAATGCACTCACCTTATTTGATTGGATATTTTTATAAACATTTTGTAAGCTAAAGGTGAGGAGATTCGCAGGCAGTTTTCCCTCTCTGCTATATATTTCTACCAAAAACACCTCACCCTTATCATTTTTAACAAACTCATCACTAATGTCATTCATATAGCGCACAATCATTAAAATTTGTGTGCGATTATTTTTCAAAATTTGCCCTTTACGCATAGCTTGAATCTCATTTTCTTTTTGAATTTTTTGTTTTTTTGGAGCATTGTGTGCTGAAGGGATATGCACAAAATCTTTGTGATAAAAATCGCTACAACCCAGAAACATTACGGCGCATAAATTTGCACCTATGAGCATAAACATTGTATATAAAAAGCGCATTTGCCTCTCTTTATTTGCCTAAGATTCTGTTCTGATACAGATATATGAGAATGCGTGCAATTTTAGCATAAAGTTTGCTACAATATCTAAAGATTTTACCAAAGGACTTTTTATGCATACCCCTAGACACCTCCTACGCACAAGTGATCTTAATATGAAGCAGATTCAAGATATTCTCTCACAAGCTCAAATATATAAAGATATGCAACATAGAGAGAGTCTAAAAAACAAAACAATTATCACGATTTTTTTTGAAAATTCTACGCGCACACTTTCTAGCTTTGAAATTGCTGCTAAACGTTTGAGTGCCGATGTAGTGCGACTTGATGTAAGCAAAAGTTCCACTGCTAAGGGCGAGAGTATGTCTGATACTGCAGCTAATCTTAACGCTATGAAACCTAATGCAATCATTATTCGGCATAAAAACGCTGGAGCTGGGTATTATCTCAAATCTCAAGTGAGTTGTTCTATTATTAATGGTGGTGATGGCGCACACGCACACCCTACACAAGCTTTGCTTGATTTACTTACTTTAAAGGAGCATTTTGGTAATGATGTGGAGAATCTTAAAGGCAAAAAAATTGCCATTGTGGGTGATATTAAAAATTCACGCGTGGCAAATAGTAATATAGAATTGCTTACACGTTTTGGTATGGAGGTGATTTTGGTTGCTCCACCACATTTTCTTCCACCTACAAATCTCTACACAACAACATATTTGCGTGAAATTGCCAAGGAAGTTGATGTATTTATGAGCTTACGCACGCAAACTGAAAGGCACGATAAGCAAATTTATGGCTCACTCAAAGACTATGCTTCACAATATTGCATTACACCAGAAATTTTAGGCGATAGAGATGTGATTGTTTTGCACCCCGGACCTGTGCATCGTAATATTGATATTGATGATGAGGTTCTTAAAGATCCTCGTTGCAAGGTTTTGGAGCAAGTAACCAATGGTGTATGTGTGCGTATGGCAGTGCTAGAGTTTTGTATTTGTGCTTAAGTCGCCTATCTTCGCCTTTTTGTTTCTTGTTTTATTATAATGTATTAAGTAAAAATTAAGTATAAAATGTTAAAATACATATTGTATTCTTAAAAATATGTAAAGATTTACAATATTTTTTAAGAATATTTTAATTTCTATAACACAAAGGAAAAAAATGAAAAAAACTTTAGCGTATATAGCTTTAGGGGGGGGGTTGCTTACTTCTAGCCTCAATGCTTTTGATTATAAAGTAAGTGGTTCAGCAGAGAGTTTCACAAAGTGGGGTTTTAACAACCAAAGACTTGATACAGCAAACAATCAAGCACCAACAGAGAGTTTTACAACATTATTCGCACAGCTTAATCTCAATGCAGATTTAGGAGCAGGATTCAAAGCTGGACTTGGCGGGGCTATTGGTGGATTAGCTTTTGATTCTACTCGCAATGACCCATTAGTCTCTAATATTGGTTCGCCTGTTGTTACAGCATATTTTGGAACTGCGTGGGATAAAGAGAGGGTGCAAAACTATATGGTGCAAAATGCTTTTTTAGAATATAGCTATGGAGAGAATGTGTATCTTAAAGCAGGTCGTTATGAATCTGGAAAGGTTGGGGAATGGTTTAGCGGCTACACTCAAGGGGCAGAAGGTTATTTTCAAGCAGGTGGTGTAAAACTTTGGGGCTTTTTATCAAATCGCCGTGCCTTTGCATATGACCAATGGTTTAATGATTTCTATCGTGTGCTTGGCACATATGCAGGTGGGGCTACGCGTAATATTTATGCAGCAGGACTTGATTTTAGCAGTAGTGGGCTTACACTCTCTGCATTTTCTTACTATACTCCGGGTGTATATACCGCACCTGGGGCAAGTATCACTTTTGATAGTAATCCAAGCAAAGAAGCACAGGGATTCAAATCTTTAACTAAAATTCGATTTCTTGCCCCTGTGGCTGATTCAAGTAGGATAGGATATGCAGGTGCTAGATGGGGTGAGGTGGAAAAACACTCTTATACACTTCATATTGAGCAAAAATTTGAAATAAATATGTTTTTCTTTGGTGCAGGGTATTATCAAAACTTTGGTAATGCAAGTGAACTTATAGGGCGTTGGGGGAATCCTCTATCACTTGATATTTGGACAGGAAGTGCGTATGATATAGGGCAGGCTCTTAATGACATTATAGGGAGAAATGCAGTTACAGGTTATGGCTTTTTAGGTGCAAATTATGGAAATTTTGATTGGAAAATTTTAGGACGCGGCACAAATAGCCCAAGAAGTGCAGAACAAAGCGTGGCATTTATCCTTAATTATCAAATCCGTGAGGATATTGCTATAGGTGGAAAATTAGAATGGTTTAGTGATACAACTAAAGCAGGATATAGTCCTCTTGGAGGTTCTTATGTAGTTCAAGCAGAAAATAGCTCAGCAGTGCTTACCAACAATCGTAAAGATGACCGATCTCACGCATTTTTCTATATCCGTCATACATTCTAAAATCTCTTAATAATCCACCTTTTGGGTGGATTGAGGCATATTTTATTCGCTCTCTGTCGTTGAATTTTTGGTTTTGATTGGTGCTTTTGCATAACTAATAATGCGTGAGATAATCATATCAAGGCTTAGAATCTCACTCACTGCACCCATTTCAATTGCTTTTTTTGGCATACCAAAGACAACACAATCCTCCTCTTTTTCTGCTATGGTATGCGCACCATTTTCATAAAGATCTTTAAGTCCGATACAGCCATCATCACCCATACCTGTTAAAATTATGCCTAAAGCAGAAGAACCTGCAGCATTGTTAGCACTACGAAAAAGAATATCTACACTTGGTTTATGGCGGGAAATGCGTTTTTCTTCATTAAGTGGGTAAGCACAATATGCACCGAGTGCAAAATCCACCACCATATGTTTGTCGCCTCCTGCGATATAGACACAATTATTTTTCATCGTAACTCTTGAAGCGACTTCATAAATTGTAAGTTGTGATATTCCATCAAGACGTTTGATAAATGAAGAACCAAAGCTTTGTGGGATATGTTGCACCACGGCTATGGGAGGGAGCTGTTCTGGCAAACGCGAAAAAATATAAGAGAGAGCATCTACCCCACCTGTAGAAGCACCGATAACAATGAGTTTGCCACGATTAATTTTGCAAGGATTGCTTTTAAGAATCTCATCAGGATGATATTTTATAGTTTCCATTATCATAGTGATTAAGCCTTTATTTTTACAAAAGTTTTGTTACCAAGTTTTTCAAACTTACTTGCTAAATGATAGAGGCTTTCAGAATGTCCTAAATAAAATGTCCCATCAATACGCAAAGTATCAATGAGTTGTGAGAGAATCTTGGGCTGGTCTTCTTGTGTGAAATAAATAAGCACATTGCGACAAAAGAGTATGTCAAATTCTTCACGTGCAAAAGGATAACGTTTATCAAAGAGATTGAGTTGCTTGAAAGTAATCATTGATTTGAGGTTATCTTTAACCTTTAATAAACGTATAGAAGCATTTTTACCATCATCGAGTGCGTCAAAATATTCATTAATATCACACCATTGTGGAAACTTTTCAAGTTTAAAGTTAATTGTGTAGATTCCTTCTTGTGCTTTCTGTAGAACTTCTGTATCAATATCAGTAGCGATAATGCTTACAGGTATATTGGTTTTATTAATCTTTTTTGCATAAGCAACGCTCATTGCGATAGAATATGGCTCTTGTCCTGTGGAGCTTGCGCAACAGAAAATCTTTATGGGTCTATTGAGCCCAAAAAGCACAGGTAGTGAGCGGTCAATCATATCTTGAAAATGAAGATATTCTCGAAAAAAGTCAGTTTTGTTTGTTGTGAAGCTATTGATAAATTGTTGTCTTATTTTTTTGGTATGTTCAATGCTAGTGAGTAGCTCATCTATACTTTGTATTTTTGTTTCATTCATAAGCATATAGATTCTATTTTTTATCATTGTGGTTTTGGTATCACTTAAAAAAATACCACAATATTTATAGAGATAATCTTTGATAAGTGTAAGCTGTTTAGCATCAAGATTTATCACTGCTCCCCCCCCCCCATTTTTCTTTTTGAAGCATTTAATTTTTGTATTACTTGCATAGGTTATTGTCCTTAGATTCATTTTATTTATCATTTAATGAGTATAGTTTTTGTGCCATTGCTATTATAGACTAAGATTCGTTTATTTTTGCCCTTTAATCGTGCAAAAGCATTGTGTAAATCGGCAGGCTTTCTGATAGTGGTGTTTTCTACTTGCGCGATAATATCACCAGCCTCAAATCCCGCCTCTTTAGCTTTTGAGTTAGGATTCACACGTGATACTACAACACCATTAATGTCATTTGGGATTCTATAACGTTGCCTTAAAGCTGGTGTAAGCTCTTCTACACTTAAGCCCTCAAGGTCTGTGCTATAAGGCGCGTTTTGTGTTGATGAAGCTTGATTTGGCTTATTATCAGGTAGTTCTGTAAGCGTAACTTGTGCAACACGTTCTTGTTTATCACGAATAAATTTCACAACAATCCGCTCATTTGGTGGAAGCATACCAATGAGATTTTTTAATTCCGCTGCATTTGATACTGCCTTGCCATTAATGTGTGTGATAAGATCCCATACCATAAGTCCTGCTTTTGCTGCAGGAGATTGTGGCTCAATGCTAATGACAACTGCACCACGATTATCGCCATAGCTTTCTTTGAGGTCTTTATTAATATCTTGAATCCCAACACCTAAAAACCCTCGTTTAATACTCCCTTTTTCAATAAGCTCTTTAGCAATTTTTTTTACCATATCTGAAGGAATAGCAAAACCTATGCCGTGATTACCACCTGTGCGTGAGAGTATCGCAGTGTTGATACCAATAAGTGCCCCACGAGAATCTACCAATGCCCCACCTGAATTTCCCGGATTTATAGAGGCATCAGTTTGAATAAAATTTTCGTAATCATTGATACCAATCCCGCTTTTATTTAATGCGGAAACAATGCCCTGTGTGATACTTTCACCTACACCAAAAGGATTCCCAATCGCAAAGACAACATCGCCAATAAGCACATTTGAGCTATCAGCAAAACTAATAGGAGAGAGATTATTTGCTTCAATTTTTATCACTGCTAAATCACTACGAGCATCTGTCCCAATGACTTTTGCAGTATATTCTTTGGTGCTATCTGATAAGGATACAAGCACTTTATCTGCTTCATCAATAACGTGATTATTTGTGATGATATAGCCATTATTTGAGATAATTACTCCACTTCCAAGACTACGTTCTACGCGGTCTTTTGGGATATTTCCATAAAGATCGCCAAAAAATTGTTGAAAAAATGGATCATTAAACATAGGGTGATTAGGAATTTGGTTGCTTACATTTTTTTGTGTAGAGATATTTACCACTGCTTTTTTTGCTTGTTCAATAGAAGAATTAAAAGAATAGAGTGTATCATTGTCTAATTGTGGTGTAATGCGTTTTTGAATCTTTGGTGCTTCTTTGAAATCAATCGCTAAAACTTGGCTAACAAAAGTAGTAAAAAGACATAAATATAAGATTATATATTTCATTAATACTCCTTATATAAATTGATATGAAAAATTTTATAAATTTAAAATAAACATTTCATTAAGATAAGGCTAATATTATATTTTGTAAATTTGTGATTATCCGATGATTTCTCGCACTCCTTTAGTATTTGGTGCAGATAGAAAACCTTCTCTTTCAAGTTGTTCTATAATATTTGCTGCTTTGTTGTAACCAATAGAGAGCCGCCGTTGTAAATAACTCGCTGAAGTTTTTTTATCCTGTAAAATAATATTTTTTGCCTCTGTGAGTAAATCTCCACCCTCTATATTTTCTTTATCATTATGAGAGACTAATTCATCTTTTTCATCAATCATAAAATCCTTATCATAAATAACCTCTTGCTGGGATTTAATAAATTCTGTGATTTTTTCGATTTCTTCTTCTGTGCTCCAAGGTGCGTGAAGTCGTATGACACGATTATCGGAGAGTTTGAAAAGCATATCACCTTTGCCAAGCAAAGATTCCGCCCCAAAGCTATCAAGAATAACTTTAGAATCTATCTTGCTTCCTACTTTATAGCTAATGCGAGAGGGAAGATTGGCTTTGATTAAACCTGTGATAACATCTACACTCGGTCGCTGCGTAGCCACGATAATATGTATCCCCGAAGCACGTCCTTTTTGTGCAATACGCGCAAGGGCAAATTCTACTTCTTTCCCTCCTGTCATCATTAAATCTGCTAATTCATCGATAATGATGACTAAATAAGGGAATTTTTCTTCTCTTTCATCTGCCATTTTACGATTATAAGTGTCAATGTCCCTCACAAGTGCCTTACTCATTAAATCAAGCCGTCTCTCCATTTCATTTACTGCGCTATTGAGAGCTGAAATTGCCTTTTTTGGCTGATTGATAATAGGCGCAATAAGATGAGGAATATCTGTATAGATGCTAAATTCCACCTTTTTTGGGTCAATCATTAGAAGTTTAAGATTATCAGGTGAATTTTTATAAAGCAAAGAGAGAATCATCGCATTAAGTCCTACGCTTTTACCACTTCCTGTTGTTCCAGCAATCAGTAAATGTGGAGCTCGTTTTAAATCTGTGATAAAAGGATTGCCGATAATGTCTTTGCCGAGTGCAAGAGTAAGTGGTGAAGCAGAGGTTTTAAACAAATCAGATTCTAAAATCTCACGCAAGTAAATGGTTTGGGTTGTATTATTTGGAATCTCAATTCCCACTACATCTTTACCCGGAATTGGAGCTTGTATGCGGATAGAACGCGCACGTAATGCCATTGCTAAATCATCTTCAAGGGTTAGAATCTTGCTAACCTTGACATTTGGGGCAGGACGAAATTCAAAGGTAGTAACGATAGGACCAGAATAAGTGCGCACCACATCGCCCTCTACACGAAACATTTTGAGCTTAGCTAAAAGATTTTCAATCTTGCGGTCAATTTCGCTTTCATCAAACTCCATTTGTTCATCAAGAGGTTGGTTTAAAAAGCTTATAAGCGGGAGTTTGAAATTTGTAGGCTTATCCATTCTCCCATACTCGAGATTATCAAGGAGGTCTTTATTTTCAGTAAGCTCTGTAATGCGTGTATGTGTGTAATGTGTGCTTTCTTTTATATTAGGTGTTTGCGTAGGGATTTCTTTTACAATAGAATCTACCCATTGTGTGGCATTATTTTGTTTTGGTGCGATTTCTCGTATATCAAGCTCAAGTTGTGATGAGAGCGTCTCTTTGCTCGACAAAGTCGGGGTAGAAAAAAGATTTTGGGTATGTTTGTCATTTTTTTCTTCAATATGTGTAGGTGCAAGATTCTGTGATTTTGGTGTATTACTAGTATCATTAAAAGTTGTGCTAGGTGTTTGTGGAACAAAATCTTGCTCTTTTGGTTGTAATGTTTGTGTGCTTGAGAGTGGTATGATAGGTGTAAATGGTGATGTATCTAAAGTTTGTATTAAATCTGTTTGAGGTGTTGCGTGAGATGTTAAGTTTGCTTCTAATGTATGAGGTGTAAAATGGCTAGTTTCTTGCGATTCTAAAGTTTTAGATTCTGGTTTAGAGTCTAAGTGAGGGGTAGAATCTGTTTTAGGTAGCGTAGGCTGTATTGGAGCATTTTGGGTTGGGGTAGTTTGTAAAAATACATTTGGATTGAGAGGTCGCGGAGGAGGTGTAGGGATAGGCTTAGTATGTGAAGTTTGGCTAGTTTCTTGTATATCTATTTGTGTTTTAGCTTCCTCTTCTTGTAAATCATCTTGCATAAATAAATGTGGTTGCTTCTCTTTAAGCACAGGTTCAGTTAAGGCGATATGTTTATTGAGTTTTTTAAGCATATCTTTATGCTCAGCAACTTGATTTTTAAAAAAATCTTGCAAATTGATTTCTTGTCCGGTAGATTCTATAATCTCTAATCGTAACTTTTGAGGTTGCTGCGGATTGGATGTTAGAGATTGAGGTAGAGATGTAGATTGTATAGATTCTGGTATTTGTGCGTTTTCTTGCGAATCTAGCTTGGGTGCAGAATCTTGGAGAGTTTGTGTGCTTTTGTGCATTTCATCAAAGCCTTTTTCTACAATTACATCTTTAAAGTCATAATGTGCTTGAGTAATTTGTTCTTCTTTTGCTCTCTGCAAATCAAGGACATCTTGGGTATGTTTGGCAAAGAGTTTTTGTATATGTGGCAAAAGATGTGTTTTAAGAGTAGTATATAGCGTTTTAATGCGTTGTGCAGAAAGAATACAAATATGTTTGATTAAATCAAAGAGGACGAGACTTTTATGCTTGGCTTGTTTCATAAGGAGGTCAATATTGCGTTGTGTAGAAATGAGCCACGAAAATATGAAAAAGAAAATATCAAGCACCCATACACCAAAATAGCCAATGTAGTCTTTTAAGAAAAGCGTAAGACTATTGCCAAAATAGCCTTTTTGGAAAATAAGGGATTGCAAAATGAGAAGAGCAACAAAAGAGAGAGAAAATGATGCGATAAGCTCAAGACGTCTAAAGTTTAATGTAGAATTTTTATAGAATCTAAAGAGAGGATAGAGTAAAAATGGTAAATATACATAGGCAATATAGCCAAAAATATTGATGTTTATCTGTGCAAATCTTACACCAAAATCACCCACTAGCCCATAGCCACCGATAATAGTTGCTACAGATAGAAAAATGACTATAATATTAAGTCCAATATAAAGATACAATTTTTGATTTTTAAACTTATATTTTTTAATGGAAAATCCTTTTAGATTCTGAAATGTTTGTTTGGTTTTGTGCCCAATGTGCGTTTTAGAATAAAAACAAGAATTATATCATAAACATTTTGTAGATTTTATAATGAATTTTTTATTTTTGTTTAGTTAGAATGAACACTTTGTTATAAATAGATGAGATGGATTGTCTTTTTTAAGATGCAAATTACATTGAGGTAAGGAGTGCAAAATGCATGGCAAGATATTAAGATATTCAAATCAAACAAAAAATGGCGTTATCATTAATGCTACAAAAAAAATTTTTGAATTACGTGCGAAAAATTGGCACGATAAACGTGTAATGCCAAGTGCAGGTATGCTTGTAGAATTTCGACTCGATGATGAAGAAGGTAATGGCGGTGGGAGTAGGATAACAAGTTGTAAAGCGTCAAAATATCAAGATTTTCCAGAGAATGGGCTTGTACGCGAGATTGATTTTTGGCGCACAAATACTGATGAAGAGCTAAAAAGTAAAGAAACTGATGCACGAGCAAACATTGCTAAAAAGATTTTTGAGGAAACAGATTATTTTAAGCTCACTAGCATTGAAATCAGTATGCCTATCCAAAATACCATTAAAGAGTATTTTTGTGAGGAATTTAATGCGCTCAATTCTATTCAAGGAATGGAAGAAGATGGGGTAAGTGAAGAAGGCCACCAAAAAAGAATTAATTATCTTATCTTAAAACCCTATCTTACAAAGGCAATTGATTATCTTGTGTTTAATGATAGGCATATCACAATTGATGTTTTTGCCGATGATTTGCAGATTCTTACAAAGTTAGAGTATTCTTATCGACAATTTCAAACCAATGTCAATCTCACTGCTGATAAAATCTACCAAGAATGTTTTCTTGACCAGCAATATCACTATAAAGGCGTTTTGAGGGCTATCGAAAACTTTAATGAGCAAAAGCTTTCTATGCAAAATAAAATTCGTGTAGGTTCTATGGAACTTCGCTCTATTCAATCTAAAATTGATGCGAAAAAGGGCGACCCAGCAGTGTTAGAGGAGAAAAAGAAGCGCACAATGGCAGTTGTGGCTAAAGCAGAATCCGATATTAAAACACTAACTGAAGTATATGAGAGATTAAAAGCATTAGCTGATGGCTTTAAAAAAGATAATCTTACAAAGTTTGAAGCTGTGTTTAAAAAAATGTATGAAGTTCTTGTGGGTAAGACAAAAGATGCTATGGATGTGTGTGCTACGCATATTGATAATAAACTATGGAAGCTTGGAATGTCTTCGCTTGCGATTAAAAATGTGTTTTTTAAACACAATATCAATAGCCCTTTTTGTGCGATGACTTTTTTGGGTAATCACGTAAAAATGCTTGATAAATCTAAGTTGCGTGATAATGAATATGTCGTGTATCAACACTATAATAAATATATTCAAAAAAATATGAAAAATTATTTGATTTTTTCAGATAATCCAGATTTTTGTTTAGATCTTAAAGTAAAGATTATGTCTGCAAGTAAGTTTTATAGTGTTGTGCTTTTTCATAAAGAAATTGAATATTTTAGTGCAGTTAATCGCCAAAAATTTGAGCTTATCTATGTAGATGCTGAATTGCGATTTGGTAAGCCCGCTGGGATTATCAAAATAGGCAAGGAATCTAAACGAAATAAAGAGACGAATTTTGCTATCCTCTCAATGGCGCAAATTAAAGATTTTCAAGCGCAATGAATCTACTCTCTCTCCAAGATGTAAGTAAGCAGTATGAGCATAAAGTTATTTTAAATCGTATCTCTTTCCATATCTCAAAAGATGAACGCATCGCAATTGTAGGCAAAAATGGCTCAGGTAAATCAAGCCTTTTAGATATTATTGCAGGGCAAAGAGATATAGATAGCGGTGAGCGCATTGGTGTGAAAAATCTTAAGATTCTCTCCCTTGCACAAAAACCTATCTTTCCACCACAATCAAGCGTAAAAGATGTGCTTATAGCAAGTATGAGTGAGATAAAAGCTGCACACGAGCGTATAGAGGAATTGCATCATATAATGGGTGAGAACTTAAATCCAAGTAAAGAAATATTAGAGGAGTATGAGCAATTAAGTGCATATCTTAGTGTATATAGAGGTTGGGATTTGCAAGGGCTAGTAGAGGAAATTCTTAGTCATTTTGAGCTTGAGGCATTTGGAGAGAGATTGGCAAATTCACTCAGTGGTGGTGAGCAAAAACGCGTAGCATTAGCAAGTTTGCTTCTTCAGCCTTGTGATATTTTGCTCCTTGATGAGCCGACAAATCACCTTGATGTGCAAATGGTGCAATTTTTGGAAAATTTTATTGCACAATCTCACTTGACTTTGGTGTTTATTAGCCACGATAGATATTTTATTGATAGGATAGCAACACGAATTGTTGAGCTTGATAATGGTTATGTGCGGAGCTTTGAGGGTGGATATATGGATTATCTTGCCAAAAAGGCAGAACTCTTGCAAAATATGGATAAAGCCCACCAAAAATTACTCAAGATTCTAAAAAGTGAAGAAGAATGGCTAAGACGCGGTGTTAAAGCACGGACAAAACGCAATGAGGGACGCAAGAGTAGAATCTTAGCTATGCGAGAAGAGGCAAAGAAAAACCCCTCACTGATACGCAAAATGCGTCTTGAGCTTGAAAGGGAGCAAAAAGCTTTTAACACTACACAAAGTGGTAATAATCAAAAATGCCTTTTTGAGATTGAACACTTGCATAAAAGTATAGGGGATAAATGCTTAGTGAAAGATTTGAGTTTAAGAATCTTAGCACGTGATAAAATTGCCATTGTAGGCAAAAATGGTTCAGGTAAATCAAGCTTACTCAAAATGCTACTCGGCGAGCAAAAGCCAGATTCTGGTGTGATAAAAGTTGGTGAAATTTCTATAGGATATTTTGACCAACACACAAGTATGCTTGAAGATGATAAAGATTTATTGAGTATTTTTTGTCCAAATGGAGGTGAGCATATTGATGTGCGGGGTAAGCATATGCACGTTTATGGATATTTAAAAAACTTTCTTTTTCCTAAAGAACAACTTTTTCAAAAAATTGGTGCATTGAGTGGAGGTGAGAAAAATCGTGTCGCTTTGGCATTACTTTTTACAAAAGAAGTTGATGTGCTTATCCTTGATGAGCCAACAAATGATTTAGATATACAAACAATTAATATCGTTGAGGAATATCTTTTGAGTCTTTCTTGTGCAGTTATTTTTGTAAGCCACGATAGATATTTTGTCGATAAACTTGCTCATAAACTTTTAATTTTTGAGGGTGAGGGTGAAGTGATACAAAGCCATATGCCTTATAGTGAATATTTAGAGATTACTCAAGATTTGCGTGATATTGCTTGTTTTGAATCGAGTATGGAAAAATTTGAATCTGTAGATAAAGCAACACTAAAGATTCCAAAAGAAGATAAGCTAGATTCTAAAAAACCCACTAAACTTAGTTATAAACAAACTCTTGCCTTGCAAAATCTCCCTCGAGAAATTGAAGAGCTTGAAAAAAAGCAAAAAGTTTTGCAGGAGGCATTGAGCAATCCAAAAGAATATGAAAGGCAAGGTATTGTTGCTTTGGCAGAGGAATTAAGTAAGGTAGAAGAAGAGATTGAATCTAAAATCACACAATATCTTTTGCTTGAAGAGAAAAATATGACTTTAAGCCACCAAGCATAAAAATATTACAAAACTTTTGCTACAATCTTAAAGTATTATTTTTGGTGGAGGCATTTTTAATGAATGAAGCACAATATATTTGGAAAGATGGTAAATTAATACCTTGGGCAGAGGCGACTACGCACGTTCTTACACATACTTTACACTATGGTAATGCTGTCTTTGAAGGCACAAGAGCATATATGACAAAGCGTGGATTAGCAATTTTTCGCCTTAAAGAGCATACAAAAAGACTTTTGGATTCTGCAAAAATTGTATGTATCAAATCTCCTTATACACAAGAAGAATTAGAAAAGGCTCAAATTGAGCTCCTAAAAGCAAATCGCAATGATTATAAAGGTAATGTCTATATTCGTCCTTTAATTTATCTAGGCTATGGCGTAATGGGGCTTTATCATATGAATGCACCTGTGAATGTAGCAATTGCTGCGTGGGAATGGGGTGCATATCTAGGTGAAGATGGCATCAATAATGGTATTAAGGTAAAAACTAGCTCATTTGTTCGTAATCCTGTAAAGGCATTTATGGGTAAAGCAAAAGCAGCTGCAAACTATCTCAATTCACAAATGGCAAAGCACGAAGCAGTTTCTTGTGGCTGTGATGAGGCATTACTTCTTGATGATAATGGCTTTGTGGCTGAAGGTAGTGGTGAATGCTTTTTTATTGTAAGGAATGGTAAGCTTATCACGCCATTTTATGATAATACTTTAGAATCTATCACGCAAGCTACGACGATAGAAATTGCTAAAGATATGGGGATTCCTGTTGAACAACGTCGTATTACGCGTGATGAAGTATATATTGCTGATGAAGCATTTTTTACCGGAACTGCTGCTGAAATTACTCCTGTGCGTGAGCTTGATACACGTATTATAGGTAATGGTAAGGCTGGAGAAATGACAAAGAAATTACAAGAAGTGTTTTTCGCACTCGTAAATGGTGAAAATCCTAAATATGCACATTATTTGACTTATATTGATTAAAAAAGGAGAGTGAATGCCTATTGACTTAAACGAGCATTTAAAGAAAAAACGTGCCCAAAATGATGAAAAAGTATTGGAACAAAAAAATGATTCACCAAGGGGTGGTGGCGATAATGGCGGTAGGAATCGCCCAAACAATAATAATGGAAACAATAATAGAGGTGATGGCGGATTCAATTTAGAATCTTTTCCTATGCCCTCTATGCCGAGTGGTAAATCTCTAGGATTGCTTATTATTGTTGTGCTGCTTATTGTTATATTCATTGCGGCGCGTCCTTTCGTGATTGTGAATGCAGGCGAAGTTGGTATTAAAGTAACTACTGGTAAATATGACCCTAAACCACTTGACCCGGGCTTACACTTTTTTGTGCCTATTATCCAAAATGTTATCATTGTGGATACAAAAGTGCGAACGATTAATTTCTCACGTATTGAAGATATGGGAAATATTGGGCGAGAGCAAAGTATTTTGCGCAATGATGCGATTAATGTGATGGATACAAGCGGTATGACCATTTCTATTGAACTCACAGTGCAGTATCAGCTTGAGCGTGAGAAAGTTCCTGCTACAATCGCAGAATATGGCACAGCGTGGGAGCAAAAAATTATTAATCCTGTGATTCGTGATGTGGTGCGTAGTGCAGTGGGGAATTACCCTACGGAGGAACTTCCTACAAAACGTGATGAGGTAGCCAGTCTTATCTATACAGGATTTAAAAGCAAACTTGATGCAACACCTAATCAACCTGTCAAGCTTGTATCGATTCAATTACGTGAGATTGTTTTACCTGAGCAGGTAAAAACGCGCATTGAGGGAGTTGAGCTTGCTAAAAGAGATGCACAAAAAGCTAAAGAAGAAGCAAATGCTTTGCGTGAGAGAGCAAAGGGTAAGGCTGACGCACTAGAAATTGAAGCAAGAGGGCAAAGTGAAGCAAACCGCCTTGTAAATGAGAGTCTTTCACAGCGATTACTTGAATTGCGCCAAATTGAAACGCAGGGCAAATTTAACGAGGCATTGAAAGAAAATAATAATGCACAGATTTTTCTTACTCCCGGAGGTGCAGTGCCAAATATTTGGGTAGATTCTAAAAGTAAGCAAAAAAGTGCAGTTGTAGGGCAATAGATGCAAAATGTGCTTGAGCAAATTGATTGGGAGCGGTATGAGTTAATTCCTACCATCGTGCAAAATCAAGAAGATAAGCAGGTGCTTATGCTCGCCTACTCATCTAAGCAGTCTTTGGCTTTGAGTGTGCAAAATAAAATTGCTCATTATTTTTCACGCTCTAAACAAAGAATATGGCAAAAGGGCGAACAAAGCGGACATATACAACATATTAAAGAGATTCTTTTAGATTGTGATAATGATAGTTTGATTTTTATTGTCCAGCAGGTGGGGGTGGCTTGTCATACAGGAGAGAAGAGCTGCTTTTTTAAGGGAATTGCTTTTGATGAAAATTATATTGTAGAAAATCCAGCACCACAGAATCCTCATCTACAAGGCGTATATCATATACTTGATGAACTCTATCATACGATACAATCGCGTAGAAATGAAAATACACAATGTAGTTATAGTGCATCGTTACTTGCCAAAGGGGCAAATGGTATAGGTAAGAAAATTATTGAAGAAGCGGGAGAATTTTGTTTTGCATTAAAAGATAAAGAAGAGCAAGCTATTATCTATGAGTGTGCGGATTTGCTTTATCACACTCTTGTAGGTTTAGCTTCTGTGCATATTTCTCCCGAACTTATTTTGCAAGAATTACAAAGGCGCACAGGACAAAGTGGTATAGAGGAAAAGGCTTCACGCCCATCATCTTAGAGAGCAATAGATAATGATTGAGAATGTCAAAACGCTTTTAGTGCAAACTATTTCCTACCTCTCTTTATATGAAATTGCCACTCTTTTAGCAATTTTTTTTATATTTATTATGCTTTTTACGCTCGGACTTTTGCTTAGAGGGCGAAAATTTATTGCACGATTTTTCTTTTTTCTTTCAATTCTTGTTGTTTGCTCCACACCTTTTGCTTTGCGTTATGTAATGCAAAAGGTGCTCTATACAAGTGAAGTAAATATTACAAGCGCACACGCTATGCAATATACAAATGGATTTTTTGTTGCGGGTGATATTACACATAATGGAAAAGTTGATGTCAATGAATGCTCGATTGTGGTCAATGAAGTGCGCGATGAGAATGGTATAATGCTCTTTAAGATTCTAAATAGCATTATACCTAAAAGCTCATCTAGCACGAATATTGAGCTTGATATTGGCGTAGGAGAAACAAAAAGTTTTGCTGTGATTGTGCCAAATATCAAGGCAAAAGAACCATTTTTATACAGAATCTATGTTGATTGCTACTTGTCAAATAAATTTGCACAAAAAATGCAAAAACCTCAAAAGTCATCTGCAGGGATTATTACGCCTAAACCTTTACAAAATACTACAGATATTATGGAAGATTCGTTACCACAAGAAGTATTAGACCAAGGTAATGAAGAGAATCAAGAAGATACAGAGATTGAAAGCACACAAGCACCAGCTGGTCCTTCTTTGGATTTACTAGAAAATACAGAATCTTTACCCGAATAATTCAAATTTTTTTAGAGATTTTAAAAAATCTCTATAAGTTTATAAAAAAATTAAAACTAAATGCCTCACAAAAGGCATTTATTGTATAAAGAATCTAACAGCTATAAGTTGTGAGGAATTCAAATGGGTGAGGGCGTGCTTCCCAAGGCCAAATCTCTGTTTCAAATTTATAGGCTTTGTAGGTTTGGATAAACTCTTCACTAAATACGCCGCCTTCTTTAAGATATGCTTTATCAACAAGCATTTCCTCAATAGCGTGCCGCAAAGTGTGTGGCAGTTGTTTAATGCCTTTTTCACGAATCTCATCTAAAGTAAGCTCAAAAAGATTAATTTCCATAGGCTCACCCGGGTGAATTTTATTTTTTATGCCGTCCATTCCTGCAAGTAAGAGGCTTGCAAATGCTAGATAAGGATTTGCAGAGCTATCTGGGAATCTAAATTCCATTCGTTTTGCTTTTTCACCGCTGTTGTATGGGATTCTAATACTTGCACTTCTGTTTTGTGCGGAGTAAGTAAGGATACTCGGTGCTTCAAATCCTGGAATCAGTCGCTTATAGGAATTAGTGCTAGGATTTGTAAAGGCGGCTAATGCACGCGCGTGTTTAAGCACACCACCTAAGAAATGTAATGCCATTTCACTTAAGCCTTGGTATGCTTCTCCTGCAAAGAGATTGTGTCCATCTTTCCAAATGCTGATATGCACGTGCATACCACTGCCATTATCTCCATAAAGTGGCTTTGGCATAAAGGTTGCAGTTTTTCCATTGAGATGCGCGACCATTTTGACAACATATTTGAGTTTTTGCACATTATCTGCTGCTTCAAGCATATTGCCAAATTTCACGCCAATTTCATTTTGTCCCTGTGCGACTTCGTGGTGAAGCACAAAAGTTTCTAATCCTACTTGGTTTAGCACTTTGACGATTTCAGCGCGTAAATCCACCATAGAATCCACAGGTGGCACAGGAAAATATCCGCCTTTTGTGCCAGGACGATGTCCCATATTCACGCCACCTTCAAATTCGCGCGCACGATTCCATTCACCCTCTTCAGAATCTATTTCATAATATTGACAATTTACAGAATCTTTAATCTTAATAGAATCAAAAATGAAAAATTCATTCTCTGGTCCATAGTAGGCAACATCGCCAATACCGCTTTCTTTAAGATATTTCATTGCGCGTTTGACAATGGAGCGCGGACATTTCTCATAAGGCTCATTTTTATAAATATCCCAAATATCGCAAAAGACTACCGCAGTGGTATCAGCAGTAAATGGGTCAATGAAATATCGCACAGGTTCAGGGATAAGCATCATATCGGATTTATCTACTGGCTGCCACGCAGGGATAGAGCTGCCATCAAAGGGTATACCCTCAAAGCTTTCTTCGTTAATTGCACTGCGAGAAAAGCTCAAATGATGCCATACACCTTTGATGTCTGTAAAGCGGAAGTCAATAAATTCAACTTCATTTTCATCACAAAATGTAAAAAAATCAGCCACTGCTTGCTTGTCTATGCTTCCTCTACTCATAAATGCTCCTTAATGCTTTAATTTATAGAATTAAAATAATGTAGCGATTATAGCATAAGTGAATCTTTCTTTAACAAATACCAAAGTTTTTTCTGTGCATATATGCAAAGAATATCTTTTCAAAATAGCTCCATAAGTTCCTGTTCCCTTCTTTCTCACATAATGAGTAATGTAAAATCTATGATAAGTCTCTCTAATAAGTTTTTTAGCCTTAATTTTATATGATAACAGGTTTAGCCTAACTCAAAGGAGAGCCCTTGAACGCAAATGACTTTCAATCTATGGTAAATTTCATTTGGAGTGTGGCAGATGATTTGTTGCGCGATATTTATGTTAAAGGCAAATATCGTGATGTCATCTTGCCTATGACGATTTTAAGGCGCATTGATGTGATGTTAGAGCCGACAAAAGAGCGTGTGATACAAACCTATGAAACCTACAAAGACAAACTAGAAAATAAAGATAGTCTGCTTTGTGGTGTAAATGGTAGCAATATGAAATTTTATAACTATTCCAAATTCACACTCCAAAGCCTCCTCAATGACCCTAAAAACATAAGAATAAATTTTGAAAACTATCTTGATAGTTTTAGTGAAAACATTAAAGATATTATTTCTAAATTCAAATTTAAAAATCAGCTTGATACCCTAGAGGAAGCAAACATTCTCTTTGGTGTGATAGAGAGATTTTGCTCCCCTAAAATCAATTTTTCTATGAATCCCATTTTAGATTCTAAAGGCAACATTATCCAAGAGGGTTTAAGCAATTTAGCTATGGGCTATATCTTTGAGGAGCTTATCCGCCGCTTTAATGAGGAAAACAACGAGGAAGCAGGAGAACACTTCACGCCACGAGAAATCATACAGCTAATGACGCATCTTGTATTTTTGCCTGTGAAAGATGAAATCCAAAAAGGCACTTATCTCATCTATGACAACGCCTGTGGAAGTGGTGGTATGCTTACAGAATCTAAAAATTTCATCACCGACCCGCAAGGCGTAATAAAGTCAAATGCAAGCATTCATCTCTATGGACAAGAGATAAATCCAGAAACCTATGCCATTTGTAAAGCCGATATGCTGATAAAAGGCGAAGACTCTGATAATATCAAATATGGCTCAACTTTAAGCGAAGATAAACTCCAAGATTTAAAATTTGACTTTATGCTCACAAATCCTCCCTATGGCAAGTCGTGGGAAAACGACCAAAAGATTTTGGGCATAGAGAAAAAGGGTGCAAAAAGTGATTGCAAAGATTTGAGATTCCAAGTAGGTATCACAAGCAAAAGCGATGGACAAATGATGTTTTTGCTCAATATGCTTAGCAAAATGAAGCCCGCAGAAGAAAAAGGCTCAAGACTAGCCTCTGTGCATAATGGCAGCTCACTTTTTAACTCCGATAGTGGTATGGTAAAAATCCGCAAACACATCATAGAAAACGACTTCCTAGAAGCCATTGTTGCTTTGCCTACCAATATGTTTTATAACACAGGGATTCCTACTTTTATTTGGATTATGACAAACAAAAAGCCCCCGCACAAAAAGGGCAAAGTCCAGCTTATTAACGCGATAAATGAAAGCTATTACACCAAAATGAAAAAATCTCTAGGCAAAAAACAAAATGCAATGAATAAAGAGCATATAGCCACTATTACAAATCTATTTTTAAACTATGAGCAAAATGCAGATTGCAAGATTTTAGACAATGATGACTTTG
Source organism: Helicobacter japonicus (assembly GCF_000762845.2). Classification (GTDB taxonomy): domain Bacteria; phylum Campylobacterota; class Campylobacteria; order Campylobacterales; family Helicobacteraceae; genus Helicobacter_C; species Helicobacter_C japonicus. The sequence continues at coordinate 1,702 of NZ_JRMQ02000001.1, read as the reverse complement.
GCTACACCCTAATCCTTATAGAAAAACCCAAAAGCATAGAAAGTTTAAAAGAGGACGAAAAGTTCCTAGAGCTAAAAAACAAGGATAAAATCCTAGCAAAGTTGCAAGAGCTAGAGCGCAATCCAAGAGATTTTAAAGACAAAGAGGAATTTTTAAAGTTTTTAAGCGTTAAACTCAAAAAGAGTGAGGAAAATATCATCATAGAAAAAGATAGGACGAATAACACAGAGAAAATCCCGCTAAAGCAAGACATTCAAGCCTACTATGACACAGAAGTCAAGCCCTTTGTGCCAAACTCGTGGATAGCGTGGGAGAGCAAGGAGATAGGCTATGAAATACTCTTTAATAAATTTTTCTATACCTACACACCACCTAGAAGCTTAGAGAGTATTAACGCGGATTTGCAGAGTTTAGAAGCGCAAGTGCAGAATCTTTTAAACGAGATTGCGAAATGAGATTCAAAGATAGCGGGATAGAATGGCTCGGCGAGATTCCAGAGCATTGGGAAGTTAGAAAACTAAAATATTTAGCCCAATTTTACACAGGCAACAGCATTAAAGATAGCGAAAAATCACAATATGAAGTTTGGGAGGAAAACTCTATTCCATATATTGCAACAAAAGATATAGAGATTGACTCTTGTGTAGTGGATTATGAAAATGGAATGTATATCAAAAAGAATAATTTAAACTTTCTAAAAGCTCCAAAATCATCAGTTTTATTATGTGTAGAAGGTGGAAGTGCAGGTAAAAAACTAGCTTTTTTGAATCAAGAAGTTTGCTTTGTTAATAAATTGTGCTGTATTAATGCGGATAAAATATCAATTAATAAAAAAATGCTGTTTTATATCTTGCAAAGTAACTTTTTTGGAAATTTATTTTTTTCTAGTATAAAAGGACTTATCGGCGGTATTACCTCAAAAGAACTTGCAGAATTTAAAATCCCGCTTCCACCCCTACAAGAGCAAAAAGCAATCGCAGAATTTTTGGATAAAAAATGCGACAAGATTTCACAATTTATAGAATCCAAACAAAAGCTTATTGCGCTTTTGACTGAAAAAAAACAAGCTTTGATTAATGCAGTGGTTTGCAGAGGGTTAAACAAAAACACAGAATTAAAAGAGAGTGGCGTGAAATATCTAGGCACAACCCCAAAACATTGGGAAGTTAGACGCCTTGCAAGTTTTGGTAAATTTTCTAAAGGCGGTAATATAGGGCGTAACGATTTGCTTGATGAGGGAATTTCAACGCTTATTTATGGAGATATTTACACAAAATACGAAATTAAAACGCACACTCTACATTCCAAAGTATCGCAAGAAACTGCTAAAAATGCCACGCCCATCTATAAAGGCGATATTCTTTTTTCAGGGTCTGGAGAAACTAAAGAGGATATTGGAAAAAATATTGTTTATTTAGGAGACGAAAAGGCATTTGCTGGAGGCGATGTAATTATTTTTAGGCAAAACCAAAATGACGCGCTATTTTTATCATACGCCCTAAATACTCAAGGCGTTAGATTCTGTAAATTGATAGAATCTAAAGGAGAAATTATCGTGCATATTTATGCTTCAAATCTAAGAGATATTAAAATCCCTTTGCCGCCCCTACAAGAGCAGAAAGCCATTGCTTCTTATTTGGATACACAAATTACAAAGATTGATTTAGCAATAGAAAAAACAAAGCAACAAATCACATATATT
>NZ_JRMQ02000019.1 GCF_000762845.2 Helicobacter japonicus | reverse complement strand
TAAGAAGTGTGCCTAGATTATTTTCTTCATCTTTAGGGGAGAAGTAATAACTTGGTGTATCTTGTTTAATGGTATTGTCTTTATCTAATTCACCAAAGAAGTATTGAAAAAGAGGATTGGGAGATTCTGTGCCTCCTGTGAGGTGAAAACCTTTAAAGTGTATATCTGTATAACCTTGATTTTGTAAGTCTAAGACATCTAAAAATACTTTATCTTTTCTTTCAATAAATATATTAGGCATTACTCACTTCCTCTTGTTTTAAAAAGTTTCTATAATCTCCATAGTCTTTTTTATTACCTACAATACATTGAGCAAAATACTTTGGATAATTATCAAAAATATTTTCTTGAATTTGTATTGCTAGAGGATAAGGATTTTTTGCAAAAAGGATAGGCTGTTCATACCATAATGCTATATTATGGCTAAGAATATTTCTATCATAGCTAAATTCGCTAAAAGCAAATTTACTTTGAGAATCTGCTTTGAGATAATGCTCTTTCTCATCATCATAAATAATCAAAGCAACTTCTGTCTGCAAGTGAGGTTCATATTTTAATCTATCTTGAAAATAAGAAGCTAGACAAAAATGTGTGTTTAATCGCATATTAACATCATCTTCTATGTGTTCTATTTCTGTATTTCTTGCTAAAGATTTGAGTTGATTATGAGTAATGTTATCTGTAAGGCGATTAAGCCTTGTATGATGTAAAAGATTACTATGTAAAAGAAATTCACAATATTGATTGAAAGACTTTAATCCTTCTTCACAAGCCCAAGTAGAATCTATATTGCATAGGGTAAGAAAATTATAATAGTAAAGTTCAACATCGTAGAGCAAAAGTTCAGCTCTCGCTTTTTTATCTTTTTTTGATTCTAGTTTTTTAAGATAATTTAAAAGCTGATTTGGTGTAAGTGAATGGTTATTCTTAGTAATAATTTGTGCTATTTGCATTTTATCTCGCACGAAATCTACACAGGAATTACCAACCACTTTGTAATTTTTAAATGTATTTCTTTTATCGCCAAAGATTTTAGGGTTTTCTCTTAATTTATCACTTGTTAAGAGAGTTTGAAAAAGAATGCTTTTACAGATTTTTTTATATTGACTTTCACTAATGCTCATCACTTCACTTTGGTATTCTTGAAAGGTTTTTAAGGGGCGTAAATCAGTAAGAATAAAATCTTTGCTGTAAATGAAGTATTGTTTGTCGTCATAGCTCTTATTGTCTATTTTATATTTTAGAGGGATTCTAGGTAGTGGCTTATCTTTGAGTTCCTCTTTAAGTTTATCGTATTGAACTTCTGTCTTTTCTTTAAAATCATCATTCCAATGATTATTTTGAAAGACTTTGCCTCCTGTTTGAAAATTACCATCTTTGTAGTTTTTAAACAATCCTGTTTGATAAGGTCCAAAACCAAAAAAGCCCTCAATAGAGAAAATATTGCTATAAGGGGATTCTACAAATTCATTAAAGAGTTTTTCAAATTGAGTAAAATCAATATTGTCTGCAATGCTTTGTTTTTTAATATGTTCTAGCCATTCAAAGAATGGCTCTGTAATATCAGCATAGCATTGTCTAAGGAATGTAAAGTCATTATTAAAAGTCTCTCGCAAGTTTTTATCAAAATCTTTGTTGTCATTCAAGTCAGTATCGCTCCACGCTTTAAAATTTTTATGGCTTGTAAAATTGTATTGATACTTTTCTTGACTTAATTCTTTTTTTAAATCTTCTAAAGTAGTTTCATTGATAAAACATTGCATTTGTTTTATATCTTGCTCATATTGTTTAATGCTTTCTTGTATATTACCAAAAGATAATCCATTGTTACTATAACTTGATTTCAATTTTTCTAATTGTTCTTTTTTCATTTGTATTTGCAATTCATTACATTTTACTCTTTCTTTTTTTAATCCTAAAAATACATGGGGATTGCCACTACCACCATTAGAAGCAAAATTTCTATTAACATAAATACCCAAAGAGTATTTATGGGAGTGGGTCATTGGAATTCCTTCAAGTCAATATAATAGGAGCTTTTTGCATTAATAGCTTCTTTAAAGATTTGTGAGATATATTTTTGAGAAGAAGCATAATCCATATAAAATATTCTATCCTTTTCTTTGATAATCATCTCATCTCCTATATATTCTTTATTTTTAGAAGCTATTTCCTCTATTATATCATATTCTTCTTTCGAATCTTTAAAAGGTCTGCAGTATATAGATTTTCTCACATCACCCTTTACAAAGTAAGTCTTACTCCAATTGGTGTAATATCTAAAAGCTTGTATATATATAATTACAATTTTTTTTCTATCTAAAACGCTCACTATGTTTAATCTAATAGAATCACTCACAAGAAAATCAGAAAAATCAAAACGTATATCCTCCAATCTAGTCCCCTCTCCTGCAGGTCTTGCATACACTACCTTGTTTATCTCTTCTTTACAAAGTCTTTGATATTCCTTATATTCAGAATCTAAAGCCTTAGGGATAAAGGCACGATAACTTGTAGGATAAGAACAACCTTTTATCATAAAAAATACTATTAAGATTCCAAAACACAAAAAACAATCTAAAATAAATTTACCCCATTTGAATTTTTCTTGCATATTTATCGCCTTAGATGATTATTCTCAAAAACTTTACCCCAATGGCTAACATCAGATTCCACAGGAGCAAAGCCATAAAAGCCATCATTAAATTCATTTGTTTCTGTTGTATCATACCATTTATATTCTTCTTTAATATAAATCATTTTTCTTAGTTCAAAACTCCATATTTGTTTATTTGTTTCTCTTTCAAACTTCATAGTATCAAGTTCATTAGGCGATTTATCTTTAGTAAGTCCTAGAAAGGCGTGGGTAGCATCTAACTCCACTAAGCTTTTTTCAAAAAGAATGTCTATACAAATAGTTACAAAATATTGCATAAAACCCCCATTACCTTAATATGACTTGATGTGTAAAAAAAAAGAATAAAATAAACCAAACTGACCCAAAAATTAAAAATATGGCACACAATAACAATTTTATCCTTAAACACGACTTATTATACAAAAACCAAAATAGTATAATTATGAAAGCTCCAATTAGCAATAAAGTGGCATTTTTCACAAATACAGAGATAAGATAAAGGATAGTAAAGCATAAGCCCAAAGGCATAAATTTTCTATGAATAAATGTAAGGATAGACCAAGAAAAAAAGAAAATAAAAACTAGGGCAAATAAAAATACTCTAGGGGCTTCAAAGGAATTGAAGTTTGCGGAAAAAAATAATGAGCAAAAAAATCCGATAATAAAACTTACAATTGCACTAGCAACAAACCACGCAATCTGTCCGCTTGTAATAGAATCTATTCCCTTAGATTCTAATTTGAGTTTGAGCTGTGAATAGAGAGGGATTTTCAAGCCACTTGCCTTTTGGTAGGAGGATTAGGACAACCTACAATAGAGCTATAGAGTAAATCAGTTTCTAATATAAAAGGAATATTCTTATCTTGAATACTTTTACCTATTAAATTCATTAATAATTCCTTTTTCTTGTATTAAAACAAAATTAACCTATAAAAACAATAAAAAAACCTTCTTGATTAAGAATGTGAAAAAACTTATTCATACATTTTGATACACATTAAATGATATTTTTTCTTAAAATTTCCCAATGCTAACCCCCAACCAAGTTTTGCCACATTTTCATCACCTAAAATAAAATTCATTCTTTCATTATGATTAATACGCAAATATAAATCAATGCAAAATTGCTGATTTGTAAGAAATAATATGCTTTCTTTGAGTTCTTTATGCTTATTTTGATTCGGTAAGTATTCCATAGCTCTATAATATTCTATATCTTTAATATAAACGCCTATCTTGCTCTGATATGAAAGAAATTTGTTGCCTAAAATAAAATTTTTACCCAAAATATCATTTTTAAAGCCTAATTTATTTTTTTGGGAGGGGGCAATAAGAATCTGATGCGGAAGATTTTCAATGATATACAATTTATTATACAAATTGAAATTATTTTGCAATACCTTTTCTATGTAATATTTGGGGCGAGAGGAGCTTAAAAATAAAGGTGCAAAAGGAAGGTAATTTTTAGCAATTTCTTTATCATTAATGCCCAACATAGAAAATAAAATTTTTGAAATAGAATCGCTAAAATCCTTCCTAAAACTTCTAGGATAATTCTTTAAATTCACACTTTCAAAAAAAAGCCAAAGTATGTAATGGTTAAAAAAGTCAAAAAATAATGTCCAACCAGAACCTCCGTCTTCATTTCTTGAGAGTTTATCAAGCATATAAGAAGGAAGTTGTGATGTATTGCCTTGCAATCCCATAAAATTTACCATTATTTCAATTAAAAATTCTTTGTTTTCTTTAATATATTCAATTTCTTTATGAGGGTGTTTGAGGCTTTTATTGGTTCTTAAAAAAATATCTTTTTTGTCATATTTTTTAAGAAGTTTGTGAAGAAGTTTGTGAAAAGTAAAATAAGTTATGTCGCTCATAAAGATACTTTTTTGCCACGAGTGGCTGGATAATACAAAATTTCTTTGCTATCCAAGCATTTTATTTTTAACTCACAAAAAGAATTAATACTTACAAAGGAAGCAAAAAATTTAGATATGATAAGTCCTAATTTATAAACTTCCCCCAAAGAATAAAAATTAGAATCTTTGATGCCCATTATACAAAGTGTTCCCTTTTTGGTGATATATTCATCAATGAGATAGGTGGATTTGGATTCTATATACAAAATAGAATTCTTTAAAAGTTCAAGCGTCTTTTCATTTTCTTTATCATTAACAAAACTATAACTTTCCAATACTCCAAAGAACGAGGCTGTATTTAGGAGGGTTTGATAGTTGAAAGAGAGTATGGATACAAGCTTCCAAAGCAAATGCCCATCAACACTATATTCTCTCATCATACTTGGGATTTTAATATTTTTAGTAGATACATCTTTGAGATTAATGTGTCTTATATCGCCTATTTTAAGTTTAGAGGGTAGATTTTTATTGCAACACAAAGCATCAATAGTAATTATCTCATTGTAAGAATATTCTGAGAAAAAGGAGATTTCTTTATAGGTCTCACCTTTGGAATTTTTCCTAACACTTATACTATAAAATTCGTTTTGATTATCTTTTAAAAACTCAAAACGCTCAAAACTCTTATAATTTTTAAGTATTCTTCTTCCACTATCACTATTATGAGCTCTCACTTGATTAATCTTTACAATTTCATAAGAATCTAAATGTGCTCTATCCACAAAAATTCTGTATCCATCTTTGGTGTGGTCATTAATAATTGATTCTGTATTTTTAGAAAAAATGTTCACAATAGGCGTAACACTTAAAGAAAATAAATTAGCTCTAACGATGCAATTCTTTGGAAAAATTTTATTAAATTTAAACTGAATACTTAAATTTGTGCCCTGACAATCTCTTAAAATATCTAAGCCTTGTATTTTTATAAAATTAAACTTTTCAGGAATAAAAAAATATTCCCTAAGCAAAGAAAAAGCCTCGAATCCTAAATCATCATAAATTAAGCAACTTTCATTTGGTTCAAGCCCTATTGCTTTAATATTGTAAGGATTGAGCCTGAATTCCTCAGAAGTATCACAAGAAATAATTTTTATCTCTTCTAAGTAAAGATGAATGAATAAAAGTAGGGTTGCAGAAGTGTAAATGTCATCCCCAAGATATAAGTTTAAACAATCTAATCCTATATCACAAATTTTTAAATCAGACTTATTAACTTTTAGTCTCAAATCTATTGTGTGATATTGTTTTTCGCTACTCATAAATACCTCATCAATATCTAAAGGGTAGAGATAAACATCATAAATCGTTCTAAACTCACACTCAACTTGCTCTATGGTAATAGACCGAAGGCAACTCCCTTTTGGAACAACAATCTTATTTTCTTTGCTGTCTTTATTTAGAAAAAACTCTTGCAAACACAAAGAAGGTAATGGATTAGTGTAATTAGGGGAAACCACATTCAATAAAGATTCTGCTATATAAGGAATATTTTGCTCCATTTCTTGATGAATCTTAGAAGTCAAAATAGCAAGATTTTCAATAATTCTTTCAATATCTGGGTCTTTGCTATCAAGTGCTAAAAATGGTGCTAGTTTTGGGAATTTTTTGACAAAATATTCTCTTGTCTGATAGAGATAAGAAAGTTCTTTTTGATAGTAAAATACATCTTCATTATTCACTAAATTACCTCACAATACCTATCATTTTTAAAAACAATTTCTAAATTAATTTCTTTAAAATGGTCTTCAAAAAAATTACATTGCAAAAAAAATGAAAGTTTCCAAGGAGTCAAAGAATTATCATAATGAATAGATAAAATTCTGATTCTTTGCTCATATTTGCTTATAAGAAAATGAATCTCTTTAGCCATTTTGGAGCATAAATCACTTGCATTTAAATTAAACTCTATAACATCTGATAAACCCAAATCATTGGCTACAATACAATCATCTAACTTCGCATTAAGTAAAACCTGAATATTGTTCTTAATATCCTCAATTTCATTGTGATAAAAAGGAATATTTTGATATTGCTCATCTAGCTGATGAATAATTTTGCCAAGCAATGACATTTCTACTCTTTATCAAGCTTGCCTACTAATGAGAGTTCAAAATTTCCACCCATATATTTAAAATGGGGACGAACGCTAAGTCCTATCTTATACCACCCCGTCTCTCCAGCTACATTATCAACTTTGATTTGAGCTCCCCTAAATGGTCTTCTACTTCGGACTTCAGCAGGGGGATTTTCCTGGTCTGAAATATATTGTCTTACCCATTCATTAAGTCCATTTTCAATATCAGTTCTTTCTCTCCAACTACCTATTTCTTCTCTTTGCAAAACCTTAAGATAATGTGCCAATCTTGATATAAGGAATATATAGGGGAGCTGTGTCCCTAAGCGATAATTTGTTTCCGCTTCTTTACCTTCAGGTGTATTTGGAAATACTTTAGGCTTTAAAGCAGAATTTGCGGAGAAAAAGGCTGCATTGTTGCTGTCTCTTCTTAAGGTTAAGGCAATAAATCCCGCTTCAGCAAGCTCATATTCTCTTCTATCTGTAATCAGCACTTCAGTCGGAATTTTAGCTTGCATAGTGCCAAAACTTTCATAAAGATAAGTGGGTAAATCTTTAACACTCCCTCCACTTTTCGGACCTATAATACTTCCACACCATCTATACTTTGCAAAACTTTCGGTCAGTCTTGTGGCGAAAGCATAAGCTGAATTGCCCCATAATAAATGATTGTGTGAATTATGAATATTTTCTTTATAATTAAAGCTTTTGATAGGATTTTCTTCAGGACTATAAGGAGAGCGTGTTAAAAACCTTGTTACCATAAGTCCTGTATATTTTGAATCTTCATTTTCTCTAAAAGTTCTCCATCTTGTATATTGAGGACCCTGAAGCAAACCTCCTAAATCTTGAATATTTGCTAACTCTGAGTAATCCTCAAGTCCAAAAAAACTAGGAGCACAAGAAGTTAGAAATGGTGAATGGCTCATTGCCGCAATACTTGCCATTTTATTTAAGAAAGTCATATCTTGGCTGCTTGTACTAAGCTGGTAATCTCCTATAATAGCACCCACAGGCTCTCCACCAAATTGTCCATATTCTGAAGAATAAATATGCTTATAAATGATACTTTGAGTAATATCGGGATTATTCTCAAAATCCTCTAAAGCCTCTTCTTTGGTTACATTCAAAAGACTAAGTTTGATATTCTCATTAAAGTCTGTTCTTTCTACCAAGAAATATAAGCCTCTCCATACAGATTCTAGTTTCTGAAACTCCTCATTATGCAAAATCTCGTCCATTTGTTTAGATAGCAAATCATCAATATGTGCTATCATCTCATCTAAAGCAAATTTGTTGATTTTATCTTCTATATCATCATTTTCAACAATAGCAGAGATAAATTCTGCGATACCCCTTTTAGCTATACTATAACTTTCGTCATTCTTTGAATATTTGCTTTTTTCCATGATGCTTTCAATAACAGGCATATCAACTACTTTTATTTCATTTTTTGGCATTTACTCCTCCTATTTTTTAGCTTCTTCTTTAATTTCTAAAAGCAATCTTTCTTTTGTCTTTTTGTTTTTTAAAGCAGTCAAAACCGCTTTTCTGAAATCTGGGATATTACCCATAGGTCCTTTTAAAGCCACTAAAGCTTCTCTTAATTGTATAAGCTTATTAAGATCTGGAATTTGCTTTGCGATACTATCGGGAGAAAAATCTTTCATACTAGAAATATTAAGATTAACATCTAACTCTTCTGCTCCCTTGCCTAACGTATTTTTAACGCTAAACTTAGAACTAATGTTCAATTTTTGCATTACTTGATTAAAATTCACCTTATTGATTTGTAAGGTTTCTCGTTCTTCTAAAGGTAGCTTATCATCTCCTCCTGTCAAATTTGCCATTACCATTAATTTTAAGGGTAACTCAACATTTGCTTCTTGTCCGTTTGTTTTTGCTTTATATGTTATATTAATACGCTCTTTTGGAGCACTAGAACCATCAGCCATTATAAATCCTTATTTTCTAAAATTTCTTTATATATTTATTGTAACTAAAATTATGTAAAATCTAACTAAGTTTTTATATTTTTTCAATTTTTGCTTTAATTTCTAGATAATCTTCTGACAAATAATCTTTTAGTAATGTTTTCTCCATTAAATCTTTTATTTGGATATAAAGTGTTTTGGCATTATTTTGCATATTTTTCTCTTCAAAAAGCCTAGCCATCTCAATCAAAGCATTTATATTTGAGAACAAAGAATTATTATGGTTTTGAGTATTTATACCAATTAAGACTTCATTTATACCATTATTCCGCTTACTTTTATTTATTTTTGGCTTTGTATGATTAAAGTTTATGTCTTGTTTCAAAAAATAATTAAGAATCTGCTCTTCACACATAAATTTACCATTATTAAACTTAAGGTTAGAAATCTCTTTAAATTTAAGCAAAAAATTCCTAGCCAAAACATTAAGCAGATTGGAAGCATTTACTTTTTTGTGCTTCTGTAAAAATTCACAAAAAAACTTTAAACCCTCTATCCAAAAAGGGTTTAACACAAGATTTGACATAAAACATTTAATATGTTCCAATTCATTAAGATTATTTTGAAGCAAAATTTGTATTAAATTTTTATCGGGATATTTAATTTGAGTAACATTTTCATCATTATGAGAAGGGAGCGTTTTAATCCTACCCCACATTGCCTCAACAAACATAGCATAAGCATTAAGATTTTCTTTATCGTCTTCTAAAATTTCAAAAGCTAAATTATTAAAAAATATTCTATACTCTCTGTCACTAAAAGAAACAATATTTAAATTTTGAGTTTGCAATTCGACTTGCTTTATGATAGGTGATGATGTGATTTTACTTTCTTGTATATACTGCTTGAGCCGAATCTCTTTAAAATCACACCCTAAAATCTCCCCTAAAAGATTGAATGTATGATTTAAATCTATTGTCGTTTGAGTTGAATGCGACAAATTAAGCTTGTCAGATTCCATTATAAAATGCTCAATGATATTCTTTAATTTTCTTTTTTGAGCATTCAAAGTATTAGCATTTTTGCCTAAATTTTCAGGTGAATTTTGTAAAATATTGGCTAAAGATTTAAACAATTTATTCATTATTTCAAAGGATTCCTCATTGTTTAATGCTATACAAGACAAAACAAAATAATTACAGATTCTAATGTCCATAGAAAATTGTTGCAGGATTTCTAAAGAATATTCATAGATATTGTTCCACTTTATATCTTCGTGATTCAATGTTTTATATTTTGACATTTCGTCTTCAAGTAAATGATAAATTTCTAAATTTTCCAAGTTATCCTTTAAATGACTAAAAAAATACATTGGCTTAAGTCCTTGCAAACAATTTTATAAAAGTTTTAGCAATCAAATACTAGAATACTACATCATTAAGGTTTAAAAAATTTTAAAGAGGGAGATATTAGTGATATGTATCAAAAAATACTAATTCTAATTTTGTGCCTTTTATTTGTGTCTTGTTCAAACACTGTAAGTGTAAGAATTAGCAACATTGAGAAATCAAATCTCAACAACAGATCGGATGATGTTCCTATCACTCTTGTCATCTATAAACTCAAGAATATCGAAAAATTTAAAGAAACAAGTGATCGAGATTTGACTACTAGAGAAGATGGTGCTCTTGGGAAAGACAAAATAGATTCAATCAGATTGCAAATTGCTCCCAAAGATGAAATTATAGCAATAAAAGTTAAGGATAAAGAAGTTCCTTATATTGGAATTTTAGCCCTCTTTGCCAATAATACAAATAATACAAAAAAAGTAACTAAGATTTGGGCGAAAACGAAAGATGCAAGCGGATTTTGGAATAAAAAAATATTAAAATTTAAAATCACACAAGAAGGAATTCAAATAATCCAATGAACTTAGGATATTAATATGGCAAATCAATTAAAAGTTGCTTGGTTTAATGGCTTAAATATTGATAAAATTCATTTTGAGCAACAAGAAAGATATTTCCAAAGAAATATAGATCTAAAAACTATTGAAGTATTAAGTCATCTTTATGGGATTATTGATTTAAAATTTTCTAATGAAATGCTCATACAAGGCAAAATTGCATTAGAAAAAATTTCTGGAATAGCCAAAGATGGGAGTATTTTTAATGCTCCTGAACAAGATTTACTTCCAGAAGCTTTAGAAATCAATTATGAATCATTAGAAAATTCGGTTATAGTCTTAAAAATTCCTCTAGGTATTGCTAGTATCGCCGATATTGCCTTACAAAATAATTTACCTAATTCCAAATATTTAACCTTAAGGAGTATTATTGCCTCAAGAATCTATGATGATGACCATAGCGAGGGCATTTCAAAGGAACTAAAAAATGAAACAGATTTGCAAAATATAACTTTTACTCAAGAAAAACTCAATTTAACTCTTGCAAGTTTAAGATTGAAACTCGGAATTTTAGGCAATGCGACACCTGATGAACTTGAAATTCCCATTGCTAAAATCAAAAACATAGATTCAAATAAAAAAATAGAGCTTGAAGAAAATTTTATTCCTACTTGTATTAATATAAATAAATTTTCTATTATCAAGTCTTTTTTAGAAGAAACACTATATTCCATCAAGCGACACAAAGAAATACTTGGAGAAATTTTTAAGGGTATTGACCAAACAAAAAATACTTTAGATTTTAGCACTTATTTGTCTTTAAATCTTCTTAAAAAATGGTTTTTAATTTTTTCTTACCTTATCTACAAAGATAAACTGCACCCTGAATATTTATATGAAAAACTTATTGAATTTCAGGGAGAACTCGGAGCATTTGGTGTTGAAAACTCTTTTTTAGAGTTTATCCCTTACCAACACGATAATTTAAACGAAACTTTCTTTCCTTTAATTAATAATATCAAGATTCTATTTGCAAAAATTACTTCTCCAAGATATGCAATGGCAAAACTTATAGACAATGGGAATGGTTTCTATGATTTATTATTTGATAATGCTGGAATTTTAGAAGAAGCTGAACTTTTTTTGGCTATTAATGCTGATGTCAATCACGAATATTTGCTGAAAAACTTTAAAACGCAGAGTAAAATTCATGCACAAAGCAAAATAAAAAATATAGTAGCTACTCAACTCAAAGGGTTAAATATTATTCAAATTCCAAATATCCCTTCAGCTATCCCTTATTTAAATGGCTATATTTATTATAAATTAGATAAAAAAGATGAATTATTCAAACATTTAAAAGGAGAAAATACCATAAGCATTTATCTCACTAATAATATTAAAAATCCTGATATAAAAATGTGGGCAGTATTTTAAGGAAATAGAATGCACAAACAATCCAATACAGAGACACAAGAATTTAGCTTACTTTTAAATTCTAATTTAAATGGTCTTAAAAATAATAAAGTCCTTGATTATTGTTTAGAACTCCTTTTGCTCTCTTTTAGATTATCTAAAGTGTCCTTACTTGATACAAGCGTCATAGAATCCTTTAGAGAAAAAATTATCAATGATATTTTAGCTTGGAGTTCTAAACTTAGTGCCTTAAAAGAATATGACGAAAAAGATATTACTAGACTTAGATATTGCCTTTGTGTTTTTATTGATGAAATGTTAATGAAAAATGAACTTTTTATAAATAGCTCTTGGGCAAACAATACTTTGACTGTTCGTTTATTTGATGAAACTCTAGGAGGGGATAATTTTTATAATATAACATCTTCTTGGCTCAATAATCCTGCTAAAAATAAAGATTTTCTAGAGTTTATTTATGCTTGTCTTGTATTGGGCTACAAAGGTAAATATTCAAACAATAAAGATGTCGAGGAAAGAATTTTGCTCTTTTGCAATAATATAGCCTCTTCTCTCTCCCCATTATATGATGTTGATGAGGAATTAGCCTTTACAAAAGCTTATGATGGAATTATCAAAGAGAATTTTTGGCAAAACTTTCAAAGAATGTATCTTAAAAAAATACTGATTGCTTTTCCTTTATGTATTGTTGTAGGAGTTTTTATCTATGCTGTATTTGACCTTGAAGTTAATAACATACAAATACAAAATAATGTGAATGGAATTATCAACAATCATTCAGATTAAGAAACTTTTTATTGCTGCATTCATATCTAGTTCTTAATTTTGCAAAAAGTTTATCTGCTTATTTAAGTGTAGAATCTACTCTGATTTGTATTTTAGATTTCTATTATATGAAAACTTAATCTACATCAAAATATATAATAATATTGCTTGTTGTTTTAATTAATTTATTCCCTTTTTAACCAAACTCCAAACAGCCATTACTAAACCCACTGCTAAACTTCCTTAAAAACCAGTCAAAGATCAAATGAAAAAATAGGACATTTTATTTCAATCATAAAATTAATTTCATTCAATATCATCTCCTACCTATCCTTTTTCTAAGTCTTGTAAGATTGCGATTTTGCTTTGTAGATTGAATTTATAATAAATTCTTTTATGAATAAAATACCTTGATGATTATCTAATACAAGTTCTTCTAATGTTGGTCTGATTTTATCAATAAAATCTATTCTGCTTTTTTGGATAATCTTTAAGAGGCTTCCAATTTTTAAATGAATATCACTTTTTAGATATTCATTTACTTCATCTTTTAAATGAGGAATATATAGTTTTGTCAAGTATCAAAGTGAGAGAGAAGTTAATCAAATAAAGCAAAGTGCGAGAGTATGAGGAATATTTGAAAAATCAAAGTGGCAGCAAATC
>NZ_JRMQ02000018.1 GCF_000762845.2 Helicobacter japonicus | reverse complement strand
AATCTAATCTAGGTAAAAGTATTCAAGATAAGAATATTCCTTTTATATTAGAAACTGATTTACTCTATAGCTCTATTGTAGGTTGTCCTAATCCTCCTATAAGTGGAGGACCTTGCACACAAGTAGCACTTATACTACCTCACTCTCGTGGATTAAAAAAACATAATGAAGATTATCCTATAATGCAAGATTTAGTAAGTTCTGGAGTATTCTCTGATAAAGGAGTTCCACTTATTTGTATTCCTAAAGCTAATAGTTATAAAATCAATGCCCCTAATCCTACTCATACTAAGAATATAGAGAAAGAAGCTTTAAAGGCACAAATAGACCCTACTCCTCCTACTCTCAATATTATCACTCCTTTTAAAGACTTAGAAGAATATTATCTTACTCCCTCCACTTATGAAGAAAGAGAATCCAAAGATTCTCTTATATCCTCTCAAGCAAAATTCTATATGCCAAATAATCCCATAGATATAGAGTTAAAACCTCTTATTCAAAAACAAGAAGACTATCAAGACTTAAAAGACAATTCTATCTTAGAATCTCTTTTGAAAGAACTCCTCATAGATTATCATCTCAACTCTTTTTCTTATAGAATACTCACTCTAAGAATAGCTTATACTCTGTATGAATATATCCTTATTATTCCTAAGAGTATCCCTAGCTTTATCCATAAACTCTTAAAAGAACAAAGAAATAAAGAAGAACTCTCTTTAGGTTATGGAAGATTTATAAACTTACAAAGAGATTATGTAAGAAATATACAAAATTCCACAGAGCAACATTACTCCAATGCTCTTACTCTTCATATTCAAGGAAAGATTCTTCTTTGCCCTAGTGGAATGGAGAAAATAAGATTAGAGGTGGGATAGAATTTGGTATAATAAGATATAACAAAGCATAATGGAGGGAGAGAGTGATGTTAAAGAATCTAGTAAATGTTGCTATGGTGTTATCAGTATGTTTGTCAATAGGGTATGCAAAGCCTTTAAAGGAATGCAAGAGTGAGAGGGATAGGCTTAATGGTTGTATTGAGAAAAGATATTTTCGCACCGGAGGGCTTTGGGTAGAAACTCCATATAAAAATGGTAAGCAAAATGGTATTAGGAAAGCTTATTATAAATCTGGGTGGCTTCACACCGAAACTCCATTTGAAAATGATAAGAGAAATGGTGTTAATAAAGAGTATTATGAATTTGGGCAGCTTTGGAGAGAAACTCCATTTGAAAATGATAAGAGAAATGGTGTTAATAAAGAGTATTATGAATTTGGGCAGCTTTGGAGAGAAACTCCATTTGAAAATAATACAATAAATGGCGTTAAGAAAGAGTATTACGAATCTGGGCAGATTAAAGAAGAAACTCCATTTGAAAATGGTAAAATAAATGGTGTATGGAAAACCTATTATGAGTCTGGACAGATTAAAAAAGAAGCTCCACACAAAAATAATGTACCAACTGGCGTTGAGAAACGCTATTATGAGTCTGGACAGATTAAAGAAGAAACTCCATTTGAAAATGGTAAAATAAATGGTGTTATGAAAAGGTATTATGCATCTGGGCAGCTTGAAACTGAAACTCCATACGAAAATGATAAAATAAATGGTGTTAGGAAAGAGTATTATGAATCTGGGAAGCTTAAAGAAGAACGTCTATACAAAAATGGTAAGCTCTTTATCTATAAAGAGTATAACGAACAAGGGAAGCTTATAATCTCAACGGAATAAATAAGCATTTTGTGTAATGAGAGATTGTAAAAGGAGTGTGCAATGACATTTTATTATCAATGTGAGTGTGGAGAGAGAATAAATAAGCTCACCGGAGAATTTGCAAATTCTAAGGAAGAGATTTTAGATAGCGCTTTGTATGATATAGGTAAGAATTTTGTGCAATGTCCAAAATGTGGCACAAAATATGAAGTAAAAATGATGCCTAGAAAAATCTTAAATATTGCTATATTTGTATGGTTTGTTGTGGCAGTTGTTTTCAAATTCACCTTAGGGATTGAAATTTACTTTGTGATCGGAATGATATTTGTTGGAATTATTGTAGCATTTGTCTTTCATATGTTTTTTAGCCGCCTTGAAAAAATAACAGATGAGCATAACACCAAAGGAAGTGCAAATGAAACCTAAAGATATAATTGAATCTCAATCCAAATTTATTTCCCCAAAACATATAGCCCATAGTGCTAATATTCATCTTGAGACACTCAATTTGCAAGAAGATGCTCAATATTGCTTACAAAATGTTACAAAAATGCAGGTAGCAGATTTGCAATTAGCCTTGCAAATCTACCGCTTGAATAGCACTCAAGAGGAATCAAACTTAGAAATTTTCACACTAGATAAGACAGATGACATTGTCTTAGAACAGATAGAAAAAGAGATTCAAAAGGAAAATGAAGAATCACAGATTCAAAAAAAAGATTCTTACAACATTTCTATACAAACTTCAAATGATACAAAAGAAATTTTAGATTTAAGTGCAATGATGATAAAGCTTGTTTCATTGTTAAGTGATGATAGTAAAAAAGGAAAAGATATTGAAAATATTTTACAAGAGATAAAAGACAATCTTGATTCTTATAATAAACAAGACAATATGATATTTAATGCTATTAAAGATTATGATTTCTCCAATACCCAAGAAGCATTGACCGAGGCAAAAAAGGCTTTAGATGAAATTTGTCAATCATTAGACAAATACGCAGAGGAAGCACAAAAAGATTTTGAAAATAGATTTAATAAAGATATAATTAATTTAACCGCACAAATTATCGGCACAACACACTTACCAGCTTTAGCGCATATTTTGATACATAAACTTGGCACAAGTATGACAAAAAAATTCTTTTTTTCTGTCTTTTTAGGTGGTGTCGCATTGGGACCTTTTGGCATAACGATTTCAATCATTTGGCTTTTGTGGGATATTTATGATTTTTTCTCTACTAAGCACAAAGACAATCAAAAGCTTGAAGCAGCCTATAAGGTTTATGGAGCGATACTCAGTATTTATGAACGTTTAGGTTATCCATTGGCAAGCCTTTTAAATTTTGGACACATTGGGGCTGGCAATCTTATTACAATGCAAAAAGATAATCTTTTTACCTATTCTTTGTATCCTAATTGTATAAAATTTAGTTCCACTTTTTTATATCCATTTTTAAAAGATAATGTTTCAACTTTTGAGGATATGTCTTATAAGGTTACCCTGTCTTTAAATAGCGAAAAAGAACCAAATCAAGCCTATATTGAAAACATTTTTGAAAAAAATAATAAAGATGATGATTGTGCCTTCATAAATGCAAATAAAAATACCCAATTTTCAACCTTTAGTTGTGAGCATTTATATAAAATATATGAGGAAGACAAGGATAATAACTCTACTCATTCATCAGCTTTCCAACATTTGCAAAATATGTTTTTAAAGTTCGATAGTTTTTTATTTATTAAATCCTCTAGCTTTAGTTCTATATTAGCAAATGATTTGCTTATACAAAGTTTCACACCAAGCAAACAGCAAAATAAACCAAGAATGAATAAAACTGCTCTTTTTCTTACAAATTGTCTGCATAATGGATTACCCGAATATCAAGTGCAAAATCACATAAGAAATAAGCTTTATGATAACAAAAACACCAAATCAAATGTATTGTTTTTGTCTGCAATGTATAGAGTCAAAAAAGCAACCCTTGTAAGGACATTGATTGACAATCTCACAAAATTATTTAAAAAACTAGAAAACTATGCTCGTTTTAATCAAACACAACAGATCCGTTATTTAACGCAAAATCTTGGTAAATTAATCAAAGAGTATGATGCTGGAAAAGTTAAATTTTATGGCTATGGCGACTATGTAACAACATATGAAATAAACGATAAAAAATTATGCGATATGAATGAAAAAGATTTTTGTAATTTTGTTTATGATTTATGTCAAGTATTTGTTTATAAAAAATATATGCAAATGTGTGATAACTATATGGACAATACATTGAGAAGTTATTATCGGTATGGAAATGACCAAGAAAAATTGTCCCAAGCAAAAGCAGACATACAAAAAATATGTGAAGATATTATGGCAATAATTTTAGATGTTTCGTATTTATTTTCGTATTTTAATGCTTATGAAGTTACAAGACTTAAACAATATCAAAAAGAAATTGAAGAAGAATATAAAAAACAAAAACAAATATTAGAAAAATTTTTTAAAACAAAATCTTTTACGAATAAGATAGACAAACAAGCCGTGCCTAATATTTTTTACGATATTAAAGAAATCAAAGAACTATGCCTTGCACTATTGGCAGAATATTTTAATGTAAAAAATAGCGATGAGAAGCTAGAATCTTTCTTAGAACAAAGCAAAAAAATTGAGATTTCAAAAGCTGAAAAAAATTTAAAAACAAACAATAAACTAGCTTATTATCAAATAACAATAGAGTATGTTATGCCACTCTTGCCATTGAATGAGTCCTTTTTAAATTGCTTAGAAGAAGAGGATTTATTTTTGTTCTCTAGGGTTATTATAGAAGAGCTTAAGACAAGCAAAAGCAGAAATGCACTTATAGACGATTTTATAGGAAATTATGAAATAACAATCGGCTTATACACCTTGATATATTCCAATGATGAGGATTTTGATAAATTGCTTAAGAATAATAAGACAGAAGAAATTATAAAAGCTTTTTATGAAATATCAGCAGATGCTGGTAAAAAAATATTAGAAAACGAATTAAAAATTAAGTTAGAAAAAATTGGTGATAAATATGGAGCAATAACAGCAATAGTCTTTGGAGAATCTGCAAAAGAGAAAATACAAAAAATTGGCTCAAATATAGCAGAAAAGCTTGATAAATCCTACACGAATCACCTACCCTCTACTGATTTATCCAAAGGGCTTTCTTTGCTCTCTTTTTTTGCAAGCTCTGTAATCTCATATACAATCCAAGCTATCTTAGATGCAATATTTCAAGTGCAAATAGGTAGTGTCGCACAGATGAAGCAACAAGCTGTTGCGCTTATTTTTGCGCTCAATCGTCATACAAATGCTCCTTATGCGACTTGCAAACAAGGTAGCGAATATCTCACTTTTCCCATAGAAATTACTCAAACACTTGTTAATGCGGATTTAAAAGCTCTTATTCTAGGAGGCTCTGCTCTCAATAGTGGGCTTTTTGTCCATACTCCAAGTGCGGCGTTATTCAATGAGGACTCTCAAAATGCCTTAAAATCGCTCAAAGAAACATTAAGACATTTTATGAATAATAAAGTCAATCTCATAGGAATTGGCGAAAAAGGAAAAGATATTGTCAAGGAAGCCTATGCAAAGCTATGGTGTTATTTGGATATGGGAAAAAATGAGGAGATAGAATCTTATTTAAGAGAGGAGCTACAAACCAAACCTAGCTATTACACACTAGAAAATCTCACGAGTGATAAATACATAAGAACGAAACTCAAAAAGGCAAAAGATCTTGATAATAGCGATGAAAACTTCATAGAAGTAGAGGGCAATGCCAAAGGAGGCATAAAGTTTAATCACGATTTCCTCATTCAGCTTAAAAGAGTGGCAGAGTATAATTATGCGGTGTATAGAGGGTTAATATCTACGGAAGATAGGGCATTGATAAAACAAAAAGAGCAAAATGAGAAATTTGGGAAAGTAGATAAAAGTCCTGATGAATATCTCTGCGGGAATCTTATCTATGATGGGGATTATATCCCTACTACGATTGATATTGTGGATTAAGAAAATTTAAGAACTAAGGAGTGATAATGAAAGTCGCGATATTTAATTCAGTGCTTCCGTTTTGGGATAAGCTTGATGAAGAAATAGATAGACGAGCAGCAGAAGTTAATCTGCCAGAGGATATGGATTTTATAGAATATCAAAAGCATTTCATTCTCCAAACCCTAAAATCTTACAAACCCTCTCCTAATGGCAGTGGTATAAAATGGAGCAAAGAAGAAAAAGAAGCCTTTGTGAAGCTAAGTTATAAAGAACAAAGGAAAATGATAGTAAGAAAGAGTGAGCTTAAATCAGTGTTTTTTCCTTATGTGGATGTGGATTATGAGCCTTATAAGTATAGTGAGAGAATAAGCGATACTGCTAAAAAAGCCTATCAAAAAGCTCAAAATCTTTTGAAAGCCCATGAAGAAATAGACTTTAACTCCTTAGATTCTAAGATTCAAAAAGAGATTTTTCACAACCTAAGAGTTGCCTACAAAGAACAATATTTAAAAGCAGGAGTAGAATTAGCAAAATTACTCTTTAAAAAAAATCAATTTAGAAAATACGGAGGAGAAATAGAGGAGTGCACCCAAATCACTAAAAATTTACTGCACGAAAAGATTCCAGAAAATGCTTATATGTATTATCGGCTTTATAAATGGTGTGAATACGAAGGGGGTTATTCCTCTAGTTATTTAAAACTCAATGAAGAAGAGGCTAGAGATTGTTATAGCTATGCGCTAGAGTGTGCGGTATGGGAAGCAATAGATGAGGAGACACATAGCAAAGCAATTCCTACTAAACTTACGAGAGCAGAACTATGGTTAGCTGCAGCCATTAAATACCAAAGCCCTTTGGCATTTTATAAGGCAGCAAGTTGTTATTCACCAAACAATTTAGGGTTAAATGAAGTGGGCTTTTATTCTATTATAATGTTTCAGGCTTGTTTGCGTTGTGCTATCGCACTTGGAAATAGTGGTGCAATCGATAGGCTTGAGGCAAATTATAGGCGCACCGCTGGTGATTTCCCTCGCAATCCTCTTAAGGTTGAACAATTGCGAGCCTATGCTCAAAAATCTGCTAAACAAAGGGGCTTAATCAATGGGCTTGACCCTTACTTTGATGAGAAGTTTCCCCCTGATGAAGTGATAGATTTAACTTCTTATATAGATAATTGTGCTATTGGTTCAGTCCTTAACAAACACGATGATGGCGAGGAGAGATGGATGGGTATAGGCTGGGCTGTGAAATATGGCTATATCAAAGACCCTAGAACAAAAGGTTCTACACTAGAAAGTATCAAGGAATATTACTTAATGATGTGGGCAATTATTGTGCAAAATTTTAGGACTTATAAAGATGTTAAAAATCCCTTAAAGTATTATAAGGGATACATCACTTATAATCGTTACTCCAATCTGCAATATGGACTCCCCTCTGCTCGTCCTTATATCTTTCCTAAAGAAGTATTAGATTTAGAGATTGATTTCAATAAGGGCTTGGAAGAATACTGGGAAAAATATAAATATGAGAGAAAGAATACCTAGTGCTTAAGTATAAAACGCCATTTAAAATCAAAGTTTTTCCATTTAAAATCGTAGTGCTTTGATTTAAAATGGAAAAATTAAGCTATTGTAAAGTAAAATAATTTGAAAACACAATATTGAAATTAAACTTATGAAAGAAAGACTATAAATCCATTATTGTTAATTTTTGTAACCCCTCGCGTAAAATCAAAGTCATTTCGCGTTTGAAGTCAAAGTGAGGGATTTTACTTTGATTTCAAACATTAAATTTAAGTAAATAATCCCCAGCAGTAAAACTAGCCCTTTAAGCCTCTTGTCCCTAACCTTTAAAAAGCTCTATAATTACTCACTATACGCATTTTAAAACATATAAAAGCTTTTTAAAGCCCCTTAAATCCCATTCCCTCACACTTCATTATTTTTTCTCATCTTTCATATCTTACTCTTATCACATTTGTTACAATCACTTATTTTTTATAAGGATTCACAAAATCATCAGAATCTTTAATTTGCTTATTTTCATCTAAAGTTGCAAAAGATATTTTTTTAATCTCTTCAAAATAAGTAAAAATAGCCTCCACATTATATTCTTTTATTATTTATTCAAAGTGTGGTTTCTCTCCAAACTCTGTAAAAAATTCTTGTTTTCTAGCTGCATCAAAAATAAAGTTTTTAAAAAAAATCAAAGAAGAGTTTTTACTCTCTTGGTTAGAAAAGTTGCCAAATTTTTCTAAAATATTTTCAATATCCTTATACAACACTGCAAAATTATTATTTTTTGAATTGATAATTAAAAGAGCATTCATAGCTTAATCCTTTTGATATGTTTTACCTCATCTAACTTGTTATTATGCTTTGTATCTTCTTCCTCTTGGATTGAAACTTCACTTGCTCTTGGGAGATTAGCAATCTCTTCTTGATTAGATTGTAATAAGGTTAGTCTTTCATCAAAAGATATTTTATTAATGTCTTTTTCGTTAAATATCTTTCTCTCTTGTGGAATAATGTAATCATTTTGTGCTATACTTTCATTGGCAGAGCCACGAAAATCGGGGTCATTAAAATAGGTAGCAGAGCTGACCCTGTCTGCTTGCCTCTGCCCCCTTTCTGTTTTACTAATCATCATCTATCCAATCATCGTTATTGCCCCAAGCACCAAGAAAAATCCTTTATCTTTTCTAAAATCTATAAAATCCTCCAAATCATTAGGTTTAATATGCACAATATCTCCCACATAGATTTGCTTTTTATTTTTGTCGTAGAATCCTGTAAATAATTCAATTTCTAATTCATCTTATGGTAAGCAAGGATTATCATTTTTTGGATTGGTGTAACCGATATGTCCAAAAGCATTTATATAAATCTCACTTCCTTTAAACTCTGGAGGTAAATATTTTTTATCATAGTAGCTCCATACTCTAAAATTTAATTTTGTTGGTATCATTTTTCTACCCCTTTATATCAAGAACGATTCTTTGTTGTTCTAATTCCTCTTGATTATCAGCAATAATTTCTACTTCCTCATCGCTCAAGGCTAATTTTCTTTTGAATTTTTTACATATATTCCTAAGCATTTTTGCATTGAAAGCCTTAACTTCAAAATCTAGGATAAGGTTGTCAATGAGATTTCCTCTGTCGTCTTTTAGTTCCCAAATGCCTAACATTTTTATTTTTTTAGTTTTTTTATATTCGCCAAAACAAACATTTGTTTTCTCTAATGTCGCAACCATTTTATTGTTTTGATATAATTTCATTATTCCTCCTTAATCTCTTGGAAATTCTTTACAGCGTTCTATATACCATCTTAAATCTTTACGATTAGCGTTTATGCCACTCCATCGCTTAAAAAAGAATGGCACATCTTTAGACTGACATTGCCTATAAATAGATTCTACCCATTCCCATCTCATAAGTCTTGCTTTGTTTGGATTATTTGGTATATTCTCTCCCCCTATGATTACCCAATCTAGCTTGTCTAAATATGGAGTTAAATCAATTTCACTTAGCATAGGTTCAATGCTTACGAAACATTTAATGTCCTCATTAACAACATCTTTTAATTTTAAAAGTTTCGGGATTCTCTTATCTACATATTCTTGATTTTCAGCAGTTACGCCAAACCAAATATGAGACTTCATTTTTTTATCTAAATATTCATCAGTCAAACATCCTGTTCTAGGCAAAACCCAACTAAGAAAATGAAACATTCTATTTGCTCTCTTGGTAAGGATTTGAAATATTAAATCTTGCCTTTTACTCATAATATTAAATAATTCAACTAAATCATCTTCGCTTATATCCTCGTGAAATGTATCACTCATAGAATTAACAAAGATTTTGCTTCCACTTGGATATTTCTTTTTGTCTAAAATATCATCTAAGGCTTCTTTGTGGAATACGACTTTATCCCAACCTAGATAATATTTAGGCAAATCAAAAGCCTTATGAGGTTCAAGCCCTCCACAATCTCCCGCACAAATTACTTGATAATCATCATTATAAGAATGTGCTATTTCAGTGTATTCCTCTACCACACTATGCTCCACAAAATCAAAACCACACACTTGGCATTTCAAATTTGTTTTCTTTTCTAACTCTTTTCTTGCCATTCCTTGCAAATGCTTTGTCATTGCTTTTGCATAACAATTATCACACTCAGGGCTTATTTGTGTGCAACCTGTAATCACATTCCAAGTTTTATCTGTCCATTCTATTTTGTGCATTCTCTACTCCTATAATTCAACCAACAAGCAAATACGCTCACCATTCTTATACATTCCGTGAATACCCACACTTCTTTTGCCAACTTTTTCAAAAATCAAATACTCTATATCTTCTAAAGTCATTCCCCAAGCTTTTATTATTGCCTCATTATTAAATTGTGTTCTATTAATTACTTTCATTTTATTTTTCTCCATTCCATTTCATTGCCTGAAACATTACGCCATATTTTAAAATTTTTAGAATGAATATGCTCTACCACTTCAATACTCTTTTCATCTCTATCTAAAAACCATCATCATAGGTGTAATAACCCTATGATATTTCTTGTGTCCCTCGCAATCTTTAGTGCAAACAATATCATTTTGGAATATCTCCTTACCATTTTTATCTTTGTAGTCTTTGCCAAACTCAATCAGCGTGTCTTTATCACAATCTCTACAATCAAATCTAAAAGATTTCTGGAAATTAAAATAATGGTATCTACCTGATTTAAAGTAGGTTCTGAAATTCTCAAAATTGCTTACTCTGTATTGATGCTCTGCAAAATTCAAATCTTTAGTTGGCTGTTCCATTATGTTTTCCTATATCTCTATAAATAACTCTTTTTGAGCTACCATTTTATTTAACCCATCTTGAGCCGACTTCGTAAGAGGAATAATCATCTCTACGCATTCTATAATATCCTCTCGTTTAAAGTTTCCCCTTCTGCTTTTT
The DNA here is from genome assembly GCF_000762845.2 of Helicobacter japonicus. Lineage (GTDB taxonomy): Bacteria > Campylobacterota > Campylobacteria > Campylobacterales > Helicobacteraceae > Helicobacter_C > Helicobacter_C japonicus. The sequence goes on along the minus strand of NZ_JRMQ02000018.1, from coordinate 8,780 downwards.
TAACAAAGTCCAATCTTTTGCAGAAGTTTTCAATTTCTGCGGGGGTATAAGGGAATCTGTTAGCGATCGTATTGTCTTTTGGTATTTATTTTCTATTTCTGCAAAGATTTCATCTAAGCTCATCATTTCTAATGCAAAATTTAATTTATATTTCTTAATATAGATTTCAAACATTTCTATTGCGTATTCGTGAGTTGGGAGATTAATAAAGAAAAGCTCGTCCCACCTCCCTCGTCTTAAAAATTCAGGGTTATTTGCTAGAATTGAACCCAAATCATTTGCAGTAGCAAAGAAAATAGCGTTAAATTTATATTCACAAGCGGGGGTGTTAATATCATTAAGAATGGTTAAAAGTCTTCCTAGCATTTGTTTTTCTTTTGCAGTAGCATTGCCTATCATCTTTTCTATCTCATCAATTAAAATAACAAATTTTTCTTGTGGGTAATCTATGGCTCTTTGGTGGAGATATTCAAAAATAGAATTAAGCTTCAAAATGGGAGAATCCGATTCCATAATTTGAGAAAGATTCAAAGCAATCAGCATTCTTTTTAGCTCTCCTGCAAAGCATTTAGGAAAGAATGTTTTACCTGTCCCGGGAATACCTACTAGAAAGATTCCTTTTGCTTTATAGCCTTGTTGTTCTGCCCTTAAGAGTTGAGCGGTATATTTCTTTAAAGCAGTTGCTCCTCCTATATCTTGCAAAGTAAAAGGCGAATCAATTACTGATAATCCCAAACGACTTTCTAAGGCTTTGCTCTTTGGAACATTAGAAAAGTGTTCTTGTATGGTGAGGATTCCATATTTGTTGGGTAAATTCTTAATGCTAAAGAAACTTTGATAGTCTTTTGGTGGAGGATTATTAGAAACGACAATAAAGCATTGATGAAAGGGGTTTTTAAATAAAATTTGTATGTCTGCCAATGTGGGATTGATGAGTAATTGGGTTGCGGATAGATTCTCAAACTCTTTGTTTTTTGATTGAGTATTTAATGGGGTAGTGGATTTTAAGTCTTTTACTGATTGGGCAATTGTTAAAGATTCTAAGTCTAGCTTAGTATAACTTGATAATGTTGGATACAAAAACTTTTTGTTGTGATAATAAGCATTGTCTTCTGCGATGAACCAAAACATTTAAAATGCCTGTTTTGGATTTTGTTGGGGTTGAGGAGAATTTGTTTTATTTTGTTTTCGTTTGAAAATCTTAGAGTTAAAGTGTTTATGAGAATTTTTTTGAGAGCTACTAAGAGTAGAATTTACCCTCCCCCGCTTAGTTGAGACTCTATATCATCTAATTTTAATGTATAAATTGTTTTAATGCTGATGTGATTAATACTTTGCATTTCTAAATCAATCCTAACAGAAGTTTCTCTGTATAATATTTTTCTACTCATTAACACCTCAAAGTTAATTTTTAATGAAAAGAGTTAGTATAATTTAAAAAACTTAAAACAATATTTATTACCCTGATTTATTCATCAAATAAACTTCTTATAAATATTTATTTTTATATTTCTCTAAAGCTTTAATAGTTAAATTTTCAAACAAAGCTTTTTCTTCTTTGATATTGCCCTGAATAGCAACTTGGAGATATTTTATAAACATATCTTCTTCCATTTCTTCAAAAATGGGGCTATATAATTCTTTACTAATCAAGCTTAGAGCTAAAAGATTGATTAGTTTTGTAGATTTTATAAGTGGAACATTGGCAATAATCTTTTCTAAATCTTTAATGTCTAATTCTCCATATTGCTCGTTAAATTTTGCACTTTTTTGATTCATTTGTAATTCTTTTAAAGCTTTATCAAGAGTTTTTAGAATATTTTGATATTCAAATTTTAAAGGATTTTTCTCATCACTTTGCTTTAAAAAGCTATTGTCTATCTTTTCTTCTATAAAAGCATAATCAGCCTTACTCTCAATAAGTTCTTTGATATTTTCCTTTTCTTTAAAATCAAAATGAACCTTGCCTCTAGGTTCTAAAATCTCCTCTTCTATTTCATCGCACCCTTCAATATTCTCAAGCTTTTCCTTGCTTCTTAAAAACTCTTCATTAATTTCTTCACAATCTACAAAACGAAACCGAACATTTGCTATTCTAAAAACATCCCCCTTATTGATAATAGTCTCAAAGCCGCCTTGCATTTTAGAAAAAGATTCATTATAAAAAACAATGGCATCTTCCACAGGAGCAATGGTAAAAAAACCCTCTTCAAAACTTATTTTTAAGTGCTTATTTTGTATCTTATTTTCCCTATCTTGAATACAAAAAGAGGATTGCAAATCACTCCCTATAAATCCACCTTCTTTATCAAAAATATATGCTTTATCTCTAGTTAAAATTTCTTCTAAATTTTCAACAATCACTCCGATCTTCTCTTCATTATCTGCCATTATTATTTCCTCCTATTGTAATGCGCTCTACGATTTTTATTCTCTGGAGTATATCAAGAATTTGACTAGCCTCTAAAATACCATTAATCAGTTTAAAATCAAAATATAATTTCTCATTATTATTGAAAATTACACTATATTCATTATTATTTTTATTTTCTTTCAGAAATCTATACCAAGCCCATTCACCACTATATGTTTTGTGATAGCTCAAATTTGGATTATGGTAATCAAAAGCTGTTAAATTTAAACTTGTGTTACTATTAAATTGTTCCCCGATGATTTGCAGAGTAGAATGTAAAGTATGGTCGTATTTTGCATTATTAGAATTATATCGCAATTCTATGGAAGAGAAGTCGGCACTCAAATCTAAACTTTGCAATGTAAAATTGACTTTTATATTATCATTTGAGCCTAACATTAAATTTGAAAGATTTTTGGTCTCTTTCATAAAATCTAAGAAGTTCTTAGAAAAATTTATTTTAACATTAGATTGAGTATTTAAAGAATAAGTATTTGTCTTCTTGACGAGCACAGAATTTAAATATTTATCATAAAATCTATTGAGAGTTCCATTTCTACCAAAAAATCCCTTAAACGAATCCATACTTAATTCTTGTGTGCTTTCATCATTAAATGGGTAAAAAGGAGCAATATCATTAATAAAAGGCGTATAAACTTCATTAAACCAAGCTGTATTAAACAAAGAGATTCCGTGAGATTCTACAAGATTCCAAGCATATAGATGTAATTTTGCATAATATTTCTCCAATTCTAGTGGAAGCTTTTTAATATCATTAGCAAACACCACAAAAGGATCGTCTTGTTCTTTCCCACGATTAAGCGCATAAGCTATCTTATTTTCAATACTTTGAGTATTATTTGTGCCAAACTCTATAATTTTGGTTTGAATATTTTTAATGTCCAAACCAAGAACTTCCATAATCCTTACATCATTGGCAATATTGAGACCTACTGCTGAAACTCCAGAATTTAAAAGAGAATCTTGTTCTGCAATTTTATGATAAGGGTTAAAAAAATAGGTAATATTACTAAAATATGTTTTAATCTCGCTGGCATTAAGACCTATATTATAAGCTTCTCTAAGCAAAGTAGCCTCATTTAGCTTAGTATTAATGCTAACAATTTTAATTAAAGCCGATATAGGATTGTCCTTTTTAGACAAAACATCAAGTTGGTTAAGTGCGGATTCTTTAGAATTGTATTGTTTGGGCTCAAGGGAGAGCAGTAAATCTTCCCATTTGTTTTGGTATTCTATTAAATACAATTTAAGTACGCCTATAGAGAGCGCACTTCTATTTTCTTTTGTCAGATTATCAGTGCTTTCAAGTATCCACGATTCTATATTCATCATATTATCTATATTCTGATTGAGATTTTGCAAAAAGTTTATCATTCCATTTTTGGTATAGACTTTATCTATTGAAGTTATTTTGCTTGATTCTGCAAACACATTGTTTGCAGCAGGACCTAATTCTTCTTTAAGCCTATAAATTTCTTTTCGTTTATCACTATTTAAAAAATTCAATAAAACATATAGCCTTTGTGGTCTTGTTGTCGTTCTTTGCAATACTCTAATTGCTGATTCAATACTCTTTCCATCTTTATTGGAGTTTTCCATATTAATCTTTTGAATGTCATCAACTCCGCTTAAGAAGTTTTCCTTAGAAATATTATATTTATTTAATAATTGCCAATTCTCATTAATCCAAATTTTAAGTAAATTTTTATTCAAATATTTTCGTTCAAATAGAGTTTTATACATATATAAAGTTTTTATTAAATTATCTTTGTTATCTTTGTCAGTTTGCAAAATATATTCCATTTCTTTGAGTAAAGTATTTTTAAACACATCTTCATTCAATTTATAGTAGAAGTCTTGAGCTTCTACAAATCCTCTATATGATATATTTAAACTTGGATATTGCATAATATTACTATTTTTTGAAAGTTCAGGATAAACTTCCAAAATATTTTTCAAATTTGCTAACAAGTTTGCTTTCTCTTTGATGTCAAGCTTTTTATAATCTACATCACTCAGTAAAATCTGCAATGCGGTCAAAGTATTTTCTGCCTTTTCTTTTTCTGCTTTATCCCTAGAGATAAAATAAAAAGATAAGAAATAAGTGCTCAAACTTATAATTAAAACCAGTAGCAACAAAGAAAATTTTTTAAAAATATTTTTCATACTGCTTAAAAAATAATCTTTGAAAATAATATCCTCTAATAAAGATTTAACAAAGTAGCTTCGCTTATTGTGTAAAGGATTTGTTTTTGCCAATGCTTTTTTAATATTATATTTCTCACACACACTATCAAGCAAAAAATTTCTAGGAATATTTTCCTGATAAGCACTTACAAAATACACTCCTCTCAAGAGAGAATTATTTTTAAATGCGTTTTCAGTTTGTATTTCTAAAAGAAAGTTTTTTGCTAGAGCAAACAAATTATCAAACTGCTTTAAGAAAAAATAAGTTTTGTTTTTGTCTTCTAAAGAATAGATAAAATGATTTTTGTTGGTAAAATTAAAAAATAAAGACTGACTTAGCTGCTTTAGCTCTTTATCTAAAATATCAGGTTTTAACTTGTCTTTAAAACTGATTCCTAAAGCTCTATCAGTTACTTTTTCATTAAAAATTTCAAAAAATTCCTTCATACCCTCCAATAAGTCAATCTTAGAAAAAACTACATAAATAGGAAATTTAAGATTAAGAGAATCCTCACAATCATTTACTCGTTTCACAAGATAACGAATAATATCTTTTGAATACTCTTTAGGATTGCTCAAAAATAAGCTTGTATCTACTATCAAAACTATACCATTGAGTTTGCTATGAAAAAAGTTTTTATTTAAAAAGTTTAAAAAATTCCTCCAAATATTCTTTTTAATTAAAAATTCTTTATTTTTATCTAAATCATCTTCTGGAAGTTCATCACTGCTTGAAGGCACAAAAAACTTCTCTTGAGAAAAATAATTTCCCTCCGTATCAAGCAAAGCCCCATTTTTAGAAACATATAAAGAAAAGTTATTTGTAGATTGATGAAATTTCTTATAAGATTGCAGACTATCACTTAAGGGATACTCTATATTAGAATAATTGATAAAAGTGCTTTTCCCAGCACCTTCTTCCCCAACGATGATAACTAAAGGCAGTTTTTTAAACTTTATTTTCTTTTTCCAAGTCGTCTTGGCGTCTTGCAAAGAAATAAAAAAGTTTCTTTTAGCTCTAAACACAAAATCATTAGTTTCTTTTTTCAAAGCCTTCAATTTTGCTCTTTTTTCACTTTTAAGCGAAATAAAAAAATTGATGATTGGCTTAAGAAAAAAAAACAAGAAGATAATAAGCCATAATATAAATAAAATTCCAAATCTTAAATAGGGATTTCCAAAGATATAAATATCATTAAAAGATATTGAAGAACCCCAAAATGCAAATAATATGCTCAAAACAACAAAAAATATGAGCAACAACAAAATAACAAACAATTTAGTCTTTATGAAAGCAAAAATCTTTTTAAACATAAGCCACTTATCCTAAATTTGGGTTAAAATTTTATATCATTTTATAATATTTTTTATAATTATGTGCTAAAATAAAATTTTTATGTGCTAAAATAAAATTTTAAAACATTAAAAAAAAGATAACAAGGCAAGGAGACAAAATGGCACAACCAGCTTATATAAAGATTGAGGGTTCTACTCAAGGACTTATTTCAAGTGGAGCCTCCACAGAAGCAAGCATTGGAAATCGTTATCAAGCAGGACACGAAGATGAAATTATGGCACAAGAAGTAGCACATATTGTAACTGTTCCAACAGATCCACAAAGTGGGCAACCATCAGGGCAAAGGGTGCATAAACCTTTCTCTTTTACTTGTTCTTTAAATAAAGCTGTTCCTCTACTCTATAATGCACTCACGAGCGGGGAAAGACTAACAAGTGTAGAAATTCATTGGTTTAGAACCTCTACAAGTGGAGGGCAAGAGCATTACTTTACCACAAAGTTAGAAGATGCAATTATCACAGATATTAATCTTTTGATGCCCAATGCACAAGAGCAAGGTAATAATGACAAAACGGAACTTTTTAAAGTTTCTCTCAATTATAGAAAAGTCATTTGGGAACACGTTGCTGCTGGAACAAGTGGAAGTGATGATTGGAGAGAAACAAAAGCCTAAAATTTCCAAGTATAAATGCTTTTACACTTTTAGTTGAGTATAGAAGCATTTATCATTGTTAGTTGTTAAATCATTTTAAGGTAGTAATAAATGTTACAAAAAGAAATACCTTAAAAATACTAAAGGTAAATTTAGTTAGAGAGATTTTCCAATCTCGATATTCTCGCATTTTCTACTTGGATTGGAGAAGCAAATAAACAATCACAAAAAGTGGGGAGTAACATTATGAAAAAATTGAATCAGAAAGGTTTTGCACAATATTTACTCAAACAAAAACCTGCCTTTGTAGAATACAATCATCTTCATTTTGTGCAACTTAATACAAAAAGATTGGACTATGATAAACCTAACACTTCCTCTTATATAAGGAACAACCTATGAGTTCTCCCACTTCCTCCTTTCTCTCTCTAAACATTAATAATATTACCTTTCTCATCACCAAAGCCTATATTAAAGAAAGTTTAGAATCCTTATGGAGAATTGAGTGTGAAGGATATATAGAAAGCTTACAAGAACACCCTTTTGCTTTAGATTCTTTTACTTCTATCAAAAATAAGAGTCATATCACTTCAGCTTTAAATAATCCTGCTTCTACTTTAAACTTTCATCCCGATACTTTGATTAACAAGCAAGCAACTTTTAGTATTGAAAATCCCTACACTATTCCTAAAGAGAATGATACTCTAGTTTTTAACAATACATCTATAAAGGCACTTGCTTCTTTAAAGACTTCAAATACTAATGGAATCTTTCAAGGAAATAAAGAGCAAGGAACAAAAGTTTATACAGGAATCCTCTCTTTTATAGAATATTTAGGATTAAATCCTCAAAGCAGTGCAAATGTTTTAAACAGAGCTAAAGAAAGCAAAGGTTTAAACCATAAACATTTTTTTACCTTTACCCTTACCTCTCCCCTTATGAGAATGTCTTTAAATAAAGCAAATAGAATCTATACAGACAAAACGATAGTAGAAGCTATACAAACTACTTTAGACTTTCATAAAGAGGCAATAGGTAAGAATCTTGACTTCTCTCATCTTCACCTTAGCTATCCTAAATTAGAATTAATTACACAATATAAAGAGAGTGATTTAGATTTTATCACAAGGCTTGCCCATAATAGTGGCATTTATTTCTATGAAGACGACCATAGTATTTACTTTAATGATTTTTCACAGAAAGAAAATCCAAGAAATGTTTTATTTAATCCTAGGAGCAATAATACTCTAAATGAACCTTGCATTACAAGCTTTTATAAACAACAAACCCTAAAGACAAATAGCTTTACTCAAAGTAGTGAGAATGCTTTGAATCCTTTTGCTTTACAGAATCTAAGTCTAAAGAGTGATTTAAATTCACAAAAAGAGAATGGAGAATCTTCTTTTACACAAGATTTCATTTATAATGAGCATAATTACTTAAGCGAAGCTTCTTTTACTCAAAATATTGATTTAAAAACACCTCTATCTTTAAAAGAAAAAAGGACACAAGTCTTGCACAATTGCTTTCAAGCACAAAGTAACATTTATGACTTATTTTTAAACCAACACATCAATATTGACTTCTCCCAAAGCATTAAAGAGAGCAAAGACAATCTAAAAGATTTCTATATCATAGCAATAGAGCATCTATTCATCAATGAAGCTCTTTTGGCAAATAACTTTAATTCCAATGATGAACTCATTAAAAAAGAGAATGTTTTTACAAAAAATAATCTAAAGGATATGGCAGGGAAGGAGTTAAGTAATGCAGAAACACAAAGGATAAACACTCTTGCTTCCTTAGATACTTCTTCTTTAAATTCTGCTAAGGCTTATTCTAATATTCTTACTTTTTTACCCATTACCTTTAGCTACACCCCCTCTTTAAAGAGTAAGCCCAAAGCTCCAAATAGCACTCTAGGAGTTGTGATTGGAGAAGATGAGGATATAGAGAGTAAGAAAAACACAATCTATACAGATGAATATGGAAGAGTAAAGGTCAGAATCAATCTGTATGCAGCACAAGAAGATATTGATGAAAAGCAAGGAATCTACCACTACACTCCCTTTTTAAGAGTAGCCTCTCCTATTGCTAGTCAATCTTCTGGCTTTTACCATACTCCAAGAATTGGAGATGAAGTGATTGTTTCTTTCTTTGATGAGGATATAGATAAGCCTTATGTGAGTGGAAGTCTCTATAACCAAAGT
>NZ_JRMQ02000017.1 GCF_000762845.2 Helicobacter japonicus | reverse complement strand
TACTGCATTAGATGAAAATAAAGAATTAGCAGATGTGAGTGAGCCTTTAGAATCTGAAAACACAGAACAAATAGAACAAGATGAAATTGCTGAAGATACATCTAATGATTTGCTCAATGATGTTGAAGCTCTTGCACTTGATGAAACACCGCAAGAAGAGGAATCTACCCAATCTCCTGAAACCATACTTGATAAAGACCAAGTCGATGAAGTAAGTCAAGCACTTCATTCCCTTGATGAATCTGCACAAGTAGATAATGGTGAAGATTTTATCGCACTTAAAGAACCTGATGTGGCTCAAGCTTTAGGTGAGAAAATTGATATGCCAGAGCCAGAACTAGAGCAAGATACGATAGAAGAAAATGACTTAAGCACAGAAGACTTAGCAGAAGATGAATTGGAACAAAACCTGCAAGATGAATCTCCACAAGCAAACACAAATATATCAACACAAGAAGCAAAAAATAGCAATGAAAGTTCGCAAGAATTTGTTAAAAATATGATAGCAAGTTCAGTGCAAAGCAGCATTACAAGTCTTCACACTGATAATCTTAAATCTATGCTTGATGGACTTGAGGTAACAATCAATATTAGCTTTAAAGACAAAAGTAAATGAGTGAAAGAATATGAGTAAAGGAGCAATTCTTATTATCTCTGGACCAAGCGGTTGTGGTAAAAGCACACTAACCAAAGCCCTTAAAGAATCTATCCACGATATTTATTTTTCTATCTCCACAACTACACGCAAGAAACGTGAGGGAGAAACTAATGGTGTGCATTATCATTTTGTAGATAAAGAGCAGTTTTTGCAAGATATTAAGCATAATGTATTTTTAGAATGGGCAGAGGTGCATACCAATTTTTATGGCACTTCACTTAAACCCGTCGAAAAAGCACTTGCAGAAGATAAAATTGTGCTTTTTGATGTTGATGTGCAAGGACATCAAAGCATTAAAGCACATTTTGGCGACTTTGCCAAGTCTGTTTTTATCACTACAAAAAATAAAGAAGTTCTTAAAAACCGCCTTATCGCTCGAGGCACTGATGATATGCAAATGATTGAATATCGCCTAGAAAAAGCCTATAATGAAATGCAACATTTACGATATTTTGATTATGTGCTGATTAATGATGATATTCTCACTGCCACAGAGGCAATCATATCTATTGCACGCTCACTCAAGTATCAACAACTTGAACGTTTTAGTGAGATAATCCACAAATGGCAAGACGATATTTAGCTTTTGATTTGAGACTTTTGGTATAATGCCTTTATTTTTACAAAGGAGATTCTATGACACCACCTAGCATTACGCAGTTACTGATTATTTTACTTATCATTGTGCTTCTTTTTGGAGCAAAAAAAATCCCTGAACTTGCAAAAGGATTAGGTAGCGGTATCAAAAACTTCAAAAAAGCTGTGAAAGAAGATGAGGAGGACAATCAAAGCGCACAAAATGAACGCGACCCATCTCAAATTAAACAAACTCAAACCCAACAAGACAGCACTCAAGATTCTACAAAGAAACAAGAGGCTTAATGTATCAGCACATTAAAACCTTTCTTGCACAGGCAAGTGGCATTCCTAAAGAGGATTCCATTATACTAGAGCGACCAAAAAATAAGGATTTGGGACATCTTGCAACACCTCTTGCTTTTAGTCTTGCTAAAATCAAAAAAACAAGCCCTATGCTTATTGCACAAGAATTAGCAGAAAAGCTATCACAATATAAAGAATTTGATAAGGTAGAAGCGTATAATGGTTTTGTGAATTTTAGCCTTACATCTACTTTTTTGCAATATTTGGCAGAGCAATATCTCCAAAATACGCAAGATTCTAAGCTTATCTTAACCCAATCACATATACAAACTCATCACACACAAGATAATAAACAATACATAACAAAACCAAGCATTTTACTTGAATTTGTCAGTGCCAATCCCACAGGACCTCTCCATATAGGGCACGCTAGAGGTGCAATCTATGGCGATGCACTTGCGCGCGTAGGGAGATTTTTAGGTTATGTAATTGACACAGAATACTACATCAATGATGCAGGCGCACAGATTCAAATGCTTGGATTATCAATTCTTTTAGCAGGAAAAGAACATATTCTTAAAGAGCAGGTAGAATATCCAGAAAGCTACTACAAAGGCGAGTATGTTATTGAGTTGGCAAAAGAATGTCAAAAGCATTTTGGACGTGAAATTTTCACAAATGAAAACGCTATTCCACAACTTGCCGAATTTGGCAAAAATGCGATGCTTGATGAAATTAAGACAAATCTCGCACAAATAGGCATTGTATTCAATCATTACGTAAGTGAAAAGAACCTTTATGTGCGTTGGGAAGAAACCTTAGAAACTCTTAAAGCGCACAAAGGTATATATGAGAGTGAGGGCAAAATATGGATTGCTTCTTCACAAGTAGGTGATGAAAAAGATCGTGTGATTGTGCGTGAGAATGGAGAGCCTACTTATCTTGCAGGAGATATTATCTATCACCAAGATAAATTTAATCGTCCTTTTGGGCATTATATCAACATTTGGGGTGCTGACCATCACGGCTATATCGCACGTGTGAAAGCTGCTATTCATTTTTTAGGCTATGATGAAAATAAACTTGAAGTGCTACTTTCTCAAATGGTGAGTCTCCTCAAAGATGATGAGCCTTATAAAATGAGTAAGCGTGCGGGGAATTTTATCCTCCTCAAAGATGTAGTTGATGATATTGGAGCTGATGCATTGCGTTTTATTTTTCTTTCTAAAAAACCTGATACACATCTTGAATTTGATGTTAGCTCGCTTAAAAAGCAAGATTCTAGCAATCCCATTTATTATATCAATTATGCAAATGCTAGAATCCATACGCTTTTTGATAAAGCTGGTATGGATATACAAGATTTATGTATGCCACAGGGTGCTCTGGAGCTTAATGATGATGCAAAGTCTCTTCTTTTTGAATCTTTATACCTTACACATATCGTAGAATCAAGCTTCCGCGACAGGGAGATTCAAAAAATTTGTGAATATTTAAAAAATCTTGCCGCAATGCTACATGGATTCTATAATACACATAAAATTCTGCAAACTCCACAGCAAAATAGTTATTTGTATGTGCTAAAAGTGGTAAGCCATAGCCTCACTCTTGGACTATCTCTTCTTGGTATTCAAGCACAAACAAGAATGTAAAATGCCTCCGCATATTACTTTAGCATTTAAAGATGCTTTTCCTCACACTATTCCTATTATGCTAGGTTATATCTTTATGGGTGGTGTGTTTGGTATCTTGCTTGAAAAAAATGGATATGGTGCGTTATGGGCAGCGATTATGGCAATTGTCATTTATGGAGGCACGACACAATTTATTGCCGTGGGACTTATGGCAGCTGGGGCTGGATTGTGGGAGAGTTTTGTGCTTGTTTCTATGATTAATGCACGACAGATTTTTTATTCTATAAGTGTGCTTGAGCAATTTAAAGCTATGGGTAAAAAGTCTTATTATATGATTTATTCCTTGACTGATGAAACATTAGCACTCTTAAATCTCAAAAATCCAAAAGAGGGCGTAGATAAGCAATGGTTTGATTTTTTTATTGCTTTTCTCAACCAAAGCTATTGGATTATAGGCTGCACTCTCGGGGCACTTATTGGTTCAAAACTTAATTTTGACCCAAAAGGACTAGATTTTGTGATGAGTGCTATTTTTATTGTAATTTTTATTGAGCAATGGCGCAACAAAGCTATGCGCACTCCCGCACTTATTGGCATTATTACAAGTCTTGTAAGTTTATATATTTTTGGCGCAGAGCAGTTTTTACTTCCTGCACTTGTAGGGATTTGTATCGTGCTAAGCCTAAGGAGAAAATCTCTTGAATCCTGAAACCTTGCACTCAATTGCACTTATTGCACTTATTGGTTTTAATACACTCCTTAGCAGATTCTTGCCCTTTTTGATTTTTGCTAAATCCACACCTGCTTCCATCATCTTTTTAGGAAAGGTTCTACCGAGTGCAATTATTGCGATGCTTATTGTATATTGCCTTAAAGACACAGATTTCACGCAATCGCCCTATGGGCTTAATGAGATTATAGCTGTGCTTATTGTAAGTGTTGCGCATATTAGCTTTAAAATTCCTGTGCTAAGTATCGTATGTGGCACTATAAGCTATATGTTTCTAGTGCAAAGTGCCATTCTACATTGATATAAGGACTGAGAATTTTAAGCAAAAGAACCTTTAATGGATTCTATCCATGCTCATATTTTCTTGATTGACCTCATCGATAACTAAACCCACAAACTTGCCATCTACAACTGCCTCACTATCATCAAAGGTATAGCCATCTGTGCTTGTTTGTCCAATAACTTTGCCTTGCTTTGATACCTTTTGATAAAGATGAGCAATGCCATTGCAGAAAGTATCACTATAAATTTCTTGGTCGCCAAGCCCTAAAAGAGCAATCGTTTTCCCTGCAAATGCGTTTTCATCTAGCTTTGAGAGAAAATTATCCCAATCATCTTGCAAATCGCCAGAACCATAAGTAGGGGTAGCAAGGATAAGATTATTAAAATTTTTCATATCTTCAGCTTTTGCAGATGCTACATCAAATATTTGACAATCACCCAACTTATCAGCAACTTTTTGAGCAATCTCTTCTGTAGTGCCACCATCACTTCCATAAAATAAACCAATTTTTTGCATATGAACTCCTTTTATAAAAATACTTTTTGACTTTACACTATAAAAGATAATAAAAAGTAAAAAACAAGATTCTATTATATAAAATAAGAATGATTTTTATTTTATATAAAGCTAAATATATTTAATATATGATATTTTTTAAATAAAGGTAAAAAGTAATGAAAATAAATACTATAAGTATATTATTACTTATAACTCAAGTGAGTATATATGCAGACAATGGGATTCCAAATACGACAAATCCCAACTCCCCTACAAACTTAGACAAAAACAAACAAGTTAAACTCCCTACTTCAATAATAACCACCATAGATGAAACAAAACCCTATCAAAGTGGTAATTCTCTTTCAAAAAACATTTTAGAATCTAATCCTAGCGGGAATGGCGATATAACTTCAATCCTTAGAATCCTCCCTAATGTGCAATACGACAATGCACAGCTTAAAAGCACAACTCCGGGAGAAATAGACCCTGCAAATATGAGTATAAGTGGAGGGCTTTTTTATCAAAATAATTTTCAGCTTGACGGATTCAATATGAATAATGACCTTAATACTATTGGTGGAGCAGATTCAAACAACTTAGTTGGGTTGCCAAGCTCACGCTCACAAGGACTAAATGTAGATACCCAACTTTTAGAATCTATTGTTGTGCAAGATTCTAATGTCTCTGCCGCTTATGGACGATTTACTGGTGGCGTAGTAGAAGCAAATGTCCGAAAACCTCGCAATGATTCATTTCACGGGAGCATTAGCTATCAATACACAAGCGATAAACTCACGCAATATCATATCTATGAGAGTGAGGAATCTGCCTTTGCCACTTCAAGCGATGAAAATTATCAGCCCCATTTTATAAAGCATTTGATAAGGACAAATGCAGAGGGATATATAACAAAGAATCTAGGGCTTATTGGCTCATTTTCAACCATACAAAGTTATATTCCTCTTAATAGCTATAATGTGAGTCGTTTTGTAGGTGGCACAGAGCTAAATAGTAAGCGCGAACAAAAGCGCATTAGCGATAATTACTATATCAAGGCACATTACAATCCCACAGAAAACTTTACTTTAGAAGCAAATTTGGGCTATATGCCACAATTTAATACCTATTACAATAATCTTGCAAGGGATAGTTATAATACTATACAAATGGGGGGCTATCAAGCTGGGGTAAAAACTTTGTTGGATACAAAAGGAGGGCTATGGACAAATAGCTTAGGCTATTCACGACTGCAAAATTCAAGGCGTAGTGATTCAAATTTTTATCGTTGGTGGTATTATAGTGTAGGAGATAAGAATTGGACAATCCCTACAAATACGAATACAGGATATGTATATGAGGGTGGATATGGAAATATAGATCAATTACAAAACACTCTAAATTATAAAAGTGATATGACTTTTGAGCCATTAGAGCTGTGGAAAACCGCACATACCTTCCGCGTAGGTGGGGAGCTAATCTACCAAGATGTGAGTCAGCATAGATTAGGCAATACATACTCAAGCAATGGCGCACCGCAAGGCTTTACTCAAAACATTTCAAATTGTAGAATAGATAATTTTGGCTTGGATACCTGCTCTAACGCTCCTTTTTCAAGAAATGGCATTTCATATCTAGGGCAATATATGAATAGTATCGTAATATATAATGGTGGTAAAGTAAAACTCCATAACCTCTCCTATGGCATTTATGCTGAAGATGATATAAAGCTTGATTTACAAAAATATGGGGAAATAAATATGCGTTTTGGGATAAGGCTTGATGGTGATAATTATATGGATAAACACACCCTTGCACCACGTTTTTCAATGAATTATATTACACCAGCACAAAAAGAATATAAAAGCACTTTTATCTTTGGGGCAAATCGCTACTATGGACGCAATCTCTTCTCTTATCGTCTTTATGATTCTACACTTTCACAACAAAACAGATATACAAGAAGATTAAACAACAATGTCCTTAGTGATTGGAAACTCAACACAGCTTACACAAGCACTAAAGGCACAAAATTTAATGAGCTCAATGTCCCTTATGATGATGAGCTAATGCTAGGAATCTCACAGAATCTATGGCTTTTTACTGCCACACTTAAATATATTCATCGCAATGGCAAAGATGAGATAATGCGCAGAGCAAGAAGCGCATCAAGTGGCAATGCTCCATCACTGCCCGGATATAGCAACAGCTATAATTTTTATACCAATGATGGCAGTTCAAAAAGCGATATTATTACTCTTACATTAAACAATACCGCTCCTATCGATACATTGGGCATAAAAAATATTATTATCTTAGCATTTGATTTAACAAATACCAAACGCACCTACAATCTTTTTGCTGCCGATGAGGCTTATTATGATGATACAGATATTATGTATAATGGGCAGATTATAAAATATCGCGATAGACCCACAGATAATTACACACGTCCATACACCTTGCGCCTTAATACTACGCATAGTTTTAGCATTGGGCGCACGAAGTGGTTATGGAATAACTTTTTCCGCTATCGTGCAGGATATGACAGAATGGTGCTTATTCCTAGCAATAGCCCAGATAGAGACCCTAACTTTAGCGGCAATCAATATAGCAAAATGCACTTTAAAGGTGCTTTTACTTGGGATATGCGGATAGGCTTTGATGTCAATGTTTATAAAGGCAATACGCTTTTTATGAATCTTGATGTATATAATGTGCTCAATACACAAAATATGACAACAACAAGTTCTTTAAATACTCTCATATATTCAACTAACACCGCTGTGCCTGTATATGAAGTGGGACGACAATTTTGGGTGCAAGTAGGATATAGATATTAACAATGCAAAACAAAGGAGTAAATATGAAATGCTGTATTTATCTTTTAATGCTGTGGGCAACATATATCTATGCTCTACCAAAAAATATAGAATCTCTGCGTCAAATGTATTTCAAACCCTCATCGCAATGGCAAAAGCCTTTTGTTGATGAGGGAGTAGAATGGCAAGAACTTGCTCCATTGCCTAAAACCCCACCCTATCCAGATTCTAATCCCTACTCAAAAGCTAAGCAAGAGCTTGGCAAAATGCTTTTTAATGACCCTAAGCTTTCTGCTTCAAATCAAATTGCCTGTGCTTCTTGTCACGAGAAGGAATTAGGCTTTGGTGATGGTAGAAAGGTAAGCTATGGACATAATCGCCAGAGCAGTAAGCGCAATGCCCCAAGCATAGTAATGTCTGCTTTTATGAAAGAGTTATTTTGGGACGGCAGGGCAAACGATTTGGAATCTCAAGCCCTTTTTCCCATAGCTGACCCTAAAGAAATGGCTTACAATCCGCAATCTGCTGCTAAAAAAATTGCTAAGATAAAAATATATAGGCAAAAATTTAAAGAAGCTTTTGGGAGTGAGAAAATCACTCCCGAGCTTATGGCACAAGCCATAGCCACCTATGAACGCTCCACTATGCCAAATTCCACACGATTTGATAGATTCTTGAATGGTAAAAAAGATGCCCTTAAGGACAAGGAAATTTGGGGATTACATCTTTTTCGCACAAAAGGCAGATGTATGAATTGCCACAATGGAGTAAGTTTTAGCGATGGGGCATATCATAATCTAGGATTGCATTTTATTGGGCGTAAATATGAAGATTTAGGGAGATATGAAGTAACGCACAATAGTGATGATATTGGCAAATTTAAAACTCCAAGTCTGCGAGGCGTATCAAAGACAGCTCCTTATATGCATAATGGGTTATTCCCACATTTAATAGGAGTGCTTAATGCCTATAACGCTGGAATGTTTCACCCTAAGCCACCCAAAAACATAGATAATCAAGAAAGCACAGAGGCACTTAAAAGTTTGCCATTTCCTCACACTGATCCACTCTTGCAAAAACTTAATCTCACAAGTGATGAAATTGAAGCTTTAGAAGCATTTTTAAAGACTTTATAAAGTGCATAAATGCGAGAAGTTTTGAGATATAGAATCTGCTCTATATCTCTTAAGAATATTAAAATGCAGGGACGATTTCACCCTTATATTTTTCTTGTATAAAGTCCTTTACCTTTTGAGATTGCAAGGCTTTTTTAAGCTTTTGAAGATTCTCATCATCAACTTTGCTGCTTTGCACAACGAGAATATTTGCATAAGGGGATTGCGCACCTTCTAAAATAAGCGCATCAGCACTGTTTAAACCTGCTTGCAAGGCATAATTCCCATTTATCACTGCCGCATCAACATCGCCTAATGTGCGTGGCAAAAGCGCAGCTTCCACAGGCTTAATCTTTAATTCCTTAGGATTTTCAACAATATCAAGTTCGGTAGCTTGAAGATTTGTAGAATCTGCTAATTTAATAAGTTTCTCTGCTTCAAGTAAGAGAAGTGCTCTCCCACCATTGCTTGGGTCATTAGGAATAGCGATAACTGCGCCATTTGGCAACTCATCAATATTTTTAAACTTACTTGAATACAAACCAATAGGCTCAACGTGAATATTAGCAATAGGTGTAAGAGTATAACCTCTATCGTTTATTAAAGAATCTAAAAAAGGCTTATGCTGATGAAAATTTGCATCAAGTGAGCCATCATTAAGTGCGCTATTTGGCGTTACATAATCTGTGAATTGCACGATTTGCAAGTCAATACCCTCTTTTTCCAAATCAGGCTTGATAAATTCTAAAATCTCTGCGTGAGGCACAGGTGTAGCACCAACTTTGAGCACCACTTTTGAATCTTGTCCCACATTTTGTCCTTGGACGGCAGATTCTCCATCTTTTTTTCCATCACCACAGCCAACAAATGCTAATCCTACTAATAATAATGCAGCTATTTTTTTCATTTTTACTCCTTTGTATTTGCAGGGATAATTTCACCCTTATATTTTTCAAGGATAAAGTCCCTTGTTTCATCACTCAAAAGTACATCTTTAAGCACTGCTATACGCTCATCGTCTTTATTGTCTTCACGCGCGACAAGCACATTCACATACGCACTTTTATCATTTTCGTGAAAAAGTGCTTCTTTAATGCTCATATTTGCTTGCAAGGCATAATTTGCATTAATGACTGCACCATCGACACTATCAAGCACCATAGGCAAAGAAGCTGCTTCAATAGGCTTAAAGATAAGTTTTTTAGGGTTTTCTATAATATCCATTTCCGTTGCATTTAGATTCTGCGGGTCTTTAAGTGTAATCACACCATTATCGTGTAGCAGTATAAAAGCTCTCGCCATATTTGACACATCACCCGGAATTGCGATATTTGCACCCTCTGGCAACTCATCAATTTGCTTTATTTTATGAGAGTAAAATCCAAGTGGCACAACATAAATAGGTGCTAATGCCACGAGATTATAACCCTTCTCCTCGTTTGTCTTATCCATAAATGGCTTATGCTGATACATATTTGCATCACTGCTTCCCTCTGCTAAAGATACATTAGGCACAACATAGTCTGTAAAAGCTTGAATTTGCATATCCACACCCTTTGCCAACATTTGTGGTTTGATAAATTCCAAAATCTCCGCAGCAGGCACAGGTGTAGCACCAACTTTGAGTGTTTTTACTTCTGCCTCACTCTCTACTTGTGTAGCATTTTTAGCATTATCACCATTTTCACCACAGGCTACAAAGCCTACAATCAAGCCCCCTAAAAAGAGCCAACTTAACAAGTTTCTCATATTTCTCCTTTATGTTAGATTTAACGATATGTTCGTAAAGATTTTACAATAAAATCACCGAGTGATTGAATGCACTGCACTAAAATGATAATACATATCACCGCATAAGTAAGAATATCAGGTTTAAAAGACTGAAAACCTATGCGATAGGCTAAATCCCCCAAACCTCCAGCACCTACAACTCCTGCCATAGCAGAAAATCCCACCAAACTTACTGCCGTAATCGTAATAGCATTTGTGAGTGAGGGCAAACTCTCACTAATCATCATCATAACTACACGCATTTTACTCGCACCCATACTCATTGTGGCTTCAATGAGTCCTTTATCCACCTCATCAAATGCACCCTCAAAAAGCCGTGCAATAAAAGGTGTAGCAGCAATCACAAGCGGGATAATCGCTGCTGTGCTTCCAATGCTTGTGCCAATGAGAGCTTTCGATAAAGGTAAAAGCAAGAAAATAAGCACAATAAAAGGAAATGAGCGCACGATATTCACAAGTGAGCCTAAGATTCTATACAACATAGGATTTGCCATAATGCCTGAAGGTTTAATTGCGCTTAAAAATACGCCTAAAGGCAACCCAAACACACAAGCAAATAATACAGAAAAACTCACCATATAGAGAGTTTCACATACGCTTTTTGCGAGGCTAAATGCGATTGGGTTGGTAAAAATATCGCGCAAAAAAAGTAGAAAATGCCGCTCGAACAAATCCAAAAACTCAAGCATTGTTCCCTCCTTGTTGTGCTGTAGATATAGAATCTTGCGTATTTATGGGAGTGGATTCTAAAATATGTTGGGAATCTTTCACACTAGATTCTATATCTATAATACTCACTCCTTGCTCTTTAAGCCAAGTTAATGCCTTATCTCTTTTAGAATCTGAAGCAATGATTCTAAGCACCAAATGCCCGATTTTACCTGTAGCAAGCTCATCAATGTGTCCGCTTAAGATATTTACATCAATATCGAATTTGCGTATCATTTGGCTTACAAGCGGAGATTGCGCATAAGGACCTGTGAAAATCACCCTATACACATTATGCAAATCCTCCAAATGTGAGATAATATGCTCTTCATCTTGAGGGAGAAAAGAAATGAGTTCGCGCGTAATGTGATGTTTAGGTGTAGCAAACACTTCGCTAACATTGCCCCTCTCCACAATCTCACCATCACTCATCACACACATTTTATTACAAATCTCTCGCACGACTTCAATTTGATGCGTAATAAGCACCACGCTCAAACCTAGCTTTTGCTGAATCTCACGCAATAATGCGAGAATAGATTGTGTCGTTTTTGTATCAAGGGCTGAAGTCGCCTCATCACATAAAAGCACTTTAGGGTGATTGGCTAATGCCCTTGCTATTGCTACTCTCTGCTTTTGCCCACCACTTAATTGGCTTGGATAAAAGTTGGCTCGCTCACTTAAACCTACAAGCTCTAAAAGCTCATCAACGCGTGGCTTTATAGCCTTTTTGTCCCATTTAGCAATGTGCAAAGCAAAAGCGACATTATCAAAGACATTCTTTGCACCCAAAAGATTAAAATGTTGAAAAATCATACCTATCTTTTGCCTTTGCTTTTGCAATTCTTTTTGTTTTAACTTAAGCATATCTACATCATCAATAAATAATGTTCCACTTGTAGGCTCTTCAAGGCGATTAATAATGCGTATAAGCGTGCTTTTTCCTGCACCAGAATAGCCGATAATCCCCATTATATCGCCCTTTGATACTTCTAAATTAATATTTTTAAGAGCAACAAATCCATTAGGGTAAGTTTTATGAATGCCTTTTAAGCATATCACGCTTTTTCTCCTTGTGTTCTTTCATTAATATCACTATCATTATAAAAAAGGCACGATTATATCACAAAATTTTAAAATACAATATGTAAATTGATATTTTTGTTAATCTATCTTATGTTGTTTGTCTCTATGTAAAGGCGTAGATATGGTGTTCTCACGCAAAAATGTATGGAGATGTCTGTATTCATCTTTATTAAAAAATCGCTTTTTACCACAGGGCAAAGCATTGAGATGCACGAAACCATAGCTTATACGCCGCAAATCTAGGACTTGTGTGCCAAATGCAGCAAAGAACCTCCGCAATTCACGATTTTTTCCCTCTGTAATACTTACCTTGATTTTGCTATATTTTGTATCATTTTTAAGAATCTCATACGAGCTAAAAGGAGCAAACTCCATAGCCACAATACTACTTTTACTATGCCCACCAGCCCTTGTATCATCACATTTAAACCCCTCTTGCATTGCCTCTATCATCTCTTTTGTAACTTCACCATTAATCTTCACAAGATAAGTGCGCTCTAAGTTAGATTCCATAAGGGCTTTAGCAACAGGTGCGCTATCAGTGAGAATAAGTAACCCCTCACTTGCAAAGTCTAATCGCCCTACGTATAGAAAATGTTTAAACTTTGCCTCTAAGCTTTCATATATCACGCGCCGTCCGCGGTCATCACTTTTACTTACAATCTCACCTTTAGGCTTATGATATACAATACAAGTAAAATGCTCCTTTGGCATAAGCTTTTTGCCATCAATAAATACATTCTCACCTGTTTTTAATACATAATGCGAATCTGCCCTCACGCGCCCAACTTTTACGCGCCCATCAGTTATAAGTTTATCCGCTTCTCTACGAGAATAAGTGCTATGATGAGCAATATACTGATTAAGTCGCATTTATTGTAAGCCAAAAAGCAAGTTATTTCCTGCGCTTACACTCCCTTTTGTTTTCATTAATGAGTAATTATTGCAACCCGATTCAATACCATAATCACACGCTAAACCAAAAAGTTCAATGGCTTTGCGTTTATTTTGTCTTACACCAAATCCTCCATCATAAAGCACACCAAGGTTGTTACAACTTTGAATATGTCCGCTATCACACGCAAGAGTAAAATATTTTGCTGCATTATAATAATTCTTATCTGCCCCATTTGAGCCTGTGGCATACATCCAGCCAAGATTCCCACAGCCTACAATGTCTCCTTGCTGACAAGCTACATAATTCATCTCCACATAACCCATTTTATCTTTTGTCATACCATATACATTATAGGTATTTGTCATAAGCCCTAAATTATAGCAACCCAAATCACTACCAAGCTGACAAGCACTATTATAATAAGCGAGTGATTTTTGATAATCTTTTTTCACTCCCACACCATTAGCATACATCCAACCCGCATTTGTGCAACCTAAAGAATCACCACCTTGACAAGCCACTTCATAAAGTTGCGCTGCTTGGACTTTATCTTCTTTCACACCTTGTCCATTATCATATGCCATCGCAAGATTGGCACACGCGACAGCATCGCCACCCGTGCAAGCTTTGTAATAATAATTTGCTGCTTTTTGGGGTTCTGGCATACCGCTACTTGCACCATACATATAGATTAATCCTGTGCCAAAGCAACCTGCAGCATTGCCTTGTTCGCAAGATTGTGTAAAAAGTCCTAATGCACTTTCATAATCACCCTCTTTCGCAAAACTCATTGCTGCTTTGAGTGCAGTATTGGACTGATTGACATTCTCTAGCATATCATCAAGAGGTGCGCTACCAATTTGATTGGCTGGAGTAAGAGGAGCAGAGCCTAAAAGTCCTGAAGGAGGCGTATTTTCACTTGATGGATTAGAAAGAGAATCTTGTGGCAATGAAGGGGCAGAATTATCAACACCTTGAGACGGATTAGAGAGTATCTCACCACTCTCCTCTGGCTCTGCAAAGCCTATCACTACAATACATATCATCGCCCATATCAGCGCAAAAATTGTTCTCATCATATACCCTCATAATTTATAAATTTGCCTCATAGCTACTGCATATAAAAGCAAAAACAATACCATTTTTAGGATTCTAGTGCAATGCACTATTAAGCTCAATTTTTCGATTACTTCTAAAGGCTATCATCTTGCCACTTTGACTATCACAACGGAAATGAATGCCGTGTTTGCCTGAAAGTTCTTTGCCTTTGTAGAGATTACTTTCTTTCACAACAAAGGTATCATTGATTTCAGCAATTTTTGCTGCTTCCTCAGGCGCAATGTAAAATACTCCTCCAGCTAATACCGCAATGCCTCCATCAACGATACAACCATCACCTAAACTAATACCCGTGGCACTATTCACACCTAAAAGACAATTTTTGCCAATACTTATAGGCTCAGAATTGCCTCCACTTAGCACACCAAGGATACTTGCGCCTCCACCTATATCTGTGCCTTCTCCTACTACTACACTTGAACTAATGCGCCCCTCATTCATACACGCTCCCATTGCACCAGCATTAAAATTCACATAGCTTGCTCCGGGCATTTGCGTATATCCTCCAGTGCCTAGATACGCACCAAAGCGAGTTTTAGCAGAATCTAAAAGGCGGATATTATCATATTGTGGAATAACCTGCATTAAATATCGTGGAAATTTATCTACAAAATCAATATGGGGGTATTCTCCCTCCATTTTTAATATAATCTCATTTTCTCTTAGCCATTCTAGCTCATAGGGCTTATTACCGCTCCACGCGACATTTTGTAAAAGCCCAAAAATCCCATCAAGCTGCAATGAACGCAAAGGTGCTTTTCCCAAAGAAAGAGCCAAAAGTTTTAAATACGCAGATTCTACGCTTTCACACTTTTCATCTTTATAAATCACACAAAAACGATACCGCGCACGACCACCTTTTGTTTTAAGTTTGCCCTTATTTGCTTGTTTTTTAAGTTCCAAAATCACTTGAATATTTTTATGTGTTTGACAATCTCCCAATGCCTCACTCAAAAATGGTGCATAAAGCTCTAAAGCTTTATTGACAAATTCTTGATTAATGCCATACACCGCTTCATTTTCACTTTGTGAAATAAGCTCAGCTTCTTGCGCGCTCTCACACAGCACTGCGTAAGTGCCGAGATTCTCACCTTGCCAATTCATTGTAGGATATGTCGCACATAGCACGGCTTTAGATTTTTTACCAATTTCAACACGCGCAATACCAAAGCCCAATGGCTCTTTATAATCTGCTCTTTTTTGATATTCATCAACAAATATCTTGAATCTTTCAATACTCATAACTTTCTCCTTTTTTCATTCTTTTTTGACTTCTACACTTTATAAAAGCTAACATTTTACATCATTTATCCTTAATGGAATGAAACAAAAGCATTCATTATTCTAGGCTTGACTCGTTTTTTTTTTTTTGTAGTATGATTTTCTACAAGTACAAATCAAGATAAAAAGTTGGCAAAATGACACAGAGCAAAGATGATACATCAACGCGTCTTATTGAGATTCTAAAGCTCCTTTTAAACGGACAAGATATAGAGCTAAAAGCACTTTGTCAAGAGTTTAATGTATCCTTACGCACACTTCAGCGCGATATGGAGAGGCTTTGCAGACATTTGCCAATCCTTAAAAGCAATGGAATCTACACATTAGAGCCATACGCCTTAGGACGACTTAGCTATAAAGATATAAAGCATTTTGCCCTGCATAGTGGGCTTAAAAATCTCTACCCAAAGCTTGATTCTGCATTTATAGTGGATTTACTCAATCCCAATATCGCAAAAACTTTTATGATTACTCCGCCAAATCGCCAAATCCCCCATTATGAGATATTTGAAAGCCTAAGCATAGCTATCATCACATCGCATAAGGTAAGCTTTATCTATAAGGATAAAACGCGCTTAGTCGAGCCTTATAAAATTATCCATATTCAAGGCGTTTGGTATCTTTTGTGCGTGGAAAATCATAAATTGAAGCATTTTGCATTAAGCAAGATTGACAATCTGCTTAGAAATCGCGCACAATTCAAGCCAGATAGAGAAATCCTCGCGCTCATAGAGCACCAAAGCACGGAGTGGCGCAATGAGAAACTGCATAAAGCTATTATCCACATACAGGCAAACGCGCTAGAGTTTTTCACGCGCAAAGGTTTGCCAAATAATCTTAGACAACTCAAAGCAAATTCACAAGGCGCGGAATTTGAAATGAACTATGCTTTTGAAAATGAAGTGTTAAATCTCGCGAAAATGTGGCTACCCACAATAAGAATCTTAGAGCCACAAGCACTGCAAAGCGAATTTGAGAATATTTTACAAACATATTTGCAAGAAAATACAAAAAATATGGAGCAGATTCTATGAAATGTGTATTTTTGCAGAGCAAACGACATTATATGTCGCAAGGCTTCTCTAATATTACGACAAGCTTTTTACAAGCGAAATACACTCTTTAAGGAGACACAAATGAAAAAGGTAATTTTAGGTGGCATTGCCATTGGCGCAGTTGGCTTAATTGCAAAAAAGTATTTAGATTCTAAAGCCAAAGAGGAATATATGGATACAGGCGAATATATCCTCGCTCAAATTGGAGAGATTCTCGAAAGCATTGAATCTAAAGCTCAAGCAATTTCAAAAAAAGTAGATGACTATCTTGAAAACACAGACTTTAGCACACTAGATAAGATAGACGCTATGCTTGGTGGCAAAATCACAAATACATTGCTTAGTGTGGGGGATTTTGTTGATGCGGCTTCTAATACTTTTGATAATCTTGTAGGCAAAAGCTCATTGTTTAGCCCTTTAGACAAGGCAGGATTTGCTCTTAATAATCTCGCAATGACGCTTGAGAGTAAATATAGCGATGAAGAGGCAATAAGAAAGGCATATGAATCTTTTCAAAATGCCTATAAAGAATTGCAGCAGTATAACGAGGAAAATCCCCAATGGATTGAAGATGAGTATAAGACAGATTCTCTAAATGATATAGCAAATCTTAGCCAAGCCTTTAATAAATGTGAATCAAATATAGATGCGATTATCGATGCGGTGGCAAAGAGTAAGCACTAGGAGACTTGGTGAATCTCAAACATATCAGCGAGGGGGAACTTTTGGAACTTATAAAAGCGATTTTTAGCCTAGCAAAAACCCTCAAAATATGGGAGATACGCAAATTATACGCCCTCACCTCCCTAGGCTTAAAGCTAAAGCCTCTCGTGCAGGGGCTAGATTCACAAAGCACAGAGGATAAGGCAAGACATATACTTGAAGCACTCTCCCTTATAGGCACATATAGAGACGCTCATAGGGAGGAATTTGATGAATTGCTCGATAATGTTTTTGAGATTGCACAACACAAAAGAGAAAAAGTGTTGAATGTTGCTAAGAGATTTTTGTGAGGAATAAAGGCGCATTTAAATATGAAAATGAAGAAAGCAGATGATAAACACTAAAGGGAATAGAATATGGGAATAGTTTTACTAGGGATTATCAATGCGATTTTGCTGTATTTTCTTTATTACTCTGGGATTCCAAATGCAAAGACACTTTTTTTGGCTTTTGTGATTATGATTTGTATCGTTGTTCCTCCACTTGGCGTAATTCTCGTATGTGTAGGAATAGTGTATTTTTTCATCACAAGCATACAGGAAGCAAACAATGAGAAGTAGATTTGCATCTTATTTGTGTGACAATGTGTTTAATGTGGAGGAAACATTAGCAGTGATTGCCCTCTATGTAGGTATATTTAAGCTTATTATTCCTCTGTATATAGTTGGCATATACACATTCATCAAACCATCAATCTCTCGTGTGGATTCTACACAAAAATAAAGGAAACAAAATGATACAACCTCAACCCTACAAAGCAATATGCAAAAAATGTGGCACAAGTAAGCTTATTACACCAAAAAGCGATGCGCTTTCACTCTTAGATATGCCCATTTGCCCAAAATGTGGGCAGATAATGACTAAGAAAAAATCTTCTAATGGGTTCTATATGCTACGCAAAAATATAAAAGATTTATTCTCTTAAATTAAGGAGGCAAAATGCTTATGAAAAATATATGCAAAGTGTTTGCAATAGCTTTTATACTTATCTCAATCTGTGATGCAGATGAGGAGTTAAAGCAAAAGGATATAGAGAGAATCTCAAACAAATGCCTAGAGATAGGAAAAGGCAAGATTTGTGATTTAGTGTATGCTGATTTATTATTAAGGACAAATGCTCTTGAAGACGAATCAGAGCTTTACTCTAGGCTTTCAGATGATTTAAGATTCTATGTAGCGGGTGATTATGAAGATGAAAAGGCATTAAGCAATGCCGTTAAAGAATATGTCCATACACTTCATTCTCTCGCAAACACAGGCTTAGATAATTGGTATTGCAAAAAAGTGGCACAAACCTTTTTTATTCAAATGGCTATGGAACGAGGGGTTGATATTTATATGCTAAGACAACAAATGCTACTTGATATATGGGCAAGTAAGGCTTGTGGGCTTAAAAGCAACTTTGATGCAGTGGATTTAAATACTATTGGCATAGATAAAAACAACATCACCATTGGAGATATGGTGCGTTGTGAGATTATCACAGAGGATAAAGAAAGCCTAGAGAGTTGCAAAAATGGCGACTGGGGCGATGATGGATAAATAAGTGGCTTCAAATATCCTAAATGGTAGATTTGATATTGTTCATTTCAAAATGTGAGCAATACAAAATTTATCAAAAGGAATAAATATGGTAAATATGACAGACAAACAAGACAAAGTGTCAGAAACAGAGCACAAAACTATGGCAGATGAAGAGATGGCTTTTTTGAAAGCCGTGCAAGATAAGTTTAAATTGGAAAACCTCTTAGAACGCTATACAGAGTATATTGATCAAACAAAGCTTAATATACTCATAATCGGAGGTAGCGGCGTAGGCAAAAGCTCGACTATCAAGGCTTTGCTTAAAGATGATACCCAAGAAAGCAATACTCCCCCCAATATTGGAACAAGCCATAAGCCTACAACTATGGAAATACAAAAATACAAGATTAGTAAGAATATCACCATTTATGATAGCCCGGGCTTAGGCGATGGGGTGAAAGATGATACCCATAAAGATAAAATTTACGAGCTACTACAAGAAAAAGATGAAGACGACAATGCACTTATCGACTTAACACTCATTCTCGTTGATGCTACATCACGAGATTATGCCAGTGCGTTTGAAAGTATCAAGCTCATAGGAAAAGCGATGGGGCTAAAAGATGTGAAAAAAAGAATCCTTGTCGCTATGAATAAATGCGATAAGAGCGATAATCCAGAGGCTAGAATGGATTATGAGAAGCGAGAGCCAAATGAACTGCTTAAAGCTGAACTTGATGAAAAAGTAAAAATCTTGAAAGAAAGAATCAAGGAAAACACAGGCATTGATATAGACCCTATTTATTTTAGCGCAGGATATGAAGGAAAAAATCCATATAATACTGATAAGCTATTTTATTACATACAAAAGAACTTACCCAAACGCAAAGTTGTTGTGATAAATAAAGAAGCTCAAAAAGAAGTTTATGAGGGGGACTATGGTGATAAAAATAAGTCGGGTTTTTGGGATGGGGTTCTAGAAGTGGTAAAAGATGTGGCAACAGCAATAGCAGGACCACTCATCACAAAAGGTTTAGCTTCGTTAAGTAATTGGTTAAGTAATTTGTCCAAGAAGTTCTAAATCATTACAGAACTAGCATTTTCTCATTAAGAATCCCAATGCAAAACTATCTCATACTTTATAATCCCTATTATGAAAATAATGTGATAGGGAAACATTTGGAGATTCTCAAAATTTATGGGCAGGTGGCTTTTGGCAAGGTGCGCTCAAAACTGCGTAATATGAGTAACACAGAAGATTCTAAAGAGCAGCCACAACTTGACTTAGCCCATAGCTATATATGCCCTTTGCAGCTTTTTCTCACGGATTTAGAACATCTCTTTGTCGCAAAAGTCTCACGCGTTTCTGAAAAGCTAGAACCCCCGCATATCGCGCCAGATTATTATCAAAAGCTTGATGTTGAAGTGTGGTTTATCATAGAGGATTTGCGTGAATTGGTGCGAGGGGACTTCGGCAAGGTGCGTGATGTGTATTTGGCTAATTTCACAACACCTAAGTATAATAATCATACCTTTACCATTTATGGCAATCCCTATGAATACCCGCTACGCATAGAGCCCAAAAAACCAGAAGATTACTTTATAGATTCTAAAACATACTACATTGACGCCTTGCAAAGCCAAGAATTTATCGATATGAAGCAAAGGCTTGTAGATTTCAATTTGGGTGAGAGTTTTATGAAGCATTGCCTTGTTTGCACATTAGAAAATATTACAAAAGCCGAGTTAGAGCTACAAAAAATACGAGCAGATAAGCAAAATAGTGCGGATTGCTCGTCTATTATTATTTTCTATGCGCGAAGCTTTGAGCAAGAAATGTGGGAGTTTGCTAAAAGGCTTTTTGCATTTTTTGGCACACAAAATAAGCATATTTTAGATATTCCCTATGAAGTGCAGGGCATTAGCTTTCAGATAAAGGATATGTTTGAGAGCAAACCCAATTTAGCCACTTATATTACATTACTCAAAAATGATTCTATAAGAGACCTTATTGAGAATCTTTTTTGCAAAAATCCGTTGAAGTTCTACCTCAATATCACTCTGCCACAACATATTAGAATCCTCCAAAAAATCCGCAACACAAGTGTGCATCAAAAACAAGCACATTTGCAAGAGGCTTTGAATCTGCGCTCTACTATGCTCGGCATAGGATTAAACTTGGGCGAGAGTGGTGCATTTGTATCATTAATAGGCGCAAAAAACGCACTTGCAAATATCACACTATCCCAAAAATTATCGCACCTTAGCTTGTGTGATAATCCAAAATCCTAACCCCACAAACACAACTACCGCTATACACAACCCAATAAAAAACGCACTAAGGGTAAAAAGCTGATACTTAAATAATGCTATAAGCATAAGAGCAAAAAACACATAGCTTAAAAGTCGCAAAAATGATAAGCTTATCTGTGCGCCAATCACAAAACGCGTTGAAAAATTTGGCATTTTCTCTTGCTCATATTGCGCTCTTTGTGGATTTGTTTCTTGATTATCTTGATTTTTTTGCTCTTTTTTGTCATTGTCTTTTATGGATTCTGTCGCAGAATCTTGAGTTTTTAGACGCTTAAGCAAAGTGATAAATGAACTCCCCACGATAAGTGAAAAACCCACAAAACCTACTTCAAAACTCGCCAAAGATGCCGCACTTTGTATCAAGGCAATTATTCCGCCAACGCACGCAATAACAATGAGTATGCCTAGAATCTTGCACGATGTTTTAGTAATATACGCCATTTTGTGAATCTTCATCATCTTTGTGCGTAGCATTATAGCTATAACGCGGATTTGCAGCCAACTCTTGTGCTTCTTTTTGCGCTCTTTTATATGCGCGATAAAGATTCAAAATTGCTGCTGCTACACCCCACACTACGCCAAGCCAAAAAAGCCATTTTTGTCCGCTCACACGCTCTAAGAGTATGCCAATACCTATACCCAAAAGCACTGCCACAACGATAGAAATCCCTACACTTAAATCATTTGCTCCACTTACAACAATACCTAAAGTCGGCTTTTCTTTCTCATCTGTCTCTTTAGAAGATGTGCTTTTTGTTTCATTAGAATCCGCTGTTTGAGATTCTAAACTCTTAGAATTTAAGAGTTTAGAATCTTGTATGTTTTGACTGCTTCTTTCTTTTTTATCACTCTCCATTGCATTGCTCCCTAACTCTCATACAAGATTTCATTAAAGGCATCATTGGCTTTTGCTATTACCTCATCAATTATTTCTTCATTCATTGCACTACAAACGAATCCTGTTTCAAACTGCGAGCAGGCGAAATACACACCTTTTTGTAGCATTTTTTGATGAAATCTCGCAAACATTGCCGTATCACTTTTTTTGGCATCATCAAAATTCTTCACCACATTTTCATTAAAGAAAAATCCAAACATACTACCCCTGTAATCCACCTGCAAAGGAATCTTATGTGATTGTGCCGCATTTTTTAATCCCTCAATCAATTGCTTTGCTAACTTTTCAAGATTCTCATACAAAGCAGGATTTGCCTTAATTTGACATAAAGTCGCTATACCCGCACTTACCGCAATAGGATTGCCACTTAAAGTTCCTGCTTGATACACGCCACCCACAGGAGAAAGCATATCCATAATATCCGCTCTCCCTCCAAAAGCAGCCAAAGGCATACCTCCACCAATAACCTTACCATAAGTAACCAAATCTGCCTCTACATCATACAAACCTATCGCACCCTTTAGCCCAGCTCTAAAGCCACTCATTACCTCATCAATAATTAAAAGAGCATTATATTTATCACACAATGCTCTTAACTCACGCATAAAATCTTTATTGGCAGGGACAAATCCCATATTTCCAGCTAATGCCTCAATAATCACACACGCCACATTTTTACTTGTCTCAAAACAAGCACGAACAGATTCTATATCATTATATCTCGCTACGAGCGTATGTTTAGATAAATCGCTTGGCACACCTGGTGAGCTTGGTGTGCCAAAAGTCGCGCAACCGCTTCCTGCACTTACAAGCAAACTATCAGAATGTCCGTGATAACAACCTTCAAATTTAATAATGTCATCTTTTTGTGTATATGCTCTCGCCAAACGCAATGCACTCATTGTCGCTTCTGTGCCAGAATTTACAAGACGCATTTTTTCCACACTTTGCGTAAGGGAGATAATTTGCTTTACAAGAGTAGTTTCTTTCTCTGTGGGTGCGCCAAAACTTAGTCCATCTTTAATTGCCTCTATAAGAGCGGATTCTACCACCTCATTTGCGTGTCCAAAAATCAGCGGTCCCCAACTCTGCACAAAGTCAATATAAGCATTACCATCTTCATCATAAATATATGCACCTTTGCCTCTAGCAATAAATGGTGGTGTGCCACCCACAGAGCCAAATGCCCTTACAGGAGAATTCACTCCTCCAGGAATGACTTGTTTTGCTTCATTAAAATCATTGATACTTTGTGAGAGATTCATCGCTCAATCCTTTAAAATAATGTGAATATCTTTACATTATAGCAAATCCCTCATTAAATCATTAAAATTAGACATTATGAAAAGCTTATTTGTTTTTTTATCCTATACTTAAAAGTGTATCTACACAATAATTTACAAAAGGAGAGAGTATGAAAAGGATTATTGCAAGTATGTTTCTCATAGGCAGTATCGCATCTGCTGCAATTATTGATGCAGACAAAGCAGAAGTAAAATGGACAGCTTTCAAAACTCCAGCAAAGATTGGGGTAAATGGCACATTTAAAGATGTAGTTTTTAAATTTGGCAAAGCAAACGCAGCGCAAAGTTTAGAATCTCAACTCAATAATGCCACAGCAACAATTGATGTTACAAAAATCAATACCGCTGATGCAGACAGAGATGAGACTATACGCAAGTATTTTTTTGACAAGTTTAATAAAAAAGACCCTATTAAGGTAACTTTCAAAGATGTTATTGAAGGCAAAAATAAAGGCACAATTTTAGCAAGTGTGCGTATGAATGGCAAAACAAATAAAGTGCCTATGCAATTTGAAGTAGTAGGCAAAAAGATCGTTGCAAAAGGTGTGCTTGATTTGAGTGAGTTTAATGCTGAAAGTGCTCGTGCAAGCCTACAAGAAGCTGTATCTGATCTTCACGAGGGTTTGACTTGGTCGCAAGTAGAGATTGCTTTTGAAGCTCCAATAAAATAGATTCTACGCTTTTAAAACTTATAGAATCTCCTTGCAAGATTCTATAAGCAATTCTCAATCATTAAACCTTTCCATTGATATGTCTTCAATCACATAACGCGGACGCCTCTTAGATTCTGTATAAATTTTGCCAATATACTCCCCGATGATACCAAGACTTAAAAGCTGAACTCCACTAAAAAAGCATAATAATATTGCTGTGGAAGCCCAACCTACAATTGCTATATCCGCCCAAAACTTTGCATATAACACATAGCCTAAAAACAAAAACGCAAAACAGAAAAAAATAATTCCCATAGCACTCACTAAACGCAAAGGCGCAACAGAAAAACTCGTAATACCCTCAAGTGCAAAAGAACACATTTTTCTTAATGTGTATTTGCTCTCGCCCCCACTGCGAGGTTTGACATCAAAATATACTCTATCGCTTTTTAAACCCATATCCATAATGACACCACGCAAAAATAAATTATTTTCTTGATATTGACATAATAGCCCTAATGCCCTCGCACTTAACAAACGATAATCAGCGTGATTTTTAATGACTTTTGTCCCCATAAGATTCATAAAATCATAAAAAAGCGAAGCACTATATTTTTTAAATAGAGAATCGGTGGAGCGATTATTGCGAATACCTAGCACAATATCATTACCCTCTTGATATTTTGCGATAAACTCATCAAACATATTTTCATCTTGTTGCAAATCACAATCAATACTAATAGCGCAATCACATTTGTTTGCAGCATATTCTAGCCCGGCTAAAAGCGCATTTTGATGTCCAAAATTGCGTGAAAGTTTAAGAGAAATTATAGAGGGTAGGGATTCTTTGCTCTTAGCATAAGTGGGGGGGGGGTGAAAATTGTTTTATGTATTGCCAAGTCTTATCATTGCTTCCGTCATCGATAAACACAAGTGCGCTTTGTGGTGAAATAATAGCAGTTTCTATCATTGTATAAAGTTTATATAAAAGTCGATTCAAAGTCTGCATAATCACATCTTCTTCATTGAAACAAGGCACAATAACATAAAGATTTGGGGGAATGCTCGGCATTTAAGAAACCTTTTGAAAATATGGTGTCAAAGGGGAGACTTGAACTCCCGACCTCCGGCTTATGAGACCAGCGCTCTAACCAGCTGAGCTACTTTGACTTATAATGCAAGGCAAATAAAGCCGATAATTTTATGAAAAAAGTGTCAAAAAGTCAAGTTAAGGAAAGCACCTTATTCGGGTTGCAATAATTTATTATACGCATTTTTATAACGTTGGATAAAATTATCAATCATTGAAGATTCCACTCCAAAAGCTCTATGCGCATTAAGCTTATCTGCATCTATCTCTTCTTGATTCTGTGTTCGTTGTGATAAATCTTTGCCTTGATAAAAAGCCGTAAATCGATAAAGACTTTGTGCCATAAGGATTTTTTCACTCTCACTCAAATCTTGCGTAGCCCATAAAAATGCCTGATATTCCTCTTCGCTCATAAGTTCAATCACTTTTAATCCATAAGTGATACGATTTTTATGTTCCTCTAAATTCTCTGTCTTCTTCCCTGATTTCTCCTCTGCAACCTGCCCTAATTCATTGACACTATCTGTGCTAATGTCTTTTTCTGCCCTATCAGTATCTCTTGTATTTATGCTATTTTGTGTCTGTGCTTGAAAATCTTTAGTGTGTGCGTTAAGATTTTGAGGATTATCATTATCTATGCCTTGCGTGCCAAATTCTCTATTGCGCGTATAATTTTGTGTGTTTATCGGCACTTGCGACATTACATTTGATTCTAAACGCAAATCTCACTCCTTGTTTTCATCACTTTTTCACTATTTTTTGATACTCCTCTCTAGCAAAAAACGCTCCATAATTGCTAAAATTTTATGCTTTTGGGATACAATGACACGAAAAATATTGGAGGCGCAAATGGATTTAACAGCGATAAAAACTCTTGATGAAGAATTTGTCTTACACACCTATGCACGCTTACCTGTGGCATTTGTGCGTGGAGAAAATGCAAGGGTATTTGACACACAAGGCAAGGAATATATTGATTTTGGTGCAGGGATTGCCGTATCAAGTGTGGGACACGCTAACAAACGCCTCGCGCGCGCCATAGCCAACCAAGCACAGAATCTCCTACATACTTCAAATCTTTATTTTTTAGAACATCAAGCCAAACTTGCTCAAAATCTCATCAATCTTTATCACGATAAAATGCCACAAACAAAACCTATGCGTGCATTTTTTTGTAATTCTGGTGCAGAAGCAAATGAATGTGCTATTAAAATTGCCCGCAAATATGGCAAAAGCAAAAATGCCTATAAAATCATTACATTAGATTCGAGTTTCCACGGGCGCACGATTGCTTCACTCAAAGCCACAGGACAAGAAAAAATGCACGAACATTTTGGTCCATTTCCCGATGGATTTACCTATGCTAAGGATATTGATGATATTTATAATCACCTTGATAGCCACACTTGCGCTGTCTTACTTGAACTTGTGCAAGGTGAAGGAGGTATTTCTCCTATGAATAAAGAAAAAATTATCGCTCTAAGCACACACTTAAAAGCAAAAGGCATTTTACTAATGATTGATGAGGTGCAAACTGGTATTTTCCGCTGTGGTGAGATATTTGCCTCTAAAGTCTATGGCATAGACCCCGATGTGATAAGCACTGCAAAAGGTTTGGCTGGTGGTGTGCCTATTGGTGCAGTAATAACTTCACTTATTGATATTTTTGAAGCAGGAGACCACGGCAGCACATTCGGAGGCAATCCACTAAGCTGTGCAGCGGGACTTGAAGTGCTTGATATTTTAAGTGAGATTCATAAAAATGGAACTTTGGCAAAAACAATAGAATCTTTCCATAACGCGCTCGAAGATATTGTCAAAACTTTTCCTCATATTTTTTCACACAAAGTTGGGTTAGGGCTTATGTGCGGACTCTATACTCAAGATGCTTCAATGCAAACACGTATTATTACAAGTGCTTTAGAATCTGGTGTTATTGTGCTTAAATCTGGTAAAGGGGTGGTGCGATTCCTCCCTGCACTCACAATTACACAAGAGGAAATAACTGAAGGTTTTAAACGCTTTAAAAATGCACTTCAAAGCCTTTGATACGCAAAAGAGATCTACTTTTGAAACAACATTGCATACCCTTTAGCAGCTATATGTCTGCTAGCCTCTATGGTGAGAATGGATATTACACAAAAGACAACAAAGTAGGAGCAAAAGGGGATTTTTACACCTCTGTAAGTGCGAGTAAGTTTTTTGGCGGGGCGATTGCCTCTTATATCCTCTCTTTGCTTGAAGACAATGAATTATTCCTACCTTTGCGTATTGTGGAAATTGGTGCGGATAAAGGCTATTTGCTGGGTGATATTGCACTTTTTCTTGATGCGCTTAGTGAAAATGTCCTGCAAAACTGCACTTTTATCACAATAGAGCCTTTAAGCACACTCGCACAGATTCAAACACATCATTTTGCGTCACTGCACTCATCTACTCCCTTGCATTTTGCCACTTTTACAAACTTTGAATCTTGCCCCCTCCCCAATGAACCAACGAGTCTTTTTATCATAAGCAATGAGCTTTTTGATAGCTTTCCGTGTGAAGTGTTAGATAATGGTAAATTGCTTTCAGTTACTCAAGATTCTATGCAATGGAGTGGAATATGGCAGGATATAAACGCATTACCTCTCCACACACAAGATTCTTTACAAGATATTATGCACCATATCACTCCTACTACTCATCTCACACAATATAGTGGAATCTTACCTTTATGGCAGCCATTTATTGCCTCTATAGCAGTTTTTGCCAAGGCACATCATCAAAGTTATTTGATGAGTTTTGATTATGGTGGGGAGATGATAAGCACGCTCACAAGCAACCCAAGATTCTATATGGCACATAATGTATGGAATCTAGAGCAGTTTCTTCTGCAAAATGGTGATTTCCATACGCTCTATAAACAAGCTGATATAACCTATGATGTGGATTTTATGCTTTTAGATGCACTCCTTAGACAAGAGGGCTTTTCACTTATATTTCGCACCTCACAAGCACGCGCACTCATTGAAAAAATGCACATTCTTGCACTTCTAGAATCTTTTAGCGCACAAAAGGGCTTTGAAGCATACTTTAGGGAAATACATAAGGTTAAAACTCTCCTCCATACAATGGGGGAACGATTTATGGGGTTATGTTACAAAATGCGTATAAAATCTCACTAAACTTAAAATATTGTATATTGTATAGAGAATTTAATCTTTCATAAGATAGAATATTAGTTTTTAATATTTTTGAGGGAAGGATAAGCTATGAAAAACTCTTTAACAACCAAACTTATTGGTATTGTGTTAGGTATTTTTATCATCTTAATTTCAGTTATTAGCTTTTTTAATTATAAAAACACAGTAAGCCAAGTTGATGATGTATATAGCGGATTACAACAACTTGCGCTAAGTTCTTCTTTTACGACAATTAATATTACTATGAATATCGAAGCACAGCAACATTTGAAAATGCTTGTAGATTTCTTAGGAGAACTCAATCAAAATGATATTGTTGCACAACGAGAGATTTTATCAGATGTAGCTCATCTTATCCAATATCCCGCGGTATATATTACCTATGAAAATACAGGTAAAACTTTGACAGAATACTATAACGAAAATGGGGAACATCACATAGCTAATACTTGGGACGATGTCGAGGATTTAAGAACTCGTGATTGGTATATACAGACAAAAAAACTTAATGCACCCATTGTAACATCTACCTATCAATCCCAAAGCGGTAAATATGCAGGAAAAACTCTAAGCACAGCGACAATTCCTTTTACTAAAAATGGGCAATTTGCTGGTGTTATTGCTGTGGATATTTTTGTAGATGGATTCCAACAACGATTTATCAATTTCGAACGTCCTGAATTGCCAAGTATGGAGATTTTTATTGCAGATAGTGCTGGACATATTTTTTCAAGAAAACATCCCCTTAAAAACACAGAATCTACTCCTACACCTTTAGAAAAAGCACTTGCTGAAGCACTTAAATCTTCAGCAAAGGGAAACATAGAATTTAACAATTTCAACAATACAAAACAAATAGCTTACTATAGACAATTTGACTTTGGTTGGACAATTGTTGCAGTTGCTAATAAAAGTGATTATGAAGACGCAATCAATAAAAGTTTTATCTTTAGCTTACTCCTTGCTGCAGTGCTTCTTATAGTTGGCGCAACTATATTATCCTTTATCTTAAAAGCTTACCTTTCCCCAATCAATAGGATTAAAGAAGGCTTACTCTCTTTCTTTGCCTTTATCAATCACGAAACAAATAACGCTCCCAAACTTCTTAAAGCGCAATCTCAAGACGAAATCGGTGAAATGGGTAGGGCAATTAATGAAAATATCCAAAAGACTCAACAAGGCTTAGACCAAGACCAAGCTCTTGTTACACAATCTCTCCAAGTGATTGAGCGAGCTAAGCAAGGATATGCTGATACACTCATTGAACTCAAAGGT
>NZ_JRMQ02000016.1 GCF_000762845.2 Helicobacter japonicus | reverse complement strand
CTATACAATAAACAAAAAGAAATATGAAAAAGAAAAAAGCACCTTTACGGGAGTGTGGGGCAAATGCATTAGAGAGAAGTTGCTTTATCCCCCCCCCCCGTTAGTTTATAAGCATTATGGGAATTATGTGTTATATCTTTCATAGTATGTCCTTTCATATTAAATTCTATGGGGTTTTTTGTAATGAAATAAATACCATTGCTTACAAAAATATGCTTAAGGCAAATCAAAAATAAGCACTTCATTTTCTGAATCTAAGCCTTTTAGGCTAAAAGATTCTTCTGCACAGCACATCACGCCATCGCTTGTTTGGGTGCAAAAGGCTTGTGTGTGGGCGGAGGCTATCTCTAGACTGCCTCGCACGACTTGGATATATGCCCTGCGCTTTGGCTTGATAGAAAAGTGCTCATTTGTGATATTTTGGTATCGCCATAGATACATATCTTGATACACTTTAAAGGATTGATCTGTGGCATTTGGCGAAAGAATCAGGGTCTTGCTCTCGTGTGTGTCAAAGGATTTTTGCTCATATCGCGGATTTATGCCTAGCTCATTTGGCTCAATCCAGATTTGATAAAAATGCAAGGGCGTATCCAAAAGATTAAATTCCGAATGCGTGATACCGCTCCCAGCACTCATTATTTGAAACTCGCCACTTGAGAGAGATTGCTCATTGCCCATACTATCTCTATGCGTGATGCTGCCGCTTAGGACATAGGTGAGTATCTCCATATCCTTGTGCGAGTGCGTCCCAAAGCCACTTTGAGGCGATACCCTATCTTCGTTTATCACGCGCAACGCGCTAAAGCCCATAAATCGCTCATCATAGTATCCTGCAAAAGAAAAGCTATGGTGGGTATCAAGCCAGCCGTGGTTAAAATGCCCCCTCTCATTTGCTTTGCGTAGGGTTAGCATAGGATTTCCTTATAAAGTAGATTCACCAAAAACATTCCTATCCTTTTTGAAAAGCCCTTTTTAAAACTTTAGCCCACATTGCGCTATGGGTCAAAATGTAAATTCTAACTCAAAATAACTTAAAATTTTATAACCACCATCTTTTTAGGTATTTGTATTCTGTATAGTTTTGTCAAGTATCAAAGTGAGAGAGAAGTTAATCAAATAAAGCAAAGTGCGAGAGTATGAGGAATATTTGAAAAATCAAAGTGGCAGCAAATCTTTTGACACTTTTTAGACAAAACTGACAAAATCCTCAACAAAACCATACATACTTCAAGGCATAAATCACAATTATAAGCCTACAAAATAGAACGTAATACTTTGCCCACTATACGCACAACTGATTGTGTATCACGCTCAATAACAAAGCTTTTATAGTCTTTGTTTGCACTAATAATCTCCAAATTACCATTTGGCAGCTTCTGCAAAAGCTTTACCATAAGTTCATTATCATAATTTAACACATATAGCCCATCGCCACGCCACACATCAGATTCCTCAAATATAACCCAGCTATCGGGTAAAAGCATAGGTATCATTGAATAACCATCTACTTGGATTATACGCACCTTTGCATTTGGCGGGGATTTGAAAAAGCCTTTATCTATACACATCACTTCCCCACTCTCATAGCTTTCAAGCTCCATTATATCATTCCCACGTCCTGCACTTGCTTTAATAGAAAGGACAGGGATAGTGTAGAAAGATTGACTAAGGGACGACTTATGGACATTTTCGTTTTCTTCGACTAAGTAACACGCATTAGATGACTTAGTAACAGGACTTAGTAACGACTTAGTAACATTCTTAGAATGCTGGACATCATTTATAGGATTGCTGGACATTTGCTGGACAAAAAAAGAGTTATTGCTGGACATACCTAACACATCAAATATTTTTTTTAATGTCCCAATCTGTATAGAATCTTCTTCCTGTTCATATCTACGCATAGTCCGTTCTGAAACACCGATAGCCTCTGCTAACTCTATTTGGCTTAATCCCATATCCTCTCTTAATTCCCTAATCATCATAAAATCCTTATTTCTGACAAAATTTACCTATAATACTTGACAATAGGTAGAAAATGTCCTATAATTACATCACTTTTGAGGTAATTATATCATAAAGATAGAAAATCTTAAAAGTGGTCGGGAGGGTGGGAAATCAGCCTGAAAGATTTGAGATGTTATGTTTCAAGTTCAAAAAGGTTGTGAAAATCAAGCTTCAAGTCTTTATCCGAGTAGGCAAACTTAGAATAAAGATAGAAGCTTGATGCAAACAATCTTCCTTCACCTTTTTGGTGGAGGTTAGATTGGATTGTAGCACAAAAGGAGTAAAAATGCAAAAAGATTCTCTTATGCAACAAATGTCTCAAAAAGGCATTAAGCTACGCACTTGGTGCAAGGCGATGTGCTTGAGTGATGCAGATTATCTCATTATAAAAGATATATCTAAGGGTAGAATCAAAGGCATAAGAGGCAAATCAAAAAAGCTAAGAAAACTCTTAGAGCAAAGTGGCTTTAAAGTCGCGTAGGTGGCATAAATGGGACAATGGGTAAGTAGCAGGGAGTTTGCAAAAGCGCATAGCGTTAAAATAGATACCCTATATAAAACAATTCAACGCAATTCAAAATGCGACAAAAAAATTTGTAAAATTATAGGCAAATTTTGTCCTATATTGTATGCAAATGGACATATTGGAGGCAACTCTGGTAAAGTCCTTCGCATTTGGAGTGAGCCATTTAAGACACAAGCAGAGGCGGAAGCGTTTATGGAATCTTACGCACAAGAGCGAGTAGATTCTCTTTTCTACCAAAAGCACCCAACACTTGGCTCAACTCAAGTAGCCCACCCAAATACTGAATATGCAGCATATCTTTCAAACACAGATTCTGCGCAATCTACTGCATTTATAGAATCTCATACGCAAACCAATCTTACAACACCTACAACACCTCATAAAATAGGCACTTCTAACTATAAAAAAGAGAGAGTGGCGCATAACAAAGCATTTATATCATCATCAGAATCTATACACTTGGACACAAGCAAGAATGAATATGCAAGCGATGATAGAGACACTGATGATGTTCTAAGTGCTTTGAAACAAGATTCTCACATACATTCGCACGAAGTGCTAATCCACACTTGCAAAAATCCTTTAAGCGCATTTGCCAAATCCACCCAAAAGCAGCAACATCTCGCCCTAGAGAAAAAATCCATTATCAAAGAATGGGAAGCATATAAGGCAAGAGGCGTGAATGCAAAAGACTTTATCGCCCTTACCAACGCAGGTGGGCAATACTCTATCACTTTAAGCGAAAATAAGCTCTATGCGTGGCAGAGAGCATATAAACAAAGTGGCATTAATGGATTGCTTGATGAGAGGGGCAAAAATAGAAAAGAGCAAAGCAAGATTAAAGAGCTTGGATTAGAGGAACTCACAAACAAGCTTATTTTGGCAAGTCGTGGCAGGGTGAATATCTCCTCATTACATAGAATGCTGCATATTCATCTTGATAGTTTAGGTAAAATAGAATTAGCAGATTTCTTAGCCAAGCGCGATGAAGTGATAAGCTATTGTGTGCTTGAGCGATATGTCAAGGCTTACTTAAAAGCTCACCCCATAGAAGCAAAAATCATCTCTCGTGGCGAAGATGCAGCAGTGGGGAATTTCCTCCCTGCATTAGGGCAAAGCAACTATGCAGTGGATTCTATTAATCAAATCGTAGAGATAGATGCCACAAGCATTGATGCCATTATTGATACAAGTGAGATAGCGCGCGCTCTAGGGCTTAAAGTAGAGAACATAGAATCTTGGCAAAAGCGATTTGTGCTTATTTCACTCATTGATACTTATAGTGGCGTGTGTAGCTTCCATATCAGCGATACCGAAAATGCGCTAGGGGTAAGCCGCGCCATTGCCAAATACATCACTACCTATGGCAAACCAAAGTGCATTAAAAGCGACAATGGCAGTGCGTTTGTGAGTAAATATATCAAAGAAGTGCTTATGCGACTTGAAATAGAGCATATCAAAGCTAAAGCGTATGCGGGGTGGTGTAAGCCCTATGTGGAGCGCAACTTTGCGCGTTTGCAAAATCACCTTATGGAATGGATTAAAGGCTATATCGGGCATAGTGTGAGCCAAAGACAAGCCATTGAATTTTTCTTCTCTCGCGCTCAAAGGCGACTTAAAAGAGGTCAAAAAAGCAATCAAACCAATCTCCACACGCTTAAAGAGCTAGGGCAGATGATAGATATCTACACGCAATCTTTTATGAATAATGCCTACCTTGAGCGATTGAATGCCACGCCCACAGAGGCATATAACGCGCGTGTAGATGAAGCGGTGAGAATCCACGAATATGAGCTTATCGCACGACTTAGCCCACTTGAGAGACGCGCTGTCAATAAAAAAGGTATCGCCTATGGTGGGCTATGGTATCAAAGTGCTGCTATGTTCGCACATACAAGCGTATTTGTGGCAGTTAATATCAATAACACCAAAGAGCTTTTTATGTATGACGAGCAGCACCGCTTCATTGGCGTAGCGTCAAATCTTGATAGCGAGGAGATGAGTGCGGAAATGGCGCGGAATGCGCAAAAAATCTTTTATAAAGAGCTTAAAGCGCGCAAAGGCAAAATGCAAGAGGCACGCGCAGAAGTGGAGGCACAATTCCCACAAATGCTTTTACAAGCGCACAAGAAAATGCCAAAAACGCATATGCCTAAGCTTAAAGCCATTAATGATAGCAATCTCTATCAAGCAAAACTTTTAGATGAGGCGCGTAAAAAGGCTGCGGGAGATGGAATCTTAGATACTACAAAGGAGGTAAAAAATGAAGCACAAACAAAAAATATAAAAGATGTGAGCTGGGAAGCAGCAGTGCTCAAACGCGGTTAGAAGCTAAATAAAGGGTTAGGGCGAACAAAGAGTGATTCACTTGCTACAAAGTAAGATTTTATATAAGGGGGAGGGGCTTAAATTGCGAAGTCGCTCCCTCCCCCTTAAAAATCCCCCACCCCTACAACGCCTTAAGAGGTTTGCGCTTGTGAGAAGCGCAATATTTTATCGCAGTGGGGGATATACCCCACTGCTAGGAAAGGAGCATTCTATGAAAACTTTAGATTTAAATCAAGTGCGAGAGGAGCTAGAGATATTT
The DNA here is from genome assembly GCF_000762845.2 of Helicobacter japonicus. Taxonomy (GTDB): domain Bacteria; phylum Campylobacterota; class Campylobacteria; order Campylobacterales; family Helicobacteraceae; genus Helicobacter_C; species Helicobacter_C japonicus. Next base: position 27,681 of record NZ_JRMQ02000016.1, on the reverse strand, counting down.
TTAGAATCTCAAGGACTCTCTCAAGCGGCTTTGGGTAGAGCTTTAGGCATTAGTAGCGCGAGTATCTCTACCTTTCGCAAGGGCGAGTATAAGGGCAATAATAAAGAGCTAGGGCGCAAAATCAAGCTCTACCTTGATGATTATGCAAACAAAAACAAAAGAGGCACAAAAAAAGAAAATGTGCAAGTCTATGAAAGCCACGATAAGCAAATGGCTGATTTTGTAATGAATGAGGCAGTGAGAGATAAAGAGATTGCCATTATCGTAGGCTGTGCAGGGAGTGGCAAAAGCACGATTGCTAAAGATTATGCGCGTATTCATCCAAATGTGATTCTCATTGAAGCCACACTCCATAGCACTGCTAGAGTGATTTTAGATGAGCTATGCGAGAGATTGCATATCAGCGGCGGGAGAAATCTCCACGAAAAAGTGATTTTGATAGCTAAAGAGCTTAAGAGGCGCGATGTGGTGATTCTCATTGATGAAGCGGAGCATTTGAGTGTGAGGGCGTTAGAAGATTTACGCAGGATTTGGGATTTTAGCTCCTGCCCTCTTATCCTTTTTGGCACGGAGATTCTCTTAAAGAATCTTATAGGTAAAAATGGTGAATTGCGACAGCTCTACTCACGCATAGGTGGCAAATGGAATATGAAAGGTCTCTCCCAAGAGGAATGCGGGGCACTCTTTACTCAAGGCATACACGCCTATACAAAGGGTAATTTTAGAAGCAGTGCAAAGCTCTACGCAAAAGCAGCGCGACTAGCAGAGCTACACAATGTGAAGCTTGATAAAGACATTATCGCTCAAGCGGTGAGTATGATTATTGTGTAAGGAGGAAAATATGAGCAAGGCTGAATTGTTTAAGCCCTTTTATATTTATGGGCGCAAGGCAAGGTATTTAAGCACACATTACTTTGTGAATAATGAGTATATATTTCTCAAAGGAGGCGTGAATGAGGCGATAAATGGTTATAAATGCGTTGATGTGGTAAGTAGAGACAAAGGAGGGATTCAATGGAATTAAAAAGCTTTGAAGATGTGGATATGAATCTTAAAAGGTTGTGTGAAATTGAAGTGGCGATTGCTCATATTGAGGGTGAAGTAACGCTTGCTTGTAACAAGATTAAAGAGGAATACAAACCTCAAGTAGAAAGCCTTAATAATGAGGCAAACTTTATCCGCGCAGAGATTGAATCTTTTTGTGAATCTCACAAGGCAGATTTTGCAGATAAGCGAAGCAAAGAGCTAGTCTTTGGCATCATTGGCTATCGCTTGAGTAAATCTGTAAGTATCCCGCGCGTGAAGTCAAAGGTGGAATCTTTAATTGCTGCAATTAAAAGCTTTGGGCTAAGGGATTGCCTCATTTATGAGGAGAAGCCAAATAAAGAGGCTTTGGCAGAGCTAGATGAAGGCTCATTAGTCAAGCTTGGATTGAAGCGCGTGGTGAAAGATAACTTCCGCATTGAGCCTAAGATTGAGGCATTAGGGCATTAAAAATAGCTTTAAAGCACGATAGGAGAGAATATGCGAACTCAACAATCAATGCTATGTGCTATCCATACGCACCCAAAATACAAGCTCATCAAGGAAGCACAGGCGTGGGAATCTTGGCTACTTGTGCGCTATGGTGTGGATTCTTGTAGATTCCTTAATGAAGCAGAGCTACAAGAGGTGCTTGATATTTTAGATTCTAAAGCACCTGATAGGGATTATATACAAAGAAAGGGCAGCATAAGCGCGGCACAGAGGGCAAAGATTGAAACGATAATGAAACAAAGAGGCTTTGGATATGAAGCAAAGAGGAGGTTTATCACGCGACAAATTGGCGCATATAAGCCTTTATGGGCGTTAGATAAAGCAGAGGCGAGTAAAATCATCACAGGACTACAAAAAATCATAGGAGAGCGATAATGGATAAGAATCTACTTGAACACATTTGTGAGAGCTACAAAAATGGTATGAGTTGGGAGAAAATCTATAAGACTTATGGGGGCGTGAGTATCTATATCCCCAAAGTCTCCCCAAATGCGAAAGAGCACATTGTGCAGGAATTTAATGGCTATAATGCTGCATTTTTGGCGCATAAGTATAATTTGAGCGAAAATACGATACGAGAGATAATAAGGGAGGCTAGGAAGAGGGAAGGAAAATCTATGGAGGAGTGAAAAAGAAACAAGAAATGTGTTTTTTTTGTTACCTAAAATATGAAAAAACACACTAGAATTTCACATTTTATTTTATAAAAGTAAAATCCGATTATTATACAAAAAGCTTGCTTGGCATAAGGGTATGCTTAATAAGGAAAATGTATTTCATTTTGTTAAGGAGTGACAAATGAAAAAAGAAGAGATTAGACAAGCAGTAGAAACTTCAATGAATAAGGTTTTTGGCGGGAATATGAGACCCAATGAGGGCAAAATTGAAAACCACTCATCAGATTCTTTAAAAGAATATTATCTTGGGCTTGCTCACAATGATAAAGAAGCGCAAAGATTGCAACAAGCAAAGATTGAATCTATTAAAAAGCTGGATTTAGAGCAAATATGCAAGGATATTGATGAGTAACATACAAGATAGTTTGGTAAAAATGGGCTTTATATGCTAATGAAATTAATATCAATCGTGAAGGTAAAAAGCTAGATTCTATTTTAAGAAAGTGCGGGATTATCCCGCCCTAGTTTGTTCCTTGAATATTCTCATAATCCTCCCATTTAAGCGCATTGATTGCCTCTATTGAATCTAGCTCCAAAAGATAACTTTTTAAAACCCCACATTGAGATAAGATTCTATTTTTATGAGCGAGGCTGTCTGCATAGAGTTTGCTTATTTGCGCCTTTGTGTGAGAATAATTTGCCTTAGATTCACTGCCCTTACGCGCTCGTAAGAATCCATCACTTTTTGCTAAGAATAATCCTAAAAGGTTAAGCTGGTCTTCTACACTCATATCATAGATATAGCTCTCTCCTAGCGCATCGCTTTCAAAATATGTCAAAAGCTCATTACATTTTGCATTCATCTCTTTTTCTTTTTCTACACGCGCACGCGTTAAAGCGAGTTGTATAGAATCTACAAGGCTTTGTGGCAAGATTGAGGGAATAAAAGGCTCACTTAAATGTTCGCCTTTTACATAGACTTTGCCATCAATCTCGCCGATATACTCAAAGCTCCCGCTCACTCTCAAAACCTTGTCCTTGCTTAATTCATATATTTGCATAGAATCCTCCTTATTGTTTTTGTAATGTGGGTGTGGTGTATTTGATACTTCCATCTTTGCTTGTTCCGCACGCATAGATGTCATTATCTGCTATAATTACTAAATACGCCTCTGCTCCAAAACATTGCAGTTTATATTCACTCATTGCAGGAGGTAAAAGCACATTCTTCCACGCTCTTGTGTTGCTCGCATTGCCAACACCTAGCGCACTATCAGTATTAAATCCAAAGGCAAGCAGAGCTTGAGTGTCTTTGAGTTTGGCTACACAACGCGTATTTGCTCTATCCCAATGCTGCACACTCTCTACATTTTCTAGCACTCTTTGTGCTTTTGCATTAGCTCTCGTATTATCATTGCCATAGCCATATGCTCCTTTGCCCCACGCATAGAGATTGCCATTTGAATCTAATGCTAAGCTTGTGCCGCCAATACTTGCAGGAAACACATCAACAATTTCGCTTAGAGGCTCTCCTTGCTCATTTAAGAGTGTGGTAAAGATATTGAGATTCCCTGCTGCATTTTGAGAGAGATTATTCTCTAGCGCATATCCTGCTCCGCGCACACTCCCATCTTCTAGCACAATCATAGAAGTAGCATAATGCGCATTAGAGCTTGTATTTATACTTGCTTTGGCGAGTTTGACTTTTTGGTTAAAGCTAAGCTTAAAGGGCAGTGTGAGATTTGTATTGCCACCATTGCCACACGCACCTTGCTGATTGTGTCCGCATACATAGAGTGCGCCCTCATTATCAATAGCCATAAACAGCCCCACATTGCCATTACTGCAAAGAAAAATGTCTTTAATATCGCTTAAATGTGGGTTTTGTGTGAAAGTGGAGAGAGGCAGAGTATTCCCCACTCCAAGCTCTCCTATGGAATTACTCCCGCTCACATATACCAAGCCATTTTCAAGGAGGGCAATCGCGGATTGTTTGGCATTAGATTCTGAAGTGCCACAGCATACTTTTACCACCCTAGAGGGAAAATCTACCCTCACAGGCAAGCTTAAAGCATTCGTGTGTCCTACTCCTGCGCAACCTTGCACATTTGCTCCCCACACATAGAGGAAATTCCCCTCTTTTGGCAAAGCATAAAAGGTCGTGTATCCACCAAAGACTTCAATAAATTCTATATCACTCGGTAAGCCAACTCGTGAAAAAAATGCAGCATTTGCTCTGCCACTTCCTGTGTTATTATTAACACTCAAACCTTGCATATACACATCACCATAACATATCACCTCACCCTTGCTATTTTTGATAATATCTTGATAAGCCAAGCCACGATAAAGGTGCATAGACAAAAGCCTTTTTGAGCGGATATTTATATCTCTTAAAGCTGTGTTTAATGTGTTTATGTGAGCGTCAATCTCACTCTTAAGCACATCGGCGTGATGATTGAGAATCTGCAATGGCTGCTCTAAGCCATAATCAAAGCTACTTAGCTTGTTAAGTTCTGCTTTTATCTCTAGCAATGTTTGCATTTGTTGTGTCTGTTCTGTAAGCATTTTTACTCCTTGTTCTATTGATTTGATGTCTTGCTTCGTGGGAGTTAATCCACACTTGCAAAAAGCCCGTGCTTCGGGCACTCATATTGCGTCCTTTAGGCATTTATTTCAACCTCATTTTGCCCACCCCACATAAAAGCCCTCTAAATAGAGGTTATGATTGACTTCCACAGAATCTGTGCGTCCATAGATACTATTCCAATTGCTTAATGCAAAATTCGCGTGTGATGTGCCACAACCCCACTCATCTCTACTACCCCCACCTTTTCCGCCTAGAGAGTATCTCCAGCTATCATTGACATACTTCCCTGCATTGATATTTGGTAAGCCCTCTCTTTCAAATTCACCCACGCGTTTAAAATCACTGCAACCTTTAGCATAGACATTAGGCTTAGGTAGTCTAAAATATCCTTTAGGGCAGTCCTCTTGCAAGCTTTTGCTTGTGTTTTTAAAATACATATACGCAAGGGGATATTCTCTTTTTTTGAGTAAGCTCCCCGCTTTCACCCAGCCTTGAGGCAAAGATGAGCGGAAAAAAAGCCCATATTGACCGATTTTCGACCTATAATGCAAAGATTCTTTGCGCTCTTGAATAAGGCTTTTAATGGTAAAAAGAATAGAGTGCAAAGTCGTGCTCCACATATCGCTTTTAATTGCACTTTGGGCTGCAATAAGTAATTGTGCTGCTTCAATCATTTGCTCTATTTGTGCTTTATAGATGTTGTGTTGCTCTAAAAGCTCTTTTTGACCTTCTTTGATAACAACTTGTGCTTTCTCAAAGGTATTTTTGCCAATGTTAGACATATCTAAACCAAAGGCATTAAGTTCTTCAGCAAATTGTGGTAAAGATTCCATAAACGCATCAGCTCTTATATCAAAGCTTGTTGTATCATTGCTACTAGGCGGTGTGGGAAGTGGTGTAATAGTCCTCATACATACTCCTTTATTGATTGAAAAATTCTCTCATTGCTCTTAACTCCTTTCTTCAAAGCAAACTTTAAAATCACAACTTTACACACTTGTGCGATTGTTTTTTTATAAGAATTTTTTGAAATTAAAAGCCTAAGCCCCACTAAACTTTCATCATTGCTTTGGCAATAGATTCTTATTACTTGATAAGAATTAAGGAGATTTATGTATGAGATGAATCTTCAAAAAAGGAGAGAATATGAAAATGTATGGAGTGTTTGGGGTGTGTTTTGGCATTTTTGCTGTACTTTTATTTTGGCACATCAGTGTTATTGACACAAAGGTGCAAAATAGATTGCTTCAAAATCATCTCGCTAATCAAAATAAGGCAATCAAAGAGCAAGCGTTGCAAAAAGAAGAGATTGAATCTTATAACGCGCAAAGTAAGCATATAGAGCAAGAGTTTCTATCAGCTTATTACACTTCACATAATCCACAGCAGACAAAAGAATATGAATCTTATGGAGATGCTGCGGATTCTACAACAGCTGCCCTCAAGCAATTACAGGAGGTGGAATATGCACTTCAAGTGTTTTATGCTTCTTCTCCTTAGTGCTTTGCTCTTAAGTGGGTGTGCAAGAGTGGAATATGTAGAGGTGCTTATCCCCACAAAGTGTAGTGTGGCAAAAAGAGAGCGTCCAAGCAAAAGCGGCAAAGTGAGTGTTGATGTAAAAGCGATTTTTGCTTATACACAGGCTTTAGAGCGAGATTTAAAAATGTGCAGAGGAGACAAGATTCAATGAAAGCAATGCCAAAACTCAAACAATTTTGGTTTTATTTTCGCTGGTTTTTGATTGGCAAGTATCACTGCGATATTTCGCCTTCATACAAGCGATTTTGGTTTGTCGTGCATAAGAGCCTATGGGCGATGATTATCATCTCTGTGGCACTTAGTGTAGCGCGTGTAGTGGAGGTAATGCTATGATTGAAGCAGGACATTATTTAGAGCTTTTACCCATTGTTGTTGTTGGTATCTTAGCGGGGATTGTGAGCTTTTTTAACGAGGAGCAAAGAGAAGATACATCAAATGATATGCGCTACTTGCTTAAGGTTGCTTTGAAAAGTGTAGTTACTTCATCATTTTTATGTGTGATTGTCTATGCAACTCTAAGTGCTACTGATTTGCCTTATCTTGCGCGAGTAGGCATTGCTGCTGCACTTGGATTCTTAGGAATTGAAAAAGCCCTAAATCTTGCAAAAGAGCTACTTGCCTTTAAAAATGGCAATAAAGAGAGCAAAGGAGGCAAAAATGAATAGCACTGCTTATAAACTTGTCCGCTTTATTGTTTTGGTCGCCTTTGTTGTGAGCTTAGCTGCAAATATCACGCAATATTATGCCTACATCGAGGCGGTTGAAAGCCTTACAATCTTATCACAAGGAGAATAAATGAAATACAAAATCATACTGCAGCGACTAAGCGAACACAAAGATGTGAAAAAGCCAAATGTCGCAAAAATCGAGGATTCTACACTAGGCAAATTGAGTGTGAATGAAATTCAAGAGAATGGCACTTTAAAAGAGATATGGAGCTGCTTTACTTGTGAGAATATCGGTGAATCTACTGACACACCAAAGCAAGATAAGCGTATTATCGCACGAGAATATGCTTTGGAATGGACAGATTCTATTAAAAATGCAGGACTTTCAAGAGCATATCCACATTTTAAATGCCCAAATGGTAGAAACAAGGCACTCTTACTTACTTGTGATTCTGTCTTGCCAAGTTTTAGGAATCGTAGAATCTTAATTCACATCGGCAATTATCCGCAAGATACAGAGGGCTGCCTCCTATTTGGGTATAAAAAGGGCAATGGAGTGGTGTTTGAAAGCACAGAGTGCATTAAGGATTTTTTTGAATTAGTGCAAAAAGAGGGTGTGGAGAATTTCACACTTATTATTAAGGAAATAAAGGAGTAAAAAATGAATAACACACAAAAGGACAACTTATTTTTAAGCGGAGGCGTGATGTATTTGCAGCCTTATTTGCCAGATGGAAGCTTAGGCAGCCAAAAGTTTGATATGGGCGCGACAGAAATAACACTTACGCGTGATACGACAACTGCCACCGCCTTTACACGAAGCGCAGGACTAAAGCAAAAAATCGCAGAAGTCGTAACTGAAGAGAACTATACGCTTAAAATTAAATGCAATAGTTTCTCTCCTGCTAACCTCGCTGCAGCTTTAGGTTCTGAATCAAAGGTAGTGGATTTTGCAGCAGGGGAGATACTCCCTAGCGGTGAAGTGGCAGATAAAGAGTATAGATTCATTGAAATTAAAGCAGGGAGCAATCCTCTGCTTAAGGCAAAACTCACTTTTGTAGGCGCGCCTGTGCAAGCAAGACAAGTGATAGGTGTAGTCTATGAAGCAAATATCAAAATGAGCGGGGATTTGCCTTTAATGAGTGAGGAGTTTGCGACTATGGATTTTGAAGGCAGTGCGAATAAAACCGATGAGGGCTATTACACGCATTATATTCAGCAAACAAGAGAATAGCCAAAAGAGGAAGCCATTTAGATTCGCGTTGGCTTTAGCGCAGAAGTATTTTTTAAGGAGATTTAAAAATGAATAAAAGTTTTGTATTTAAAGTAGAACGAGGAAGCCTTGAATTTGAGGCTATTTTAAGCACAGGCGAGAATGTGAAGCTCACAATTTTAGAGAGCAACACCAATCAGATTCAAGAAATTGAACGCAATAAAGAATCCTTAAGCAGCTTAGAGATGACAAAAAAGCATTTGAGCGAGAATCTTAAAGGAGAGAGGGCGCAAGAATTTATTGATGATTTAATGGAAAATGGCTCTTTGGCAGATTTTTACACCGCGATAAACGAACAATTTAGAGCCATTAAAGGCGCAAAAAGAAAAAACTAATCCGCTGGGCAAAGGAGAGGGCATTTTTAGCCCAAGATAAACAATCTGTGCCTTTGCCCATTGTGCTAGATACAGAAGAGCAGCTTTTAGCACTTGGATTTAATCTCTGCTTAGAATTTAGCGTGGGCGGAATGAGCGTTTTTAGGCACATTAATTATGCCATTTTAAAGGACTTTTGCATTTATTATGGGTTTGATAGTTTGGAGCTGTTGGGATTATATAAGGAAATGATTGTGGAGATGGAAGCGATATGAAACAAATAAGTATTAAATTCACCTTTAATGTCAAAGATGGCTCACTGCAAAAAATCAAAAAAGAGCTAGATTCTATAAACAAAAATAGTGCAAATGAGCTTTATGCCCTAGAGCTTAAACTCCACGAGCAAAAAATGGAGTATATACAAGAGTATTCAAAAGCTTATAAAGACCTCCAAAGCGATATGCAATCCGCCCTTAATGAGGATATACAGAGCATATTTAATGGCAATGTTCATTATTTTCGAAGTTTAATCAATGAACTTTTTTCATCTCTGCAAAGTGTTATCACCAAAGGTTTTGCGACTTCTATCTCTGCTGCGTTTATGGAAAGTAGAGTTATAGAATCTATGAATAAATCCATTGCCTCCGCCATTGATGGCTTAGGCAGTAATAGCGCAGTCGGTGGGATTATAGGGAAAGTAACAGGTTTGCAAATTGGAGAATCTACACTAGGAGAAGTTGTAGGAGAGACTCTTGCAGGATTTGGCATTGCAAGTGCAGTTGGAGGCTTAGTTGGTAGCTTCATAAGTAATAATGAAAATGCCGCCAAGACACAAAAATACACCCAAATTGGCGCAGCAGGAGGAGCTACAACGGGAGCGGCTATTGGGAGTTTTGTGCCTGTGATTGGCACGAGCTTAGGCGCACTTGTAGGCGGACTTGTCGGTGGTATTAGTGGAGCGTTAGTTGGGAGCTTTGACTCAACAAAGATCACAACCACCGCGCAAGGTGTGGAGCTTATCTCAAAGGCTACAAAAGACAATGTGAGTGCGCGTGAGTTTGCCGATAAAAAAGAAGTCAAAAAGAAATGGTGGGGTTTGCAAAGCAACACAAGCAATTGGAGAGAACACTATAACGCTTCAAATCTCGCCCTAAAAGGAATCCAACAAAGCATAAGAGGTTATGAATATTTACTGCAAGATATTGGCGGTGGTGTCAAAAGCTTAAGTATTGCTAAAGGGGATTACAAAAGCTATGCAGATATTTTAAATGCTGGAGCAAAAGAGCTGATAAAGAGCTTTTATGAATCTCCACATAATGCTTTAAAAGAGCATCTTATCACGCCAAATATCAATAAGATTTATAATATGTGGGCGGACTATGCTAAAAGTATGAACAAGCAAATAAGCGAGGCACTAAGTGAGAGCCTTACTGCATTTGTATCCACAGGGCAAAATTTTCAAAGTTGGCTTTATACTTTCAAGGGACAGACAAGCGAGGCAGCACGATACTCTGCAGAACTTGCCGCACTTCAAGTAGAGCGTTTGCAAGAATCTTTGGGTGCAAGTGATGTGAATATCGATAATTATTTAAGCTATCGCGAGGAAGCACTGAGAGAGAATTTTGACCCGCAAACTATCGAGCGCATTAACGCACTAGGCGAGGCATTAATGCAAAGTGCAGATGCGAGTAAAAAGTATGAGGAAGCCCTAAAGGGTGAGAATAAGACAAAGCTTAATATGATTGACCCATTTTTACACAAAGTAAAAAAGCTAGAAGATTATAAACTAGAGCAAGAAAGCAGCTCTGAAAAGCTCCAAGTCAATATACTTACTACATTAAAATCACTTTTGCGTGTGAATCAAGAAAGCCTAGAAGTAAGTCAAGCGGGAACGAGCTCACCTAACCCCTCTCCCTTATTCAAGAGAGATTCAATAAATAGTTAGAAATAAAGGTGCAATATGAAAATTTTAACTCGTGGTGATATAACTCTTATAGAATCCAACCTCATTGAGAGCAGCACAAGATTCAATTTAGGCGAAGCATACACAAAGGGCGATAAAGTCAATGATGGCAAATGTATCTATCAATCTTTAAGCGATAATGTAGATAAGCCATTAGATGATAAGAGCGTGTGGGAGCGTGTGGGAAGCACGAATGAATGGGCGTGTTTTGATTATTATCTCAATACCCAAAGTGAAGCAAAAGAGCGCATTTCCCTCACTTTTGGTTGTTTTGGCGCAAAGGCTTTATACATAAGTGGGCTTGAGGCGAAGTATTTAAGCATTGAAGTGATAGATTCTTACACCGAAGAAGTCATTGAGAGTAAAGAATACAAGCTGTATGCTCAAAATATTGCTTCCTGGAGTGAATACTTTTTTGGGAGCTGGGGCAGAAAATTTAAGCGAAATATCTATTATGAACGTAGCACTTTTACGCGCAATGTGTATTTTAGGATTAGAGCATATGGCACGAGCATTGTGCGTATAGGCTCAATTATTTGTGGAGATTTAATCGAGCTTGCCACCACGCTTTATGATAAAAATGCAATTTCTATGCTTGATTTTTCTAAAGTGCTCACCGATGAAAGCGGCAATACACAGCTCACAAAGGGCAATTTCAAGCGCACAAATGCCTTTAATATCATCGTCCCAGATAGTGAGCTCAATAGAGTGAGCTATGAATTAGCAGAGCTAAGAGGCGAGGCGGTCGTATTTGTGATAGCTACAAATTATGAAGCCCTTATCAATTTTGCCTTTTTGAAAAACCACGAGATTGTGTTAAGCAAAGTCGGCAGAAGCATCGTGAGTATTGAAATTGAGGGCTTAATATAAAAAAGGTATAAAAGCCTTTTATCCACAGGCAAGAATCCCGCAAATATGCAAAAAAATGATGAAAAAGTGCTCAATTTATTGTCTCCTTTCACTCATTATTTCCACACTATCTCCTAGAGCGAAAGTTTGCTTAGTTTAAATCCTATCAAAAATATAGAGTGATATAAAAAGTTAGCTTGTAAATTTCATATATGAAACCAAAGTGAGAGATTTTACTTTGATTTCAAACACGAAATGACTTTGATTTTACGCATGGGAATACACTATCGCTAAAAACATAGACACAAACCAATATAAGAATATTGAGTTTAGAAAATAAAAAATAGAATATTTTTGCTTTTAAAGCATATTGTGCTTTTGAAATGGCTTCGTTCATTATCTATTCCTATTTTTTGTTGCTTTAAAAACTTTTGAAAATTTTTCATTTTGTATATTATGCTTAGGAGATTTCTCTATGCTAGATTTATTTTCTTCCAATCTTTGCTCTGCATCTTTTTGATTGATTTCATTCAGTGTGCTAAGTTTTTGATTATCTATTAACTCTCCTTTTAGTTCTTTCATTAAATTAATTTTTTGCTCATCAATCTCCTCAATTTCTTTTCTTAAGGCTTCATTTTTAGCCTTTATATTATCAATCAATTTTTGAATCTCTTGCACACTCATACGCTTTAACTGCTTATTGAAATCCAACATAAAAAATTTATTATTGAGCGTTTCTTCCTTTGAAAAAGGGAATTGTGTATTTTCTTTATCCTTAATAAAACTTAGCATTTCACTAACACTAGGACTATGAATTGAATTTGTTATTTTTTCGTCTTTAGGAATATAGAAATCATTATCTTCTTTTACTTCTTGTAATTTCTTGATTTCTTGCTTTTTGCTTTGAGAATCTTCACTTAGAGTAGCTAAATCTTGCAAAGATTCCAATAATTCGTTAGAGATAGTGTCTTTATCTGTATTAGATTCTAAAATCTCTGCATCTATATTTTCTTGCATTGAAGCAATATCTATCTTATATTCTCTAAAATTTATATAGAATTTCTCGTAATCTACAAAACCATTTTGAATACACTCTTCTGCCAAAGAAATACTTGAAATTGCTCTTTTTAACTGCTCTTTATCTTTATCATTAGTATTTTGTTTGACTAAATCTACAAAGACTTTTATATCATTGATATTGTGTTCATTTTTATATTTAAGGGTGAAAAGAGCTAAATTGTTGGCAAATTCTTTAAATTCATCATCTTTTTTGCTTTCTGCAAACTCATTTAATAATGCAACAGCCTTTTCAATAAGCATTGTTTAGATTCTCCTTGTGAATAAAATGAGACATTGTATTGAACGAATAAAATAATTACTTTAAAATAAACTTAAAAACTCTCAAATGAGAGGATAAAAGATTTAATTTTTAATATTTGCAAAATCTCTAATAAAACTTCTTTTGAATTTTTCATAGTAATTATAGTTTGTAACCTTTCTTAAGCCCTTGTTGTAACATTCTATGGATTCTTTGAGTGATTTTTTTGTTTAATACAAAATTTGAGAATAGAAGTTGATTTGGCAAGATTATAATCTAACTCAAAAATATGATTCAATTCTTTCTCGGATACATTGCTTGAATTAATCTGCATCAAACCCATATCAACACTAAACCCCTGCTTTATTAGCTGCGAAGCAATGTGCTTTAGATTCTCCTTATCGGTTCTAATTTGCACGATATATTTGTTTTTATAGGGGATATTTTTAATATGAATTTTTTTCTTAGCTTCTTTAGCAATATTAAATTTCTCTTTACTAACAAAAGCAATAATATGCGGATTAAATTCACTTTCAATCTTCGCAAGAGTATAAAGCATTTTTTTATCTATACCACTTTGTAAAGAAGCTTTTTTTAAAGCGTTCGCAATATCTAATGAAATCTGATTTGCAAAAATTTCTAAGGGTAAGAAAAATAAAAAAATTGAAAGATATTGCTGCATTACTTAATTTTTAATACAGCTTTAACTGCATTTTTTGCAACATCTTTGACGATGTTTTGCATAGAATTTTGCAAGTTTTGAATTGTAATCTTTTGCACATCTTTAGCGGAAAATGCAAAATCATCAAGCTTGCTTTGTATGCCCATCTTGTCCATTCCAAGTTCTTTTGCTTTTCCCAAAAAATCATTAATTTCTTTAAATTTATTACCTACTATTTCCACACAAAAATCATTATCGGCATTTAATACTTTATTCACGCTTTCTTTTTGTTCTTTACTCAAAGAATCATTGTTTTCAAGCTCTATTTTTAAAACTGCGTTTAATTTCTCTCGTGTGAGATTCTCATTCTCTTTAAGTTCATCCATTAATTCACTATGCTTATCTTTTTTAAATGCTTTAAGTAAGTCTGCTAAAAATGCAAAAAAGGTTTTATCTGCTAAAGAATCATCATTGTTAATATCAATTTTATTTTGCTCCAAATCAAAAGAAATTCTTTTGCATTTTTTTTACTAAACTCTTTATACTTGTTGTTAAATTTATTAACGCCTTCCGCTACAATTTCCTCTATATTCATCAACTTGCCCTTTTTAAAATTTTACAAATATAACAAAAAGGCAAAAAAATAATATAAAAATAAACTTAAAAACTCTCAAATGAGAGGATTAACATCTCATTACTCCTCTATTCAGGTTTTAAGGTATAAACTATCTTCCTCGTCTTCTTAATCTTCTTATTCTGTATCTTATTCTTTGTTCTCTAAGTTTTGTAAGAGATTTCGTATTATTTGTCCTAATTTCTTGAAGTTTAGCTTCAAAAGTGCTTGGCTTAAGTGCAATTTTCTTTGTTTTCTCTAGCGTTTGCTTTAATTGTGAGAGTTTTTTGTCAAAAGTATTAATAAGCTTTTCTATCTCTTCTTCACTCTTTTTGATTTGAATACTTTTACGATATTTTATTTCGGATTCTAAATCATTATGCTTTGGATACCTTGCTTTTGGATTAATTTTATAATAAGGTCTAAAGTCTTTTTTACTTAGTGCAGATTCTATGCTTGTTTCATATTTTAATTCTACCAAAGTCTGCGCTATAATTACCTCTGCTTTTGGAGCATTCATACCCACAAATTGAATATGGGGAGAATTAATTTCTCTATCTTGTAAATGAACTTCTAAAATACCCTCTATTCCCTCTTGTAAAAGCCTTATTTGTAAAATTTTTAAAAGTTCATTAATATCTTCTTTATCTATACTTAAGGCTCTTGCCCATATATTTGCTGTTTGCACATAACCTTTTTGTCTAAGATAAGCCAAAATCTCACTTTTTGTATCTTTTTCGCCTGTTTGCTTATTTGAACTGCCACTTGTGCTACCTGCACTATCACTTGAACCACTACGCTTAGCATTGACTTGTCCCAAACTCTTTAAAAAATAATTTCTCGCTTTAGGATTTCCTATCAATACAAGGGAAAATTCAAGCTCTCTTAAAAAACTTCTTGATTCTGCACTTCTAGCGTTTTGGAGCACTAATAAATCCCCCTTTCCCTAAATATAAAGACTATTGTGCATTATATCTTTTAACCATAATCTGTGATTCTTACTTTTATCTTTATTCTTTAAGGTATATTGCATTCTATGTGTCTCCCAAATTTTTCAAATTCTCAGAGAGTTCTTTTTTTACTTCTTTTATAAAAGAACTAGAATCTAAATAATAATTTGGATAAGCACTTTTTAATAACTTTAGTTTATCAAGTGAAATCAAAACAACATCAGTTTTTCCATCTTGTTTTGATTTTAGCTCAAGATAGTTATAAAAATTCTCTGCTACTTCAAAGCTATTTTTTTATAGCCCTGAATCGTCAAAACGCTTGTTTCTAAGTTAAGCAAAACAAGAAAATAGTAATTTTGCTTATTAGACTTTGCCTGATTTTCTATATTCTTACTAGAAACTGCAAGAGCCGATAGTTGTTCTAAAATATTATATTCTTTATCTAACACAGAGATTTTTTTACAAATTTCTTTTTTATTGAGTTTCGTATATTCTTCAATAATGCGAGTATTTTCTTTAATACAAAACAAAGCGCTGCATAATTTAAAAAAATCTTTGTAATAATGTTCTCCTTCCCCTTGTTTAATTTTTGCTTGCGTTTTCATTCCCAATACTTCAACTGCAGTAGCCCAATAGTGTTGAAGTTGTGTTCTAATTTGTAGCTCCAAATATTTTTTTGAATCATCTTTATACTCAAAAATTTGATGAATAGAACGATAACCATCATTTTTTGGATTTTGTATATAATTTTTTGTTTTTTTATTAAGAAGTTGAAATTTTCTGCTACCCTTTAAATAAGTTTTTTCCATTAATGCCTGAAATCTTTTTACTTGTTCTAAATTTTTAAACACTACTCTTACGCCAGCAATATCTTGCATTCTATCAAGTTGCATATCTTGAAATCTATTGAGTTTCAATTCAATAGAATTTAATCTTTTTAAGCGTCTAGCAACGAGAATAGCTTTCAAACTATTTGCTCTTAACTTTTTATTGATAGCATTAACCATACCTGTCATAATAGAAATATGACTACTCCTCCAAGAAGCTATAATTTTATAATCTTTATTACTTACTCTATTATTCCTTATATTTTCCCCAGCTTTCCTTACTTGTTTTTTAGTTGTTACAATATTAGTTTCACTCATCTTCTCTTCCTTGTATGTAATGAGGGTTCTTGTTGTGTGTTGTTTGAACTATTATTTTTAGAATCAGTTGTGGAATCTCTTACTATCGTTATTTGAATCTCATCTTTAATTTGTGATATATCTACTTCATCAGTTACATTTATATATTTTTCCTCTATAAATCTCAAAGCCATTTTTGCTCTTTGTTGAATGTTAGATTCTATGGGCTTTAGCCATTCCTCACTTAAATTAAATTCTTTGTGTCTTTGGAAAGTAAAGTTAGAGAGTTTTTCTAAGTTTGGGATATGTCTTTGTTGAGCGAAAGTTTTAAGTTGTCTATTAAAACTAAATTCCAAATAACTTTTTTGGCTAAGTAGAACACTAGCAATATCTTGTAAATCAGATTTATAAAGTAAATTTAGTATAGAACAACCATTATCAAAGATAGGTGCAGGGCGTAGAATCTTTCTTGTATTATTATCTACAATCATTCCAAAGTTTCCTAAATGTCTATCAATATTGCAAATGAGTGCATCAAAGAGAAATAAATCTTCTAATTTATCTTTATCATAAATTACTTCAAGTTTATCCACTAAATCAACACCTTTTAGTTTTCTATCTTTTTTTTCTAAGAGATAGAAAATTGGTATATAGCCTTCATTTTCATTGGTAAAAATAGGGCAAGTGCTTACAAGTTGATTGTGAAACATTTTTAAATCATAATTGATGTGTTCAAATTCCATAATTTCAGCAATTTGTGTCATATAATACTCACTATATGCTTCTTTGCCTCCATATTCCTCTCCATCATCTGATTCAGGAGAACCTCCTTTATAGAGAAAAATTTTATTATTCTCTTTATGCCAACATTTCTTTAGCATTCCATTAGTTGTGTATTCAGGCGATAAAGTAATTCCACTAATTTTGCTTATTCCTATACCAAATGCAATTAATTCTAAAGCTTCATTAAAAGCGTGTTGATAGAGATTAAAATCTCTCCATTTATAGTCTTTATCACTCGGAATAATCCAATAAGAATCATTGAGAGACAATCCAAATGACACATCAATATAATCCATAAGTCTTTCTTCACCCCTGCTATAACTTGCTATAATCTTTTGGACATATTGCCTATGGCTTGGAGCTTTTCTATGTTTTATAAAAGATTCTAAAGATTCAGATGGATTATTTATATCCAAATTAATTGGTGCTAAAGAAATATTAAAAAGTTGTATATTTTTAATCATATCTTTAGAGATTTCAACACCTCTTTCTATGTGCCTTATTGTTTCTACTTCAAACTCCAAAACCACTTTGTCTTTGTTTTTTAAAACATATTGCATTCTATATATCTCCCAATATGTCTCTGCTTCTTTTGGATTTTTCAGTTTTTGCTTGTGGCTGACTATTTTGTTTATTCATCATATTTTCAACTATGTTACTTAGTTTTCCTTCTAAAGCAGTATTTTTGCTCTTAAGCTCCTTGATTTGTTCTTTATACATATTTTCTTTGTCATTAAAAATTTCTACTTGTGCTTCAAGTTTATAGAGTTTTTTAATGTGTGATTCTGCTACCTCTAGCTTTTCTTTAAATTCTTTTTGTAAGGATTCTAACTCTTTTTTCTGTTCTTTTAAATGAGATTCTAAGAGAGTATTTTGAGAACTTAATTTGAAGTTTATTTCATTGATTTTTTTATTTTCACTATTTAGAATTTCTGTTTCTTGTTTCATTTGCTCTTTGTCTTTTTCATATCTGCTCTCAACCTCACTTAAAGACTTTTGCAGAGCTGCATTTTGAGAGTTAAGCTTTAAATTTTGTTCATTAATCTTTTTATTTTCATTGCTTAACTCCTCATTTGCACAATCAAGCTCTTTAATTTCTTGTTCATACTCATTATTTACCTTTTCTTGTTCTTTTTGCAAATTTTCAAGCTCTTTCAGCATTGTTGCTTCTTTTTCTTGGAGTTTTACCTCAAAATTTTTTTCTAATTCATATTCATAATTTTGCATTTCATTAATCTTGCTCTGAAGCGTGCTTTTAAGCTTAGAAATAGTCTCTTCTCTTTTTTCTATTTCATTATAAGCATTTTCACACTCTGCCCTTAACTCTCCTTTTTCTTGGGTAAGACTTATGATTTTTTCTTCCTTGCTCCTTAGATTTAAAATATCCTTGCTAAAAAGTAAAGAAGCAAAATTAATTGTATCTTCATTGCGATATTTTTGCTGAATATTTTTAAGGGCTTCTAAGATACTTAAGCCATTGTGGAGATAATCTTTTAAATCATTATAAGCATTTGCGGAATCTTTTTCTGCTTTTTCTAGCTTTGCTTTGAGCTTTTCTTGTTCTTTTTGTTTATAAAGTTCTATACTTTTAGCAATAATCTCATTAATCTTCGTTTCTTGTCTTTCTTTTGCTTCACTAAAAGATTCCTGTGTCTTATTCTCCGCTTGTTCTTTAGCAAATTCAGAAATATTATAAAGACGCACATTCTTTTCTTGTTCTAATACTTCTTTCGCCTCTTGAGGCTTAAGAGAATTTCTATTGTTATTTGCTTCTGCCTTTAGTTCTTGTTTTGCTTGACTTTTTGCCTCATTATTCAACTCTTTTTGCTCTCGCATTTCAGCTTTAATTTCTTTTTTTTCTTCTGCACTCAAATGCCCCCAATAAATAACTTCGTGGATATTTTTATTATTTTCTTCTCCATTATTGTATTGCACACAAAAACTCTCTTCTACGCCATTCTCTTCTAGCTTATTTGCTAAATCAAGTAAAAGTCTTGAAAGGATAAAATTATTATCTTTTGGCACTTCATAATTTTCTAACAAAGTTAAACTCTCTCTCGTATTGCACATATAGGGTTCATCATTATAATAAAATGCTCCTTTCTTATGATAGATAAGAGAACAAGAATCCTCATTGACATCTACGAAATCAACCAAAGAAACACTCTTGGTTTCTAAAAATAAATCTTTAATAAGCTCTTTAGATTCAGGATTGTTTATGTGTCTTAAATCAATCGTTAGTTTCATAAATTCGTGGTCGTGTATCTCTTTAAGATTCTTAGATTTTAGCAAGTTAATAGTTTTAAAATCAAAGGCATTATCCAAGCCTTGTTCTGCTATGGCATTAAGAATAGTAATATCGTGCTTCATAACTTCTTTAAGCTCTGCAATAGAAGAGAAATTTTTGTAAAAGTCAATATTATTTTTTTCTAAAAAATCTATATATTCATTTTCACTTTTACTCCAAAACTCTTGTAAAGAACTTAAAATAGGTCTTTTTGAAATATCCTCAACTCTTAATTCATTGAAATCAACTCTTCGTAAAGTTAAATTTAGCATTGTGTTCTCCTTAGTTTATTTTCTGTTCTTTGGCTTCAAATCATTCTTAAGACTCAAAGCAACCGACTTAAATTTCTCTATCCTTTGTTGTTCTTCCTTTTGAATTTTTTTAATAAAATCAATCATCACATCATCTATTTTGTTTGCTCTTAGACAAGAAATATAATAAGCCTTTTCTTCTTTGGGCAAAATGATAGGAGTTAAATTATTCTCAAAACAAGAATAGATTATCAAAAGCCTACCTGTTCTCCCATTACCATCGCTAAAGGGATGAATTTTTTCAAAATGAATATGGGATTGCAAAATTGCCTTAATTTTTTCCTCATCATTTTTAGAGTTTTCTAATTTATAATATAGGTTATCGCACATATCTTTAAGCAATGAAGATGCTAAATAAGGTTTAGCTGTTTCAAAATCTGCACCTATAATCGCATTTTCTAAGGTTTTAAATTTCCCCGCTTCCTCGTGCAAATCTTTCATTATAAAAGAATGAAAAAATTTTATAAGTTCTAAGTCAATCTTTGTATTTGATTTAAGTTTTTCTATAAAATAAGGCAAGAGGTATTTATAATTTCTTACTTCATAAAATTCCCTATCTTTTATTGCTCTTGGAATATAATTATCTAGGATAATAGAAGCTGTTTCATCTTGAGTAAGCGTATTACCTTCTATTGCTGTGCTGTGATGAGCCATTCTTATACACAAATCTAGCATATATTCTTGATTATCCAATATCATTTAGCCTCCTTACCTTTAAACTTTAAGCAAACATCTCTAGGAGAATATTTTTTAGAGCCTCTTGCTTACTAGATTCTAAATCACAAATTTTATTTAAGAATCTATCCACACTCACACAACGAATTTGGTCGCAAAGGATTCTAGCCTTTTTACCCTCTAGTTCAAAACTTACCCTAAAAGGAGCATCAAATCCTTTTGAGGTAATGGGTGCAACAAGTCTTGTTTGTAAATAGTTTAATTCATTGGGTGAAATAATCACACAAGGTCTTTTTTTAGAAATTTCTGCTCCTTTTGTGGGATTTAAATCTATCCAAAAAATCTCAAATTGCTTCAATATTACCACTCCCATTCCCTCATATCCTCACAAGCAAAATCCTTTTGCAAAGAGATTGTATTTTGCACATCATCTTCTTGTTTTGCTCTTTTTCTAAGTATTGCGCTATCCCAATTTGAACGATGTGTTTTATTTGGACTTAATAAAAGCCCATTTTTAAATAATTTTAAATCAATAACAGCATCTTCTAAATGGGCTTTTTTTATAAAAACCTTTGGAATACGAATACCATAAGAATTGCCAATTTTTATTAACTTTGTCATCAAATTTAACCTTTCATATATAATTACAAAGTAATTATATTGGTATATTATGAATAAGTCAATATTGCCCCTCACAATATATCCCTATTTCTCTTTGCATTCAAAATATTTGTTTGATTTTGTTCCAAAATAGCAATTCTATACTCTAACTCATCTTCTTTGTCAAAAGTTTGAAACTCAATATTTGCCTCTTCTATTTGTATAATTTTATTGTCAATCAATGCAATATATTTCTCTTCATCAGAGATTTTAAGTTTTTTATCTGCTTCTGTTTTGCATTGTATAGGTTGCGATTCCTCACTCCAATTTACCTTAGAAATTGCTCTATTCGTTGAATCTGACATTTTGGATTCTTGATTTTCACTGATATTGATACTCTGTGTATTTTGAGAATTAAATTTCCCTCTCTCATCTAAAAGCTTTGGATACTGCGGAAGCAAATGTTGAATTTCTTTGCTATCAAGTGTAATTCTTATGCCCTCTTTCTTATTTTGTGCAATTAATTCAAAAATTACATTAATATTTTTCTCATCAGCTTTTAAAGTATCAAGCAAAATCTTTCTTGGATAACTACCTAAAGTATTGTTTTTAAGAAAGTTTTCTTTTTGCGTAATTTCACTGATTGTAAGTTTTAGATTCTCGCTGTTTTTATGAATAAAACTTGAAGCTTTAGACATTATATTTTTTGTTTTTGTTAAAAGCCCATCAAGGTTAGGAATAGAATCAAAGATTAAACACCCGCCTTGAGCTTTAAAAAACATATTATTTGGCACATATTCTCTATTCTTTTCATCAATCATTATCCCTGTATAGATAAAATCTCCACCAAGTTCGCTAAATTTTCCTCTTAAAACGACTTTGATTTTATTTGCTGTAAAAACCTCTACTTCTTTATTACTAGGATTTTTAAATATTTTTTCAATATTTAAATTGATAGCCCCTTTTAAAGCTTTGTGTTCTTTTTCCTGCTCTTTATTAATAGTCTTTTTGTGTATTTTTATCCCAAAAGATTCTATGATATAATTTTCTTTTTCAAATTCTTTATTATTAACAAATTCCCTTAAGATTTCATTTTCATTTTCTAGCCTTTGTTTTTTGGCTTTTAAAACCTCAAGGCTTCGTTCGTTTTGTAAAATACTTTTTTATATTGTTCATAATACCTCTCCTCTGTTTTTAGAAGTGAAGTAATTTTATGTTTTTCTAAAATAAAAGGGTTTCCTGTTGCGACTGCTTTCATTTCAGCGACATTTGCTACTTCTGCATCTATTGCCTCAAAAACTCTTTGCCCATTATTAAAATTTAAAGATTTCAGTTGCACAAGAGGCTTTAGCTTTTGCTCATTAATCTGGAACATTCTCGCATCATAAGTTTGTTCAGTAGCATAACGATAATGGGCTATATTAAATTTTATATTCTCTTCTAGGATTTGATTTTTTACTTCCAAACTCAAATCCTTTTCTTTCAAAGATTCTAACATTCTTTGCAATTCTTCTTCAAAAAACATATTGCCTTGCCTAATCCCTCTCCCCATTCTTTGCTCTAAATCACAAGGTCTCCACGGACAATCAAGCTCGTGCATTGCAACAATTCTTTTTTTGCACATTTGTGCCTGTTCCCATCTTTGTGGTTGAACCAATTAAAATTCTTATTGCACCCTCATTCATTTTCATAAAAAGTTCTTGTTTTTGAATATCAGTTTTCGCATCGCCTATAAAAGCAATTTGTTCTTGTGGGATTCCTTTTTGGACAAGCTTTTTAAGTATGTCTGCATAGACATCAATTTTTTGGGAATGTTGCTTACTTACTCCCATATCACAAAAAATAAGCTGTGTGCCATTATGATAAGATTCATCTTTATAGTGGAATAGAACTTTCTCACACATTTTATTCACCTTAGAATCCCCGCTTTTTCTAAAGCGATTTTTGTGGAAATACTCTCGCTTACTTTAATTTTTTTTTACTATCGTATGGGTGAGGTTCAAAATGATAAACTTCAAGACTTTTACCATTCAATACATTCTCAATAAAAGATTCTTTTGCAAACATTATGCTTGCATCTTCTCGCAAAATTTCTAAGCTTAGTCCAACTTCATTAAAATCATAATTGGAGGCTTCAACTTCTTTTAAAACTATTTCACCATCATTAAAATCCTCTCTTAAAATTTTAAATTTTTCTAAAGAATATGCTCCATTTAAAAAACTAACTTTTACAATAGCTTTAGTTGGGTCGTTAAAAAAGCTTTCTTTAATAAAATCTTCATAATATTTTATTGGCACAAATTTAGCACCAAAAGAAGTTTCTATATCCTCATAATACAAATATGAATGGAAAACTTCTTTCAAAGCTAAAGCTGTTTGGTTTAAATCTAAATGAGGCTTTGGGAAACCTATAAAAGTTCCCTCTTGTTTTTGCTTAATTAAACTTTGCACTCTTTCATATTTTGCTTTTACATTTCCGCTTAAAAACTCACCTGCTAATTGATAAAAAACATTATCTTGTGGGTCTCTATCTATCCTATAAAAGATTAATTGTTTCTCGCATAAATCTTGTAATATTTCATTAAGTGGTGTATTTGGTTTATAATCTTGCAAAGTTCTCTCATCAATAAAACCTTTTTCATTGATAGTTTTTTGTAAAGCTTCTTCATTTGAATTAGCTAGGCTTTTTTGTAAAGGCTTATATGCTCTCATCTTTAATATGGGAGATAATTCATAATTTCCCTTATCGTTTTTCGTTTCAGTTGCAAGAATACTAAATCGCGCAAGCTTATCCAAATTTAAAATATTTTGTAAATTATGCTGCAAAACCATTCCTTGTTTATCTGTCTTATTCCTATTATTTTGATGAAAAGATTTAACATTCGCAAGATATAAAATTTCGCTTCTTAACTCTCTTAATCTTTCCTTTTGCTTCAAAATAATTGTATTGCTCTCTTCATCGTCCAAATAATGTTTTTCACTTTTTAAATTCTCATTAAACAAATCTCTAAAATCTATGATTTTTTTTAGCAATTTGCACTTCATCTCTGTTTAAAAATCTTTTATATTGAAAATTCTTTTTATCTATTTTAAGAATATGCGCCTTTGGCACTAAATCCATTTTACTTATATCTAAACCATCACTAAAATAAGCCTCTTCACAACTTGAATACTCACCTTTCACATAAATTTTATTATCCATAAAAAAGAGATTTCCAACCCCCAAACTATTAACTTTAATTGCTTCTTCAGTGCTTAAAAGAGAGAAATTAATCAAATTTAATTCTTTCTCAAAGGGTGCATTATCTTTGAATACAGGGATTAAATCTCCTAATTGTTTTTTAAGACTTTCACTCCAATTTCCATTATCTTTCACAAACATTTCATATTTAATATTTTCTTGTCCATACCTTGTGTTTTCCTTAATTTCAAATTCCCCTAAAATATGTTTTACATTCTTATTAAAATGAGAATTTACAGAAACTAATTCGCCAAATGATGCAGTTTTAACAAAAGTTATTTGTTTTTGTTTTAAGCTCTCTTCTTTTTTAAAAGCTTTTTTTCTTCGCTTCAAACCATCTTTGCTAAGTTTTTGATAAAAATAAACATCAGTTAATACATTAGTGTTGCTTTCCTTAAATACTGCATTTGGTAATCTATAAGCGGAAAGGAAGTCTCCTTTTTTATGCAGGATTTCTCTATGGGCATTTCTCTCACTATCTAAAAAATAACTTGTGATAACAAAACTTACGATTCCATTGTCTTTTACTAATTCACTTGATTTGATTGCAAAATAATTATGGATACTTTTGTTATTTCCCAATGAACTATAATCCCTTATTTTCACTTGATTATCAAAAGGAGGATTGCCCACAATAACATCAAATTCATTATTAAATTTTACTTCTTCTAAACCTTGATTATAGATTCTTACTTGTGGGTGCAAGAACTTAGCAATCGTAGCTGAAAGCGTATCTTTTTCTACCGCTTGAAATTCATAATTATTTGGAGCAAGTGCAATAAAACGCCCTGTGCCACAACTTGGCTCTAAAGCTAAGATTCTTTTATCCTTTGGCACTCCTAAATTTTGCAAACCCAAATAAATACTTTCAATCACATCTTTTGGAGTATAATAGGCATTAAAACTAGATTCTCTAATTTCTTTATAATACATCTCTCCTACTAAATCTTTAAGCTCATTCTCTAACTCTTTAAATTCCTCATTAAAAAATAAATCTCTAAGCCCCCCAAATCCACTATATTGAGCGAGCAATGCTTGTTCTTCTTCTTTTATTGCTAAAGTGCTAAAGGAAAAATTTTGAAATTCTTTGAGATTTAATTCTTCTTTTGTAATATTTAGATGCTGAAATTTTTTTTCAATCGCCACTTGATTTATTTCATCTTTTGCTTTGAGTAATTCCATACGCATAAAAAGAACTTGTGTAAGCCTTAAGGCTTTTAAATTTGCTTCTATCCTTTGTTTTTTGGAAAATTTGAAGTCATTTGTCCTTTGAAGCTTTCTTGTTCATATCTTTTTAGAAATTCGTATTCAGTAAATACTCTAAATCTATTGCTTCCCTGTTCTTGTAAGAATCTACTATCAATTTCAAATTCTCTTGGTCCATTGTTTCTATCTTCTGCTTGAGATTCTCTAATTCCTCCGCTTTGTGCATCTTGCAAGATTTCTTGTTTATTAATACCTTGTTTGTATAAAGTTTGCTCTCTATCATCAGCAAATAAATTAAACTCCAAATCTTGTTTGACTTGTTGGTCAATTCTTCCCATTTCTTCCCTATTTGCTCGTTCTGTTCTATTGTCATTATTTGCATTTTGAGATTCTGATGTATCTGTATTAAAAATAGTATCATTTGCTCTTCTAGGTTCTTGTAGAATATTTGCTTGATTAAATTCTCTTTGGATTGTTTCATCGCTAGATAAGTCGCTAATGTCTTTAGAATCTGAAAGCTTGTTGGCAAATTCATCTTCACTTGCGAAATTTGTTTCGCTACTTTGTTCGCTTGTTTGCTTAACTTGAGGGCTTGAAAATTCGCTTGATTGTTGTAAATCATTTCTATTTGTCGCATAATCTCCTCGTTTGTCTCCTCCATTGTTGTTTCTATATGGTCTTCTATCATTCGTGGAAGTTGAAATCTCTCTTGACTCTGAAGCAAATTCTCTCTTTCCTCGCTGTTGTTCTCCATCTGGCTGTATATTGTTCCTATCAAGCTGTTGAAATCCTCCTGCAGATTCAATCTCTCCACCTTGTCTTTCATTTCAAAAGCGCTTCCTGCTTCTCGTCCATTAAATCTAGGATTTGTGTGATAATTTTGTGTTGCTTTATTTTCAAATCTACTTCTACTTTCTCTAAGATTTTGTTCTTTTTTCGCACTGCGTAAAGCTTCCAAAGTTCTTTGAATAATGCCATTTGCAAATTGGGATTGCAGTAAAGTGCTAATTCTTTGCTGATATTCTCTTGTTCTTGTGATAACTTGAGATTCTGTGATAGCAAATTTATCTCGTGATGAAATGTCTCTAAGCTCTTTAATCTCTTCATTGGTTCGTTCATTAGTTCTACTTTGAGCGTTTTGAGGTCTTTGTTCATCTCTTTCCACTCTTTGCTTATTTTGTCCATCATCTCTCGTGTTACTTCCGCTTGGCTCAAGATATTCTCCATTTTGCCCATCTCTACCCTCAAATCGTCTATTTTCTCTAAAAGATTGTTCATTTCTAATGTTCTCTTTGGAATTAGATTTCTTGTTATCCTCACTAGTGTTTTTAAAGATATTTTCTTTTGCAGAAGTTTCTTGGGTAAATTCATTATTGCGTAAATCTCCTGTGTTATCTTGTTTTCCTCTTTCAATACTTCTTGTATAAGTCTGTGAAGATTCTCTTTTAATTTGTTGATTTGAATCCCCTTTGTCTCCTCTTGCTTTATCAATTCCGACAATTCTTGCATTATCTTCTCCTAAGTTTGATGTATCATTTTGTAATTTTAAAGTATTAAGGAAGTCCTTAAGGTCATTTTGTTTTAAAAAATCTTCGGTTAATTTACAAATTGTGAATCCTCAAGTGATTTGTAATTAAGATTCAATCGCACAGAATCTCTAGCAAGTTTTCAATTTCGCAAAAAATCCCACACGCTGAACCTCGCAACCGCTACGCGTTTGCTCGGGCTACATAGCCTAAAGTCTATTCCGCGTTAGCAGGAGTCAAGGTCTCCAGCTTGTTTCGCTCACGCATTCGCTTGGCTATTCGCTTACAGCGGTGCGCTACGAAGCGCATAAATGCGCCTCTATAATAATATGCGAGGCTTACCGCCCTTATTCCCCCTTAATCCCAAATTTTCGCTGATAGCTTTTTGCATTTGATAGCTTTTTACTCATCGTAAAAAGCGCAAAAACTATCGCTCAAACAATCGGTAGGAGAGGAAGCGAGGGGGGAGAAATAAGGGGGAACACATTAAGGGCTTATATTTCAAATTCACACCTAACCTCTCTTTGAAACAACGCCTCGCTAATTGAATTTTGTAAAAAAGATTCTATGGACCTTTTTTACAAAAGCGATTCAGAATCTAAAACGCATTTTGCTTCGCGCAATGCTTCGCTTTTTAGATTCTGAATCTTTGCAACGCTTACGCATTGTAGGTAAGGTTATATTTATTAAAAGGTGATTTATTGGTAAGTGAGGGTGGGGAAGTTGGTAAGACTTGCATTTGGAATGATGAGCTAGATGAATGTTATATTCAAAACTCTGTTCATAAAGTTCCTTTAAATGCTTTGCAAGACGCTAGATTCTTTCTGTATTTATTTTTTGTTTATGGAAAACTTGGGGTTTTTGAATCTATTGTTAATCGTGTTAGTATTTCTCATTTGGTATTAGAAAAGCTTATCAATGTTGATTTTGCAATCCCACCCCTACAAGAGCAGAAAGCCATTGCTTCTTATTTGGATACACAAATTACAAAGATTGATTTAGCAATAGAAAAAACAAAGCAACAAATCACATATATT
>NZ_JRMQ02000015.1 GCF_000762845.2 Helicobacter japonicus | reverse complement strand
CGCCATATCGAAAAAAGCACTTCCCATACAGGATAAATCATTATGCTTAAACCAAAAAAAGCACTTATAGAATCTTGTCTTTGTGTGAGCAAAACAAGTAAGATACCTATGATGAATCCTAAAAAATAAGCTCCCCCATCGCCCAAGAAAATGTAACCAAAAGGAAAATTACAAATAAAAAATCCAAAAACTGCTCCAATAAGGGCTAAAGAACAATAAAATATCTCCATATCTTGCACATCATAGGCTACATAAGCAATAGCACATAATATAAGCAAACATATACCACTTGCCAAACCATTGAATCCATCAATAATATTCATCGCATTACTCACACCTACAAGTGCAAATGTAGTAAAAAACAGACCGATTATATAGGGCAGAGTGAATCCTAGTGATAAATCTTGTAAATATACATCAAGTAGGGAACATATACCAAATGTTGCCACACATTGCATAAGCAAACGCATTTTTGGCGAGAGATTACCCTTAAAGTCTTCTATAAGCCCACTTGCAAAAATGATACTTCCACCGCACATTATAAAGAGTAGTTGTGTATTGTGAATATAAAAATATATAAGCATTACCCAAAACGCAATGAAAATACCTATGCCACCGGCACGAGGTGTTTCGTGCATATGGAATCTTTGAGGTTTTTGAGAAGTGGCACTATCAATGAAGAGGCTATATCTTTTAGCAAATGCGATAATAATTATACAGAGTATGAAACTCACAAAAAAGCAAAGGGTAAAAATTTTTATTTCTTCCATAATCTATCCTTTGTATATCTTAGTATTTATCAATATATGAATAGTTGTTTTTGGCATATATTCTACATTAGTATTACTGAATCTTACCTCTTAATGTTGTTCAACCATAAATATTTTATAAAATTAAAAAAGTAAAGCAAAAGTTTATGATTCTTAATTTTATGTATTTATTAAGATAAATAGTCTATAATTTCAACTTGGGTTTTACCCAAAATCAAATGACAAATAAGGGAGAAAGTTATGGCTGTAAAAATTACAGATATTTGTATTGCTTGTGGTTCTTGTATTGATGAATGTCCTGTAGGTGCTATTGTTGATGATGATGATAATCCAACAGGTGAAGGCATTTATTATGTGTATCAAAACAAGTGTGTAGAGTGTGTTGGGCATAATGAACAACCTGCTTGCGCAAGTGCTTGTCCAACTGATGGCTGTATCGTATGGAGCGAATTAGGAAGTTCTAATCGCGACAATATCGGTGCTGATATGAGAGATGGCACACATCCTGTGATGTCTTAATTTTCCCAAACAGAATCTTATGGGCTTTGTGAAAAACAAAGCCTAAGATTTTGTTCTTTCCTTACAATATTCAACTTCATTTTTTAATTTGTTATATAATTTTTCATTATTCCTTTTGTTTTTATCCCAATTTACCTTGAAGGAGCAATGATGAAGGTTTTACATACAAGTTTATGCGGAGTAATGTTTTTTGGTATAGTATTTTTTGCGGCAGGTTGTTTTTCAAATGCACCAGATATACCAACTGAAGGTGCAAGAATCGAGCAAGTTTGTAGCACGCCAAAATACAATATCGCACTCATTAAAATAGAATCTGGCAAGGAAAATATGCTTCCCAAACAAGAGTTTCAAGTCATTTTAGATAAGGCTTTAGTTGATAGCAACTGCTTTAATTTCGTAAAAAACGATGATAAAGCTTATACGCTTCATATTAGGTATAACTTTACCATTACAGAGGTTTCAGAAGATACAAGTGCGATTAGTTCAAAAGAGCAAGTAACACTTAAAAGCAATGTGCAGTTTAATCTTTACAACAAAGCAAAAACTATTCAGCAAAATGCAATAAGCACTTTAAAATTAAGTGAAAAAACATATCTTGGCTTAGGCGAAAATGTGCAAGTTACGCAAGGGCAAAAAGAAGAAGTCATCAGACGCTCACTCAAAACAATTTTTGCTAATCTCTCGACTATGCCATAATGTTTGCAAGGAGAAAAAATGCAAGTTACAATCGTTGGCAGTGGATATGTAGGACTTGTGGCTGGTGTGTGTTTTGCGCAAATGGGCAATGCAGTTACTTGTCTTGATATAGACACTCATAAGATTGAAAGTCTCAAAAAGGGTGAGATTCCAATTTATGAGCCAGGTTTAGAATCTATGATAAAAGAGAATGTTGTGCGCAATGCCTTGCACTTTACGACTGACAAAAGGGTTGCTTTAGAATCTGCTGAAGTGATTTTTATTGCAGTTGGCACACCGATGGGAGAAGATGGGAGTGCAGATTTATCCTATGTAGAGAGCGTGGCAAAGGATATTGGGAGTTTTATCGAATCTCCATATGTAGTAGTTGTAGATAAAAGCACCGTGCCTGTGGGAAGTGCAAGAAAAGTGCGTAAAATCATAGAATCTACCTTACGAGGACGTGGCAAGAAATTGCTAGAGAGCAAGGATACTTTATCTCAAGAAGCATCACATCAAGATTTGTCGCAGATAAGCTTTGATGTGGTGAGCAATCCTGAATTTCTTAAAGAGGGTGTAGCGATTAAAGATTTTATGAGTCCTGACCGCGTGGTTATTGGCACAGATTCAGAACGCGCACTTAAAGTAATGAAAGCATTGTATGCTCCATTTTTGCTTAAAAGCGATAGGTTGATTTCTATGGGTATAGAATCTGCAGAGATGACAAAATATGCTGCAAACGCAATGCTTGCTACAAAGATTAGCTTTATTAATGAGATGAGTCAAATTTGTGAGCGTGTGGGAGCAAATATCAATGATGTGCGTCTAGGGATTGGCTCTGATTCCCGTATTGGATATAGTTTCATTTATCCAGGCTGTGGCTATGGGGGTAGTTGTTTTCCTAAAGATGTGCGCGCATTAGAAAAGACTGCACAAGATTATGGCTATAATGCTCAGATTTTGCAAGCGGTACAGATTGTGAATGAAGAGCAAAAAATGCTTTTAGTAGAAAAGATTGTGCGTCATTTTGGAGAAAATTTAAGTGGCAAAACTTTCGCATTGTGGGGACTTAGCTTCAAGCCAGAAACTGATGATATGCGTGAAGCAAGCTCTTTAGTGCTTGTGCGCGAACTTATTCAAAGAGGAGCAAAGATTAAAGCATACGACCCAAAAGCAGTTAAGCAAGCAGCCTTTTATTTTAAGGATAACTTGCAACATATAGAGCTGCAAACAAGTAAATATGATGCCTTAAAAGATTGCGTGGCACTTGTGCTTTTGACAGAATGGCGTGAGTTTAGAAGCCCAGATTTTGAGGAAATAAAAAAGCTTTTGGTAAATCCTGTCATCTTTGATGGACGCAATATCTATCAACATTTTCAATTAGAATCTAAAGGATTCAAATATTATCAAATTGGTGTGAAATCGCAATAGAGTTATTTAACATAAATGTCGATATTTGGTGTCATTAAGGAGTTGTTATGTTAAAATATCTTATTGTGTATATAGGGTTATTAAGCGTGTGTGTAGGGATTGAACTTGAAGTGCGTACCATTACTAAAACGACAGCGGGAGAGGTTATACAAGGTAAAGTGAGTTACATCAAAGGCACAGAAATTAAGCACGGACGCGAGGCGTGGTATAATGATGAAGGGCATTTGCTTCATCAAATGCATTTTATTAATGGGCGCAAAGAGGGACGAGAGCTTAAATATTCCGAGGAAGGTGAAGTAATTTCTGATGCAAATTATAAAAATAATAAATTGCACGGCGTAGCATTAGAATTTTATCCTCACAATATCCTTAAATCCGAGATTACTTATGATGAGGGTAAAATTAAGGATAAAGCAAAATGGTATCATCAAAATGGCACTCTTGCAAAAGAAGCGTATTATGATAATAATGTGCCAGAGGGTAAAGTAGTGGAATATCACGAGAATGGTAAAGTTTCGCAGCAATACACTTATAAACAAGGCAAGATTGAGGGTGTGGCACGTAGTTTTTTTCCAAGTGGCAAAATTGCACAGACTGCTACTTATGTAAAAGGTGTAAAAAATGGTGAATTAAAGCAATATGATGAAAATGGTATTGTGCGTGCAGAATCACAATTTGAAAATGGAGAAAAAGTTGGCGTAGAGCGAAGTTATAATGCAGATGGGAAGATAAAAATGGAACGTGTATATAGCAAAGGCACGCCTAAGCAAGTTAAGGTGAGTTGGTTTTATCCTAATAACAAAATTAAAATACAAATGCTTTATGAAAATAATCAAGCCCTATGGCAAAAGTCATATAATGAGCTTGGTGAAATTACAGCTAAACTTGATTGTAAGGCAGAAAATTGTCTATCGGGCTTAAGTGAGATAATCCATAAAGACTAATAAAGTGTATTGCACAAATATGTTATATCAAACTAATGTGCTACAATTATGGCTTAATTTTTTCTTGAATGAAGGATAAACAATGAATGCCGCTCTCTTGCAGCTTCCACCAGTTGCACCAAATGATGTGCGATTGAGTAAGTATCTTCAAAGTTGTAAAAAGCAAAAAGTGCAGATTGTCGTATTCAGTGAATACATTTTTCATCCTTTTTATCGTGATATATCCTTAAAAGATTCTAAAGTGTTTGCTAGTTTTTGCAAAAAGATTCTTAATGCACTTCATAAACTTTCTGTAAAATATAAACTTGATATGGTTGTTCCATTGATAAATTATCACGAGAGTAAAGTTTATAAAGATATTGCACTGATTCAAGGTGAGAAGGTGCATTTATACCATCAACAAAGACTTATAGCTTATCCGCATTGGAATGAAAAGCAGTTTTTTGATAACATTTTACCAAAATCACCAAAAACACCGCTTATTTTTGAAAAAGAAGACATCAAGTTTGGTATTATTGCAGGATTTGAAATACATTTTGATGAGATATGGCTCAAACTTAAACAAGCACAAGTTGATGTGGTGATTATGCCTTGTAGCAATACTTTTGCCTCTAAAGAGCGGTGGCGTATCCTTTCTCAAGCACGTGCTTTTACAAATAGTATGGTGATTTTACGCGTTAATGGTATTGATGAGAAAGTCTATGATGATGTAGCGTGGAAGTTTTATGGTGATAGTTGCCTAATTGATGCAGATGGACACATTTATGATACGCTTGAAGAGCGTGAGGGTCTGATGATTGTGGAATTACAAGCCCAACATATTAAAAATATACAAAAAGAATGGGGTTTTCGATAAGTAAGATACTCTCATTTGTTTTTCTTAAGGAATATTATGGGACATAAGGTTAAAGATATCTATGAGTTGTGTAATACAATCTCTCCATTTAACACACAAGAAGTGTGGGATAAAAGTGGTTTGAATTTAGGGAGCTTGAATAATAGTTTTGAATCTATCGTTGTGTGCCTTGAGGTTACTCTCCCTATTGCTTATGATTTGAAACCAAATACACTTATTATCACGCATCACCCTTTGTTTTTTCAGCCTTTAAATACATTTTGCACGGACTTTTATCCGGCAAATATTGCAAATATTTTGTTAAGCAAGCATTGCACACTTATCAGCCTTCATACAAATTTTGATAAATCTCATCTTAATGCTTACCTTACACATAAAATATTGCAATGGGAGCATTTTAGCGCACAAGGTTTATTGATGAATGGGAATATCACACCAACACCTCTTGATGAGCTTGCGCGATATGTTTGCGATGCGCTTGGTGCAAAGAATGTTGATTTTGTGAAGGGTGATATTCCTTTGTATTCTATGCCACTTGTAAGCGATATTTATGTAGTGTGTGGGAGTGGTTGCTCTTTACTCTCATCTTTGCCATTCTCACCTCACACTTGCCTTATTACAGGTGATGTTAAACATCACGATGCAATGAGTGCAAAAAGTATGGGTATAAGTCTTATTGATATGGGACATTATGAGAGTGAAAAGTATTTTGGCGAAATTTTTGAATCTATTTTGCAAAATGCAGGATATAACGCTATAATTGCGGATTGTGAAAATCCATTCTCTTTATGTCTAAACCAAAGAGATGTTAAATCCCTCAATTAAAGGAAATATAATGAATAAGCATTTGCAAGAACTTATACAGGTAGCGCATTTTGATAAGCAAATTGATGATTTAGAGCCTAAAATCGCTCAAGTTCGATATGAACTTGATGAAAAAATTAAGCAAAAAGACCAAGTATTAAAAGATATAGAATCGTTAGATGAAGAAACTCGTAATATTGAACTTGAAATTGCAAGATATGATCGTAATATTCAAGAATATTCTGCAAAGTTAGAACAAATTGCTAAAAAACAAAAAGAGGTAAAAACAGAAAAAGAAATGCGCGCACTTGATGTAGAAACTGATATTGCTAAAGAAAATATGACACATTCAAATGCTGAAATTGAACGACTTGAAGCATCTAAAGTTGCAAAAATAGAGCAAAAATCATCTTATGCACCTAAACTAGAAGAGTTAAAATCAGCAATAGAAACACTTGAATTACAAACACAAGAGCAGGTACAAGAGATTAAACAAATGCAACAAAATCTTTTTGATAAAAAAGAATCTCTTATTTCGCAGATGGACGCAAAAATTATAGGCTTTTATGCAAAAATTAGACGTTGGGCTTTAAATACAAGCGTAGTTCCTGTTTTTAAACAAGCGTGTGGAGGGTGTTTTATTAAGCTTAATGATACAATTTATAATGAGATTAACAAGGGGAATGATATTATAAATTGTCCTCATTGCGGACGCATTCTTTATATGCAGCAAGATTGTGAATCTACCCCGCAAGCAAACCCTAAGAAGAAAACCAAAGCGTAATATCGTTTGAGTTAAGCATTTAGGAGTGTAGTTAGCAGTGAATCCTTTGGAGAGAGAAACAAAAATATCTTTTCCTTTTATATATTATTGTCTATGCGTATTGCTTTATCTTATTGCCTTTCCACTTTTAATTGCGAGTTCTTTTCGCTCAAAACACAAAGATTCTATTCCTGCACGATTTTCTCCATTGCACATTAAAACACTTGAATGTGAGCCACAATATTGGTTTCACGCTTGTTCCTTTGGCGAGGTAAAATCACTCGAACCAATCATTAACGCGCTTAAATCAAAAGATTCTTGTATTCTCATTACAACAATTACACATACAGGATTCAAAGAGGCAAAGCAACTATATGAGAATACAGAGCAGGGTAGAGCGCGTATTTTGGTGCGCTATTTGCCCTTTGAGATTTTTTTGCCCCTATGGAGCAAGAGCTGTAAGCATTTACAAAGCCTTATCGTTACAGAGGCGGAGATGTGGAAAATGCTTTTTTTTCTTGCAAAGTCTCATAATGCACATACAATGCTTATAAATGCGCGCATTTCGACACGCTCACAAAAAAATTATGAATATTTTGCGTGGTTTTATCGCGGGATTTTTACGCTCATTGATGAGATTTTAGCTCAAAGTCAATTCGACAAAGAGAGACTAGAGCAGCTAGGAGGCAAAAATATTGAAGTTTTTGGGAATCTTAAAACACTCAATCCTCCCTCACTCAGCCTACATTATGCTAAACCTTCTTTACCTGTTTTTACTGCGGCAAGCACACATAAAGGGGAGGAGAAGCTCATACTTCAGGCTTTTAAAGAGTATAAAGAAAAGGATAGCACACCTCTTTTGCTACTTGCTCCTCGTCATCCAGAGCGATTTAAGGAAGTATATGAACTAAGCCTAGAGATATTTCCACGCACCGCGCTTTTTTCACAAGGTAGTTTAGAATCTTGTGTGCAAAGTGATGTAATTGTGATTGACACATTAGGAGAGCTAAATAACCTCTACGCCATAAGCGATCTTGTGATACTTGGTGGAAGCTTCATTCAAAATGTAGGGGGACATAATCCTTTTGAGCCCGCATTTTTTGGCACAAAACTCATTAGTGGAGAGCATATTTTTAACCAATATACGCTTTTTGAAGAAGTTGAAAATTATGTGCTGATTCCGCCTCAAAGCCTTTCCGATACGCTTATGCGCTGGAAGGAGTTGCCATCAAGTAGCATCAAGGCAGATTCTAAGCATAAACTTGATGCACTTTTGCAAAAGATACAAAATGCACAAAGATAAAGCTTATAAGATTCTTGCTTGCACTCATAATCTCTCACATAAACAGGCTAAGACACTCATTGACAAGGGGCTTGTGCGAAGTGGGGGCAAGAGGCTTACTCTCGCTCGTGAGGAGATTCCTACTAATAGCACTTTTGAGGTGCTAGAGATAAAATCCCCCAAGGTGCTTTTCAGTGATGAACATATCCTTGCACTTGATAAGCCTCCTTTTATAGAATCTTATGACTTGTGTGCAATGTTTGAAGGCTGGACATTACTTAATCGGCTTGATAAGCAAACAAGTGGTGTAATACTGCTTGTCAAGGATAAGAGCGAGTTCCATCATAAGGCAAAAGAATCTTTCAAAAAACAAGAGGTATATAAGGAATATATTGCTTTAGCACACGGGAGACTTGTGGATTCTGTGGTGATTGAACAGCCCATAGTAACAATCAAAAAAGGCTTTGCAAAGTCTTATATTGACAAAAAAGGTCTTTATGCACGCACAGAGCTTACACCTTTAGCTATTGTGGGTAAGAAAACACTTTTGCAGGCGTGTATTTTGACTGGACGCACTCATCAGATTCGTGTGCATTGCCAAAGTATCAATCACCCTTTATATGGAGATACAATCTATGGTATAACAGATAATGCTAAAAGACTTATGCTTCACGCGCATAAAATTGCACTTTTAGGGTATGAATTTATCTCTCCAATCCCTAAGGAACTCCATATAGAGCATTTATAGTATCTATGTATTTTATGGTTTCGGTCTTGCAAAGAGTATGCTTTCATACCTACCAAGTGTAAAGTGGTCAAAGTAAAATTCATAGTTAGGGAGTAATTCGTGTAAAAATATCGGTATATCCACATAATCAGCATAGCTATGGTAGAGGCAGATAGCAAGTTTTGGTCTAAATTTTTTTATACTTTTTGCCCCACCCTTAAGTGCATTAAGTTCTGCTCCCTCTATATCAAGTTTAATAAAGTCAATTTTTGGAATCTTGTTTTGTTCTACAAATTCATCAATGCTTATTGTTTGGAATGTTGCATCTTGCTTGTTTTGTTTATCCGCCATTATGGTAGCACTCCAACTTGCCCCGCTAAATGATACAAACGTATGAGAATCTACATAAAGTGGTCTTTTTACTAAGGTGATATTGTCATATTGTGGATTAAGTGCCATATTTTTATGAAAAATTTCTATATTTTCTTCCATAAATTCAAAAGAAAAAACTTTACCATTTTTACCAACTAAATGTGAAAAATAAAGCGCGGTATCACCATAACAAGCCCCACCATCAATCACATAATCTCCACTTTGGGCAAAAATCATATTTCTATACATATATTGTTGTAATATAAAAGTGCTAAAGATTGCATACTCTATATAATAAAGCCTTATGTCCGAAATATTGATTTTTGATAAGTCAAAGAGGTAAAGCTCACCTGATGTGGAGGGAATTTTTTGGTGAGACTTAGCAAGTGTTAAGTCTTTGTATCTATGCCAAATGCGGTCATAAAAGAATATAATGAGAAAACCTTTGTAATTGGAAATTTGGTTGATAATTGCACTTAGATAAAGATTTCTGCTGTATTCATCATTGAGGATATGTTCTATTATAGATTCAAGTTTTTTTGCATTGAAAAAGTAGAGAAATTTACATTTTTCTATGTATCCCCCCCCCCTGTAACCTTTGTGGCTAGATTCTAATACATTTGTTTGCAAACTAGGTAAGATAAATCCATCATTCACTCGTGGATAGCTACAAGCTTGAGAAAGTTTGATAATATGTTTTATGCGATTTCTTAATTTTTTATGACAAATGAGAAGGAGTGAATTAGCAAGTATTTTGGAGGCATAATGCGGTATATTGTGTAGTTTCATATAAATATCCTTACTATTGTGGTAAATTTTGGGTATTGTAGCAAAAATTACACTATTGCACAATAAGTTTTAAGTTTTTGCATATTAAATTACGACGAGAATTCTATTAACCTTAGAATCTATGATACGTAGAAATAAGATACCACAATGCGATAAAGTATTCAATTTAAGGAGACAAAATGGAGTTTTTTTATTCTCACGGATTTCACTCTTCAAAGGATTCTATAAGTTATAAACGCATATGTGAGGGCTTAGGGATTGCGCCTTTTGAGCTTATATATGATAATGGTGGAGATTTTATGATAAATATGCAAAGCTTAGCGACACAGCTTAAGACTTATAAGCAGGATTTTGCACTTAATACACCCTTTGGTTTTATCGGCAATTCCTTGGGAGCATTTTATCTTTGGCAACTTATCCTTTTTGCAAAGCAGCTTGATATACCCCTGCCTCATAGTCTTGTGTTTTTTAATCCCGTGTTTGAGCCTCTCGCACAACTTAAAAAATATATTGATAAGCCCCAAAACATAAGCAATACTCAATCTCACTTCACTCTAAGCAAAGTGCATTGGCAAAGTTATGCTCTTGCCTTGCGCACCCCTATGCCTCAAGACATACGCACAATAGTATGTCTTTCTATGAACGATGAGCGTATTGATAGCAGTATTTCGCAGGCATATTGGCAGTATTACGCGCAGATTCTATATATGGAAGGAGGGCATATTATTACCGATTTTAAACCCTTATATACTCATTTACATTCATTTTTAAGGGTTTAAAATTTATAATCGTCGTGAGCTGAAAGTTACTACCTTGTGTAAGCAAGATGGTTTTCAACGAAGAGTTATTATTCTTTATTCGTTTTGTTTTTATAACATTTGCGTCTTTCGCGTTGAGATTTACGTTGTGCAAGGAAAATGCGATAATTTGTTTCCCACCACAAATAATCCTTAAGCTGACTGGGCTTAAGATTTGCGTAAAGTGTTTTAGCTTCAAGAGATTTTACAAAAGATATAGATTCATTAATAATGTTTTCAATCTCTGTAAATCCACCTTCTTCTTGTTCTTTTGCGAGGAGTTCAAGTTTGCTGAGTACTTCTTTAGGCATAAGTGCGCGTTCAGCTTTTGTAATATTAAGTAATGGTGCAAGTTCTTCTCTATCTTGTGTTGTCAAGACTATTTTGTTGTCTGGCATTGAAGTCCTACTTATGAGATTTCTATGGAAATTAAATATTCTATCATACAAAAGAATTTCTACAATCTTTTAAATAGATTTTTAATAAGTAATCGAATAAATGTGTCATTTAGCACTTTTTAGGTAAATTTTTATCAAAAATTTAATTTTTTTTTGACTTCAATAAAAAAAATGTGCCATAATGAAAGCACCTATATTTTACAAAGGAGAAAATAATGGCAACAATTACATTAACCAATAATGAAACAGGAGAAAAGTTTGATTTTGACCTTATTGAATGTAAGAGAGGACCAAAAGCAGTAGATTTTTCTAAGCTTTTTGAGCGCACCAATATCTTTTCTTATGACCCGGGATATGGCTCAACTGCTGGGTGTAAATCAACTATTAGTTACATTAATGGCAAAGAAGGTGAGCTGCTCTATAAAGGTATGCCTATTGCAGACCTTGTAGAAAAGTATCGCTTTACAGATATATGTAAGCTCCTCATTACAGGCAAAGCTCCAAACAATGAGACAGAATCCAAAGAATTTGAGCTTGAGCTTATGCACAGAAGCTTTTTGCACGAAGGACTTATTAATATTTTTAAGGCATTCCCTGATACTGCTCACCCTATGGCAAATCTTTCTGCAGCTTTTTCGGCTCTTTCAACTTTCCATTTTCATCATTTAGATATGTCTCGTGAAGATGAGCAACAAGTAATGGCAAGACGTGCTATTGCAAAAATTACGACACTTGTAGCATTTGCGTATCGACATTCTTTGGGGATTCCATACATTTATCCTGATGTAGCGCGTGGTTATGTGGAAAATTTCCTTTATATGCTTCGTGCGTATCCAGGTGGTAAACTGAAACAAACTATCAAAGGTGAGGCAGAAATTACACCTTTAGAAGTGGAAGCTTTGGATAAAATCTTTATACTTCACGCTGACCACGGACAAAATGCTTCTACAACAACCGTGCGTAATGTTGCTTCTACGGGCGCACATCCTTATGCGGCATTGAGTGCAGGGATAAATGCACTATGGGGTGCTGCACACGGAGGAGCGAATGAAAAAGTGCTTGATATGCTAAATGAAATTGGTGATGCAAAAAATGTAGATAAATTCATTGCCAAAGCTAAAGATAAAAATGACCCATTTAGGCTTATGGGCTTTGGACATCGTGTATATAAAAACTACGACCCACGCGCAAAGATTCTAAAAAAACTTAAAGATGATCTTGATAAAAAAGGCATTAAAATGGATTCACGTTTGAGTGATTTGGCTCATAAGGTTGAGGAAGTCGCCTTGAGTGATAGCTACTTTGTAGAAAGAAATCTTTATCCAAATGTTGATTTTTATTCTGGTATTATTCTTTCTGCACTCAAGATTCCAGTATCACTTTTTACACCTATTTTTGTTATTGGGCGTATGCCTGGCTGGTGCGCGCAACTTTTGGAGCACATCAAAGATCCAACCACGAGAATTACACGACCACGACAAGTATATATAGGCGATTAACTCAAGTGTATTTAAGGGTTTTTTGCTATAATGCGACCCTTAATTTTTCACAAAGGACATACAATGTTAGAAGGACAAATTAGAGAGAGTATTTCAAAATCTCAAGCAAAAGCTTTGAGGAATGATGGTTATCTAATTGCAAATATCTATGGTAAAGGGCAGGAAAATATTCATTGTGCCTTTAAACTTAATGATTTTATTAAAACCATTAAACATAAGAGCACTTTGATTTTCCCTGTAAAAGTCGGCAACAAGACCTTAGATGTAGTAGTTCAAGAGTATCAAAAAGATCCTGTAACAAATATGATTATTCACGTGGATTTGCTTTTAGCTCAAAAAGGCGTAGTAAGTAAATATAAAGTGCCTGTAAATGTTAAGGGTAATGCTAAGGGGCTAAAAAATAAAGGTGTGCTTTTTGTTTCTACAAAGCGTATTAGTGTTAAGTGTAGCCCAGAGAATCTTCCTAATGCCTATGAACTTGATGTAAGTGATTTAGATGTAGGAGATTCTATTCTTGTGCGTGATTTACCACAGCTTAATGGTGTAAGTGTGATTAATAACCCATCTGTGGCAGTTGTTGGAGTGATTAAAGCTAAATAATGTCCTGCCTTCTTGTTGCAGGGCTTGGCAATCCGGGTGTCAAGTATCAAAATACTCGGCATAATGTCGGTTTTATGGTGCTGGATTTTTTATCACAAGATTTAGGATTGGTATTCAGTTTTGATAAAAAGTTTAATGCACAGGTTGCTACATTGCAGACAGATTTCCATAAAGTCTTTTTTCTCAAACCCCAAACTTTTATGAATCTCTCTGGCGAATCTATTGCGCCTTTTGTGCGATATTTTGATATTAGGCATACAATGGTTGTATATGATGACATTGACCTTGCATTTGGTGATATTCGTTTCAAATTTGGTGGTTCAAGTGGTGGGCATAATGGCTTAAAATCTATAGATAAAGCTATGGGTGAGCAGTATTTACGACTTCGTTTTGGCATAGGTAGAAATGCACAGCAAGATGTTGTGCATTATGTATTAAGTGATTTTAGTGAGCAAGAAAAAAAGCATTTTTTGCAAGTAGCACCTTGTATGCAAGAAGCTATTATGCACTTTTGCAATACTTGTGAAGATGATATACAAAATATTCTCGCATTTTTACAGAATCACTTTACATTAAGACAAAGTAATAAAAAAAATTTAAAACAAGATCATTGCAGTCAAGCCATTCAGGAATTGCCTAAGGATAAATCTATAAGTCAAGATGTTTTATCCCAAAAAGGCAAAATATGATTTTTCGTTTTATAAGCCTTTATTATTTGAAGTATTTTTTTATTGTTTTTTTTGCTTTAGAAGGGTTTTTTATTGCTATTGATACACTTAGATATGTTGATGATTTACCCGATTCTGCAAATTTGCTTATTTTGTTTCTTTTTTACGATGGAATTTATGCTTTAACCTATACTTTGCCTATATCACTCGTGCTTTCTTCAATTTTGTTTTATATGGCATTTTTGAAAAGTTCTCAATTAACAGCTTTTATGGCTCTAGGATATTCTAAGCGGAAGATTTTATTTCCCTTGCTTTGTGTTTCAAGCATTTTTACTTTAGGTTATATTGGACTGAATGCAACACCATTTGCTTATGCACAAGAATATGCAGAAAGCATTGTTTATCAAAATTTGCAAAATGTGCGTGAAAATCTTTTGCTAAAAAGTGGTAATCAATACATTTTTGTGCGCAAACTTTACCCGCTTTCAAGTGGTGAGGCAAGGGTGGAGGGCATTAAAATTTTCATACTTAAT
Organism: Helicobacter japonicus; assembly: GCF_000762845.2. GTDB lineage: Bacteria > Campylobacterota > Campylobacteria > Campylobacterales > Helicobacteraceae > Helicobacter_C > Helicobacter_C japonicus. The sequence goes on along the minus strand of NZ_JRMQ02000015.1, from coordinate 21,104 downwards.
GATGAGCATAAGCTTATAGGTTATCACGAGAGCAAAGACGCTTTTTTTGAACGTAATGCGTGGATTCTAAAAAATGCTAAAAGTGTGGATATTTCTCCAAATCTCGCACTTGGGAGCGACCCTTTACAGATGAGTATAAATGAGGAGTTAGAAACGCTCCAAGGTTTTAGTTTTAAAGTGCTTGAAACAATCGCACAAGATAAACCAACAGCTTCATTGATTGATGCCTTTGCTTCTTTAAAAATTGCTTATAAACAAGGTGTAAGTTCAGATAAAATACGTGGGATTCTCTATAGCTTACTTATTATTCCATTTTTTGTTCCTCTTTGTATTGCAATTATTGCTTATTACATTCCTTCATTGCCTCGATATGGGAATCTTACTTTAATTAGTTTTGCATCTATTATTGCTGCTTTAGCGATATGGGGACTTTTTTTCTCTCTTTCACAACTCAGTGTAGCGGGTCTTATATACCCAGAAATTGGACTATTACTTCCTATGGGAATCTTATTTGTTGTATTTTTGTGGCATATTCGACATTTAAATCAAAAGTTTTCATAAAATAATATAGATTTAAAGCAAAACTAAACAAAAAATTAGGCATAATCCTAAGAATTAGAAATAAAGGGGTTATTATGGATAATAGAGTTTTTACCTTTGCTGGTTTGCTTAATGGCAATCACGATTTTATCATTGGATTCCATACAGTGCTTGTGGCGATTATCATACTTATCCTTGCACGATACGCAACACATAAAATGCAGGTAGTGCCAAGTGGCATACAGAATGTATTTGAATTTATTATCTCTGGTATCATTAGTTTTTCAAAAGACATTGTGGGAGAGGAAGTAGCACGCAAATATTTTCCACTTGCCGCCACTATTGCATTTTTAGTATTTTTTGGTAACGCTATTGGTATTATCCCGGGTTTTGAAGCTCCAACTTCAAGCTGGAGCTTTACACTTGTTTTGGCTTTGGTTGTTTTTTTCTATTATCACTTTGAAGGTATTCGTGCTCAAGGTATAGTTAAGTATGTGAAGCATTTTATGGGTCCCGTATGGTGGCTTGCTCCACTTATGTTCCCTGTTGAAATTATTTCACATTTTTCACGTATTATTTCACTTTCTTTCCGGCTTTTTGGAAATATCAAAGGTGATGATATGTTTTTGCTTGTTATGCTTATGCTTGCTCCTTGGGTTGTGCCTGTCGCTCCATTTGCAATTTTAACTTTTATGGCATTACTTCAAGCATTTGTGTTTATGATTCTCACTTATGTATATATTCACGGCGCAGTAGCCGTTGATGCAGACCACTAGTTTTATCACCCTTCTTGTTACCCCCTCTCTCAGCAGAGGGTATATCGATACACTTGCTTTACACCTACCTAAATTAGGAGTAGATTGGATTATGTATCGCTCACAAAGTGATGCATTTCTTCCTCATTTTGTGCAAACACTTACCCCTTTTCATAAGACACTTTTACTGAATCTTCCTTTTACGAGTCTTCCTCATATATTAGAATCATCTTTACAATTCGGAGGTGTGCATTTAAAATCTCATTTGTTAGATTATATCTCACCATTAAAGATGGCATATGATAAGCAAATGGATGCTAAAAAACTTATAGGTTATAGCGCACACAATGTAGATGAGGTGATATATGCTTTAGAACTTGGGGCAGATTATTGCACTTTAAGCCCTATATGTGCCACACCAAATAAGGGTAAGGCATTGGGTTTAGAGGTATTTGAACATATCCCCTATGCTCTGCGCTCACGTGTTATTGCACTTGGTGGTATGACAAAAGATTTGATTCCGTATCTCCAAAATTTAGGGGTGGGTGGTTTTGCAGGTATTCGTTGTTTTGGAATTGCTCTTTAGAGTTTTTATTCTATAATGTGAATTTTAGCACTTATGATAAGGTATATTTTAAGAAAACCTTAATTCTTTGTATTCTGTGGGGATAAAATAATCCTGTGCTTTAAGAATCTGTGGGTAAAGTCCTGCTTTAAATCCTAATTCAAAAAGCTTATCTACTGCCTGTATTTCAGATTCATTCATAGATATAGAATCTTCATTAGCATAGAGATTGAGGTAGGTATCAAGTTCTTCTGCATTGACACGGATAATGCCTCGTTCTAAAAGCATTTGGCTTAATATTGCTTTATTTTGCACAGCAATACGCACTGCTTTTGTCAAGAGATATTCACATTCTATGGCTGTGGTGAGAGGAAGTGAGCGGCGTAATGCCATACCACCAAGAGGCAAGGGTAAATTTCCGCCACTTAAATCCTGCCATATATCCCATATTTCAGCTTCTACGCATAGATTTTCATTGAAATTTAGAATCGATTCGTGTATGAGCACACCTGCATCTACTTCCCCATTAAGCACAGCTGATTCGATATCGAGGAAATTTTTATACACAATACGCGCGTGGGGATAGGCTATTTTAAATATCATCGCATTTGTGGTATGTTCTCCACTTAGGGCAACTTTGAAATGTTTTTTAAGAATCTTGTCTTTGCGTTTAATAAGCTTTGGTCCATAACCATTGCCAAAGCTCACACCTGTGCGCAAAAGTGTGTAATTTTGTGCGACCAATGGATAGAGTGCAAATGAAATTGCACTCACATCATACTCGCCACGCAAAGTTGCAAGATTGAGCGTTTGAATGTCTTTTGCAGTGTTTGAAAATTGTAATTTTGTAGAATCTACCCACCCAAAAACAATTGCATAATACATAAATAAATCATCAGCATCAGGGCTATGAGCGAGGTTTATCATTATTTCTCCTTGTGCTTTTTGACTAAATTATAAGGATAATTTAGTCAAACTTAGATAAAATCGCACTATTTTATGTGAATATGATGACTAAAGGACAAAAATGATAGATGAAAAAAAACAAAAAGCCATTGAGTTAGCCCTTAAGCAAATTGATAAGGCATTTGGTAAAGGTGCTTTGGTGCGTTTAGGTGACAAGCAAGTAGAAAAAATCGATAGTATTTCTACAGGTTCACTTGGACTCGATATGGCACTTGGTATTGGTGGAGTACCTAAGGGAAGAATTATTGAAATTTATGGTCCAGAATCAAGTGGAAAGACAACGTTAAGTCTTCAAATTGTGGCAGAATGTCAAAGAAATGGAGGAATATGCGCTTTTATAGATGCAGAACACGCACTTGATGTGTATTATGCCAAACGTTTAGGAGTTGATACAGAGAATCTACTCGTGTCTCAACCCGATACAGGAGAGCAAGCCCTAGAGATTTTAGAAACACTCACGCGTAGTGGAGCAGTAGATTTAATTGTTATAGATTCGGTGGCTGCCCTTACGCCAAAAGCAGAAATTGAAGGTGATATGGGAGACCAGCACGTGGGATTACAAGCGCGGCTTATGAGCCATGCTTTGCGTAAAATCACAGGTGTGCTTCATAAAATGAATGCAACTTTAATTTTTATCAATCAAATTCGTATGAAAATTGGCACAATGGGATATGGCAGTCCAGAAACTACCACAGGTGGTAATGCACTAAAGTTTTATGCGAGTGTGCGTATTGATGTGCGGCGTGTTGCGACTTTAAAGCAAAATGACCAGCAAATTGGGAATCGCACAAAAGCAAAAGTTGTTAAAAATAAAGTAGCCCCACCATTCCGTGAAGCAGAGTTTGATATTATGTTTGGCGAGGGTATTAGTAAAGAGGGTGAAATTATCGATTATGGTATTAAGCTTGATATTATTGATAAAAGTGGTGCGTGGCTTAGCTATAATGACAAAAAGCTAGGGCAAGGTAGAGAAAATGCAAAACTTTTGCTTAAAGAAGATAAGGCTTTGGCAGAAGAAATTATTGCAAAGATTAAAGAGCAAATTGGTGCAAAAGATGAGATTCTGCCTTTGCCTGATGAGCCAGAATCTAATGAATAATATAGTATAATAAGGAGAAAATAATGGTTTATATTGAATATATTGATGCACAAGAAGTAATGGATAGTCGTGGGAATCCTACAATTAAGGTAATGGTAAGATTAAGTGATGGCACTAGAGCAGCAGCTATCGTGCCAAGTGGTGCAAGCACAGGTAAGAGAGAAGCCTTAGAATTGCGAGATAATGATAAAGAGCGTTTTTTGGGTAAGGGTGTATTAAAAGCGTGTGCGAATGTTGAGAGTGAAATAGCACCACAGCTTAATGGTGTTTCACCTTATGACCAAAGCAAAATTGACTTAATACTGAAAAAAATTGATGACACAGATAATTATTCAAAACTCGGTGCGAATGCAGTTTTAGGCGTGAGTATGGCTATTGCACGAGCAAGTGCCCAATCTTTGCATTTGCCTTTGTATCGTTATTTGGGTGGAAGCAATGCGCTTACTATCCCCACACCTATGCTTAATATTATTAATGGCGGTTCTCACGCTGACAACACGGTAGATTTTCAAGAATATATGATTATGCCTTTGGGTTTTGATACTTTTGCGGAGAGTTTGCGTGCTTCAGCTGAAATATACCATCATCTCAAAGCAATTTTAAAAGATTCTGGACATATTACAAGTATTGGCGATGAGGGAGGATTCGCTCCTAATTTAAAAAATAATGAAGAACCTATCGAGGTTATTCTTAAAGCCATTGAAAAAGCAGGATATAAACCTCTTGAAGAAATTGCAATTGCCCTTGATGTGGCTAGTAGTGAGCTTGTAGGAAAGGATGGAAATTATCACCTTGCTGGAGAAAATAAAGTGCTTGATAGCGCAGGTATGATTGAGTATTATGAGAATCTTGTCGCAAAATATCCTATTGTATCAATTGAAGATGGCTTGAGTGAAGATGATTGGGAAGGTTGGAAGCTTCTTACACAAAAGCTTGGTCATAAGATTCAACTTGTAGGCGATGATTTGTTTGTTACAAACAAGAAGATTTTACAAGAAGGGATTGATAAAAATATTGCAAATGCAATTTTGATTAAACCTAATCAAATTGGGAGTGTGAGCGAGACAATGCAGAGTGTGCGTCTTGCTCAACGCAATAATTATAAATGTATTATGAGTCATCGTAGTGGTGAGAGTGAAGATACATTTATTGCGGATTTTGCTGTAGCGTTAAATACAGGTGAAATCAAAACAGGTTCAACAGCACGAAGTGAGCGTATAGCAAAATATAATCGTTTGCTTGAAATCGAACGTGAAGTGAGCGATACGGAATATATTGGAAAAACACTCTTTAAGCGTTAAATGCTGGAATGACGAGTATGCAGCAAGATTTGTTTGAGAAGCCTTCAAGATTGTGGCGATTACTCTATGTCAATCGTGTGTGGCTCATCATTTTTGGTATTTTGATTGTATTGGGGGTGTATGTGGGATATTTGCTTTTTGGGAACAATTCTGTGGAGGTGCTTTTGCGATTGCAATCACAAAAAAATCATCTCATCAAGGAAGCTCAAAAGATTGAAGCGCAAAATGCTCGTTTGCAAAGGCAAATCTTTGAGTTAAAAGGAGCAAACTTTGAAGAATAGTATATTCATAATATGTCTATGTCTGAGCTGCATTTTGTGGGCAAGACAAAATCCTTTTGAATCTGTAATAACGCAAAAAGCAGAGGAACATAACCCCCAAAGTATGCACCAAGAACCACTTTCAAGCATAGAATTTGTATTGCCAAGTACGGCACGAATTATAAAAAGTGTGCAAATTACTTATCAGAATCTTGATGGTTCTATTGAAAACAAACTTATTCAACTTGATGAAGATATAGATTGGCATTATCCACTACTTATTGCGCAAAAGGCACAGGGTGCGTCATATCAATCTGAAAATCGTTTTAAGCTTGGTGATTTTGAGCTTGTCGTGAATCGTAATAGCATTTTTATTGCTACACGTAAGAAATTGCTCCGTGATTTTATTTTACCTAAGCCATATCGACTTGTGCTTGATATAGAGGGTGTAAAGAGTAATGAGTATCAAAAGATTAAGCTTGACAAAAAATATTTTAGTGATGCTGAAATCTCCACACACGAGGGTTTCTATAGAATTTCTATAGGTTTTGATGGACGCTACAAATATCATATATCCCCACAACGTGATGGTTTTGTGATTACTTTGGAGTAGAACATATTGGAAAATATTGTTTTAATTGGTTTTATGGGGAGTGGAAAAACAACTATAGGCAGAGAAATTGCACTGCTTGGTGGGAGATTCTTACTTGATACAGACCATATTATAGAGCAAAATATGGGTAAAAGTGTCAAAGATATTTTTGCATCAGTGGGTGAAAGAGGGTTTCGCCGTGTAGAATCCCAGCTTATTTTATGGCTTTCTGCTAATGTCAAAAATGCAATAATAGCTACAGGTGGGGGTATGCCTATTCACAATGATATAAGCTATTTAGGCAAGATTTTTTTTCTTGATGTGTGTTTTGAGCATATTTTAGAACGATTAAGTATAGATGAAAAGGCTAAGCGTCCTCTTTTTACTAATGAGGGAGAGGCTAGGAGGCTTTATAATGAGCGCAAAAAACTCTACGAAAAACAAGCACAATATGTGGTAGATGGAGATGCTCCTATTGCGGAAGTGGCACGTCAAATTGTTGAATGTATGGAAAAGAGAGTAGAGAAAAGCCCACCCATTTAAAAGAGAGAACACTTTAGTCAAATATATCTTGATATTGCATTTTTTTTGTTACAATTTAGTCCTATTATTCAACTTGAAAACAAGGCATTGCAGTGGAATTTATCAATCTCAAAGCACAATACAAAAGCTACAAGGACAATATTGACAAGGCGATACAAGAAGTCTTAGTATCATCACAATTTATTATGGGTAAAGCAGTGAGTGATTTAGAATCTGCCCTAAGCGTTTATACAGGAGCAAGATACGCGATAGGTTGTAGTAGTGGAACAGATGCTCTCATTTTGGCATTAATGGCACTTGATATTAAAAAGGGCGATGAGGTTATCACCTCTCCCTTTAGTTTTATTGCAAGTGTGGAGGCGATTATGCTTCTTGGAGCAAAACCTGTTTTTGTAGATATCGATGAGAAAACTTATAATTTTGATAGCACAAAGCTTGAATGTGCGATTACAAAAAATACAAAAGCGATTATTCCAGTAAGTATTTTTGGGCAAATGCCAGATATGGAATCTATTAATACTATTGCTGCTCAATATCATATCCCTGTGATTGAAGATGCTGCTCAAAGTTTTGGGGCAAGCCAAATACAAAATAACGGCAAAAGTGTTAAATCTTGTAATGCAAGCATTATTGCCACAACGAGTTTTTTTCCTAGTAAGCCATTGGGTTGTTATGGCGATGGTGGTGCGATTTTTACACAAGATGAAAACTTAGCACAAAAGATACATTATCTTCTCAATCACGGACAAACAAAGCGATATGAACATAGTTTTATTGGCTTAAATGCACGACTTGATACTTTGCAAGCAGCAATACTTAATGTGAAGCTTCCTCATTTAGATAATGAAATTAATGCACGACAAAAAATTGCAAAAAGATATGATGAGAATCTTAAAAATGTGATTACACCTTTTGTTACTCCAAATAATACAAGTGCTTATGCGCAGTATTCAATTCGTGTCTCAAATCGCACTGCTTTTACAGCAAAATTAGAATCTGCTCATATTCCTTATGCAGTGCATTATCCTATCCCTTTGCATTTGCAAGAAGTTGTGCGTAAAGTGTATGCGTATAAAAAGGGTGATTTTCCTGTGAGTGAGATGGTATGTGATGAGATTCTTTCTCTTCCTTTTAGTCCATTTCTTACAGAAGATGAGCAATATCAAGTGATAAAGGCAGTCAATGGATAAACCTGTGCGAATTGCTCTTTTTGGCATTGGTAAAATGGGGCAAAATCATTTAAGAATCCTAAGTATGCTAAAAGATGTGGAAGTTGCATTTCTTTATGATGTAAATGAGGAGTTGTGTGCGGATTTAAGCAAAAAATTTGGCATCAAGATTCTAGAAAATCTTGATAGCGATCTCAAAAGTTGTGATGGAGCAATCATTGTAACACCGACCTTTACACATTTTGACTACATCAATAAGGTAAGTGATTATGTGAAAAATATTTTTGTCGAGAAACCCTTAACAAATACTTTAGAATCTACTCAAGTTATCGTTGATCTTGCAAAAGATAAGAATCTCAATATTCAAGTAGGCTTTATTGAGCGGTATAATCCTGCTGTAATTACACTTAAAACTATTCTTGCATCAAGTAAGCAAAATATCATCAATATTGACTTTATTCGCACAAATAAGATGAGTTCGCGCATTACTGATGTTGATGTGGTAATTGATTTGATGATACACGATATTGATTTGGCACTGAGTTTTAATGGTGATGTGCGAGATATTTACGCGCACGGAGTTGTTATAGATGGTATGATAGAGTATGCAAGAGCGTGTATTATTCACACAAATGGTTCATTTTCTAATATTGTTGCAAGTAGAATCACCGAAAAAAGATTACGACAAATCAGCATAACAACACATAATGAATACATTGATTGTAATTTGTTGCGTAAGGAAGTTTTTGTTGATAAGCAAAGTGTTGAGCAAAGGCTTGATAATGTGTCAATTAGCGCAAATACAGAAACTATTGAGGTAAGAGGGCAGGAGAGTTTGCTTTCGGAATTGATTGATTTTGTAAAAATGTGTAAAAATATACCTTCTTCTACAAATAATCGTCCTAATCAAAATGATGGTATGAAGGCAATGCAAGTTGCCCATAAGATTCAAGATATTATTCACAGCGCACATAAATTATCATAATAGCTACCCAAACATAAGGGAGATATATAATATAACCCTATGTATGAGTGCTTATACACCAAATTTTTTCACTACTATTCTAAAGAGTGGAGGAAGCATTAGAAGTGTGAGCATTGAAGAGGTTACAAGTCCGCCAAGCACCACAATAGCTAGAGGTTTTTGCACTTCGCTTCCAACGCCTGAAGAGAGTAACATAGGAATAAGACCGAGTCCAGCAATAAATGCTGTCATAAGCACAGGACGTAGCCGTCTTTTTGCTCCAATGACAATAGTATCTTCAAGACTATATCCCTCTTTAAGGAGTTGCAAGAAGTATCCTACCATTACCACGCCATTAAGCACAGCAATACCAAAAAGTGCAATAAAGCCCACAGATGCAGGGACGGAAATATATTCTCCAGATAAGAAAAGCGATATAAGCCCACCAGTAACTGCAAAGGGGATATTAAGTAAAATCAGCAAGGAAAGAGAAATAGACTTAAAAGTAAAGAATAGGATAAAAAAGATAGCGAGGATACTTAAAGGAATGACGGTAGAAAGTCTTTTGTTCGCACGTTGTTGATTCTCAAATTGCCCACCATAAGTGATAGAGTAGCCTTCAGGTAATTGCACTTGTGCAGCAATTTTCTCCTTTGCTTCTTGAACAAATCCGCCTAAATCTCGTCCCATTACATTACTTCTCACAACACTATAACGTTTTGATTGCTCTCTTTGAATCTGCACTGGACCATCAACTTCTTTAATGTCGGCAATTGAGCTAATGGGAACAGGATTGCCATCAAGAGAACTCATTTGCAAACTTTTAAGCTTGGTGATATCAGAGGCAATATCAGCATCTTGACGAATGATAACAGGAATTCTTGCAAAACCTTGTGGAATGTAGGTTACGATAATACCTTCTAGGCTTGAGCGCATAAATTTTGTAAATTCATCACTTGATATGCCAGTATTTGCCATTACGGACTGCCAAGGCTTTACATAGAGGTAATTTACTCCTTTATTAAGTGTAGTAAAAACTTCAGCAGAACCTTTAATGCCTTTAAGAATATCTACAATTTGTGAGCTTAGCTCATTAAGCTTGTCAATTTCTAAGCCAAAGATTTTAATGGCTAAATCCCCGCGCACACCAGTAAGCATTTCGGAGATTCTCATATCGATTGGCTGCACAAGTGCAATATTCATACCCTTAAATTCGCTTGCAACTTCGCGTATTTTATCTTCAATCTCTTCCATATTTTTTGCTTGCCATTCTTCTTTTGGTTTAAAGGATATAAAGACATCACTTTGGTTGAAACCTGCTGGGTCAAGCCCTACTTCATCTGTTCCTGTGCGTGTAACTGCACTTTTAATTTCAGGCACTCTATTAAGCAATTCTTTTTGCATAAGTAGCATTACATCTCGACTTTGCTCTAAAGAAATAGATGGGCTAGATTCAACATTAAGCACCAAATCACCTTCCTGAAGTGTAGGCATAAAAGCACTTCCAATAAAAGGAAAGAGTGAAAAGCTAAAAACAAGAAAACATACCGCACTTATAAGTAGCAATTTTGTTCTTGTAAGTGCAAAATGGAGCATCGGAGCATACATTTTATGAAAAAATTGTGTTAATTTGGTTTCGTGATGTTCTGTCGCTTTAAGCACAAAGGAGCTAATTACAGGAATAACCGTCATAGAAAGGATGAGTGAGCCAAGTAGTGCAAATACAATTGTTTGTGCAAGAGGAACAAAAAATTTCCCCTCTAAACCCTCAAGTGTAAGAATAGGCACAAAGAAAATAATAATGATAAGAATCCCACTAAAAACAGAGACAGATATTTCTTTACACGCACGATAAATAGTATGAAGTTTTGGTGAGTTTTTAGCAAGACCTAGTTTTTCGAAGGCATTTTCAACATTTACAACTGCAGAATCTACTAAGATTCCAACAGCAATTGCTAATCCTCCAAGACTCATTAGGTTTGCCGAAATGCCATAATGGCGCATCATTACGAAAGCAAAAGCAATAGATAGGGGTAAAATTACGCTTACAGCAACAGCAGCACGCACATCACCCAAAAATAAAAAGAGTAAAATAACAATAAGCACAACAGCTTCTGCAAGCGTTTTAATTACATTATTGACCGCTTTTTGTGTGAGTTCAGATCTATCATAGAAAACACGCAATTCTAGATTCTCGGGTAATTCTGTCTTAAGCTCTTCCATTCTAATTTTAATTTCTTTAATTGCATCGCGTGAATTTGCACCTTTAAGAGAAAGCACTAACCCCAATGTTGTCTCGCCTTTGCCATCAATTGTTGTAAGTCCAAGTCGTGTCATATGATTTTCAATCACATCACAAAAATCCCTGATGCGCACATAGCCAGATTTGGTAATGACAGAGATGTTTTTAATTTCTTCTATGTTTGTTGCACCCGTTTGCACTTTTACGAGGAAATTCTCATTGTCCCGTGTTACACGTCCTGCACCATCATTTTTAAGGTTTGCATCAAGTGCATCTTGTAAATCACTAATTGTAATGCCAAGTCGTGCCATATCGTCAAAGTCTGGCACAACTACAATCGCTTTAGCATATCCACCTAAGCGATTCACATCGGCGACACCTTTAATATTGCGCAAAGCGGGGCGAATGGTAAAATCAAGTAGTTGTCTTTTTTGTGCCTCTGATATGGAATTGTCATTACTTTCAAGAGTGAACATAAACATATCGCTTAGGGGAGTTACAATGGGTGCAAGTCCGCCACTCACACCATTAGGCAAATCTCCTAAGGTGGTAGAGAGTTTTTCATTGACCATATTACGTGCAAGATAAATATCTGTGCCATCGTTAAAGTCAATTGTAATATCAGCAAGCCCATATTTTGAAAGACTACGCAAACTCTTTTGGTTAGGAAGTCCTAGCAATTCTAGCTCTAATGGGCGCACAACACGATTTTCCACTTCTTCTGGTGCCATTCCGGGAGCTTTAAGAATAATTTTTACTTGTGTGGAGGAGACATCTGGAAATGCATCAATAGGGATTGTAAAAAATGAATATGTGCCAAAAATAAAAAGCATAATTGCGCTTAGCACCACAATCATACGTTGTTTAAGAGAGAATTCTATAATTTTTGCTAACATTATTCACTCCCAAGCCCATCCATCATACCTTTTAGGCTAATAATGTTGCCTGTGGCAATTTTCATTTGGTTATTAAGCCCTTTTGGGTCAATGACAAAACTATTATCCCTCTCTTCAACTTTGTGAATCTTAGTGGGCTTAAATCCTTTAGCACTTTGGACAAAGATAAGATAGTCATTGCCATTTTTAATCACTGCTGATGAAGGAATAAGGATTGTTCCCTTAGGCAATAAACCATCAATATAAACCTCTATCATCTCACCAACTTTAAAATTTGTATTGCGAATATTTGCAGTGGCAAGAATTGTATTTGAAACTTTATCAATTACAACAGATATGGTTTCAATTTCACCAATTTTATTGCCATCATCATCAAATACGGGAGCACCCTTTTGGATATTGTGTGAAAGGTGTATAGGGATTTTAATGCGTCCTAACAGATTGTTTGCTGCATTATCGCTTACCTTAGAGATTCTTACATATGGTGTAAAGGCTTCAATTTTTTCCCCACTTTGTTTGGGAGCAACTGATAGAATCCCTGAAGTTTTTGCTACTACTGGAAATCCATATTTGCCTTGTGAGCCATTTTTAATAAAATTTGGGTCAATACCTAATAAATCAAGTTTTGATTTAATTTCATTGAGTTTTAAACGTAATTCATTCATAGCCAGATAACTTAACTGATATTCGCGTTTTGAAATCACACCTGCTTTATAGAGTGATTTATCTTTGCGTTCATTTTCAGAGGCAATTTTTAATTTCTCTTGTGTATTGGTGAGTTCAAAAAACATTCCACTTAATTCATTTGAGCTAATATCGCAAATTAAATCTCCCTCATTGACAAATTCTCCCTCACGCTTATAGATATTCACTACGATTATTCCAAAACTTGAGCTTTGTGTGTTTGAAGTTCTTTCGTCAAAATCAATGAGTGCATTAAAGGGCACACCTTTAGTATTAAAGACTTGGTTAAGGGGGATAACTTTAATGCCATTCTTGGTAATCTCTTCTTGAGAAATGACAATCTCCTCGAAACACAAAGCGAAATTTATTATGAGGGGTAATATACAGAGAGATTTTTTCACGATTTTTCCTTCATAAGTGGGATTGTTGAGGTATGAAGATTGAGCACCGAACTAAGAGTTTCTTCAAGCATAGAAAGTGTTTGGACATAATCTCGTTTAGCTTGTGTAGTGGCAATCATTGCGTTAAGATGCTCATTTTTTACAGTTAAATATTCAAATGCACTTGTTTTCCCTGCCTCATAGCCAATACGTGCAATTTCACTTAATTGCGCACGATTATTTTCATTGTCTTTAGCTAAGGCAATAATCTCTTTTTTAGTATCAAGTTGCTCAAGGTAAGATTTTGCATTCATTCTGATAGAATCTTTTAGAATCTCACTTTCACGGATTGACCCACTTTGCAATGCGAGATACATTGCCTTTTGGTTACCATATTTTGTAGTAAGAGGAATGGGGACTTTGATTTTAAATATCACACCATCACTTGTTTCGCTTGTATTGATTCCTCCACCTATTTCAATGTTATCAAATCGGCTTTGCGAAGCAAGTCTTGCACTATACTGATAATCTTTAATATCAAGGGATACAATATCAAGATATAGATTCTCACTTAAGATTTTATCAAGTTTAGCATTATCAAAGCGTAAATAATCAAATTGTAATCCGCTAATATTTAAATCACTATCGTGTGCCGTAATGCCAAGTATTACTTTTAACGCATTAAGTGTGTTTGTTAGTTCTGTATGCAAAGTTTTTAATGCAACTTTTGTCGCTAAGAAATCACTTTTAAAAAAGAGATATTGTGATTTGCTAATGCGTCCTGCTTCATATCTATCTTGTGAAATCTTAAGTTGATTTTTGGAGTTTTCATAACGTGTTGTGTAGATATTATGTTGTTCGTTGAGCACAAGATAATCTAAATATAATCTTTTTGCACTAATAAGGGCTAAACGTTTTGTAAGTTCATAAGTTTTTTCTTGTCTTAGAATCTTGGTTTGGTAGCTTTGCGAGAGTGTGTAGCTTACCCACGGCAAACGAGGTGTAAGCATAAGCAAAAGTGTGCTTTCAAGTTCTGTGCCACCACTTGGAGATTTTACACGATTAAGCTCTGTTTCAAAATATGAGCTATTCCACGCACGCATTGCTTTGCCTTCATACAATAGGCTTTGCGTCATTGCACGAGACTTAGCAAGGTTAATAGAGTTTTGCTCCACACGTGCTACAAATTCATCAATACTCATAATCTGTTTATTTTTTGGCATATGGATATGGAACTCTTCTTCAAGTTTGTTAAAATCTACAAATTCAGAATTTCCATATAATACACTTATATAGAGCATAAGAATAGAGATATACCTCATTTTATTACCCTTGCGCGTTGAGATTGTAGATATCCTTTAATGCACTTATTGTGTTATTATTGTAGGGATATTTTTTTAATATTTTGTTAAATTTATATTTAATGCTGGGGATTCTTTTTGAAATCGTGTAAAAAACTATTAAAGCGCGCAAGAAATATAGGATTTCTGGCATTCATATATTCTGTAATCATTAGAATTAGCTTCTGATTAAGATTCACGCAAATTTTCATACACACATTCGTAAATTCTTGATCATCAGTGCTTGCCATAGCTTCTTCAAGCATTTGGACATAGTATGTATAAGTTTTTTGATCACGTTCATCTTGTTGTTTGTCTTGAATAATTTTTTTTCTAAGTTCTTCGAGTTCATCTTGAGGAATATTTTTAAGGTAATTTTTAGAATACATACCTGTAAGTGCGAGAATTTCTGAAACGACTTTAAGTTTTTCAGGTGTGTTATTGAGGTAGTCTTTGTAGGTATCATTAAAAATGGTTTTAGGCATAAAATCTTTGACAATAAGAAGTTTCAAATGTGCCATATCTATAATTTGTTGTCGCTTTTTCTCATTTGAGAGGTCTGTGATTGTATTTTGTAGCTGTGTGATATTATCGCGATTTTTTTCATAATGATTCATTATAACTTTATATTCTTCAATAGGTAAGTCTTTAAGTTGTTCGGATATGTGATTAAGAAGTATTTCTTGGAACTCATGATAAGCTATGCGTAAGATTCTTTGCATTTTGTGTATGGATATATTTTTGATATTAAGCGTTAAAGTATCGGCAATATCACTATAAGGGAAATCATTAAAAGCGTTTTTTATAATTTGTATAAGCAGGAGGGTATCTTCTAAATTTTCTTGCACTTTTATTTTAAAATCGCCAATATTTGCTTCATCAAGTGAGCTTATCATTGAGAAACTATCTTTATTTGTATAATGCAAATAGTTAAGTGTATCTGTGCGTATTTCCTTTTCATAGAGTGCTATAATCGCATCTTGATCAAGTTTTTCTAACTCCTGTTGCGTATGTCCATGTCGCAAAAGAAGTGCTTTGATAGGTTTTAAATCTCTGCTCCCATTGTAAGTATTCATTGCATTTCCTTGTAGATTTTAAGTATATCAATATGTTCATCTTCATCATGCACACGCAAAATATTTGCTCCATTTTGCAGAGCGTATAAATGTAGCCCAAGTGTGCCAGCAAGTCTATCTTGTGTGTGTTTGCCAGTGATTTCACCAATAGTATTTTTACGGCTAGCACCTACAAGCAAGGGTAAGCCAAAGTGTGAAAAATGTTCCAAGTGTTGAATGAGTGCGATATTTTGCTCTCTATCTTTGGCAAATCCAAAGCCAATATCAAGGATAATCTCCTCTATACCTGCTTGAGTAAGGGTAGCAATTTTGTCGGTAAAAAAAGTATCCATATCACTAAAAAGATGCGTGTAGCTATCTGTAAGGTTTTGCATAATTTTTGGTGTGCCTTTAGTATGCATCAAAATAACTTGTGCCTTGTGTTTTGCGGCAATTTCAACCATTTGTGTTTGAGAGAATCCACTGACATCATTAATGATTTTAAAGCCGTGAGAGAGGGCATAATCTGCGGTTTCTGCATTATAGGTATCAATGCTAAAGTCTTTTGTTTTGTAGAGTTGATGAGTAGTAATATATTCGACAATATCCTTAAGGCGCGCGATTTCTTCATTCGGCTCTATTAGCTCACTACCCGGGCGTGAGCTTGCTGCACCAATATCAATCATTGCTACTTCTTTTTGCATAAGTGTGTTGATTCTATGGATAGCCCCCTGCGTATCTTTTCGTGAAGATTCATAAAAACTATCGGGTGTGATATTGATAATTGCCATAATTGCTTTTTGATGTGATAGAGATGTAAATGTAGGATAAGAGATGATATAAGATTCAAGCTGTTTTTTGAGTGTTTTTAATCCAAAAGGTTGTATCGCAAGTTTTGGGAGCATTTTTTCAATTTGATTTTGTGTGCCAAAAAGCAAAGCAATATGTTCTCCCTTATGCGTAATACAGCCTCGTGGTGTAGCACAATCTCCACCTGCACTTAGGGCTTCTTGCTTGAGTATATTCATCGCTTCAAAGCTTAAATCTTTGATCTCAAAGCTAAGAATACGCGCTTTTTTATTCATAATTTTACACCCTATATTATCTGCACCTATGGATTTTATGGCGTGTGAAAGAGAATTTGCATTTAGTCTTTTTATTTTCATTGCTGATTCTTTTGTTTGGAGTAGATTCTAAGCAAAAGAGGCAAAAAGATATAGTTATGTCTTTCACTTGCATCATTTTGATTAAGGGCTATGGCTTTATCAAAAAGGGCAAGTTCTTTTTGAGTGAGACTAATTTTTGCTTCATAAAGTGCGAAGAGTAATGACTGAATCTGCATTTTAGTTTCTTCTTTGCTTAGTTGCGTGTTGTCGTTTTGTTTGCAAAAATTATAAATAGATTCTAAATTAAGCTTTTTAAGCTCAAGCTCAAAGGGTGGAATTTGGGTTTTGTGTTTATGTGTGATAAGACGCATACGAGAGCGGATAGTAGGAATAAGAGCATTTTTATTTTTTGTGATAATAATAAATTGCACATTTTGTGGTGGTTCTTCAATGATTTTTAAAAGAGCATTTTGTGCGGCTATATTGTATTTATTTGCCGAAATGATGATAAGCATTTCTTGCTCATAGATAAGGTAACTTTTTGCAATAACTTCTTTGGCATCATCGATTTTAAAATCTTCTCTCTCGTAAATTTCATAATATTGCTCATCTTGATTTTCTGTAAGTTCATCTATTAAGTTTTTTGCAAAAGGTGTAATATGAATAAGCCCTGTCATTTGTATCTCTATATATCAAGTGAGATTTTATTAAGCATTGCAGCTTGAATTGCTCTATCAAAGAGTTTAAAGAGAATGAGAAGTTTATAGTCAAGATATTCATCGGTGGGATTAAAGATATCATTTTCATCAAATATCCAATACCACCCATCGCCCCGTTCTTTGGCAAAATTTGCACGCATAGTTTTTTTACCAATATACCAGATTTTATAATTTGCATACATCATATCAAGCATATTATCTATAAGTTTGAATCCTTTCATATCGCCTTGTGCATTAGAATCTATCATATCGTGTAAATGTGCGATTTGCACGATAGGAAAAAATGGGCGACCTTTGTGGGGTTGATTGATATGTTGCGTGATGTATTCCCCAAACCATTGATGAGTATTGTCTGTCAGCACAATAAGACTTCCACCATTTATTATATGTGTGATAATACGTGCCATATTGGGCAAAAGGAGAAATCGCTTTTCCTCTATCCACCCGCTCATTACACCCTTTTTTTCATCTTCTCGTATGGTGGTTAAAAGCCAATCGTTGATATTTTGCATTATATATCTTTAGAATTTATTGCTCAAGCTGATATACGCTATGGAGTTTGCGGACAGCATCTTCTGCAGATTCTGTATTAATAATCATAGAAATTTTAATCTCACTTGTACTTATCATCATAATATTGATATTATCTTGTGCTAAAGCCTTAAATGCTGTGCTTGCCACACCAGAGTGTGATTTCATACCTACACCTACAATAGAAACTTTAGCAATATTGTTGTCATATTCAATGTTACCTACATCATCTTTAAATTTTTCAAGCACTTGTTGTGTGAGCTGTGCCTCTGTTTTTGGAATCGTAAAGTCAATATCGGTCTTGCCATCGCGTCCAATAGTTTGCACAATCATATCTACATTGATATTATTATCTGCCAAAAGTCCAAAAATATCTGCCGCAATGCCCGGACGATCTTCCACATCAGCCATACTCACTCGTGCTTGATTCTTATCAAGTGCAACACCACTGACGATTGGTTTTTCCATTATATCCTCCTCTTTAGTAATAAGTGTGCCTTCATTTTGACTAAATGAACTTGCGCAGAGTAATCTTACATTGAGTTTTTTTGCAAGCTCTACAGAGCGGTTAAGTAAGACTTTTGCTCCCATAGAAGCAAGTTCAAGCATTTCATCATAGCTAATTTTATCAAGTTTTCGTGCTTCTTTGACAATGCGCGGGTCAGTTGTGTAAATACCATCGACATCACTATAAATCTCACATTTTGTGGCATTAAGCGCACCTGCTAGTGCGACTGCTGATAAATCACTCCCACCTCGTCCTAAAGTCGTAACTTCACCATTTGTAGAAATCCCTTGAAATCCAGCCACGACTACAACATAGCTTTCATTAAGTAAATAAAAGATTTTTGTTGTATCTATATATTCAATACGCGCTTTTGTGTGAAAGTTATCGGTGATAATGCCTGCACCACGCCCACTAAGAGAGATTGCCTTTATTCCCATAGATTCTAAAGCAATGGCAAGAAGCGCTGCTGTTACCCTCTCTCCCGAACTAAGCACCATATCAACTTCGCGTGTATTTGGTAGCGGTGTGAAGTGCTGCGTGAAACCTATAAGTCTATCAGTTTCCCCACTCATTGCTGATACTACAACGACAAGGTTATGTCCTTGGGCTTTACTTTGGGTAACGCGTTTGGCGACATTATGGATTCTCTCACAATCTCCCATACTCGTGCCACCATATTTTTGCACGATGAGCATACTAATCCTTAAATATAAAATAAAACTGCAATCATAGAATCTTCTTGCTTAAGTTTCTTATAGATACCCCTCTTTTTTGAAATACTCTAAAATTTGCTTATACACTTCTTTTTTGAAATGTGTTACGCGTCCAAAAAGTTCTTCTCTACTTACAAAAGTATATTTGTCAAATTCCGGAATCGCAGTTTGTAAGTTAATTTCAGATTCATTTTTAAGACGAACTAAAAAATATTTTTGAATCTGTCCAGCAAAGCCTCTATACATTTTTTTTGACATACTTTTAGGAAAATCATATTGAATCCAATTCGGACATTCACTAATAACCTCTACATTGTTTGTGCCTATTTCCTCCTCCAGCTCACGAAAAAGTGCAGCCTTAGGACTTTCTCCTTCATCAATTCCTCCTTGAGGAAATTGCCACGCACCTTTTATATCAAGACGATGCGCAATAAAAAAGCGACATTCTCTAGGATACGCACTTGAGAGTATTACGGCTGCCACATTTGGGCGGTATTTTTTAGAGGAGCTATCATTATTTGGTTGTGGTGATTGCAATGATGTGGATTTCATACCTATGCCTTTAATTTGCAAGTTTCTCTTTGTATTATACGCTACAATGTATAATGTTTTTTATTTTAGCTCTCAAATGAGACAAAGAGAGGAAACTTGTAAGCTATGCTCCTTTATATTCATATTCCTTTTTGTGCGAGTAAATGTGGATATTGTGCTTTTACTTCTTTTATAGGAGAAGAATCGTATTTTGAATCTTATGTGGAAGCCTTATGTGTAGATCTAGCATATACTTTGAGCATACAAAACTATCATTTAGATTCAATTTTTATCGGCGGTGGCACACCTAATCTTTTAGCATCTAAATTTTATAAAAAAATTTTTGCACTTCTTGCCAAATATGCACATATTGATAAGGATTGTGAGATAAGCATTGAGGCAAATGTCAATATTCTTAATACGCAATGGTGCAAAGATTTGCGTGCTTTAGGTGTAAATAGGCTAAGTGTGGGGGTGCAAAGCTTTTATGAACCAAAGTTAGCTTTTTTGGAGCGCGACCATAGCACAAAGGATATTTTTTATCATATACAGAGTGCTTATAATGCAGGATTTACTAACCTTAGCTGCGATATGATGATAACACCACTTGATAATCAAGAGATTCTAGAATCTGAACTTACACAAGCTATGAATCTCCCAATAAATCACATTTCAGTCTATGCCCTTAGCATTGATGAGGGTTCGCGTTTTGCTTCACAGGAAGTAATGAATAATAAAGTATGTGAAAGCAGTAAAGACGAGACATTAAGTTTTTTTGCAAGAGATATACTCAAAAATGCAGGATTTATGCAATATGAAGTATCAAATTATGTGAGAAATGGCACAAATGCGGAGTGTAGGCATAATCTAGGCTATTGGCAAGGTAAAGAGTATCTAGGCTGTGGGGCAGCAGCTGTGGGACGCATAGGGGATACGCGAATGAAAGCCTATCCACAACTTAAAGGATATATTGCTTCTCCTATACAAAGATTTATTGAATCTTTAAGCCAAAGAGATATGTGCCTTGAGCGTATAATGCTCGGGTTAAGATGCAAGAGCGGTGCTAGAATTTGCGATATAGAGCAGCTTTTTGCAAAAAGGCATTTTATGCAAGAATGTGTGAAAAATTTGCTTGAAGGGAATAAATGCTATATACGCAAAGAAAGAGGAGAGGAATTTTTAGTCGCTAATGAGTTATTTTTGGCTGATGAGATAGTGCTCTGGCTACTCTCTAGGGAGCAGTGAAACACAGGTTTTGTGATAGATATCAATAATGCGTTGTATGCTATAAGATTCACAAGCAAGTTTTCTAGCATTTTGTCCCATTTGCTTTTTTTGCGCTTCATTAAGGGCAATAAATTTCTGCATAGCATTAGCAAGAGAGAGGGCATCACGACTTTCACATAAAAAACCATTGGGATATGCATTAGCAAAATCTCTTACCAAATGCCTACACCCACTTACATTGCTTGTGATGATAGGTTTGCCCATAGCCATAGATTCTAAGAGACTTACACTTACTCCCTCCCTAAAACTTGGCAACACCACGCAAGAGGCAGATTCTATAAATGGACGCACATCATCTGTTTCCCCTAAATATGTGATAATACCCTGCTTTTCCCATAAAGCAATTTCATCTCTACTA
>NZ_JRMQ02000014.1 GCF_000762845.2 Helicobacter japonicus | reverse complement strand
CAAAACCTCATAAAAATAGCTAAAACCTACAAGAAGAGACTAGAAGCTCAATCAAATGGGAGTGAAATACTACAAAATGAAGACTTAAAGTGGGCTTAAATTATTTATATTTCATCATCTTAAGATATTTTGGATTTGATTCCTTACCTCATATCCCACAAACTAAAGCTAATGTTTAATACAAAATATTTTAGAAAGAATTAAAATATTGTTTTACATACTCTTTCTTTTTATGCTAAAATCACATTTTAAAACATTTATAGAATCTTAACCAATAAGGTTTCCTATGCAATTTGAAATGCTTTATTCAAAAATTCATCGTGCCAGAGTAAGCGATGCAAATTTAAACTATGTCGGCTCAATCACAATCGACAAAGAACTTGCAACAAGTGCAAAACTTCTAGCAGGTATGAAAGTAGAGATTCTCGACATTAATAACGGCAAACGCTTTAATACCTATGTAATTTATGGCGACAAAAAAGGCGAGATATGCCTTAATGGGGCGGCAGCACGCAAAGTGCAAGTGGGTGATGTAATTATCATCGTAGCCTATGCCTCTTATACTCAAGATGAGCTTACAACCTATAAACCTACTATCGTGCAGGTGGGTGAAAACAATGAGATTCTATCTATCACAAACGAGGTATAATGATGCTTGACCCAAATCAAATTGGAGCAATGCTTGGCTCTATGCAGGATTCAATAAAAGAATTAGAAGAAAAAAACAAACAAACAATACTCACTGCAAAAAGTGGCGGTGGGCTCATTAGTATCAGTGCAAATGGGAGTGGGGAGGTAATTGATATAAGCATTGATGATAGCCTCCTTGAAGACAAAGAATCTTTGCAGATTCTCCTTATAAGTGCGTTTAATGACCTCTGCAAAAATATTGAAAATAATCGCCAATCAAGTGCCTTGAATCTTCTTAACGGACTTGGTGGAGGATTCAATATTTTTGGTGGAAAACCAAATGCTTAATTCACATTCTTTAAGATATTCTACACACTTATATGCTTATACATTGTCTGTGTGTTTGATTGCTCTTTTTTTTTGCAACACACCTCTACTAAGTTATGATTACACACATTGCGTAAAGTACTTTAAAGCCGCGAGCACTCCTATTGGTTCAAGCTATGCCATTAGTCTAAAAAGTGGCACGCAACAACACCACATTATGTATTCACCCACTACTCCACGTAATGTCAAGATTCTTAAAGCTGACCCTTTCATTGGGCTTTACCTCATCTCTGCACCACGCACAAAGCAAAGCTACGAATTACTTCCACTTGATGCACGCACACTCGCGGATAAGAATCTTGCCTTCATTAATGCAAATACTAAAGTGCATACAGGACATATCACCAAACGTCAAAGCGGTTTTATCGATTATGCAAGATTCTCTGCTCCCACGCAACCAAATAGTGTTTTAGGTAATATTTGCTACCAAATCTATGGCATAGGAATAGGCAATCAAAAATTTATTGAAAAAAAATATATTGATAGATTCCTTGCACAAAAAACTCCCTACTATGGCGATATAGGCGTGAGATTTGCTTCTAATAAAGCCATTGTAAGCATACTTGACCCTTTTTCTCATAATTCCTTTCAAGTAGGAGATGAGATTCTCTCCATTAATGGCACAAAACCACATAACAGCAATGAGGCTGAATGGCTCATAAGCAATCTCAAAAAAGGCTCACTCGCTAAAGTGCTTGTTAAACGCAATGGCAAGACTTTACAGATAAATGCTAAAGTCAATCAACGTTATGGCGGATTTTTGCTCAAGGAAAGTTTCTTAGAACGTTTTGGCATACATCTTGATGATAATATGGTCATTCAATCCATTAATCCTGCATTAGCTGGTCGTTTCTCTGAGCTAAGGGCAAATGATAAAATCATATGGATTAATAAAGAACCAATCATCACAGAATCTACAGACACTGCATATAAACGCTTTGAACGACTAAAATATCTCCTTTCCAAGACACAATTTGACGAGCGATTTGAAGGCAAAATACAGCTTTTGATTATGCGTGATAATCTCGAGATTTTTATTAAAGTTTAGGAGGATATAATGCAACAAGATATTACGGAGATTCTAAACAATTTTGAATCTTTTCTTATCTCTCAAGCACCTAAGATTCCAAATTTTCACCCGCATTATGAATATGCACTGTGGGAAATGATGAAAAATGGTGGCAAACGTTTTCGCCCTGCGCTTGTATTTTGTATTGTAAATGCCTTATCTCCGCAAATGGTCAAAAATGCTTTTCTTCCAGCACTTAGCATAGAATGCATTCATACATATTCTCTTATCCACGATGATTTGCCTTGTATGGATAATGCTCCATTGCGGCGAGGAAATGCTACTCTGCATACGAAATATGATGAAACCCTTGCCCTACTTGTAGGTGATGGACTAAATACTGATGCCTTTTATCTTTTAACTCAAGCGCGTTTAGACCCAAATACTCGTTTGGAACTCATTCAATCTCTCTCACTTAATGCTGGTATTGGTGGTATGGTGCTAGGACAGGTGCTTGATTGTGCATTTGAAAAAACTAAACTCTCTCTTAGCCAACTTAAAACTATTCATCTTAACAAAACTGCTAAACTCATTGCCACCTCATTACAATTTGGTGCAATTATTGCTCACGCCCCAAAAGAACTTAACTTATCACTTTATGAATTTGGTTTAAAGCTTGGTATCTATTTTCAATTACGCGATGACATTATTGATGTATGCCTTGATTCACAACAAGCAGGCAAAACAACACAAAATGATACATATAAAAATAGTTACGTAAATCTTCTTGGATTAGAAGGTGCTAAGGCAGAATTCCGCACACAAAAAATGCATTTACAAGATAAAATTGCACAATTTGACAACACAATCAGCAAAAATCTCAACGCACTTTTACAAGACTACTTTAAGGAGATTAAATGAAGAGGATTCTGCTTACAAATGATGATGGGTTTGAATCAAGTGGCTTACTTGCACTCAAAGATGCTCTAAAGAATCTTGCGCATATTATGGTAGTCGCTCCGGCAAATGAAAAGTCTGCTTGTGGGCACGGACTTACTTTAACGCGTCCCCTTCATTTTGTGCAAATTGATGATGATTTTTATAAACTTGAAGATGGCACACCAAGCGATTGTGTGTATTTGGCACTTAACACACTCTACAAAGAGGGGTATAAGCCCGATTTAGTGATTTCTGGCATTAATCTAGGCTCAAATATGGGAGAGGATATAACTTATTCTGGCACAATCGCAGGAGCTATGGAAGCGTGCATTCAGGGTGTGCCCTCCATAGCTATATCACAAGTAATACAAGATATGAATCGCTCAAAACATCTTGATTTTTCACTTGCAAAAACCTGCATTGTAAATATTGTGAAAATGATTTTTGACAAGGGTTTTCCATTAGGAGAGCGCAAATTGCTTAATATTAATGTGCCTTATATCAAGCCAAAAGAATGCAAGGGTTATAAAATCACGCAAATGGGATATAGAATCTATGCCGATGAAGCTCATTTGCACCGCAATCCACGAGGACAGGAATATTATTGGCTAGGCTTACACCCATTACAATGGGAAGAACGAAGTGATACTCCATATACTAATGGCTCGGATTTTAAAGCGATTAATGAAAATTACATCTCTATTACACCAATCAAACTTGATATGACAAGCTATGAAGATAGCACGAAGCTTTCTTCGTGGATTCAAACAATAAATTGAGAACAAAATGGCTGAATTAATAGATAGATATACAAGAACACGCATTCTTTTTGGCAATGCCTTTGAACACATACAAAATAAAAAAGTAATTGTCTTTGGTGTAGGTGGTGTAGGAGGATTTGTGGTAGATTGTCTCTATCGCAGTGGTTTAAAAAATATTACGATTGTAGATAAAGATTGCTTTGATGTTACAAATCAGAATCGTCAAATCGGATCAGAACATCTCAATATGCCAAAGGTAGAAGTTCTAACGCAAATATATGAGGGTATCACACCTATACAAGAGCGTGTAGATAAGGTATTTCTAACACAATTTGATATTATGAAGTTTGATTACATTATTGATGCAATTGATGATATTTATGCAAAAGTAGAAATTGCTAAAATCGCTTCAAACAAACCATTTGGTAAATATATTGTCTCTACTGGAAGTGCAAAAAAACTCAATCCCTTACAGATTCAAGTAAGTAGCATTTGGAAAACCTATGGTGATAAATTTGCACGAAAATTTCGCGATCATTTAAAAAAAGCTGACATTAAAAAGCCTTTTAAGGCAGTATTCAGCCCTGAAGTGCCAAAATGCAAAAATTTAGGAAGTTTTAGTGCAGTAACTGCAAGTTTTGGACTGACTATTGCAAGTGAAATTATACAACATATAATCAAGGAGGAACATTATGCGTGATGACTATGAAGATTATGAAGATGAAGATTATAACCAAGATGAGGATTTTGACTATTTTGATGACGAAGATGAAGGCATCTCATCAAATAACTATGATGACGATGACTACGAGAATCCTGATAGTGAATATGATGATGAGTAAAAAATATGCATACATATAACACACCCTCAAACCTCAAAGTTGCCCTTTTACAGCAATCCTATACAGGTGATAGACAGAGTATGATAGAAAAAAGTGCCACAATGATAGCACAGGCAAAAAAAGGTGGAGCACAACTTGTATGCCTACAAGAACTCCATACACGTGAATATTTTTGCCAAAGTGAGAATCCGCATTTTTTTGACTATGCAGCGGATTTTAACAAAGATATTGCCTATTTTAGTGCCCTTGCAAAAAAACACAATATTGTCTTACTGACTTCGCTCTTTGAACGGCGCACTGCTGGACTATATCATAACACAGCAGTTGTATTTGAATCTAATGGCGACATTGCTGGAAAATACCGCAAAATGCACATTCCTGATGACCCACAATTTTATGAAAAATTCTACTTTACACCTGGTGATTTAGGCTTTGAACCAATTCAAACAAGTGTAGGAAAGCTTGGTGTGCTTATCTGTTGGGATCAATGGTATCCCGAAGCTGCGCGCATTATGGCTCTCAAAGGAGCGCAAATGCTTATTTATCCTACTGCAATTGGTTGGTTTGATGAAGATGAGGCACAAGAAAAACAATATCAAAAAGATGCGTGGATAGCAGTGCAAAGAGGACATAGTGTTGCAAATGGATTACCTACAATGGCAATTAACCGCGTGGGTTTTGAATCTGATAGCAGTAAAGTAGGAAATGGCATACGATTTTGGGGAGGAAGTTTTGTATTTGGCGCACAAGGTGAGCTAATTGCAGAAGCGAGTGAGGACAAAGAAGAAATACTCTTCGCCGATATTGATTTAGCTAGAAGCGAGGAAGTGCGTCGTATGTGGCCATTTTTGCGTGATAGACGCATAGAATCTTATAAGCCCATTTTAAAAAGATTCTGCTTGTAAGGGATTAGGTCATAAAACCCTACAAGACAATCTTTCTTACCCTTACTTAATTTTATCCCTTTCCTTATTGAGCACAAAATTATATAAGATTTTAATATTTAGCTTAGTTGTTTTTAGATACAATAGATGCGTTTCTTCAAGGAACAAAATTTCCCATAAAGGATAAATAATGAAAAAAATTCTTGCTAGTGTAGCACTTAGCGCAAGTTTAGTAAGCGGTGCATTTGCAGCAGCAAATAGCAATACAGGTTGTGGTCTTGGTTCAATGCTTATTGATAAGCAAGGTCTTATTTGGAATTTATTTCAAATAACAACAAATGACTCAACAGGAACTCAAACTTTTGGTATTACTTCTGGAACTTCAGGTTGTAAATCTGGCAAAATCGTAATGGATAGCCGCACACAAGAGTTTGTAGCTGCGAATATGGATGCTCTTTCACAAGAAATTGCACAAGGTAGAGGCGAACACCTTGATACACTCGTAGAATTACTTAATGTAAGCGATAAAGAATCCTTCAAAGTGGCACTACAAGAAAACTATCACAAACTCTACACAAGCAAAGATGCTCAAAGCGCAGATGTTCTTGATGGTGTAGCAAGCTTATAATCTTACAATATACACAAAGTCTTAGCACTTTGTGTATATCAACTTCATTTTATTTATCTTTCTTACTTTTGAGGTTATCATTGACTTATCACCATATCTTTTTACGCACCTTATTTTTTATATGCTTCTGTGTCTATACACAAGCTTTTGCGACAACACAAGACACCATTCAATCCCTCATTACTCAAGCTAAATCTAAAAATCTTGCAGATTCTAAAGAATGGAAAGATTTACTGCATATTGATAAAAATAAAAGCGAAATTATCTCTCCTTATTTTTTTCTCACTCCACTTGATAAAATACACTCAAAAAATCTCACACAAGATGAGCTAGAATCTACCATTCGTGCTTTTTATCAGCCTGTCTCTGAAGTTATCGTGCCTGAAGCAATCAAGCAAAAGCGTCTTAGACAAATCCAGGAATATGAAGAACATAATATTAAGCTCCCTACGCGCTCTATCCAACCACAGGATTATCACGCACTTTGTCGCTTCCCTGCACGTTTTGCTTTTCTATCAAAGCATCTTGATTTTACACATTTGCCAAATGTATATTGTGCAGATTTTAAAGAAATGCGTGATTATATCACCCCAACCAAAGCAAGCATTATTTTTCCTTCCGCTCATATCAACTCCCCTGCTTCAATGTTTGGACATACATTTTTACTCTTAGATTCTAGCTTTCAATCACGGCTTCTTGCCTTTGCTATTAATTATCAAGCTGATGCTGACCCAAGCCAAACCAATGCCATAAGCTTTGCCTTCAATGGACTTTTTGGATTATATACAGGGAGCTATTCTATTTTGCCCTATTATGATAAAATCAAAGAATATTCAAATGTAGAATCACGCGATATGTGGGAATATGAACTCAATCTCACACAAGAAGAAATCACACAGCTTTATAATCATATTTGGGAGCTAAGTGATGCATTTAGTTGGTATTACTTCTTCGACCGTAATTGCTCATACAACATTCTTTGGCTTCTTGAAGTCGCTCGTCCAAGTCTGCATTTGCGCGATAAATTCATCTATCAAGTCAATCCACCTGAAACACTTTTTACTCTGCAAAATGCCAATCTCATCACCAATATCACCTATCGCCCTAGCAAACGAGCCAAACTTCTTTCTTATGAAAAAGTAATGAGTAACGCTCAAGTCTCACTTGCTAAATCCCTTGCCAAAGGCACAAAAGAACCAAAAGATATTTTGCATAACCCTAAATTAAACACTCAAAATAAACAATACATTTTAGAATCTGCCATTGAACTAAGTGAATATCGCTTTCTTAAAGGCAAACTTGATAAAGAACAATATACACAAATTGCCCATAATCTTGCCTCTACTCGCTCTACTCTTGGCTCAAATACACCGCCTTCTTTACCCACACCCTCAAATCCACTAGAAGGTAATCAAAGTCTTAGAGTTACTCCTATACTTCTCGCTAACAAACAAGGGTTGCACCCCGCGCTTGATTTCAGAATCGCTTATCACGACCTCACTGACAACGACAAAGGCTACCTTAAAGGTGCGCAAATTGAATTTATGCGCCTTTTGGGATACTATGACACAAGCAAGACACACATGCACTCACTCACATTGCACGAACTCAATATCCTCTCCATTGCTTCAATCGCACAGATGAGTAAATTTTTTAAGCCATTTTCTTATCGGCTTGAAACCGGATTTAATCGCACTTTCAATGATGATTCTTTACATTATTTTGCGGCACTTGGGGGAGGACTATCTCTTAATTTTTGGAATCTTGGATATGGATATTATTTACTTGAACCAACCTTTTTTCTTGATAAATTTAATCATTCTAGTTTTAGCCTCAATCAAGTATTTGGGCTTATTTTGCAAAATGACAATGCTTTCAAAGTTACTTTTGAATACAAGTTTAAAACCTATACTCTCACGCATTTTAGCCATTCCCTTGATAGCACTTTAAGTATTAATCTTAAGCAAAATCTCGCCTTACTTGCAAAAGCACAGATTCTCAAAAATGATATGTCCCATTCCTTGCAACCCACTTCAATGCTAGGCGTAAGGCTTTATTTTTAGATTCTATACATAATTGAGCATAACACGCCACGAATCTACAAGTTTTTCAAGACTATATCGTGCATTTGCGGGACTTGATGAAGGAAGTAAAAACACTTTTATTTCTTGTGTTTCACACATTTGTGAGCCAAAAAATCGTATAAAAAGCTCATATGCCTTGCGTCCATTACAAAAAATAGCGCGAATTTGTGCTTGGGAGAGAATCACGGATAAATCATTTGGTTTGGCATTACTCAAAGTGCTATCACTAGAATTACAAATATCACACTCGCGCACAATATCCCACAGGGCGATATGATGTGTGAGTAAAAATTGTTTTTTGGCATCTCTGTCTTGCGCTCTTATGTCAATTTCAGGAGCAAAAAGTGTAGCAAGAATGCGCCAAAAACGATTGTGTGAATGCGCATAATAAAATTGCTCATCGCGTGAAATTACAGAGGGAAATGAACCTAAAATCAATACACGCGAATACTCATCAAACACAGGAGCAAATGGGTGAATGAGGTGTATTTTTTGTATTTGAGGTTTAGGCACTTTTTTGTATTGTGCATTTTCATTTGTATTTTTCATTCTTTGATATTTTCCCTGCTTTATATTCCTCCATAGGCTCTCCCCAATTTATAAATCCATACATCAAAAAAACATTAAACAAAAATGCAACATTGCACTTGCAAAACTTGGATTAAATAGCCGAGTATAGCACTCTGAAGCTTTGTTTGCAATAAACCTGTCTATGAATTTAATAATTATCTATATAATGTCGCTTTAAAATATCAAAGGGAGAATATGCTAGATTTTGACTTTATGCACCAATGTGTGCCTCTTTTTAGCAAAGCTCTCTCCCTTACACTCTACATTTCCTTTTTTGGCATTTTACTTTCACTTATTATTGGTTTTATAAGTGCGTGGATTCTATTTTTAAAAGTGCCATTTTTACGCGTAATTGTAGTGATTTATGTAGAGTTAGCACGCAATACGCCTCTGCTTATTCAACTCTTTTTTCTCTACTATGGACTGCATAATATCACAGGCATAAATCTTAATGAGTATGTTTGTGCCATTGCTGGCTTAGCTTTTCTTGGTGGTGGATATATGTGTGAGAGCTTTCGCACAGGATTAGAATCTATCCCCACTTCACAAATACAAAGCGCACAAGCACTTGGATTGCAATCTCACCAAATGATGTTTTATGTTATCTTGCCTCAATCTCTTAGCGTGGCTTTGCCCTCTGTAGGAGCAAATATCATTTTTCTTTTAAAAGAAACTTCGGTTGTAAGCGTCATCGCACTAGCAGATGTTATGTTTGTGGCAAAAGATATCATCACGCAATATTACAAAACCAATGAAGCACTTGTAATGCTTGTCCTTTGCTATCTTATAGTGCTTTTGCCACTCTCTATAATTTTTTCACTCCTTGAGCGATTCTATAAAAAGCGAGTATTGTAATGGAAATATTTTTTATTGGCTCAAACTTTACTCGGCTTTTACAAGGTATGCTTCTCACACTTGAAATTGCACTCATCTCTATTATTTTTGCAACATTTGGCGGATTATTTTTGGGTTTTATAATGACTTTAAAAAGCCTTATTATACGCGGAATATGTAGATTCTATCTTGAATGTGTGCGTATTATCCCTATCCTTGCTTGGCTTTTTATCGTATTTTTTGGTATTTCACAGCAATTTGATATTAATCTTAGTGCAATTTCAAGCGCAATTATTGTCTTTAGCCTGTGGGGCATAGCAGAGGTAGGAGATTTGGTGCGGGGAGCAATTACTTCACTCCCTAAACATCAAACACAAAGCGCGCAAGCACTTGGATTGCAACAATGGCAAATTATGTGCTATATTATCTTACCTCAAGCATTACAAAGGCTTTTACCCTCAATTATTTCACTCTCTACGCGTATGATTAAAACGACTTCGCTTGTAGCATTACTAGGAGTTGTGGATTTACTCAAGGTCGGACAACAAATTATAGAACTCAATAAATCCAATCCAAATGCAAGTTTTTGGGTTTATGGGGGAATTTTTTGCACTTATTTTATCTTATGCTATCCGCTTTCATACTTAAGTAAAATTTTGGAGAAAAAATATCAATGAAATCAATGCCCTTGCTTAATATTTCTGCTCTTAAAAAAACTTATGATGGCAAACATTTTGTGCTTAATGATATTTCTATGCAGGTGCAAAAAGGTGAAGTCATAGTGATTTTAGGAGCAAGTGGTTGTGGCAAAAGCACATTTTTGCGCTGTATCAATGGATTAGAATCTACCCAAAGTGGCAAGATTATATTTAATGGAGAAATAATTAATCACCCAAAGGCAAAATGGAGCAAAATCCGCCAACGCATTGGTATGGTATTTCAAAGTTATGATTTGTTCCCTCATATGAGTGTAATGGAGAATGTTTTGCTCGGTCCTATAAAAGTGCAAAAACGCAATAAAGATGAAGTAATGGTTCAAGCACAAAATCTCCTATCACGCGTAGGACTAGCTCATAAAAGCAATGCCCAACCAAAAGAACTAAGTGGGGGACAAAAGCAACGTGTAGCAATCGTGCGCGCACTCTGTATGAATCCAGAGATTATACTTTTTGATGAAGTAACAGCTTCACTTGACCCTGAAATGGTAAAAGAAGTGCTAGAGGTGATACTAGAGCTTGCAAATGAGGGTATGACGATGCTTATTGTAACACACGAAATGCGCTTTGCTCAAAAAGTCGCGGATAGAATCTGTTTTTTTGATGAGGGCAAACTGATTGAAGAATCTACACCACAAGAGTTTTTTAGCGCACCCAAAAGCCAAAGGGCACAAAAATTCCTTAATGTCTTTGAACTTTAAAATATTAAAATAAAGGTGTGAATTACCGCTTTATACCATTGAGAAAAAGTTTAAAAGCGTGAGTAAAATAATCTTCTTTATCTGTCATTTGCACAACTTGTTCTAACATTTTTTTATGTGTAACATAAAAATTAAGCATACTAAGCAGTGAAACACACGCATATTTTACATTCAAATCCTCTCTAAAAATCCCTTGTGTAATGCCTTTTTCAATAGTGCCTTTGACAAATGTAAAAATCTTGATACTATAATTTTGAGCCACAAATTCAAAAAAAGGACTAGGAATAAGTTTTGCCAAAAACAAACTGCGACACTCATCTTGTGTGTAATGCTGTATGAATTTAAAATAATCCTCCAAACATTGCAAGGCTGATTCACTCTTTTTATTCTCTTCAATAAATGCAAGTATTGGCTTAAAACTTTCTTCTATAATTGCTTTAAACAATCCCTCTTTGCTACCAAAATAATATGCTATCATAGAGAGATTTACTCCTGCTTTAGATGTAATCTCTCTTGTTGATGTTGCCGTATAACCTTTATGTGCAAAAATATCAGTAGCTATTTTCATAATATGCTCTTTTGTATTTTTTTGTGCCATTTTATTCTCTCTTTTTATAAGACATCACTGCCCAAAGATTTAATACCCCCGCAAAAAGGAGCAAGGCTATAAAATTATGCCAAATATCAGAAAATGTGCTACCTTTGAGAAATATAAGACGTAAAGATTCCATAAAATAGCGTAAGGGATTAATATAAGTAAAATAATACGCCCAGTCAGGCATTGACTTAATAGAGGTAAAAAGTCCGCTCATTAATACCAAAATTAACATAAAGAAAAATATCACAAACATCGCTTGTTGCATTGTGTGAGAATAATTTGAAATAATAAGTCCAAGCCCAGTTACGACAAAAATATAACCTAACGCAAAAAGATAAATTAACAAATAACTCCCCTTTGCCACAAGTCCATAAAGCAAAAATGCAAATAAAAAGCACAAACTCAAGACAATAAATCCAATAGTCCAATAAGGAATAAGTTTTGAAACAATGAAAGCAAATTTTGATATAGGCGTTACATTTATCTGCTCAATATTGCCCTTCTCCTTCTCGCCTACGATATTAAACGCTGGTAAAAATCCGCACAGAAGTGTCAAAACCATAGCTAAAAGTGCCGGAATCATATAGATTTTATAATCCAAATATGGATTGAAACGATATAAGCTTAGTATTTCTGCACTTTGAATCTGCTCTACAACGCTCATTTTTTCTTTTGCAAAACCCATAATGATACTACTCAAATATCCTGAACCAAGCGAACCTTTAATGCCATTTGTGGCATTAGCATAAATGCCAAGATATGCTTTATGCTCTTTAAAAATTCTACTCTCAAAATATTGAGGAAATTCTAAAATAATATCGCACTCATTTGTATCAATGCAATGATATGCCTCTTTTATACCTTTTGCAGAAAGCATAATATTAAAATATGGTGATGAGGAAATTTTCATAATAAGCTCTTTTGATGTGCTACTTTTATCAAAATCTACAATCCCAATATTGATATTTTTAATCTCCATATTTGTAGCCCAAGGTAAAACTAAAATCACCATTATGGGAAATATAAAAATTAATTTAGGCAAAAATTTATTGCGAAAAATTTGCTTAAACTCCTTTTGAATTAAAAATAGCATTATGCCAACCTCATCTTAAAAGTCTTAAGACTAACCAAAAGAATAATAAAAAGCATAGCGCATAAAATGCAGGTTTCTTTAATGACATAGCTAAAGCCAAGCCCTGCAATCATAATCTTTTTTACACCAATAATAAACCATTTTGTAGGAATAATATGAGAAACATATTGCAAGATAAGCGGCATAGATTCAGTAGGAAAAAGCATACCAGATAATGTGATAATGGGCATCATAAAAAGCACACCACAAACAAGCATTGCAACGATTTGAGTTTGTGCGATATTTGATACCAAAAGCCCTATACTTAAAGTTAATGCAATATACAACATACAGAATCCAAGAAGCAAAACTAGATTCCCTGCAATTTTTAACTCAAGTGCAAATACGCAAACAAGCAGCACTGCAACTAAACTCACACAAGAGATTACAAAATAAGGAATAATTTTTGCCACAATCATAAATATAGGTTTCACAGGTGAAACAAGCACTATCTCCATACTCCCCTGCTCTTTTTCACGCACAATAGAAATTGAAGTCATCATCGCACAAATAAGCATTAATATCATTCCAAGCAATCCGGGAACAAAATTATATGCACTTTTACCCTGCGGATTAAAAAGCATTGTAGTAAGCGGTATAATTGGTGTTTGCAAATGTATCTGAGTATATTGTGTCATTGTATGTGAGATGATATTAAGTGCATACATATTTACTATGTTTGCTCGATTCGGATCGCTTGCATCAAGTATGATTTGCACTTGTTGTGTGCGCCCAAAATCATGTCCAAAAACAAGTGCCATATCAATAACATTTGTATTAAAAATTGTTTCTAGCTGCTTTTTAGAATCTATATATTCTATAAAATCAAAATAATTGCTCTCTGCAAAAGCGTGAGTGATACTTTTACTTAAGTCATCACGGCTCAAATCAAGCACTGCAAACTTTACATTATTTACTTCAGTATTGAGCGCAAATCCAAAAAGTAGAATCTGCACGATAGGCATAAGTAACAATATCATCATCGTGCGCACATCACGTGTGATATGATAAAATTCCTTTTTTATAAAAGCATAAAAAGCTTGTGTTTTGCCATTATGACTAAACTTCATACGCCACTTCTTTTTGCATTTTTAGCAATATGATAAAACACATCATTCATACTTTGTTTGCCAAATTGACTTTTTAGCTCACTTGGAGTGCCTAAGGCATTAATTTTTCCATCAACCATAATGCTTACTCTATGGCAATACTCTGCCTCGTCCATATAATGCGTAGTTACAAAAATAGAAGTGCCATTTTGTGCTGCCTCATATATAAGCTCCCAAAACTGCCGCCGCACAATAGGATCAACGCCACCTGTTGGCTCATCAAGAAAAATAATTTGAGGATTATGAAAATTTGCCACGCAAAAAGCAAGTTTTTGTTTCCAACCAAGAGGAAGCTTACCCACAAATTCATTTTTTTGTTCTATGAGTGAAAAACGCTCTAAAAACATATCAATTCGTTGTTTTATTTCTTTTTCTTTCACACCATAAATCTTGCCAAAAAAATACATATTTTCCCACACTTTTAAATCATCGTAAAGAGAAAATTTTTGACTCATATAGCCTATATTTTGCTTGATTTTTTCATTTTGTGTATTAATATCAAAACCAGCCACACTACCTTGCCCATCACTTGGCATACTTAAACCACATAAAATCTTCATTGCTGTTGTTTTTCCTGCACCATTTGCACCCAAAAAGCCAAAAATTTCACCCTTTTTGACATCAAAACTAATGTTATCCACTGCCACAAAATCACCGAATTTTTTTGTGAGATTGCTCACTTCTATAACTTTTTTTATTACAACTTCATTCATCATAAAAGCTCCATAAAGCAATCCTCTATTGTGGCTTTTATCTCTTTTATGTCAGCTTTATTAAAAGGCTCAAGCTTTAGAATCTGCTCTAAGGGAATATGCTCCTTAAACACAATATGATAACTCTGCCCAAATAAAAAGCAAGAATACACAAAATCACATTGTCGTATCCGCATAAGCTCATTTGGCGATATATTTTTACACTCAAAGATTCTATATGGAAAATGCTCACATATATTTTGAGGTGTATCAAGGCTTAGAATCTTGCCATTAGACATAAAAGCGATTGTATCACATAGATTTGCCTCGTCCATATAAGGTGTGGATACAATGATGCTCATTTGAGATTTTAGTTCCTGCAAAATATCCCAAAACTCTTGCCTACTTACCACATCTACACCTGTAGTAGGCTCATCAAGAAATAGAATCTGTGGCTTATGAATAAGTGTGCAACAAAGAGCTAATTTTTGCTTCATACCGCCAGAAAGTGCGCCTGCTTTGCGTGTTTTAAAAGGCTCTAGGGCACGATAGATATTTTTAATCAAATCATAATGCTCCTCAATACTTGTATTAAAAATATGTGCAAAAAACGTGAGATTTTCTTCCACGCTTAAATCCGTATAAAGGCTAAAATTACCCGGCATATAACCCACAATCTCTCTAATTTTTACATAATCTTTGACCACATCTAAACCTGCCACATTACATTTTCCACTATCTGCTAAAATAAGCGTAGTGAAGATTCTAAAAAGTGTGCTTTTACCCGCCCCATCAGCCCCAATAATTCCAAAAAGCTCATTTGCACTCACTTTAAAATTTATATCATCTAGCACTTTAAGGCTACCAAAGCTTTTGCTAATATGGGAAGCACTTAGCACATATTGCATACTTTTATCCTTATTTTTCACTCTCTAAAATAATCTCCCCATATGAGCCAATTTTTAAATATCCATCATTTTGCACATCTACTTTTACGGCATATACAAGATTCTCACGCTCATCTTTTGTCATTATCGTTTTAGGAGTAAATTCCGCCTCGCTTGCTATCCAAGTAATAATGCCCTTATATTCTTTATACTCTTTTCCAAAATCACTAAAAACCCTCACTTCATCACCAAGTTTTAAACGACTTAAATCCACACTATTAACATAGGCTTTAAGACGCAAAGTCTGCGTATCTGCCACACGCAATAGAATCTTATTTGGTGTGCTAAGTTCCCCACTGAATGCGTATTTTTCTAACACGACTCCATCAATGGGTGAGCGAATTTGCGCACGCTCTATTTGATCTTGAAGTATTTGGAGCTCTTGCTCTAAAAGCGAGACTTTTAAATTTGCATTATCAAGATTCTGTTTTGTCCCAGCATTTGCTTGATAAAGCTTTTCAAATCGCTTCTGCTCTATTAAGGCATTTTGGAGCTCAAGCTGAATCTTTTTCTCCTTTAATTCAAGTTGCAAACTATCAATGTGCCCGAGCAACTCTCCATTTGTTAGCTTATCGCCCTCTTTTACATTAAAGTCTAGGATTTTCCCACTTATTTCAGAAGATATAAGTATCTCATCACTTTCAAAAATACCCATTGCATCAAACTTTTTGCTATCACCACACGCAATAAAACATAATCCCATACATATCATTATTATCAACTTCATTATAAATCCTTCCATTTATTGAGCCTCATCATAATGCCACACATTAAGAATCTGTTTGATATTATAAATCTGCATAAGAAACTCAATTTTTGTATAGTTTTGCTGTAATTTAGCAAGATTTAAATTATTAATATCCGTGATGAAATCATTAATACTCAACATACCATTTCTAAGCTTCACTTCTTGTGTGCGCAAAATACTCTCCCGCAAAGCCACAATCTCATCATTTTCTTTCATTTGCATAAGGAGATTATTTGTGTCTTTTATATGTTTATTAAGTGTGATTTTATTATTAAGATTAAATTCCTCTTTTTGTGCGTTGAGGCGCAAGGATTGATTTTTGATGAGTTCATTTTGCTGTGATTTAGAGTAGAGATTACTAAAATCCCAATTTATACGCACACCAGCTATATAATAAGACGAAAAAGCACCCTTTAGAAAATTAAGCCCGGGATTTGCATATCCACCCTGCACAAATAAATCAATATAAGGTAGATTCTTAGCATTTTCTAACTTTTTTTGTGTCCTTATCTCTAAATCCTTGAGAGCAAAAAATATATTTTCAGGACGATAGGTAAAAACAGAATCTTTGATATTTTCTTCTTGAATATAATGTTGCACACTTTGCAAAAATTCCTTTTGCTCCTCAAAATCAGGCAAAAGTGGATTATCACTCACTTGATATGCAGTAAGCAAAGAAAGTGTATTTATCACTACTTCTTTTTGACTTTGAAGCTCTTGTGCAATTTTTTGAGCATTTAAAATCTCGATATTTATTTTACTTAATGCCTCTTTTTCTATCGCACCATTCCTATAAAGCACATTCAGATTCTTTAAATTTTTATTAAGCTCCTCTATATGAATCTCATTTTGGCTTATTTGCTCATTTATTAAAGCTAAGGCAAAAAATTGATTAATCACAGATTGTCCAATCTTATAAAGGCTAATGCTTACATCTGCTTTTTGTGTGGCATACTGCGCCTTAATGCTATCTTTTTTAGCAAAATGTCCCATATCAAGCACAGGTTGTGCAAGCTCAAGAACGAATTGATATTGGTCTTTATTGAGTGGCTTATAATCAAAACTAAAGTTGTTTAAAGCAGTAAAAGGAAGTGTGGTAACCTCACTTTGATAAGATGCTTTGCCACTAAAACGCAAATGTGGGATAAAGTGCATATTGAGCTGTGTAAGTGAAAGGGCTAAAGCCTTATCTAAAAGCTGTGTATTTTTATAAAGTGGATAATTTTCTCGTGCTAATTTCATATAAGATTCTATATTATGCATTTGGGTTGCATTGTTAGATTCATTAGCCCACATTATAGAAATAAAACTCAATATACATAAATATATTTTCATCATAAGCCCCATTTATCGAATACCAAAATTTAGTCAAAATATAATTTCATTTCTTTAATAAAAATTAAACAATCGTTTGATTTTTATTAAAATCTAGCTCAATCTACGAGATTCTATATTACTTAGAATCTAAACAATGCACTTAAACTATTTTGCCAATTTAACTCATAATAAGAAAGCATATAAGAAAAATTTGATTTTGCTAGTAAATGAAAATTTTTAGATTCTAAAATACCAATGCTTATCTCGCTAAAGATTCCATTACTCATACCTAATCTATCATAGACTATTACCCCATTTGCCAACACACCAACACCAGAACTTGATAAATTTAAATCACTCAAAGCCCCAAAGCTCAATGCACCCTCAAAATAGCGCGTATCCCAAATATTCTTTGCTCCTACAAGCATATTAAAACCGCTATCAATAAAAGAGCGATTCTTGCTCTCGCTAGTCGGAAAAAACGCATAACTTTCCAAACGCACAAAAGGTATTAAGGCATATTTACCAAAGTTAAAACTATACCCATAATCAACATTTAAAAGCATACTTTGCTCATCAAACTCTACACCAGAAATACCTCCAGCAAGATGAGCGGGCAAGGAAAAAGCAAAACCTAGCTCAAATCCTAGCAAATGGTAGCCTCTATCACTTTGTGCAAATAAAATATCAAGTTGTGCTAATGTGCCAATTTGAAAATTTGCATCAGATGAGATAGAATCAGAATCCTGCGTATTTGTATGAGAAAATACGCAGGATTCTGGCTTGAGTGAGGCTTTGGTAAAATTTGTCTGCACAGACAAAAGCACATCACTTCTTTCACTATTGGCTAAGATTCTATGATATTCTAAGCCTACGCCATTGACAGATATGGCAAATTGGTGATGGCGCATATACGCATTAAGATAATGCAAAGATACACTTTGAGTAATGGGATTTTGCTTATCCTGCTTAATAGCATTAGATTTTAAAGAAAAATCTAACTGCTGTGTATTAAGAGTATCTTGCCCAAATGCTTCATCTTGCAAAGGCACAATAATATCTGCACTAAAAGCACATACAAACAGCATACCTTGCAGAACAAATCGTAAAAACATTGTTATTTTTTGCTAAGAAATGAGTGTAAAAATTCCTCTAAGTTAAACTTTTTACGATGATTGGGCGTAAAAATATGAATCATAATATCTCCTAAATCTGCAATCACCCAATCTTCGCTCTCTTCTTCAGTAGCATAAAATATCTCTCCTTGAGGCTTTAACTCACTTTTAAGATAATCAAGCAGTGCAAAAGAATGCTTCCCTATCATTGCACTCACAATTATAACTTTATCTACAATATAATCCTTACCCCTCAAATCAAATACTTCAATATCCTCACCTTTTTTATCTTCTAAAAGCGTAATTATACGATTAACTCTCTGTTGTATTTGTAATTCTGCCAACTATACTCCTTTACTTCTTAAAATATAAAAGCTATTATAACCTAAAGTTTTATATGGGTTTTGATAAAAGTATGCAAACATTGAGGGATAAACTCTAAAGCCTCATCAATATGATTGCTTTGAAGTAAAGAACGCACATAACTTGATGAATAATATGCTATGTGAGAAGGTAAGTTCAAACGCTCAATTACACGCGCATAAGGAACAATATGGGATAATTTTTGAGAATCTTCTTGAGAGATTTCACGCTCTATAAGCACAAAATCTACCATTTCGCATAATTTCTCTACATCTTTCCACTGCCCTAGATTCCTAAAGCTATCTTCTCCCAGCACAAAAACAAGAGGTATATTCGGATACTTATGCGCCATTTGCTCTTTTATAAAAGCTACACTTTGCACACTAAATACACTCTTTTTTTGACACACCTCATAATCACTTACAATAATAGAAGCATACTTTTTATTTTCTATAGTATCATTTATCTCATTAGCAAGGATTCTACACATCTCTAATCGCTCAAAGGGTTCAAAAAATGAATGATTTTTAAGTGGATTGCGGTAATTTGGCATAAGAATAATCTGCTTATACATAGGGTTTTCACACAAAATATGGATAATTTCCAAATGAGCATAGTGCAATGGATCAAAGCTCCCTCCATAAAGTGCTATAAATAAACCTTGAGCAGTATTCTGTATAGTTTTCACCATTGCTTAGTTACTCAAAACGACTTGCACGAGTGAGTTTTGAGAACTTTACACCCTTTAAACCACCAATCTCAATACTAATCTTTTCAATATTGCTCCCCTTGCCACGCAAAATAATTGTTTCAAGGCAATTATTATGGTCTAAATGCACGTGTGTATTACATAGAATCTCTACATTGCCGCTATGGGTGTTAGTATGTTGAATATCAATCATTCTTTGATTTAATTCGCGTTGATGATGGTCATAAATAATTGTTAAAACTGCTACACCCTGTGTATTTTCTGCGCTATTACTCCATATTTCTTCATTGAGCTTTTCACGTATCATATCTCGCACGATTTCTGATCGTGAAGAATAACCTTTGTGGGTAAGACGCTCATCAAGAGTAACAAGGAGATTCTGTGGTAAAGATACACTAAAACGGATAATATTAGATTTCATTATGATGCCTCCTTAAACTAAAACTTCAAAAATTTTAGCGTAAAAAGACTGAAGTGTGAATTTAAGAAAAATTAAAAGTAATTATAATCTTATTTTAAGAATGATTTTTATAATATGCGGCACTTAAATGATTTAACTTTAATTGGAGTCATTATGGAATTTCTTAAAGATTATATAGATCACATTATTTTTGCTATTCTTGGTTTTATGAGTTTTTTAAGTGTATGGTTTAGCTGCGAAAGACTAATATTTTTTATACGCTTGAACCCTGCAGACTATCCAAATGAAGAAGCACTTGAAGAAGCACTAAGCAAGAATCTTACCGCGCTTTATATTATTTATTCCAATGCTCCTTATGTTGGACTTTTAGGCACAGTGATAGGAATTATGATTACATTTTATGATATGGGTATGAATGGAGGAATGGACGCTCAAAGCATTATGGTAGGACTATCAACCGCACTTAAGGCAACTGCTCTTGGTTTGGTAGTGGCAATCCCCACCTTAATTGTCTATAATTGCTTTGTGCGTAAAATGGATGTGCAACTCAATCGTTATAAACTTACTCAAAAATCCACAAATGAGAGATAAAATATGAGAATCCCAAAAAAAGATGGTTTGAATATCGTCCCATTTATTGATGTAATGCTTGTGCTTTTGGCTATTGTGCTTAGCGTATCTACATTTATCGCACAAGGACAAATCAAAGTCGAGCTCCCTTATGCAAGTCAAAATCAACTAGATAAACACGAAAAACCAAGTATAATTACAATTGATGAACAAAATATTATTTATTTTAACGATAAAGTTACCGATATGGAATCTCTTAAAAATGAGATAAGTGCTATCGACAATAAAACACTCATTCAGCTCAAAAGTGATAAAAATGCTAAATTTGAAACTTTTGTTCAAGTAGTAGATATTTTAAAGGAGAAGGGACATGAAAACTTCGGTATTTCAACCAAATCCAAATAATCAGTATCAAAATATGCATAATCTAAGTTTGGAACAAACTTATCAAAAAAACAAGCAAGATACTTTTCTCACACCCAACAAAATAGCTTTTATACTTAGTTTTGTGTTTCATCTTTGCCTTGTAACAGCATTTTATAAACATTTCCATAACTCTGATTTGGCACAAAATGGTGATTATATTACCACACTTGCCTTAGCTACCTTTCAAACTCCATCTAACCAAGAAGTAGAGAATCCTCAACCCAAACCTATAATACATAAAAAAAAGAAGTATCACAAAGAATTTGTTAAAGAACACGGAAAATTTGCCAAAAAAGAGGAAGAATCACTTGCTTCAAGTAAAACTCCAAAAGCTAAACCTGATGAAAAAATAGAAGAAGGAGATAGAATCCAGACACTTTCATTTCATGCAGGAAGCGAAGATGAGCTTTTTTCTAAAATTCAACGTGCCATTGACCGCAAAAACAAATACCCGCCAATGGCAAGAAAACGAGGTTTAGAAGGTGAAGTGGTGGTGGAGTTTATTATTTACAAAGATGGTAAGGTGGCAAATATCCGACTTGTTAAACCTTGTTCGCACGACCCTTTTAATGTTGCTGCCATTAATGCCATTAAAAAAGCACAGAATGATTTCCCACGTTTAAGCGAAACAACAAAAATTAGACTTCCTATCATATATGAACTTGATAGAGTGTAAAGATTGAGCTAAATTAATGATCTTTCCACTCTTTAAATCTTAACCTCTTACATACTCAATAGCTTTAAAGACTTCATTTAGGAATTTATCGCTTAACAAATAAAATACATAAAATTTGGCTTTTAAAAGTTGTAGATGATCCTAAAAGCTTTCAATAATAGCATATCTCTCTATAAAATCACTACCTTTACTCTATAACATTTCTCCCTCCCCCACTCAAAAAAGAATATAAATGCTTTTTATAGATAAAAATCTAGATGCGCTAGTGTATTGTTTTATTTCACAATTACATACTTAAAACATAATACCATAAAGATTCCATACAAAGAAAAAATAGAAGAATATATTAAAAAGGTTATATCAAAGAAGAAAATTCATATACAAAATTACAAAATTTAAAATGAATCAATATATGTTGCTAATGCCTCAATATCTTTGTCACTAAGATTCTTTGTCTGCATATACATTATCACTGAGTTGCCACCTCTACTAAGTGTTCTTGCACGAAAACCTTTGAGTGATTCTATTACTTGAGCTTTATTCATTGAAGCAATAAGCACATTACCCACGCTTCCAGGTGCAACACTTTTACCATCTTTTCCGTGACAAGCTGCACATCGAGCATAAAGTGTTGCCGCATCTGACGTAGCAACTTCCTGCTTTTTCTCATCTACATTAGATTTAGGTTCTACACTCTGTGTATCTTGGATCTGCGAATCTTGTGGGATACTTGTCTCTGTCTGTATGTTGTCTTCTAAAGATGGTTGCTTAATAGGCAGTGGAGCTTGATTGGATTGAAAAACAGGTGCTTCATTGCCTTCTTTGTTTTTTTCATTAGAACAAGCACAAAATAGCGCAACAACACAAACAAGGAGAAATTTATACATAATATATCCTTTTATTTTCTCCTGCAGGGTGCAGGAGAAAAATCAAATTACTGAGCTGCTTCCTCTTTTGGAGTTTCCTCATCTTTTGCTTCTTCTGTGGATTCTGTGGTAGCTTCACCTACTTCTTGAGTAGTTTCTGCTTTATCATCTTTTACCTCTTCCACAGGAGTAACAACTTCTAATTCCTCTATAACTTCAACAGGAGCTGAAACCTCGTCTTTTGCTGCATCATCTTTATTTCCACACGCTGCAAACACCAAACCTAAACCTAGAACAAAAATCAACTTTTTCATCATTAACCCTTTCTCTTTTCGATAATCTCTTTGGCAACATTACTTGGCACTTCACCATAATGGTCAAATTCCATTGTATATGTGCCTCTACCCTGTGTAGCTGAACGTAAGTCAGTAGAATATCCAAACATTTCAGCTAAAGGCACAAAAGCATTTACAATTTTCAATCCCATACGATCGTCCATTGAATTGATTTGTCCTCGCCTTCTGTTTAAATCCCCTATAACATCACCCATATATTCTTCAGGGACCTCCACCTCAACCTTCATCATAGGCTCTAATAGCACAGCATTTGCCTTTCGGCAAGCATCTTTAAATG
This sequence comes from Helicobacter japonicus, assembly GCF_000762845.2. Lineage (GTDB taxonomy): Bacteria > Campylobacterota > Campylobacteria > Campylobacterales > Helicobacteraceae > Helicobacter_C > Helicobacter_C japonicus. Next base: position 29,865 of record NZ_JRMQ02000014.1, on the reverse strand, counting down.
CCATAGAGCCGGCAATTTTAAATGCCATTTCAGATGAATCCACATCATGATAACTTCCATCATAAAGTGTTATTTTAAAATCTACCACAGGGTATCCTGCAAGAACACCATTTTGCATTGCCTCTTGGATACCCTTATCAACTGCCGGAATATATTCTTTTGGAATAACCCCACCACTAATATTATTCACAAATTCATAGCCCTCACCCGGCTCTTTTGGCTCAAGCCTAATATGCACATGTCCATATTGTCCGCGCCCACCTGATTGTTTTGCATATTTACATTCTTGCTCAACTGCAGTGCGAATAGTCTCTCTAAAGGCAACTTGTGGCTCACCTACTTCTGCTTCAACTTTAAATTCACGTTTTAATCTATCAACGATAATCTCTAAGTGAAGCTCACCCATACCACCAATGAGTGTTTGCCCTGTTTCTTCGTGAGTGCTTACTCTAAAACTTGGATCTTCTTCAGCAAGTTTGCCAAGCGCGATAGACATTTTCTCTTGGTCAGCTTTTGTTTTTGGTTCCACTGCAATCTGAATCACAGGTTCTGGAAAATCCATACGCTCTAAAATTACAGGCACTTTTTCATCGCAAAGCGTATCACCAGTAATCGTATCTTTCAAGCCCACAAATGCACAAATTTCTCCTGCATAAATTTCTTTAATATCCTCACGTTTATTAGAGTGCATTTTTAAAAGTCGTCCTACACGCTCTTTCTTGCCCTTCGTAGAGTTAAGCACATAGCTACCAGATTCTAATTTACCACGATATGCACGCACAAAAGTAAGCTGCCCTACAAATGGGTCGGTCATAATTTTAAATGCTAACCCTGCAAAGGCACCATTATCACTAGACTCTACACTTAGTTCTTCTTCAGTTTTAGGATCAATACCCTTAATCTCTGCGACTTCAGTAGGAGCAGGAAGATAATCAACCACTGCATCAAGAAGTGTTTGCACGCCTTTGTTTTTAAAACTTGAACCACAAAGCATAGGAATAAGACTCATATTTAAACAACCAATCTTAATACCTTTTTTAATTTCCTCAACACTTAATTCCTCACCACCAAGATATTTTTCCATTAAAGCTTCATCTTGTTCTGCTGCAGCCTCAAGGAGCTTTTCTCGATATTCATTTGCTTTTTCTACAAATTCAGCAGGGATTTCTTCGACATCATACTTTGCACCCATTGATTCATCATTCCACACAATGGCTTTCATTTGAACTAAATCAACTACACCTTTAAAGTTTTCTTCTGCACCAATAGGAATATTAATAGGCACAGGATTAGCTTTTAAACGTTGTTTGATTTGACTTTCAACATTATAAAAGTTAGCACCAATTCTATCCATTTTATTAACAAACACCATACGAGGCACACCATATTTATTGGCTTGCCTCCATACAGTTTCACTTTGAGGTTGCACACCACCAACAGAACAAAATACAGCAACTGCTCCGTCAAGGACACGCATAGAACGTTCTACTTCAATAGTAAAATCGACGTGTCCGGGTGTGTCAATAAGATTAATTTGATAATCTCGCCAAAAACAAGTTGTGGTAGCAGAAGTAATTGTGATTCCTCGTTCTTTTTCTTGCTCCATCCAGTCCATAGTTGCTGCACCATCATGCACTTCACCAATTTTATGACTTACACCTGTATAAAACAAGATTCTCTCTGAAGTTGTTGTTTTACCTGCGTCAATATGTGCAGCAATACCAATATTCCTAATTCTTGCTAAAGGAGTTTTTCTTGCCATTGTCTTTCCTTTATACTACCAACGATAGTGTGCAAAAGCCTTGTTTGCTTCAGCCATCTTATGTACATCTTCTTTTTTCTTAAAAGCCGCTCCCCTATCATTTGCAGCATCTACAAGCTCACTTGCTAAACGTTCTACCATTGTGCGTTCATTTCTCTTGCGTGTAGCTTCAAGCAACCAACGAATACAAAGAGATTGCTGACGTGCTGGACGCACTTCCACAGGCACTTGATATGTTGCTCCACCAACACGCCGACTTCTTACTTCTACAAGAGGTTTAACGCGTTCAAGTGCTTTTTCAAAAATTTCAATCCCTTTTTCACCACTTTTTTCTTCAATTTTATCAAATGCAGCATAAATAATTTTTTCACTCACACTCTTTTTGCCATCAAGCATCATTTTATTGATAAATTTTGTTACTACCTTATTATTGTAAATTGGATCACCCAAAACTTCTCTTACAGGAGCCTTTCTTCTTCTCATTCTCTATCCTTATCTATTTTTTATCGCCACCGGCTTTAGCTTTTTTAGCACCATACTTACTACGAGAGACACTTCTTTTAGCAACACCTGCGGTATCTAATGCACCACGAATGATGTGATACTTTACACCCGGTAAGTCTTTTACACGCCCACCTCTTACAAGAACAATAGAGTGCTCTTGAAGATTATGCCCTTCACCAGGAATATAACTAATGACTTCTACCTTAGAAGTGAGCTTTACTTTAGCAACTTTTCTGAGTGCGGAGTTTGGTTTCTTAGGTGTAGTAGTATAAACACGTGTGCATACTCCTCTTCTCTGTGGGCATTCTAACAATGCTGGAGACTTTGTCTTGCGAATAACCTTCTTTCTTTCTTTTCTAATAAGCTGATTTATGGTTGGCACTGATATTTCCTTTACACAAAATTAAAAATGCGGGATTTTACCCAATAAAAACTTTTATTTCTCTTAGAAACGAGGAAAAATTCTCTATTCTTCCTCATTATCCTCGTCCCCTTGTTCTTCATACTTGTAATTGAATTTTTTATTCTTATACAAGCCCGTTCCCACAGGTATCATACGACCAAGAACAACATTTTCTTTAAGGTCATCAAGCGTATCTTTTTTGGCTGCAATACTTGCTTCTGTTAGCACTTTTGTTGTTTCTTGGAAAGATGCAGCAGAAATAATAGAATCGCTTCCAATAGCGGCACGGGTAATACCAAGCAATACAGGTTCAGCTATTGCTGGCTCTCCACCAATATTTAAGATTCTCTCATTTTCCTCTTTGAAATGTCGCTTACTTACTAAATCACCCTCAATAAATTTTGTATTGCCACTATCAACAATCTTAACTTGTCGCAACATTTGAGAAACAATGATTTCAATATGTTTATCAGCAATACTCACACCTTGCCTACGATACACTTGTTGCACTTCGCTCACGATATACTTATGAAGCTCTTTTTCACCACTAATACGCAAAATATCATGGCTTGAGATTACACCATCAGTCATTGCTTCCCCAGCGTGAATAAATTCTTGCTCATGCACAAGAATCTTCTTGCTCTTATCTACCACATATTCTGCACTTCTACCATCAGCTGCAGTAACAATAATACGCTCTTTACCACGTATTGGCTTACCAAAACTCACTGTTCCATCAAGCTCAGAGAGAATAGCTGTATTTTTTGGCTTTCGTGCTTCAAATAACTCAGTAACGCGTGGGAGACCACCTGTAATGTCTTTAGATTTTGCCAATGCTTTAGGCACCTTAGCAATAATATCTGCTACCTCTACCTTATCACCATCATTGATAGCAATAGATGTACGAGATTCTAAACGATAGCTTATTTCCTTACCATCTTTAGTGGTAATAACAAGCATAGGCTTATAACCCGTAGGAATATACTCGTTAATTACGAGATTTTTCTGATGCGTATTCTCATCTTCTTGCTCACTCACAGTAAGTCCAGCAATAATATCCTTAAATGACACAACTCCAGCTTGGTCAGCAATAATCGGCTCACTATAAGCATCCCATTCAGCAACAATAATTTGTTCCGTAGAAGTAGGCTCAGAAATAAGTGTATTCACATCTACTACACTATTATCATCAACAAGAATCTTAGATGTCCGTGCTATATAATGACGAATAGCTTCTCTATCATTTTTATCAGCAATTACAGCAAACATACCTTTTTCAGATACTACCATACCCGCTTTTACATCGTGATTACGCTCCAGTGTATCTGCACGAAGTGTATAAAATTTCACAACACCTTTTTCTTTTGCAGTAATTTTTTGAGAAATTGGTGCATTATCCTCAACTTTTAATTCACTTCCATATGGAATCCGTGTTGGCACATTCCAACTATCCATAATTGTATCTACGATACTTCCACCTGCTTTAACCTTATAGCCACTCTCGTGAGGCACAAGCAATTTACCTTCAAGTTTTCCTGACACACCAGCAAGTTCATTTTGTTTTGCCACATCATCTTTTCTTAAGCGATAAGTTGCGGAACGCTTTTTGTCGCCCATAATTGTAATATGCACTTCATCATGCACATTTTCTACTTGAAGCTCTCCATCAAATTCTGCCTTAATACACGGCTCAACAACAAGAATAGCAGCATTTCTACGATTTGCTACAATCTTTTGTCCTTTATTATTCGTGTAAGTGCGGATATTATAATACCTTATAAAGCCCTCTTTCTTTGCAATAATCTGCTTTTCTTCTGTGCTTCTACTTGCTGTCCCACCCACGTGAAATGTTCTCAATGTGAGCTGTGTGCCAGGCTCGCCAATACTTTGTGCAGCAAGCACTCCTACCGCTTCACCAGGCTTAACCATTTTAGATTCACCAAGATTTAATCCATAGCATTTCGCACATACGCCTTTTGGTGCTTTACAAGTTACAGGTGTGCGTATCATTACAGATTTTACATTTGCTTCTTTAATACGTCTTGCCATCACACTATCAATCAATACACCTTCACTCAAAAGAATCTCATTAGTAATAGGGTCAATAATGTCTCTTGCCAGCACGCGTCCGACTACACGTTCTTCAAGTGGTTCAATCATATCACTTCCCACTGTGATGTCTGTAATCTCTACACCCTCGTGTGTGCCACAATCATCAATCGTAACTTTCATATTTTGGCTCACATCAATAAGCTTTCTTGTAAGATACCCAGCATTCGCTGTTTTCAATGCTGTATCAGCTAGACCTTTTCTCGCACCGTGTGTAGAATTAAAATATTCTAACACATTCAAACCTTCTTTAAAATTTGAAGTAATTGGTGTTTCAATAATCGTGCCATCAGGTTTTGCCATAAGTCCTCTCATAGCAGAAAGCTGACGAATCTGTGCTTCACTTCCTCTCGCTCCAGAATCTGCCATCATATAGATAGAATTAAAGCCTTCTTTATCATTTTTGACTTTTTCCATCATTAATTTGCCCATTGCTTCGCTCGTTTCTGTCCAAATATCAATGCTCTTATTATATCGCTCTTGTGCAGTAAGGAGTCCTTGTTCAAATTCGCTTTGAATCTGCTTAATCTTTGCCTTAGCCTCATCAATCATAGACATTTTATTTTGAGGAATAATAATATCTGCTGCCGAAATAGAAATACCTGCTTTAGTTGCATATTTAAAACCAAGATTCTTAAGATTATCAAGGAAAGTAGCTGTAATGCCTAACCCTCCCTCTTTATACACATAATCAATTAATGTGCCGATATCTTTTTTCTTCATTGTCTTATTCCATAGACCTAGTGGCACAAAATCAGGCAAAATTGAACTTAGAATCATACGCCCAGCAGTCGTATCAATTACACGACGCTCATACACGGTCTTAATACGCGCATTAATATCAAGCTCACCCATTTCAATAGCCATAACAATCTCATCAATACTTGCAAGAATCTTATGTTCACCTTTCACACCTTTTTTCTCAAGCGAGAGATAATACAAGCCCAAAACCATATCTTGACTTGGCACAGCTACAGCTTTTCCACTTGCTGGAAGCAAAATATTCATTGAGCTCAGCATCAAAACTTTACATTCTGCAATTGCTTCTTGTGAAAGAGGCACATGTACAGCCATTTGGTCTCCATCAAAGTCTGCATTAAATGCCGAACATACAAGTGGATGTAACTGAATCGCCTTACCATCAATAAGTTTAGGGTGAAAAGCTTGAATAGATTGTTTATGCAAAGTCGGCGCACGATTAAGAAGCACTGGATATCCATTCACAATTTCTTGCAAACACTCCCACACTTCATTTGTTTTTTGATTAACCATTTTGACTGCTTGTTTCAGTGTAGTCGCATAGCCCTTCTCTTCAAGTTTAGCAAATAAATGTGGTTTAAAAAGTTCTAATGCCATATTTTTAGGCAATCCACATTGATCCATTTTGAGATTTGGTCCCACAACAATAACACTTCTTCCAGAGAAATCCACACGCTTACCAAGGAGATTCTGTCGGAATCTTCCTTGTTTTCCTTTGATAATCTCCGACAAAGATTTAAGAGGTCGCTTATTTGCCCCTTTAACAGCATTTGCGTTTCTTCCATTATCAAAAAGTGCATCAACGGCCTCTTGAAGCATTCTTTTTTCATTTCTTACAATAATCTCTGGTGAATCAAGCTCAATAAGTCGCTTCAAACGTTGATTACGATTGATAACACGGCGATATAAATCATTCACATCACTTACAGCAAATTTTCCACCATCAAGCGCAACTAAAGGACGTAAGTCTGGTGGCAATACAGGTAATATTGTAAGCATCATCCACTCTGGACGATTCCCAGAGCTAATGAAGCTTTCTACAACTTTAAGACGTTTTACAATAGTTTTTTTCTTCGCTTCTGAATTCGTAGAGCGAATCTCTTCACGTAAAGTATTTAAAAGCGTTACCAAATCAAGCTCTTCAAGTAATTCTTTAATTGCTTCTCCACCCATTTGAGCGACAAAACCTGTATGTTCAAAGCGTTGATTAATGCTTTGGAATTGCTCTTCATTCAATACATCATACTTCATAATAGGCTTTGAACCTTCATTATCGTAGAATGCTTCACCAGGCGATCTTACAATATACGCTTCATAATAAAGCACACGTTCTAAATCTTTCATTTTAACGCCAAGCAAAGTGCCAATACGGCTAGGCAATGAGCTTACATACCAAATATGTGCCACGGGTGCAACAAGTTCAATATGCCCCATTCTTGAACGGCGCACTTTTGCCTTTGTAACCTCAACACCACATTTTTCGCATATAACGCCTTTATAACGCATTTTCTTATATTTACCACAAAGACACTCATAATCACGTACTGGACCAAAAATTTTAGTGCAGAATAGTCCATCTCTTTCTGGTTTTAATGTGCGATAGTTAATTGTTTCAGGTTTTTTTACTTCACCGTGGCTCCAAGAGAGAATCTTCTCTGGACTTGCCAATACAAGCTGGAATGAATTAAAATCTTTTGGTCGTTCATCTTCTTTAATAGTAATAGGTAGAGGCATACCATTCTCATCTACATCATCGCCATAAATATTAACATCAAGTGTAAGGGATTGAAGCTCTTTTGTTAAAACATAAAAAGTTTCTGGTATTTCAGATTCTCCAACATATTCACCCTTTGTAATTGCCTTATATGCAGATTTTCGACCTTCTGTGTCATCAGATTTAATTGTCAGCATTTCTTTGAGCGTATGAGCTGCACCATAAGCTTCAAGTGCCCATACCTCCATTTCTCCAAATCGTTGCCCACCAAACAACGCCTTTCCACCCACAGGCTGCTGTGTAACCAATGAATAAGGTCCTGTGCTTCTTGCATGAACTTTTTCATCAACCAAATGATGAAGTTTAAGCATATACATATAGCCTACATTGACACGCTCACGCATTTTTTCGCCTGTTTTACCATCATAAAGCTCTGTTTTACCATCAGTATCAATCTTTGCTAATTCAAAAAGCTTATCAAATTGCTCTTGCTTAATACCCTCAAATACAGGTATAGCAAATTTTACACCCTTGCTCCAATCTCGTGCATAATGAATCAACATTTCATCATCAATACGCTTAAGAAAATCAACCATTGATTTATCATTAGGATTCACAGCTTGAGCAACTGCAATCATCTTTGTGCGTAATGTATCAAGCCATTGTTGTGATTGTGAAGTAAAAATATCCTCAATTTGCTTCCCAAGATTCTTACCTACAAGTCCCAAATGCACTTCTAGAATCTGTCCAATATTCATACGACTGGGCACACCAAGTGGATTAAGCACAATATCTACAGGTTCTCCATCAAGAGTATAAGGCATATCCACCATAGGCACAATATTAGACACAATACCCTTATTTCCGTGTCGCCCTGCCATCTTATCACCCACTTTAAGTTTGCGTTTTGTAGCAATATAAATTTTCACAAGTTTCACAACACCGCTTGGTAAAATATCATCTTTTTCTAAAATTGAAAGCTTTTCCTCGTGTTCTTCGCCAAGTGTTTTCTTTTGTTCTAAAAAATTTGTTTTGATTTGCTCATAACGCGCCTGAACCTCTTTAGAATAGCTCTTAAGAAGAATGCTTAATGTAAAAGGATTAAACGCATTAAGTTCTTCTTTTGAAATCTGTGTGCCTTTTTTGAAAACTTTATCAGAAACTTTTGCATCACTTGCAAGTTTTTCTTTAGAAAGCATAAGCGAGATTCTTAAGCTCTCCTCTTGCTGAATCATTGTCAAGCGGTCGTGATGCTCAATATCAAGCACTCGTTTTTCTTCATCGTGAGCACTTATAGCGCGTGCATCTTTTTCATAGCCTTTTTTTGTAAAAATTTTTACATCTACCACGGTTCCTTCAAGTGAAGGCGGACAATATAGAGATTTATTAACAACGTGTCCTGCTTTTTCACCAAAAATAGCACGCAAAAGTCGCTCTTCAGGCGTAGGCTTTACTTCACCCTTAGGAGAAACCTTTCCTACAAGTATCATACCTGCGCTTACATAAGTCCCAATGCGAACTATTCCACTCTCATCAAGATGTGCAGTCTCAGATTCTTTTGTCCCCGGAATATCAGCTGTAATTTCTTCGAGTCCATGTTTAAGCTCACGTGCTTCTATTTCTTTTTCATAAATATGAATTGATGTAAAAGCATCTTCTTTAATAAGTTTCTCACTCACCACAATTGCATCTTCAAAGTTATAACCATTCCACGGCATAAAAGCAACGCGTATATTTTTACCTAATGCCAATTCACCATTATCCATACTCGGACCATCAGCGATGATTTGCCCCTGCTCTACTTTATCACCTTGTCGCACAATGGGTTGTTGGGAAAAACAAGTGTTTTGGTTAGTGCGGAGATTCTTACCAAGATGATAATGATCAATATATGCACCATTATCATCTTCTCCAAGAATATAAATATTTTTAGAATCTACTCTCTCTACAATACCGCTACGAGTGGCTTTAATTGCTTCCCAAGAATCACGAGCGATGATTTGCTCAATCCCTGTCCCTACCACAGGTGCATCGGGCTTAAGTAAAGGAACAGCTTGTCGTTGCATATTTGAACCCATAAGAGCTCTATTAGCGTCATCGTGTTCAAGGAAAGGAATAAGCGAAGCTGCTACACCTACAAGCATACGAGGACTTAAGTCAATGAGTTGCACGCGAGATTTTTCATTAAGAATAATTTCTCCATCTTTACGCGTTTCAATCAAATCTTCAACAATACGTCCATCTTTATCTACTGCTGTGCTTGCAGGAGCAATAACAATACCTTCCTCTTGAGCGGCTGTAAGATATACAATTTCATTAGTAACAACACCATTTTCTACTTTCTTATAAGGAGCCTCAATAAATCCTAAATCATTAACACGTGTATAGGTAGAAAGCGTATTAATCAAACCGATATTTTGCCCTTCTGGTGTTTCAATCGGACAGATTCTTCCATAATGTGTGGGATGCACATCACGAGCTTCAAAACCTACCCTATCTTTCACAAGTCCGCCCTCACCAAGTGCTGAAAGTCGGCGTTTATGCGTAACCTCTGAAAGTGGGTTGGTTTGATCCATAAACTGGGAAAGTTGCCCACCCGTGAAAAACTCCATAATAGTGCTTGTAATCATCTTACCATTAATCAAATCGTGTGGCATCATTGTTTCAAATGAGCCACTTAAAGAAGTTAGTTTATCGCGGATAGCTTTTTGCATTTTTACAAGCCCTGTATGCAACTCATTAGCTAAAAGCTCGCCAATAGAGCGGATTCTACGATTACCCAAATGATCTCTATCATCGATTTTACCCAAACCATTTTTTACTTTAAGGAGATATTGGATTGTTTTAATAATATCCTCGTGTGTAAGCACCGTAACATAATCAGGCACATTAATTTGAAGCTTATGATTCATTTTCATACGACCGACACGAGTTAAGTCATATCGTTCAGAATCAAAAAATAATTGCCTTACAAAACTTTTCGCAACTTCTTTTGTTACAGGCTCACCCGGACGCATAACCTTGTAGATTCTAATCGCAGCGAGTTCATTTTCATCATCAATTTTTTCACTTTGGCGAAGCATTTTTAAAGATTCTGAATCTGCAATAAATGAATTGATAATGGAGCTATCCACGCCAACAGCACTATCATTAGCCACCACAAATTCATTAATTTTTAATTCAAGGAGCTTTTTAAGTTTATTTTCATCAAGCTGTGTCAATGTATCAAAAATTACTTCACCTTGTGCATTCATTACCGGCTCTGCAAGAAATTTATTTGCAAGATTCTCAATTGGGTATTCAATCAAATCAATTTTTGATTCTTTAAGTTCTTTAATTTTTTTAGCTGAAAGTCGCTTGCCTGAAGCTACTAAAAGATTGCCTTTTGCATCTTTAATATCAAATTCTGCACGATTGCCAATACTATCTATATCAAATGGAATAAGATATTTGCCACTTTTGTATTTGACGTTCTGCAAAGGATAGAAAATTTTAAGAATATCTTGTTTATTATATCCCATAGCACGCAAAATAATTGTTACAGGAACTTTACGACGTTTATTAATACGTGCATAAAGCACATCTTTAGAATCATATTCAAAATAGAGCCACGAACCTCTATCAGGAATAATTTGCCCTGTATAAATAAGCTTGTTTGATGAAGTGCTCGATTCTTCTTCTTTAAAAATTACACCTGGACTACGATGGAGCTGATTAACCACAACGCGTTCAACACCATTAATAATAAAACTTGTTCTATCCGTCATAAGTGGAATATCACGCACAAAGACATTTTGCTCTTTTACATCTTTTACACCAAGTCTTTCACCTGTCTTTTCGTCTTTTTCCCAAAGCACAAGGCGAATTTTAAGCTGCAGTGAAATCGCATAAGTTACACCGCGCACCATCGCTTCATTTGTTGTATATTTTGGTTTGCCAAACTTACACCCTGCATATTCAAGTGTAACACGATTCTGATTATCTTGGATAGGAAAAACAGACTTAAATACCCTCTCAATGCCAGATTCTTTATCATTATCAACACAAAGAAAATCATTATAACTATTTCTTTGAAGCAGTAAAAGATTAGGAACATCAATACTTTGAGGATTTTTTGTAAAATCAGCACGGAGTCTATGTTTAAGTTTTGTGTTATGTGTCATAAGTTGTATCCTTCTTTTTTTGTTAAAAAGAGCAAAATACTCTAAAAAAACTAACGAAATTATAAAGCATTTTTACAATATTCTATAAATACAAAAAAGCCAAACCTTAAAATTTAAGATTTGGCAATTACAATTTAACGGGGAAATGTCAAAAATTATTTAATCTCGACTTTTGCTCCTGCTTCCTCAAGCTTTTTCTTGAAGTTTTCTGCATCTTCTTTGCTTACAGCTTCTTTCAATGTGCTTGGAGTCTGTTCAGTTGCATCTTTTGCTTCTTTTAAGCCTAAACCTGTAATTTCACGCACCGCTTTAATTACATTGATTTTATTAGAACCAGCATCAACAAGCACTACACTAAATTCAGTTTTTTCTTCTGCAGCAGCAGCTCCAGCACCACCAGCAGCAGCTCCAGCAACAATTGTTGGAGCTGCACTTACACCAAATTTTTCTTCAAAAGCTTTCACAAGTTCCGAAAGTTCCAATACAGAAAGATTCCCAATGTATTCCAATACATCTTCTTTAGAAATTGCCATTTTACACTCCTTTTATGTTAATTTTCTTCTTTTTGTTTTCTCAAGTTATCAAGCCCAGTAACAAAATAGCGAGCTGGTGCTGTCCATACAGACAGCAACATACCAATAAGCTCTTCTTTGCTTGGTAACTTAGAAACAGATGTGATGTGTTGAACATCAACTACTTTGCCTTCAAACACACCAACCTTAAGAACAAAATGCTCACTATGAGCATCTGCAAACTTACAAACAACTTTAGACAGTGCGATTTGATCATCTGCCCAAAGAAAAATATTTGTATCTTTAAGTTCCAAATCAGGATACTGCGCATTTTTAACTGCGATACTTGCCAAAGTATTTTTAACAACTTGCACTTTAATATTTGCAGCTCTTGCAGCACATCTTAACTTTTCAAGATGGCTTACTTGCAAACCTTTGTAATCGCATACAATAAAGGCTGAAGCCTGTTTAAATTCAGAACTCAAATATTCAACAATCTGAATCTTTTCTTGCTTAGTCATCTCTCCTCCTTTCAGCCCAAAACCTCACATAGGGTAGATTTTAAGCCTAAGCCCCTATATTCTTTGGTCTAAGATAAATAAATAAAATTATTATTTTGTATCCATAAGTTCTTGAGAATCAAGCTTAATTGCTGGACTCATCGTAAGTGATACACTGCTACTGCGAATATATTTACCCTTTGCAGAAGTAGGCTTGAGCTTATTGATAGCTCGCACAAGCTCAAGCATATTATCTACAATTTTATCTTCTTGAAAAGATGCTTTGCCAATGGGTGCGTGGATAATGCCTTTTTTATCAACTCTAAAATTGACTTGTCCACTTTTAGCGTTAGAAACTGCTTTCGCAACATCCATAGTAACTGTGCCCGTTTTTGGATTTGGCATTAAGCCTTTTGGTCCTAAAATACGTCCTACTTTACCTACAAGAGCCATCATATCAGGAGTAGCTATTACGATATCAAAGTTAATATTACCATTTTTGATTTCATCTGCTAAATCATCAGCTCCTACTACATTAGCTCCTGCATTTTTTGCTTCATCTGCCTTAATACCCTTTGCAAAAACAGCTACACGCACTTTTTTACCTGTTCCATGTGGTAAAACTACAGCACCACGTATCATTTGGTCAGCATGTCTAGGATCAACACCCAAGCATAATGCTACTTCAACAGTTTCATCAAATTTAGCTGAAGCTAAAGATTTTACTGCACTTACACCACTTTGCACATCATATATCTTTTGAGAATCTACCTTTGCTCGCAATGTTTGTAGTCTCTTTGCTATCTTCTTACCCATAAACAAACTCCATCAACATAATCTAATCTTGGATTTCAATACCCATACTTCTTGCACTTCCTGCCACAATTTTTCTTGCAGCTTCAAGATCTGAAGCATTGAGATCTTCCATTTTGGTTTGAGCAATTTCTTCAAGTTGCTTACTTGTTAATTTTCCAACTTTATTTTTTAGAGGATTGTCTGAACCTTTCGTAATCTTTGCCGCCTTTTTAATAAGGTCAGTTACTGGAGGTTTTTTGGTAATAAAAGTAAAGCTTTTATCCTGATAAATAGTAATAATAACAGGAATATTAAAATCACCCATATCCTTTGTTTTTTCATTAAACGCCTTACAAAACTCCATAATATTTACCCCTCTTTGTCCTAATGCTGGACCTACAGGAGGAGATGGATTTGCTTTCCCTGCTGGAATCTGTAATTTTAACTCACCAACAACTTTCTTACCCATTGTGCATTCCTTTCTTTTTTACAAAATTTAAATAATTTTTTCCACTTGTGAATACAAGATTTCAACAGGAGTATTACGCCCAAAAATAGAAACATTAAGCTTAAGCTTTTTATGTTCTAAGTCATATTCCTCTACTGTGCCTGTAAAATTTACAAATGGACCATCAATAATACGCACAACTTCACCTTGCTCAAATGAAATCTTTGGTTTTGGTGCGCTTGGATTCCTTACCTTTTCTAAGATTTTTGCAATATCAGCTTCACTTAAAGGTGTAGGCTTTTTGCTCTCACCTATAAAACGCCCTACTCTAGGCAAAGATTGAATCATATGCCAAAGTTTTGTATCTAAATCAACTTTAATAAACACATAACCTGGATACAAACTTCTATCTACAATCTTTTTCTTTGTTTCAATAATAGATTCTGTAGGCACAACTACCTCACCAAATCTATCTTGCATCTGATTTTGAATAATAAGATTGCGGATTGCCTCACCTACTGATTTTTCACTACCAGAATATGTTTGTATTGCATACCACTCCAAAGCTTCACCTCTTACAATATTTACAAAACAATCGACACAGAATGAAACAAAATCCAATCAACCAACGCCAAAAATAAAGTAACCACACTTACCACAATCAATACAGATACAAACGCATTACGAATCTGTTCTTTTGTAGGAAATATAACTTTTAATCGCTCTTCATTAGCACTTTGGAAATAGGTTTTTATTTTTTTAATCATTTGTATCTCTTTCTTACATTTTCACTACAGCTTTGTGGCAGGCCAGGAGGGACTCGAACCCCCAACACTCGGTTTTGGAGACCGACGCTCTACCATTGGAGCTACTGACCTATTAAGCTAGACCAAAAGTCTAGCTTTTAAGTTTTACTTCCTTGTGAATCGTGTGTTTATTCAAACGAGGAGAAAACTTCTTGAGCTCCAGTTTTTCTGTTTTTGTTTTTGCATTTTTGGTGGTGCTATAGTTAATATCACCACATTCCGAACACTTAAGTCCTATCTTAATAGTGTTTCCCTTTGCCATTTATAGAGCCTTTATTACTCAATAATTTTTGTTACAACACCTGAACCAACAGTTCTGCCACCCTCACGAATCGCAAAACGAGTTCCATCTTCAAGTGCTACAGGAGCAATAAGCTCTACTGTGATTTTTACATTATCACCAGGCATAACCATTTCTACACCACTTGGCAATTCAATAGAGCCAGTAACATCAGTTGTGCGCACATAGAATTGTGGTCGATAACCTTTAAAGAATGGTGTATGTCGCCCACCTTCATCTTTTGATAAAACATAAATTTCACCTTCAAATTTCTTATGTGGAGTGATTGAGCCAGGCTTACAAAGAACCATACCTCTTTCTACTTCTTCCTTTTTTGTTCCTCTCAATAAGATTCCAACATTATCTCCCGCTTCACCTTTGTCTAGTTCTTTTCTAAACATTTCAACACCTGTCACAGTTGTTTTCTGAGTATCGCGAAGACCTACTATTTCTACTTCATCACCTACTTGCACAACACCTCTTTCTACTCTCCCTGTTACAACCGTTCCACGACCAGCAATTGAGAATACATCTTCAACAGGCATAAGGAATGTTTTTTCAGTATCGCGTTGTGGAGTTGGGATATATCTATCAACTTCTTCCATTAACTTCAATACCTTTTCTCCCCATTCACCTACATTACCCGCTTTTGCTTCTTCAAGAGCTTTTAAAGCAGAACCTGCTACGATAGGAGTATCATCACCAGGGAAATCATATTGGCTAAGCAATTCACGCACTTCCATTTCTACAAGCTCGAGTAATTCTGCATCATCAACCATATCTTGTTTATTCAAGAATACTACGATGTAATGCACACCTACTTGTCGAGACAATAAGATATGCTCACGTGTTTGTGGCATAGGACCATCTGCAGCAGAAACCACAAGAATCGCTCCGTCCATTTGAGCCGCACCTGTAATCATATTTTTAACATAGTCAGCGTGTCCAGGACAATCTACGTGTGCATAGTGTCGATTTTCTGTCTCATACTCAATATGAGAAGTCGCAATTGTAATCCCTCTTTCTTTTTCCTCTGGCGCATTATCGATATTATCATAGTCTCTCAATTCTGCAAGACCTTTAGTTGCCAATACAGCAGAAATTGCCGCGCTCAAAGTTGTTTTACCATGATCTACGTGTCCAATTGTTCCCACATTTACGTGAGGTTTATTTTTCACAAACTTTTCTTTTGCCATTTTGTTCTCCTCAACTCAAAATTTATTTTAGAATCTTTGAAGATTCTACAACACATAACTGGAGCCCATAAGCGGGATTGAACCGCCGACCTCTTCCTTACCAAGGAAGTGCTCTGCCACTGAGCTATATGGGCAAACTTTTTGTTTAATAATTATGGAGAAAACCTTAACTCAAGAATTTGAAGAGAAGATTCAGCTCCCAGTATGGAGCGGGAAACGGGGCTCGAACCCGCGACCCTCAGCTTGGAAGGCTGATGCTCTAGCCAACTGAGCTATTCCCGCAAACTTATTAAAACTATTTTGACTACCACCTGTCATATTGATTCATTCAAAACAAAGTGGTGGTGAGTCGTGGATTCGAACCACGGAAGTCGGAGACAGCAGATTTACAGTCTGCCCTCGTTGGCCACTTGAGTAACTCACCAAAAATAATCACAAAACTGGTCAAACACTGAAAGCGATACCGCTAGAGTGCAAAAAATGGAGCTGGTTAAGGGACTTGAACCCCCGACCCTCTGCTTACAAGGCAGATGCTCTACCAACTGAGCTAAACCAGCACATAGAATAAAAAAGTTGCAATTATATAGATTTCATCTTGCTTTGTCAAGAGTAAAACACTCTAAAACTTGCCTTTGCCATTTTATTTTGCATTATTCAATAATGTTGTAAATTTTTATAGTTGTCCTTACGATTCTTAACATAGTTTTAACTTGTCTTATCACAACCAAAATGAGAATTAAACAAAAACAAAAATTATCCACTATAATGAGCGGTTTTATTTTTTATACTAAATATCAAAGATGTATAAACTGCAAAATTGGGGGAATGATGAAAAAAAAGAAGCAGAAGGACTTTTAGCTCTTGCAACAGTGATTGGAATAATACTGTATGAAAGTATGTTTTATATCATTTGTGGCATTTTGATTACAAGCATCTTATATCTTGCTTACCGGATTATTCTTGGTATTGTGTGTTATGAAAAAAGATACTCTGTATTTAAAAACGCTTTCAACAAACTCAAAAATGTTTTATTATCAGCATATTCCCAATGGTATTTTGAAAGCAAAGATTTCTTTGCAATAAAAAACAGAATAGTAAGCTACATACAAGATTGCAATGAATTAAATGCCCACATCAACGATTTAGAGACACATCTCAATGCAGCCAAAAGTGATTATGGGGAAGCTGTCTCGGTTGATACAAGCCTATACGACTACAAGAGACCATACCTCCTTTTAAACAAGGGAGAAAATACTTTTTACACAACCAATTTGAATCTTTATAGAAACGCGGAAATCCAGCCTTATAAATATTTTTGCAAATATTTCAATATAGACAAAGATGAAGCAACCCTAGCAGACTTTGAAGATACACTCAATGCTTTCTGTGCAATACAAGAAGGCAAATCCTTATTGGAAGCAGAAAAAAACAGAATCTTAGAAACTATGGGTAATGATATACCCAGCATAATCAAAACATATGCCCGTGAAAAACTTGAATACCAACTAGGTTTTGAAGAAGTTGGCTTTCATCAACTCTCTTATCCTATATTTACTTTTCAATATGTGAGTGCTGGTGGGCTTAGCTCGTTGGAATTTGAAATTCTTTTTGATGAAGAAGGGCTAGAACGATTTATTGTCTATCTCTCTAATGAAATCAAATATCTACAGAGCGCAAAATATCAACGAGCCTTAATGAGTAAAAAATTAAGAGAATATATCAAAAGGCGCGATAATTACACTTGTAGGTATTGCAAAAACTCAACACATATTGAAGCAAATCTCTTATTAGAAATAGACCATATCATACCATTGAGTAAGGGTGGATTAAGTATTGAAGAAAATTTACAAACACTTTGTTGGCGGTGCAATAGAAGCAAGGGAGCAAAAATCATTAACACATCATATCAAATGAATTAGATTAGTATTAATGAAGACGTCCATAGTGGCCGGGAGAGAGGGATTCGAACCCCCGGAGGTGTTACCCTCAACGGTTTTCAAGACCGCCGCTTTCAACCACTCAGCCATCTCCCGTAAAAAAATAATGAGGCAAATAAGTATGTATTGTTTGGAGGCGACACCCAGATTCGAACTGGGGAATCAAGGCTTTGCAGGCCCATGCCTTACCACTTGGCTATGTCGCCACTTTAAAATCCTGCATTAATAGAATCTTAAGCGAGTTATCCTACTTCTTTAATGCTCATATTAATTGAGGTGCCATTATTTAAGGTGGTGCCCGAGACCGGACTTGAACCGGTACAGACGCAATGTCCGAGGGATTTTAAGTCCCTTGTGTCTACCAATTTCACCACCCGGGCATCTGCATATTTTTGCTCTTAAAATAAGTGCAGTTTAATGCCAAAAACATATAGTTCTATATTAAGCTTTCACATTTATTTATGGAGCGGGAGACGGGGATCGAACCCGCGGCCCCAACCTTGGCAAGGTTGTGCTCTACCACTGAGCTACTCCCGCGTAAATATTGTTATGCGATAACTTTTAGGCGTATGATTTTATCAATGCTTGATAAAAAAATCAAGGGTAAAAAGCAAAATATAATCAAAAAATTATCATTTTACTATATAATCCGTGCAAATTAATAGAAAACATATCTATGCAACAATAAAACAAGATAACTTAAATGAACAAGACTTTCTATAAAATAAATTTTTAAGTAA
The DNA here is from genome assembly GCF_000762845.2 of Helicobacter japonicus. Classification (GTDB taxonomy): domain Bacteria; phylum Campylobacterota; class Campylobacteria; order Campylobacterales; family Helicobacteraceae; genus Helicobacter_C; species Helicobacter_C japonicus. Next base: position 11,237 of record NZ_JRMQ02000014.1, on the reverse strand, counting down.
ATCAAAGTATTTTAAGGAGATTAATGTGCTTAACCAATTTGAAAGCTACCCCTTTGAAAAACTTCGTGTTCTGCTTGCTTACAGCTCTCCTCCGAGTAATGATGAGATTTTTACGCTCACTATTGGTGAGCCACAATTCCCCACGCCTCAAAATATTATAGAATCTTGGCAAAATAACGCTCCACTTCTCAATAAATACCCAAAATCAAGTGGTGAAGATGAACTTAAAGATGCCCAACTCAATTTTATCGACAAACGTTATAATCTCACCCTCACCACTAGCCAAATTATCCCCACTTTTGGCACAAGAGAAGTGCTTTTTAATTTTCCACAATTTTATCTTTTTGGCAAAGCAAATCCCACAATAGCCTATCCTAATCCATTCTATCAAATCTATGAAGGAGCAGCAATTGCTTCAAAATCACACATTATTCTTATGAATCTCACAGAGGATAATCACTTCACGCCCTCACTCACTCCACAAGAGTTGCAAAATGTAGATTTAGTCATTCTCAATTCACCAAATAATCCAACCGGCAGAGTGCTTCCCTTACAATCTCTTACAGAATGGGTAAAACAAGCACTTGAGTATAATTTTGTAATCATAAATGATGAATGTTATAGTGAAATTTATGAAAATACCCCTCCACCAAGTATCCTCCAAGCCTCAATACAAGCAAATAATCCTCAATTTAAAAATATTTTAGCACTTAATTCTATCTCTAAACGCTCCTCTGCTCCGGGATTACGTAGTGGCTTTGTCGCTGGTGATGAAGAGATTCTAAAATCGTATAATCTCTATCGCACTTATTTGGGCTGTGCGCTTCCTTTACCTTTGCAAAAAGCCGCTGCAGTTGCGTGGAATGATATGCAAACTCCTGAATCTATCCGTCACATTTATGCAAAAAATCTTGCTTTAGCGCGTGAAATTTTAGAACTCAATGAAGCACAAATTGCCCCATATACTTTTTATGTATGGCTTAAGGTAGATAATGATGAAAGATTCTGCAAATTTGCTTATGAAAAAATGGGGGTGCTTACACTACCCGGAAGCTACCTTGGTAGAGAATCTCAAGGCAAAGACTATGTAAGAATTGCCCTTGTTTATGATAATGAAACCACCAAAAGAGCTTTGTTTGCCCTAAAAAAAGCTATACAACTTTACAAGGAGGAATATGTATGAAAATACATTTTATAGGCATTGGTGGCATTGGTATCTCAGGCTTAGCAAAATATCTCCACTCTCAAGGTATAGATATTAGTGGCTCTGATATTGCAGAGGGAAGTGCCACAAAATATCTCCGTGCTCAAGGAGTGGAAATCAATATCCCTCATAGTGCAACAGCCATTACCAACCAAGATTTAGTGATACATTCAGCCATTATTAAACCAGACAACATTGAAGTGCAAGAAGCGATAAAAAAAGGCATTAAAGTCCTTTCACGCAAAGAAGCTATTGCCTCTATCCTCAAAGAAAAACGTGTCTTTAGTGTATGTGGCGCACACGGCAAATCTACCACAAGTGCGATTTTAAGTGCAATTTTTCCACAATTTGGTGCAATTATCGGTGCAGATTCTAAAGAGTTTGGCTCAAATGTGCGTGAAGCAAAAAGTGAAAGCATCATCTTTGAAGCCGATGAATCTGATAAAAGCTTTTTAAATTCAAATCCTTATTATGCGATTATCCCAAATGCAGAGCCAGAACATATGGAGAGCTACAATCACGATTTAAATGAATTTTATGGTGCTTATACGCAATTTATCCATACAGCCAAAAAATGTATTTTTAACCTAAGCGACCCATTTTTGCAAAGTCTCACAGACATACCTGCTATTACACTTAATCCAAAAGCAGATATTAAAAACATATCCTTTAGCCTCCATAATGATGAGCCACAAACAACTTTTAGCTTAAAAAATTATGGAGAATTTAGTGTGTGGGGCTTTGGAGAACATATGGCACAAAATGCAAGTTTAGCGATTTTGTGTGCAATCGAAGAGCTTGGCACTACATCACTAACAATAATAAAACAAAATCTTCAACATTTTAAAGGCATTAAAAAACGTTTTGATATTTTGACAAAAGGTGCAACAACAATTATTGATGACTACGCACATCACCCAACAGAAATCCTTGCCACACTCAAAAGTGTAGCGATTTATAACTCACTCAAACCGCATAATAAAGTCATTGCCATTTGGCAACCTCATAAATATTCGCGTGTGCTTGACAATCTCCAAGCATTTGTGGATTGCTTTGATAACCTTTGCGATGAACTTGTGATTTTGCCTGTTTGGAAAGCAGGTGAAGCACATATAGACATTGATTTTGCCTTACTTTTTGCACAATATAACCCCACCTTTGCAACACATCTTAAGGTTAAAGATTCTAAAGTATATCTCTATGATAAAGAAAATCTCATCAAAACTTTGCAAGATGCACTTATTATAGGACTTGGTGCAGGAGATATTACATATCAATTACGAGGAGAAAAATAATGGGTTATCTTATCTTTTTGCTAATATTACTCCTTTTGGTTTTTATTTTTGTGCTTCTTTCCAAATACAAAGAACAAATTTCACGCAAAAGTAAAATCATCATTGGTATATGTTTTTTAACACTTGCTGGACTTATTGGCATTTATAATATCTTACAAGAAAATGAAAGCGAGAAACTTAATGCTCTAAAAAGTGCATTTTTACGCGAGAAACCTATTGAATGTAAATATCAAGGAAAAGATATGATTGTTAGTGCAAAAGATTTTAACCTAAGCAATGGAACGATGAGCTTTCAAGGTAAAAGTAATGCATCCTTTTCGCATATCGTTATTCCTTTACAAGATTGTGTGCTTAAAGAGCAAAATACAGAATCGAGCCCAAAAATACAGGAAAATAACAATCAAGATTTACAAAAAAATCAAAATCCCTCAATGCAAGATTAATAATGCCTACACAAGAGTATCGCACACTTATTTCTAGGCTTGATTTATCTACTTTTTTAGAGTCTTTTCAAAGCCATTTTGCGCGTGAAAAAAGCTTTATTTTTAATGGTGATAGACTTTTTTATACCAAAATCTTACAAGAGCTTAATAATACGCCCTTATCTGCTCCACCAAAGATTGCCTCGCTTGATATGCCATTATTGCATTTAAAAAAAAGTGGCATTTTAAATTTGGAGCAAATTTTTTCTTTTATTCAACTTGTGCGCTATTTTCTTTATCTCAAAGGACACATTTTAGAATCTACACCTCACACCAAAATATGGCTTGATAAAATTAGCATTCCTCAATCTTTATGCGATATGGAAGATATTTTTAACCAAAAGGGTGAGCTAAAAGAAGGTATTTATCCAGAAATTGATGCACTTAAATCTCATATTAAACAAAATAAAATCCATATAGATGAGCAAATGAAAAAGATTCTACACTCTAATGCTATATCACCTTATCTTGTGAATCATAATGTGCATTATATCAATGAACACGAATGCTTATTGCTTAAAGCCGGATATACTCAAGTTATCAGTGGTATGGTGCTCGAACGCTCACATAATGGCTTTTTTTATCTCTTGCCAGATTCCATTATCACGCTTAAAGAGAGACAAAACACACTCAAAGATAGCTTGCAAGAAAGCTTATACAAGCTTTGTGCTGCTCTATGTGTGACCTTACATAAACATATCCCTTTTTTGACTTTTCTTAATCACGCTTTTGATACCTTTGACCATATTTATGCGCGGTTAAGCTTTGCTAAAACTTATAATCTCTCCTTTATCTATCAGCTCAATAAACAAAAAAATATTATCTTGCACGAATTTTCCCACCCAACCTTAGCCAATCCAAAACCCATTAGTTTAGAGTTTAATGCCCAAACCTTAATGATTACCGGTGTGAATGCAGGAGGAAAAACCATACTTCTAAAATCACTTCTTAGCGCGTGTTTTCTCACTAAATTTCTCATTCCTCTTAAAATCAACGCTCATCGCTCGCAAATTCCATATTTTAAGCATATTGTAGCTATTATCTCTGACCCTCAAAATAGCAAAAATGATATTTCAACCTTTGCAGGAAGAATGCTTGAATTTAAGGAGATTCTAAACACAGAACATCTCCTGCTTGGTATCGATGAAATCGAGCTAGGCACAGATGCGGACGAAGCGGCGAGTCTCTACAAGGTGCTTTTAGAGTATATAATGGTAAATGGCGCACATATTGTGCTTACCACACATCACAAACATCTTGCGGCACTTATGGCACACAATCCCAAAGTCCAGCTCTGTGCTGCAATGTATGATATACAAAGCCAAAAACCACTCTTTAGTTTTCTTGAAGGTAGCATTGGTAAAAGCTATGCGTTTGAAAGCGCACAAAGATATGGAGTCCCACATACACTTATCCAACGCGCAAAAGAAGTGTATGGTGAAGATAAAGAACGATTAAATGAGCTTATTGAACGTTCAAGTGAGCTAGAAATTGCGCTTTCAAATAAACGCACAGAGCTAGATTCGCTCATAAAAAATTATGAAAACAAGATTCAATCACTTAAAGAACAAGAAGAAACTCAAAGAGAATCTTTTCTCAAGTTACAACATCATCTAGAATCCACCTATCAAAACGCCACACAAACACTTAAAAACGCTCTCAAAGCAAAAGAATCTAAAGACATACACAAGGCTTTTAACAAAGCTCATCATATTTTGCAAGATAAAATCACGCCAGAACCTCCCAAATTAGAAGATTCACAAACTTTCAAAGTTGGCGATAGGGTAAAATATAAAAGCACAAGAGGCAAAATCATAAGCATAAAGGGTGCAATGTGCTTTATTGAGCTTGACAATGGTGTGAAACTGAAAGAAAAGCTTGCTTTGCTTAAATCGTTAGGCACAGCTCCTACTACACCTGCACCCAAAAGCACTATCACATTGACACAGACTAAAAATGTGGGTGTAAGCTGTGATTTGCACGGAATGCGTGGAGAAGAGGCAATAGAAAAACTTGATGAATTTTTATCAAACGCACTCATTGCAGGATATGATGAAGTGCTTGTATATCACGGCATTGGCAGTGGAATCTTAAGCAAACTTGTGCGAGATTATCTCCTTACTCACCCCAAGATTCTCTCTTTTAGCGATGCTCCAGCAAATATGGGTGGCTTTGGAGCAAAAATTATAAAGCTATAAATTCAAATAAAATTTAAATTTTTTCGCTATAATCACTCCTTAATTTTAGATTCAAATAAGGAGCAGAAATGTCTTTATTTCGTGTAAATATGCCACCTATTCCCGATGATGTTCAAATTCATAATATTGCTGATACACCCACTCTTAAACGCGCTAAATATTTGATGATTATCCCTATATTTCTTAAGATCATTAGCTTTTTGATTGTTGTTTCTACGATGTCTATTAATCCTGTTACGCAAGAGGTAGAGATTTCGCCAACAAATACGATTATTATCAACATTCTTGGCTTTTGTTGCATTATCTGTATGTTTCTTTCATATTTTTATCTCTCTAAATTAAGTCTAAGAAGACGCATTTTTAATCTCTATCTTGCATATTTTGGCATTATTTTGCTTATGGGTGTAGTTGCAGCATTTGCAAATATAATAGGAAATTTTATTTTACTTGTTGTTTTTATTGGCTGTATCATTATTTGCTATATTTTATGGCAAATGGGTAAAGAGTTAAGCTTTATTTTAAATAGCCCTTATTTTTTTAAAGGCATTAAACTAGCACTTATTGGAGGAATTATAGTTGGCATAACATCTTTTATTATTGCAGTTATTTATGCAGCTGTACTAGGAAATTTAGATGCGCTTTCTCCTTTTGCTAACATCATACTTTTAATAACTGTGCTTATTTTCTTTGCTGCGTGTATTACAGCTCTTGCAGGAAGTATTTTTTATTTGATAGGTATTTTTAAAATTAATCAAGTTATCACTTATGGTGAGCAAACACCTAATCTCATTTCATAAAGTTTGACGAATGAAACAAGACATATTAAATGTTGATATTTACTTTAAAGTCGAGCTTAAAGATGCTATGGTTGATATGCTTTTAGAAGATGGATATGATGACTTTTTTTATATTAGTTGCGAAAAATATGCCTCAAGCTCACTCCTTAAAAGTGCTGCGGAGCAAGTCAGCGGTAGGCAAGAGTATGGTATTTTTAGAATCCTACTCACTGAAGAAAAAGCTCATTTTATTATCAATAAACTTTTTCAAGCTTTTGGTAAAGATGATATAAGAATCTACACACATACACTTACTTCCATTTCATAACCTTTACCACAAACTACTCTAAATTTATAAACTTACCAAAATAACAAAAATTTGATAGAGATTAAGTCTAAAATATTTAAATTTGAAAAAGACTTACCCTTGACATACCTTGCAAACAATATCAACAATTTCCTTTGCTTGTCCTTTGCTCAAAGACTGATGACAAGGAATAGAAATTTCAGAAAGATAGAATCTATTAGCATTTAGTAAAGACATCTCACCAAAAAGTCTTTTATACAATTCAAACTGATAAATAGGCTTATAATGCACCTGCACACCCAAACCACGCTCTTGCAAAGTGCTAAAAATAATTTCTTTCTGAGAGTGTAAATGTGGAGCGAGTAAAAGAGGGTAGAGATGATGTGAGCTAACAATATGTGAATCTATTGAGATAGCCATAAAGTTAGCATTATCCTTAAACGCCTCATCATAAAAAAGCGCGATTTCGTGGCGACTAGCAATAAAACGATTAATTTTTTTTATTTGGCTAAGCCCAAGTGCCGCACCAAGCTCACTTAAGCGAAAATTCATACCTGCAAGGAAGCAATCATATTTCCACAAAGTTTCTTTCTCTACGCCGTGTGAAAGCAAAAGCCTTGCATAATGAGCTAGTTCCTCATCATTAGTAAGTAATGCCCCACCCTCTGCAGTTGTAATGGGCTTAACTGCGTGAAAGCTAAAAATTGTCGCATCAGCAAGTGAGCCTATAGGCTTACCCTTATAGCTTCCACCAAAAGAATGAGAACTATCTGAAAAGAGCAAAAGATTATGTGCTTTTGCCAAAGTGTGTAAAGATTCTATCTCTACGCTTTTTCCGGCATAATCCACACTCACAATAGCTTTAATATGCGCTTTTTTTGGGTGCAAGGCAAGTATATGCACTAAGGCATTTTCATCAATATTGCCATCATCTTTTACATCACAAAAAATCGGCTTAATTCCCCATTGGAGCATCATATTAGTCGTAGCAACAAAACTTATAGGAGTCGTAACAAAATATATCTCCTCTGTATTGCGGGTATTATAAGGCTGTGCAAAAGTAGGAAAATATTTATACATAAATGCGCCATAGAGCGCATAGAGAGCCGATGTTGCAGAATTAAAACTTATAGCATAAGAAACATTACATTTTTCACACAAGGCAGATTCAAAAGCTTTTGTCATCTTACCTTGCGTAAGATGAGATGAACGCAACGCAGAGCAAAGCGCATCTACATCATCTTGCTCAATAAGTTGTGTGCTATAAGGAATCATAAAAGGAAAAACCTATTAGGCTAGAAGCTCTTGCACTCGCTGATTATTTAATTTTTCTGTATTATGTGATGTGCGGAAAAGTGAGCCAAACTTCTTAAGGAAAGAACCATTAGTTTCTTCCATATTTGTATCTTTAGCACTCACACTATTTTGAGCAATTTTATTAGTGCTCTCTTGCGCTTGTTTTTGTAAAGTCTGAATCGCATCTTTAACCTGTGTCTGCTGCTCTGTTACAATGCTGTAAAATTTTTGTGCGTCTGTATTAAGCAGCTTTGTATTAAGCTTTTGAGCATCAAAAATAACTTGTTCTTTGTTATCCTTAATATTTTTACTAAAAACATTATTCCCTTCAAATGTTGCATTCTTAAGAGTGGATTCTATATTTTTTTTCAATGCGCCTATCTCTTCTTTGATTTCGTCCTGCTCTGCTTTATCAAAAGTTTCTTTCATTTCTTCAGAGAGATTAGCAATCTTTTTCGCATCGGCTTCTATCACTTGGAGAGATTTTTGAGCGATTTGTAATTTACCAATATCACTATTTAACCTTTTCACATCTTGTGCAAATGGATTATTTTTAATCTCACTTGTATCTGTGTTCTGTCCTGCGCTTAATTTAGGGGCTTTTTTTTGTGAAGTTTGAGCTTGTTTTGTTTCTTTTGTTCCTTGTTTTTTAAGCTCTTCTTGAGCAATATTTTGTGTTGTATTACTAATTTTCATTACTCACTCCTTAATAAATAAAATAACCCCGATTCTTGCCTATTGCCCTAAATCAAGCATATTTTGTTCCAAATATTTTGTGTGAATATTTGATGCAAGAAAGTCTTGATTTTTCATCATTGTGATATGAAAAGGAATTGTTGTCTTAATCCCTTCAATACAAAATTCTTTCAAGGCTCTATGCATACGATTTATGGCTTGTTGGCGATTTTCTCCCCATACAATCAACTTCCCAATCATAGAATCATAGTGCATAGGCACGACATATCCTCCATAAGCGTGTGTATCAAGGCGCACATTTGCTCCGCCGGGTGCTACCCATTTTGTGATTTTTCCCGGACAAGGATAGAATTTTTCAGGGTCTTCAGCAGTAATTCTGCATTCAATAGAATGTCCTTTAAAACTAATGCTTTCTTGACTAGGAAGCTTTTCACCCTCTGCAATGCGTATCATCCATTCTACCAAATCAAGCCCACTCACCATTTCACTCACGGTATGCTCAACTTGCAAACGCGTATTCATCTCCATAAAATAAAAATCCTCATAATTTGCATCAAGCAAAAATTCAAAAGTCCCAGCTCCCACATACTTAATGTGCTGTGCAGCCTTTACTGCTGTTTCTAGCAATTTTTGACGCACTTCAGGTTTAAGCACTACCGCTGGTGATTCTTCAATAAGTTTTTGCTGTCGCCTTTGTGCCGAACAATCACGCTCACCAATATGCAAAACATTGCCGTGCTTATCTGCGAGAATCTGCACTTCAATATGTTTAGGATTACGAATAAATTTCTCCATATAAATTGTGCCATCGCCAAATGCACTTACCGCTTCAGATTCTGCAGCCAGATAGAGATTTTTTAACATTTCGGGCTTTTCAACTACACGCATACCTCTTCCGCCACCACCTGCTGCAGCCTTTAATATCACAGGATAACCAATCTCATCAGCAATTTTTTGTGCTTCTTTATAATCCTTTAAAGCTCCATCACTTCCTAAAATTACAGGCACTCCAGCTTCTTTCATCACATCTTTTGCTTTTGATTTATCACTCATAAGCACCATAACTTCAGCTGTTGGACCAATAAATTCTATCCCGTGATGAGAACAAATCTCCACAAAATTTTGATTTTCACTCAAAAATCCATAGCCCGGAAAAATTGCATCAACCTTGAGAAGTTCGGCTGCACTCATAATAGCAGGAATATTCAGGTAACTTTCATTTGATTTATCCCCACCCACACAGATTTTCGCATCAGCTACATCAAGATAATACACATCTTTATCAGCAGTAGAATAAATTGCTATGGCTTCTTTACCCATTTCTTGGATTGTCCTAATAGCGCGTAGTGTGATTTCGCCACGATTTGCGATTAGAATCTTTTGTATATTTCGTTGTTTGACACTCATTATTTTACCTTAGAGTTTAGCGACTTTAATAAGATTTGTGCCATATTCCACAGGTTGCCCATCATTAACTTCAATGGCAACAATTTTACAATCAAAGTCCGCTTCGATTTCATTCATAATCTTCATTGCTTCGATGATACCCACCGTTTGCCCTTTTTTCACTACATCACCTACATTAACATAAGGTGCTGCACCCGGACTTGGAGAGCGATAAAATGTCCCAACCATTGGTGAGGTAACAAAATCTCCACTCATATCTTTATCTTTTGATACGCTAGGCACAGAAGCAGCCACTTCAGGAACCGCTGGAGTTACTACTGCTGGAGCAATTTGTGCTGCAACTTGAGGAGTAGTTTGCACGACATTACACGCTCCAGCTTTTTGTAATTTAAGCTCAAAACCCTCTTGCTTCACGCTAAACTTTGCTATATTGCTATTATCGAAAAGTTCCATAATCTTTTTGATTTCTTGCAGATTCATTATTACACCTTTGAAGTGAAATTTAGTCTGCTATAATAACACGATTTTTTTAAAAAAACAAAAATTTTTTAAAAGTGAGGTTCATTGTGGGATTAAAGTCAGATACTTGGATTAAAGAAATGAGCAAAAAAGGTATGATTGAGCCATTTTGTGAAAAGCAAATAGGTAAAAATAGTGTAAGTTTTGGGTTATCAAGCTATGGTTATGATATTCGCGTAGGAAGTGAATTTATGATTTTTACAAATATTGGAGCAACACTTGTTGATCCCAAATCCTTTGATGAACGCAATGTCGTAGAAATAGACGCTAAAGATGAGGGATTCTGTCTTGTCCCACCAAATTCTTTTGCCCTAGCACGCACGATTGAGTATTTTAGAATCCCGCGCAATGTATTAGCAATTTGTCTTGGAAAAAGCACCTATGCACGATGTGGCATTATCGTAAATGTTACCCCTTTTGAGCCAGAGTTTGAGGGGCATATCACTATTGAAATTAGCAATACCACGCCACTTCCAGCTAAAATTTATGCAAATGAGGGCATTGCTCAAGTGCTTTTTTTAGAAGGAGATGAGCCTTGTGAGGTAAGCTACAAAGATAAAAAAGGCAAATACCAAGGGCAAAGAGGCATTACTCTGCCTAAGGTTATGAAATAATAGTACTCCTATCTCAAAGGCTTTTTCAAAATTTGATTTTGCTTAAAAATACACTGAGTTGAGTATAACCTTTGAGAATCTACACATTTCATTTATTTTGTGTTAAATAGTAACATAATCTATAAGATTCCCTATACTTGAGCGTATTTTGAGACATTCATATTTTTTTGTATCAAATCGTAATATTTTATTTTAAGATTCTCTAGGGGTAAGAGAAATTGCGTAACTCCTTATCTTGAAATAAAATCCTTTAGCAAAAAGTAACAATTCATTAATAATACTCTATATTTAAATTTATAGAGTGCCTATAAAAATTTAAGTTTTATTTTATTTTTTTACATTAGAATACTCATTGTTCTTAAAAAATATTTCTTTAAGAACAATGAATTTTTAATAAAGGGGTTCATTATGAAATTTGGTTTATCGATAGTTTTATCATTGGG
>NZ_JRMQ02000013.1 GCF_000762845.2 Helicobacter japonicus | reverse complement strand
ACTGCTTCTTGAAGATTTTGAGCTTCTTCACCTAATGTTTGAGCAAAGGCAGCACTTGTTGATAGCATTTTTCTAATTTCTTCTCCTAGGGTATTTGTAGTTATTTCCACACTACCTGAAGCATTAACCACTTCTGTTGTGAAATCAAGAGATTTATAAGATTCAAACACACGAACAATCTCATTCATATCACTACCTACTCTATGTTGAAGCACATTAAGCATTGCATTAAGCACTTCTTTTAATTCATTAAGCTGTGGATTATGAGGATTCTCTACAATTCTAGCAGTCAAATCTCCATTTTCTATTGCCTTAGCAGTTTGAATTGCTTGTTCTACCGCCTTTTTATCTTTATCTAAACCTTCTTGCACGTCTTGTATGTTTTCATTAATTTCTTTTGCCATTTGCCCAAACTCATCATTTGCCTTTGGAGTTAATAATGCTGGAGGATTCTCTACTTCGTGGCGGATATATTTAAAGAAGTCAAAAAGCAAGTGCGAAATATTTCTTAATCGTGCAACAATTTGTGTGCGAACAAAAATAAATATCATAAATGTTACAACAACGACAACAACAAGATTTGCAGCTATCATTATATTTCTAAGCTTTAAAACAGATGCATAAATAGAACTCTCTGGAGCCGAAACAATGATTGTCCATACCGCTGCTATATCATCACTATCACCAATATAGACATTTGCCACAGAGGTATAACTCATCTCACCTAGTGAATTGATATAGCTAAAGATTCCCTCAATTTGATTTTCAATTGCGTGTTTGAGTTCATTCATTGTAGGACTTTGATTTACTTCTCGTAAAAATTTACCCAAAAATTCTTTTCTCCCGTGAGCGGCAATGGTCGAATCTGTCGCATACATACCCTTAAAGTCGCCCTTATAAATAGAATTTTTAGGATCTTGAAGTATTGCCGAAACGCTTGCCAAATCAATAAATACGCCTAAAACCCCATATACAACACCTCTCTTATCTATAAGAGGCTGATTTATCCCCATACCAAAATACTCTTTACCATTAATAGTTTGCCACGAGGGCGAACCTACCACTGGTTTCCCTGTCTCTAAGGCTTTTTGCACACTATTAAAATTTGCAATTGATTCACTTGCTTGGATAATATGACTTTCGTTATTTCCATCACTAATGGCTAAAACCATAAAATCACCATTGGGCAATCTATGCTTAGGATTTACAATTCTCTCACCTCTGTATCGCTCATCTTTGGCAATATATACATAAGCAAAATTTCCCCATTCATTGCTATCAAACATATCTATAACATCATTTTCTAAAATAGCCTGTCCGCCATTTTGCACATCACGCAATACAAACCCTCTTGAGGCATTCATAGCAGTAAAAATTCCATTAAAAATTCCCTCTGCCCAATTTGCTTCACGTTTGGCGGCGTTGATAAGCATTTTATTTGATTCTTCTTCTTGAATATTATGTGAAATTGTTACAATAATTATCGTAACAATGAACATACAAACAAGCAATATACTTGAAAAAGCAAACACAATTTTTGTGCCAATATTTAAAGAACGAAAAAAATTCATTGTATCCTCCTGTATTTTTAAACTTTGAATTTTAATATAAAAAATAAAGAAATACTATAAAATGTAAAAATAAATTTAATTTTATCAAAAGGTAGGGAGAAAAAAGAAACAATGCTTCAAAGTATAATACGAGTTAAAATTATGGAATTTTCAAAAAAAAGTGAAATAAGATTCATCTAAAATAGCCCATAGATTCCTTTATTTAGGAATCTATGGGATAAAAATGCTAAATTTTCCTATACGGAGCTTGTCCAACCTCGTAGTAATTGTTGCCCTCTGCGTCAATGGCGACAATAGCGGGGAAGTTTTCAATCGTAAGTCTAGCAACCGCTTCAGGTCCTAGCTCGGGATAGGCTAAAACCTCGTATTTTGTGATACATTTTGAAATCAGTGCCGCTGCGCCACCCACAGCCACCATATACACCACGCCGTGCTTTACCATAGAATCTATAACTTCCTTGCTACGATAGCCCTTGCCAATCATTCCGTGAATGCCTTGCTCAATGATTGTCGGCGTGTATTTATCCATTCTCCCGCTTGTCGTAGGTCCAGCACTACCAATCGCATTGCCCGGCTTTGCAGGAGTGGGTCCTAGATAATAAATCGTCTCACCCTTTAAATCCACAGGGAGTTTTTCTCCACGCGCTAACGCTTCTGTCAGGGCTTTATGTGCCGCATCACGCGCGCAGAGAATCGTCCCGCTAATCAAAACGCTCTCCCCTGCTTTAAGACTTTTTGCTACTTCTTTACTCAAAGGTGCAGTAATTTTTTTTGGCTCTCCCATTTTTCCCTCCTTAAAGCTCAATATCCGCGTGTCGCGCAGCGTGGCAGTTGATATTCACCGCCACAGGAAGCCCCGCAATGTGTGTAGGATACCATTCTACATTAACCTTAAATGCCGTAGTTGTCCCGCCTAGCCCTTGTGGTCCTACACCGGTGCTGTTTGCAATTTCTAGCAATTCCTCTTCAAGCTTCGCATAACGCGCATCGGGATTCTTAGAATCTATTTCACGCACTGCGGCTTGTTTTGCTAGAAGTGCTGCCTTTTCCATTGTCCCGCCAATTCCTACGCCAATCACCATAGGAGGACAAGCATTGGGTCCTGCAAGTTTCACCGCTTCGGTGAATACTTTTTTTACACCCTCAATGCCATCGGCTGGGACAAGCATTTTTAGAATGCTCTTATTCTCGCTTCCAAAGCCTTTGGGGCAAACTTTTAAATGTAATTTATCACCTTTAATCATACGCGTATGAATCACCGCAGGAGAATTGTTTGTCGTATTTTTGCGCTCATAGAGTGGTTCTTCTACGACAGACTTACGCAAATAACCATTGGTATAACCTTCTTTAATGCCCTCATTAATTGCATCTTCAAGATAACCTCCTGTAATATGCACATCTTGTCCAATTTCTACAAATACCACAGTCATTCCTGTATCTTGACAGATAGGCATCATATTGCTTTCTGCAATCTTGCCATTTTCAATAAGCGTATCTAGGATATTTTGCCCCAAAGCAGACTTCTCGCTTCCTTTTGCCGCACTAAAAGCGCGTTTAATATCCGGCGTTTGGATACAACACGCATTAATGGCAAGTTTAGCAACAGCAGATTTAATATCTTCGTATTGCACTTCTCTCATTACTTCCTCCTTATTTTTATTTGAATTTGAAGATGCAGAATCTAAATGGGTAAGTGTGAGATGAAGCTTACTATAAAGCCCATAGAGTTTATTTTTGTGTAAGCCCACAAAAGCGCGAAGATCTATAAAGCATTAACTTGGTCTCCTTAATATTTTAAATTCCACCCAAATTCTAAGCCTACCATTATGTCGCCTTTATGGGAGAATTTCATATTATCGCTATATAAAGCAAAACTTTTTGAATCTTGTGGTGTAAAATACATTATATTTAAACGCATATAATATGTCCGCCCCATAGTGAGAGTCGTGTAGGCTTTTAATAAATGATTAGGTTGTGATTGCACACGTGTAGGGATTGTGTATGGATAAGGTATATTCGCACTCATATTTATATCATAAAATCCAAGGAGCATATATCCATAGCCAAGCCCCCATTCTAGATTCCAAAAATCGCTCATATACACAATATGGGAAAGCTGCATACCAGTATATAAATATCCATTTTCAATACTACGAGTGCTTTGGTCATAGATATTAAAATGTGTAAAAAGAAGCATATCTAAAAAAATAGGAGATTGAAGTGTGCCTAGATTTACCCCGCCAAAGATAGAGGCATTAATTATGCCACTATTTGTGTGCTTATCATTCTCAAAAAAATAGAGGGCTTTTGTGCTATCGCCTTTAACTTTTGCAATGCCAAAGTTTGCCTCAAGTCCTGTGTGCCACCGCTTATTCCACCAAGCCAAACGCGGAGTAACATACCCACCGACATTTGTAAGTGTAGATGGGTTAAAAAACTGATTATTCACATAAGCACCCAAGCCCATTTGTATATTATAACAACCACCTAGCATAGGCTGACAGCTATACAAGGAGGTAACTAAGGATAATAAGACAAATAATGAAAAAAATTTTCTCATTATTGCCTCCTTTAAAAATATTGCGCTTCTGCTTCTTTGAAAAAAATGCTTGAGTATATAAAAATACTTTTTAAATATTAATAAAATATTATTTTACTTTTATAAACTAAGTCTCAAATCTTATCTCACCTCAATGATAATATTTTAAGACATATATCTCTTGCAAGTTGCTTTGTATCGCCTTTGCTCTTGCTAAACTCTACAATCTTGCCGTGAAAGCGCGCAAAAATCTGTGCTAGGCTCATATCCTGTGGATAAAGCTCATAAACTAAAGCAAGATTCTCTTTTATGCCATTCTCACAAAAGCTCCGCAATTCCTCATAATCCTCTATTTCCCTACCAAGCACACAAAGTAACTTGTAAGTGTATCTATCGACAACCATTACTTCACGCGCACAAGCATAATTTAAAATTGCATACGCACTCTCGCGTCCTATGCCTTTTTGCGTGATAAGCCATTCAAAATCCACATTTTCCTTAAAACTTTCAAAACTTCCAAAATCTGTTAAAATCGCCTGTGAAATACTCTTAATATAAGCTGATTTTTGTCTCTGCAAACCAATAATATGTGATTGTAAAATCATAGAATCTACCTGCGCCAAAGATTGTAAATCTTTTTGGCAATCCCCGCTTAAAATACTCGCTTTACGCATAGATTCGAGCATAGATTCTACTTTGCTCCATTGCGTATTTTGCACTAAAATTGCTCCTAACACAACTTCAAAACTCCCCGCTCCTTTCCACCACCAACTAGGCTTCCCTGCTAAAAGTCCATAAGATTTAAGGGATTTCAGTAAATTAAAACTAGATTCTATCATTTGTGCCTCTTTTAAAAAACTCCTCAATAAGACTTTTTGCATACGCATTTTGAGGATTAACAAATACCTCTTTGCTCGCTCCTTGCTCCACTACACGCCCTTTATGCAAAATAAGAATCTCATCACTTAAAGCTCGTAAAATCTCCAAATCGTGCGTGATAAAAATATAGCTCATATCTAATTGCTCTTGAAGCTGCAATAAAAGTCTAAGAATAAGCTTTTGAGAGCTTTTATCAAGTGCAGAAGTTGGCTCATCAAGGAGCAATATATTTGGCTTACGCACGATAGCGCGAGCAATCGCCACGCGCTGCTTTTGTCCTCCGCTTAGTTCAAAGGGATAACTTTGTGCAAAATGTGTATCTAGTCCCACAGATTCTAAAGCCCATTGCACTTTTTCCTTACAAGCAGTAAATCTCGCACCCAAAGCCTCTGCAATAATATCTCCTATGGTAAATCTCGGTGAAAGCGAAGAAAAAGGGTCTTGAAATACTATGCTGATATGCTTTCTTAATGTTTGTATATCTTTTGAATTTGTAAATCTACGCCCTTTAAAATATATACCTCCCTCTATTTCAAGCAATCGCAATAAGCCTAATGCTAAGCTTGATTTGCCACTACCAGAAGCCCCAGCTACGCCTAGAATCTGCCCATTTTGCAAGGTAAAATTGACATTTGATACAAGAGGCTTAAAATGAGTTTTAAACAAATGCCGCACAGACACACCCACACTCAAATTCTCCACCTTTAAAAGTGTGTTTTCTTGTGAATTTAAAGCCTTATGCACTTTAGGGGGTAACTCTAAAGATTCTATAAGAAAACGCGTATAGGAATGTTTGGGTTGAGTGAAAATCCCACTTGTCGTATTTTCCTCTACAACTTTGCCCTCTTTCATTACGACAACCTTATCGCAAAAATCTTTCACCACACCCAAATCGTGGCTAATAAATAAAATTGCGCTTTGAGTGCTAAGATGGGAAAGCAAATCCATAATCTGCCGCTGAACAAGCACATCAAGCGCAGTTGTTGGCTCATCACAAATAAGAAGTGCGGGATTATTAATAATACTCATCGCGATTGCCACACGTTGCTTTTGCCCTCCGCTTAGTTCAAAGGGATAACTTTGTGCAAAATGTGTATCTAGCCCCACAGATTCTAAAATTTCCTCTAGCTTCTCTTGTGCTTTCATATACAATGCCTTACCACGCAAATGAGGATAAAGCTCATCTGCGTGAATATAAAAGCTCTCTAGAATCTGCTTGCCACATTTGTGGAGAGGATTTAGGCTTGAGAGTGGCTCTTGGGGAATATAAGCAATGTCTTTTCCTCGCAAAGCACGTAAATTCTTTGGGTTAAGAGTAAGGATATTACAATGATTAAAGCATATTTCGCCGCTTTGAATAGCAATATTATCTTGAAGTCGCAAAATCATCTGTGCAAGCATACTTTTACCCGAGCCAGATTCTCCCACAAGTGCTACTTTTTGACGCTTGGCGATACTCAAGGATACATCACTTAAACAAAAATGTGAAGAATGTAAAAATGAAGCATAAAGATTTTTAATCTCTAAAATCATTTTTATCCTTTGAATCTATGTGAGATTGCATACTTGGCTTTATATGTGGGTCAAGTGCATCGCGTGCGCCCTCACCGATAAAAACAAGGATTGAAAGTAACACACACAAAGCGACAAATGCACTTATGCCTAAATGCGGACTAGAAAGATTATTCTTTCCTTGTGCCAAAAGCTCACCCAAACTCGCACTTCCCACAGGCATACCAAAACCTAAAAAATCAAGACTACTAAGCGTTACAATGCTTCCTGCCATAATAAAAGGCGTGAAAGTAAGTGTAGCACTCATCGCATTGGGTAAAATATGCACAAACATAATTTTTAAATCACTCACCCCCATTGCTTTTGCAGCTCTCACATACTCAAGATTCCGTGCTTTTAAAAATTCAGCCCTTACAAGATTAACAAGTATCATCCACGAAAATGCTAACACCACACATAAAATCCACATAAAGCTCGGCTCAAATACGCTTGAGATGATAATAATCACAAACAAAATAGGCACAGCATTTAAAATCTCAATAAGCCGCTGCCCTATTAAATCAATTTTGCCTCCATAATATCCTTGTAATGCTCCTACACTCACACCGATAACGACACTACACACACTTAAGATAAGGGCAAAAACAATAGAGATTCTATATCCATAAATAAGTCTCGCAGCCACATCTCTTGCTTTATCGTCTGTGCCTAAATAATGCTTAGAATCAGGTGGCGTTGGAGCTTGAGTAGGTAAATCCATAACAATGCTATCATAGCTATAAGGAATGGGCGCATAAATCACAAAAGCATCTTTAAGTAACTCATCTCTCACATAGCTATCTAAATAATCGCTCCAAGTCTCAAAATCCCCACCAAAAGCAGTTTCTGGATAATTTACAAACACAGGAAAATACATCTTGGAATCTTTATAAATAAAAAGTGGCTTGTCATTAGCGATAAATTCTGCAAATATACTTATAAAAAAAAGAAATACAAAACAGACTAAAGAATAAAAAGCGCGTTTATTTTGTCTAAATACACGCCAACGAGCGCGAAACATACTAGGCATATTTACTCCCAAAATGGATACGCGGGTCAATGAGGTAATACATTACATCACTTACAATCCCAATAAGCAATGCTATAAAAGTAAAAATATAAAGTGTGCCAAAAATTACAGGATAATCACGATTAATCACACTTTCATATCCCAAAAGCCCCAAACCATCAAGACTAAAAATAATCTCAATAAGCAAACTCCCACTAAAAAAAGCTCCTACAAAGACTGCAGGGAATCCGCTGACGATTAAAAGCATTGCATTGCGAAAAATATGCTTATAGAGTATATGGGATTCACTCCCACCCTTTGCCCGCGCACTTATGACATAGCTTTTGTGTATTTCTTCCAAAAAGCAATTTTTACTTAGCATACTCAATGTTGCAAATCCACCGATAGAAATACACAGCACAGGCAAAAACAAATGCCATAAATAATCTTTAACCTTGCCCCACATACTTAAAGATTCAAAATTTTCACTTACCAATCCTCGCAAAGGAAAAATATCAAAATAACTTCCTCCACAAAACAGCACGACAAGCACCACGCCAAACATAAATGCCGGAATCGCATTAAGCACAACAATAATGACGCTACTTATCACATCAAAGTGCGAACCATTGCGCACTGCTTTTGCAATGCCTAGCGGGATACTAATAAGATAAATAATGAGTGTGCTAAATATCCCTAGCGAGATAGACACAGGCAATTTTTGTATAATGATTGAAAGCACACTTGATTGGCTATAAAAACTCTCACCAAAATCAAAACACGCAAAATTAAAAAGCATTTGAAAATACCGCTCGGTTAAAGATTTATCAAAACCATAAAGCTTTTTTATCTCTTCTATAAGTTCTGGTTCTAAGCCAATAGAGCCTTTATAGAGAGTGTTTTGCCCTACTGCAGCCTCACTTAAATGCCCCATATTTTCAATTTTAGCAATTGTCTGTTCCACAGGACCACCCGGAGCGAGTTGCATAAGCAAAAAATTAATGCTTATTACACCTATAAGTGTAGGAACAACAAGCAAAAGCCGCTTTAAAATATAACCTAACATTATTTGCCTCTAAAATATGGAGTTTAAAAAACATTTTTAGTTTTGTTTTCGCATACCTTGCGATATTTTTCTATCAGCACTTTGTGCTTCCTGCACCATATTTTGCCTCTAAAGCTTCAGCAAAAAACTCTTTTTGCGTTTTGGGGATTGTATCAGGGTGGTGGATTCTCATATGTTCTAAGTATTTATCGTAGCTTGGCATACCCACAAGCAAATGAAAAAACCTATCACTGCGCCGATAAAGCACCTTTAACTTATGCCACCAAATCTTATACAAATGCCCTTTACGCGCTTTGTCATCATTTTCCATTGACTACCACGCTTTTTATGGAATCTCATTTGTAGAAACCTCATTAAAAATCAATTTCACAAAATCTAACGCATAATCATAGTGTATTAAGTTTAACTGCACACATAAGCTCCTCTAAATAATTATATGCTATAATTATACACATTAATACAGGGGGGGGGGCTATGCAACCAAAAGTGGCAATCATCGTGCCAATCTACAATGTAGAAAAATATCTCGCAGCTTGTCTAGATTCTATCATTCATCAAAGCTATAAGAATCTTAGTATTATCCTCATTGATGATGGGAGTAACGATAAAAGCACAGAGATTGCAAAAGAATACTTTGACAAAGATTATCGTATTACACTTATTTGCAAAAGTAATGGAGGTCAAAGTAGTGCGAGAAATATGGGGCTAGAATATATAAGCAATGGCTTTACTTTCACGCCAATCATAGAGGTAGAGCAAGATTTAGAATCTCACAGATTGCCTACTTTTGTATTTAAAGCCACTCTTAAGCCAAATGCCCTAAGTGCAAATAATATCAATTATCTCACAGGAGAGCCGCTAGAATGTATAATGGGGGGGGGGGGTATAAAAAAAGTTTAAGCTTATCTATCCCCTTTAAACCTATTGATTATAGTATCAATTCTTGCATTATTTTCTCTCACACGCAAACCCCGCCAAATGATATTGAGTTTTTGCACTTTGTAGATTCAGATGATATGATTACTCCTGATTGTATTGCTACTTGTATGGAACATATCGGAGAAAATGACATTGTATGGCACGACACAATCCATCTTGCTGAAGATGGCATAATCCCTGATGACGAATGGCATAAAAATCTTTTAGATTTTTTGGGATTAGATGAAGAAGATATACGCACACCATTACCAACTATAAAATTATGGAAAAATCTAGAAAAATTCCATTGGGTATGGGGCGGAGTTTTTCGTAAGAAATTATGCGAAAAACTCCGATTTAGCGCACAGATTCGAGCTCAAGACACTCTCTTTGGTATGATACTTTTTGCTAAAGCTCAATCCACTTTGCTTATCACGCAAAAACTCTATATTTATCGCTTAAGAGCAAACTCTACGGTAGATTTGGCTTTTAGTAAAAGTGAGCCTCTAAAATCCTATCCTGCATATATGGCAGACATTGCAAATACCTTTAATAACAATCTCAAAATAAAACAATACTATTTTTCCTATTCCATTGCTTATGTATGTTTAGGTATTTTAGCCTTTATCGATACATTACCGCCTAGTGAAAAAGATATCAGAGATAAACTCAATGTATTTATTTCAAAATATGTTGATTGGGCTTTTGGAGGACTTAAATTAGAATCTGACCCTAGAAATCTCCGCACACTTTTAAAACCGCTAAAACCATACACAAAATGGGTAAGCTCCTCAAAGAAACTTGCCTACTTTGCACCATATATTTTTAGTATTTTACACACTTGTAAAAACATATTGAAAAGGAGATTGTAATATATTGCCTCTTAATTAAAGAATCTCTTTATTAAAACCCAAAGCTATATTGAATAAACACACGATGTGTGCTATTTTTAGGCTCATAGAAATAATGTGTATCACCGGTATAGACACTCACCATAGGGCTTGTTTTAGAATCTCCAACACTCCAATACTCATACACCAAACGCAATAAACGCAATTCTTGTGATTTGGTGAAAAAATTTGCTCCAATAAAGGCTGAGAATCCAAAGCCTTGTTTTTGTGTAACTTTTAATTTTCCTCTTTCAGTCGTGGTATTTTCGCTCAAATGATTACCAAAAATAAAATAGCGATAGCCACCACCATAGGTAAATGCTAGTTTTTGATTCAAAAGCACTTCCCCCTCAACCTCTAAAGGCACATACAAATACCCCTGTATTCGCTTCATACTTGTGAGTTCATTACGATTAAGAAAATAGCCAAGCCCGGTTTGCAAGTAAAGTGAGGTATAAGATGAATGCTTAAGCAAATTATATCCACCCTTTAGCTCTATATCTCCCATACTCGCTCCATCAATGCTTTTTACAGGCTTACCATTTCTATCGGGATTATCTGCGTCTAAAATACCGCCTGTATAAAGTCCAAGTGCATAGTTTAGCCTCAATGTCCCCTCTAGCTTAATACCTTGTGAGATATGCCCTATCTGCCCCATAAGCCCAAACATAAGCAAATCCATATGCATAACTTCTGCATCATTTTTTCTTGTATCGACTTCACCATAATAGTAATATCCACTATAAAAGCCAAGAGAACGATAAAAGCCATTTTTTATAAGACTCTTTTGCCACTTAGAATCCCCTATAAACACATTGTCATCTGCCGTGCTTACATTACAAAACAAAGTAGAACAAACAGAGACTACAAGAAAGATTTGAGATAGTTTTACTCTTTTCATTTTGCCCTCCTTAATACCCAATGCCTATTTGTAAGCCTACATAGCTTATACTTGAGCGAGGATAAGAGACAACAGCACTTCCGGGCTTATAGCCGGGCGTAATTGTCGTGCCTGCAGGTGGCTGTATAATACTAATAGTCGCACTCTCTGATGCTCCAAAGCTATGATATGAAGCCAAGATATTTGCATAAAAAGACACTTTTTTGCTCACATAATACCTCCCACCAAGGTTTAAGCGCAATCCATAGCCATTTTTAGCCGAAACTTTTGTTTTATTATCCTCATCATAGAGAATTGTTAAACCTTGGGCTACGCCTATATCATAAGCAAAAAGATATTCAAACATAAAACGAGGATTTACTCTTATATCACCTCGTAATTCAATAGGGATATAATTACCTACAATCATTCCAATAGCTGGAGTATTGGTAGAAGAATTGCTGTATTGCTCTATATTGAGTCCTGTGCCAATATAAAGAGGTTTATCATAAGTGCGTCTCACAAAATAGTATCCCACTCTTATATTTTGAGTTTGTAGAAAAGATTGTGTTTGAAAAGGTTTAGTGCTAGTAAGACTTTCTGCTTCTTGCAAGGGATAATATCCGTTTGTATTGCCCGTGCTTGCTCCAAGTGATGTATCAAAACCAAGACCAAAGCCATTTTCAAAAATATAATAATAATCAACAAACAATGCCATATGCACACTTTCTGTGCGACTTTTTCCTGCACTATGTGTCAAATAAGCATAGTTTAAGCCTAATTTTGCAAAACCGCCACTTATAAGTTCATCAGCCTTGCTCTGCACAGCTAAAACTAATACCAAAATGATAAATATAATGCGTTTCATAAATCCCCCTCCACTGATTTAGCAATTTAAAGTTTATCAAAAAAAAAAAAAACGAAATTATTAATAATGGTTCTTGATTAAGAGTGTAACGATTATACACATAAAGAGATAAGCAAAAGATAAAAAAAGAAAGTGAGAATCTCATCAAACACAAGAGATTCTCAACAAAAAAACAAAAAGATTCATACCCCAAAAAGGGGCATATTTTAATGGATACCTGCCATACCTTTTTCAAACTCACTTGCCTTGCGGTAAGGAGTTTCAGCAAGTGGAAGGTCATTTGTGCCTTTAGAGCAGCGCAAACAGATTCTCACACATTGAATAAGCACCAAAATAGTAACGCACATAAATAACGCACAAAGTGAAGCATTCACGAGGTTGTTTGTTGCAATAGTAGCAAATTTTTCAGCTAAGAGGGGGTCAGTTTCAGCAGCAGCTTTTGCACTATTGATTTGCCATATAGCAATATGACTCACCGCATCGTGGACTCTTTCGCCATTTGCAGGGAGAAGTTTAAGGATACCTGCATAAAGTGTGCTAATAAGCACCCAAGCAGCAGGTAAAATTGCCACCCACGCTTGTTTTGCTTTACCCATTTTGAATAGAACCGTGATAACAGTGAGTAATGCAATACCTGCAAGCATTTGATTTGATACACCAAAGAGTGTCCAAAGTGATTTTACACCACCTTGTGGGTCAGTAACACCTTGATAGAGGATATAACCCCAACCAGCCACACAAATTAAAGTAGCAACAATGCCCCAAAACAATGAGTGAATATTACCAATAGGTTTATACACATTTCCTAACACATCTTGCACCATAAAGCGTCCAGCACGAGTCCCTGCATCAACAGCAGTCAAAATAAAGAGTGCTTCAAACAAAATTGCAAAGTGATACCAAAATGCCACAGAACCTTGATTAAAAAGTGGCACTTGAGCAATAATAGTGGCAAGTCCAATCGCAAAAGTCGGCGCACCACCAGTTTTACTTAAAATACTATTTTCACCAATGTCTTGTGCCATACCTAAAATTTCTTCAGGTGTTACCACAAAGCCCCAAGAGCTAATGGTTTGTGCTGCAATAGCTGCTGCCTCTGCTACATCTTTAATTCCAGCAGTGCCAAGTCCAGCTGGAGCGACATTAATAGAAAAATATAAGCCCGGAGTAAGGATAACTGCAGCAATTAAAGCCATAACCGCAACTGCAGATTCCATAACCATAGAACCATAACCTACCATTCTTGCGTGAGATTCTTTTTCCAACATTTTTGGAGTTGTCCCGCTAGAAATTAATGCGTGGAATCCACTAATCGCTCCACAAGCAATGGTAATAAAGAGGAATGGGAAAAGCTGTCCGCTAAAGACAGGTCCTGTGCCATCTACAAATTTTGATACACTTTCAAACTTCACTTCTGGCATAGCAATCAAAATACCACCTGCCATAAGCACGATTACACCAATTTTCAAAAATGTGCTTAGATAATCACGAGGTGCAAGTAAGAACCATACAGGTAAAATAGCTGCAATGAATCCATACACAATCATTACATAAGTCAATGTAACAGGAGTAAGTGTAAAAATCTCTGCCAAAGTAGGATTTGCCGCTACATCACGTCCAAAGTAAAGAGCCAAAAGTAAAAGCACAAAACCTAATATGCTTGCCTCACCAATTTTACCCGGACGAATATAACGCATATGAAGTCCCATATAGATAGCAATAGGAATTGTCATAGCAATTGTAAAAAGTCCCCAAGGAGATTCAGCCAAAGCATTAACAACTACAAGAGCCAAAATAGCAATGATAAGCATCATAATGCCTAAGATTCCAATCATTGCAATACTACCAATAGGCTTACCAAGCTCTAACTTAATGATTTCACCAAGAGACTTACCATTTCTACGCATAGAAATAAAAAGCACTGTGAAGTCATGAACTGCTCCTGCAAGCACTACACCTACGACAACCCAAATCATTCCGGGCAAATATCCCATTTGCGCAGCAAGGATTGGACCTACAAGAGGACCAGCCCCCGCAATCGCTGCAAAATGATGCCCAAATAAAACAATTTTGTTCGTTGGGCAAAAATCGCGTCCATCGTTATTGACTACTGCAGGTGTAGCACGATTATCATCAAGCTCCAAAACCTTATATGCGATATACTTTGAGTAAAAACGATAACCTATTGCATAAATACAGACTGCTGCCACCACTATCCATACAGCCGAGATACTCTCTCCTGTATGTAATGCCAAAACACCAAAGCACCACGCGCCCAAAAGCGATATGAGCCCCCAAATTCCTATACTCACAATTTTATTCATAGCTCTCCTTTAATTTTAGATGCTTTAAGTTTAAATATTTCAAACTTAAAGCCTATTATTTAAATAAAAACTTAACTTTGTTTTTATTTATTTAAGAGTAGATTAGTAACATCAATCTCACACATTCTATCATCTTACTTAAGTTTTCTTGTTTTCAAGATTTCTCACATTGGTTTTAGATTAAGATAATATAATTTGTATTTAATGTATAAAAAGGATAAAAATTATGCAAAAAACAAGATTCTTATTTTTGCACTTATTGCATTATAGAATTTTTGTATTCTTTGCACTCTATGGTTTTTTCTGCACCTATACTATGGCACAAAACTACACAGCAAGACTTCCAGATTCTATTGTTTTGCAAAATGGGGAAAATAGAATGGATACACTCACCTCAAGATGTGGGAATCAATACTGCACATTTGGCTCAATGGGCAATGCTGGCAGTTATAGTTTTAGATATTCTACAAGCGGTGGTTCTTCTCAACTTACTCTTGTGAGTATTACTCCACCAAATCCCTATGGTTACACGCATTCCGTATTTTATATGGGAAGCTTAAATATAGGAAGAAACTCAAAACTAAGTATCAACGATTTTCATACTTTTGCTCCTTCGGGCACTCTCACACTTGGAGAAAATGCCACGCTTGAAGTTATTTTACAAAAAGGACAAAAAATTCCCGCAAGTGAATTTGCACCCTCATCAAAAGTATATTTTTCACGCGGAGCAAACTTTTTTCTTGAAAGCGGCTCAAGATTCAATGTAAGCAACACAGATTTTGTCATCATTAATTCACAAGGCACGATTAGCAATAGCGCACAAATGATATTAGATGCCAACACGATAAGATTTCAAAATACCATTCATAATTATGGGACAATGGAACTTACAGGTAATGTATATAATATAGGACAAAGTGCATTTGGGATAAACCTTGCTACTTCAAACCTTATCAACAATGGTAAGATGACAATAAATGGTAACTTTTACAATGGTGGTATTCCACTTGCTGATTCAGTAACAGGTTCTTGGTGGCAAAATGATGCACCAAGTCCGGGTGGAGGGAATCTTATAAACTATGGTGGAGAAATTACTATTGTAGGACAACTTATCAATGATAAAGGGACACAACTCGGACATACTCAATACTCAAGCGTAGCAATTTATGGTGGAAGCATTACAGCAACACAAGGAATGCAAAATGCGACTGGAAATACCCTTACCTTTGGTGCTCAAAATGGTAAAATGGGACAACTTATTGGGAATCTTTCAAATAATGGTGCAATCAAAGTTAATCTTACAGGAGCAAATCTTGGCACACACCAACTCATTACGGGCACTTTAAGTGGTAGCAATACACAAATGGATTTTATCACAAATGGTGGTAAAAGTGAATTTATAGAATCTATCCAAAATAGCACAACAATTACACTCAACAAAAATACTCAAGCTATTAACGCCTTTATGGATACTCTTCCTACACAACCAAAAACTATTCTTACCGCTCTTGAAGAAAATTTTTCTAATCCTCATACACCAACTCAACAAAGCATTTATACTTATGGCGATAGAAATTATCTCTCAATGTTAGCAGATAATCTTAATGACAATATAGAATCTATGCTGATTTACGCCTCTCCTTTAAGTATATGGGCTATGATACAAAATAATATTATCCCACTTAAAGCTCAAATAACGCCCTTGCTACGCAAAACTACCTTTAGCATAGCTCCTTTTAGTTCTACCACCTCGCACAGCTCACTTAAGTCTCCATTAAATGGTGTAAGTATTAATGTAAGGATTCCTTATGGCATACATCAGCTTAGTGCTTTTACTACTTATGCTAACACAAATATGACTCAATCACTTGATACTTCACAAACCTACTTTGATACAAACTCTTTAGCCTTAGGTTTAATGGATAGAATCTTTTTGCAAGGTGTAGAAATTTCTCTTCTTGCATATAGTGGTGCGACTTTCAACAAAACAAAGCGGTATCTTTTAATGAACAATAGCTCATTTCAAACGCATTATTCTTATTATGAGCTTGGTTTATCAGCCCAAATTGGCTCTCCATTACAATTAAATAAACTATGGATAAAGCCATTTGTAGGCATTGATTATATTTTTGGTTTGCAAAGTGCATTCAAAGAATCGATTACTTCAAGCACTGCTTCAGCCACTATTAATGCTCCTCTATGGACTATTCATACACCGCAACTCACACTAGGCACACAAATGCAATACACTCTTAATAATCAAACACAACTCTTTGGAGGAGGAGAAATACAATATGCACTTACAAATCCCTCTTTTTACGCTGATTTTGGCTCTTCACATCTTAAATTTGCGCCCCAAAATGCACTTGGATTCACATTGTATCTAGGTGGCTCTCTGTTTATGGCAAAAAATATATCCGCAAGTGCCTATGCGCTTTATTCACGCTCACACTTAGCTTTTCAAACTTATTCGGGCACACTAAACCTTTCTTATCATTTCTAAGTGATTACCCCAAATATGCTAGAATAAGCTCTTTGAGTTCATTTTTAGAGAAAAATCTTAAACTTTAAGGAAACAATACAGGATATGGTGGAAGTCTTAGCTCAAATTACAACACAACGCTCACAAGATATTACCCAAAAAGGCTTTGATTTTGGATATAAGATTCCACAAAAGAGAATCCACCCGCTTATAAAACCTTGCTTTGAACCTATGCTTTTTATTGCTGAAATTAAACGAGCTTCGCCTTCTGCTGGGCAAATTGGAGCTATCAATTCTCCCACAAAACTTGCTAGTGATTACCTTAATGGAGGTGCTGGAGCAATTTCTGTGCTTTGTGAAGAGCGATATTTTGGTGGAAGTTTATCTGATTTAATGGCAGTTAAAAATGCTTATCCTCGTGCGTGTATTTTGCGTAAAGATTTTATTCAATACCCACAAGAAATTGAGATAAGCTATCGTGCTGGGGCAGATATGGTGCTTCTTATTGCAGCGATGTTTATCGATGAAGACGATGGCTTTACGCGCTTTAAATCAATTTATGATGAATGTCTTAAATATGACATTACACCACTTATTGAAGTGCATAATCACAATGAAATTGATTTTATCGCCCCTCTTAATCCTGCACTTGTAGGCATTAATGCACGCAATCTCCATACTTTTAATATTGATATTCCTACTGCCTGCACACTTAAAAATGCTCTGCCTCATAGCAAGGTTATTTTTGAATCTGCCATAAATTCCCCCCACTCTGCCTTTATCGTGGGGAGCTTTGGCTTTGATGGTTTGCTTTGTGGAAGCTATCTCGTCTCACATAAAAACCCTACTCACGCCTTACAAAAACTAAAAAATGCCTTTATACACGCTAAAAAGACACAACCGCGTTTTTATCAGCAAATTTTTTCACATTTAAGCACACATACTCAAGATGTAGATTCTCAACCATTACTCAAAATCTGCGGTATCACAAATCTTGATGATGCGCTTGCACTTGCACAAGAAGAAATACAACTGCTTGGCTTTATCCTTGTTGAAAATAGCCCAAGATATATAGAATCTAAACAAATAAAAGAAATTGCCAAAGCCCTGCAAACGCTCTATCCACATATTTTGCGTGTAGCGGTAGTCAATGATGATAAAGTTGCACTTAGTATTGCAAAATCCCTCTATGAACAAGGCTATATTGATGCCATTCAATTACACGGATTAAATCCCCTCACACCCGATACATTTGCCAATATTTCACTTAAGGAATCTCTTTTTTGCTTCTATCCTGTGCAAAATGTTGCCCATATTGATGATTTTAACCCAAAATATGAGGGAGCATTCTGCCTTGTAGATTCTAAAAGCACACAAGGTGGTGGCTCTGGCAAAAGTATTAATATAGATGTTTTACATTCTTTACAAGAGCAATATTTATGTATTGCTGGTGGGATTAATCCACATAATATTAAAGACTTTTTAGCACTTAAACCCGCTTTGCTCGATATAAACTCTGGCATAGAATCTCAAGTAGGCAAAAAAGATATTTGTAAATTTCACACCTTACTTGAAAATCTAAAACAAACTCTCAAATCCACAAAGGAGTAAAAATGAAAAAACTATTTGTAGTATTAGTTTTGAGTTTATGGAATATTTCCATCTTTGCAGCCACCAAAGAACTTAATCTTATTATGGCAGGCGATGCACTTCTGCACGCTTCAGTATATAATGACGCAAAACAAGAAAATGGAAGCTATGATTTTAGCAAAATGCTTACTGCACTTGAAGTAGCCAAAAAATATGACTTAGCCTTTTATAATCAAGAGACGATTTTAGGAGGAGTAGAGTTAGGCTTAAGCACTTATCCTGCATTTAATTCACCACAAGAATTTGGAGACAATATGCTCTCCTTAGGTTTTAATCTCATCTCTCTTGCCAACAATCATACACTTGATAGAGGAGAAAAAGCTGTGCGCTCATCTTTAGCTTATTGGAAAGGAAAACATGCTGTTACTGCAGGAAGTTATGACTCATTCAAAGAGCGCAATAACATACAGATTCAGCAAAAAAATGGTATCACTTATGCTCTTTTAGCTTATACTTATGGCACAAATGGTATTCCCTTACCAAAAGGCAAAGAATATCTTGTCAATGTTTATACAAAAAAAATGCTCAAAGATGATATTGAAAATATCCGCAAGAAAGTAGATTTTCTTATGGTATCAATGCATTGGGGTATAGAATATGACTTCACACCCTCACAAGAGCAGCGCGATTTAGCGAAATTTTTAGCAGATTTAGGTGTAGATTTAATCATTGGCACACACCCTCACGTAGTGCAGCCAGCCGAATGGATAGGCGATACTTTAGTATATTATTCACTTGGAAATCTCATCTCAGGACAAAGAGGGACAAATAAACGCATTGGTATGTTAGGTAGTGTGCATATCACAAAGATTCAAGATGGTAAAGTGAAGCTTTCAAATCCACGTGCTGAACTTATCTATACTTATTATAATACACATTTTAAAGATTTTAAGCTTATGTGGTTTAATGAATTAGACAATAATATTCTTCCGAACTACAAATCAATTTATAAAGAATATATGAATATCATCACGCAAGGCAAACAAGAGATTCAAGCTGGATTGTAGCTTATACACCTAACGTTGCTCTTTAAATCGAATCTGCTGATGACAACCTTTACAGGTAATAGGATTGCTAGAACGTGAAGCAAAAAGATGTGTAGATTCTGTCAGTTTATGCTCTTTTCCTGGACAACCGCAAGTATAGTAATAATATTTTACTTCTTTGACTTCACAAGTTGCTCCACTCTCTATTTGTTCTTTGCGATATTTTTCAATTAACATATCTTCTTGTAAAATATGTGTTAAAAGCCAATCTTTTGCGATAGTTGCAATCATTTCTTTAAGCACTTCAATAGAGCCAATATGCTGCACCATATCTGCCATTTCCGCTACAATTTTGCGGTGAATCTTCCTATGTTCCTCAAGTCTTGGGTAACCAATAATTTGCATATATTGTTCTTCATCTTTGAAGTGTGTCTTCATATAATTAAAAAATTCTGTAAGAATTGTTTTTACTTCATTTGCTGAACTAGGGCTATTTGCAACACGATATGCCTTATGTGCTAAAACAAACAAAGTTTGGTGTTGCTGATCAATAATCTCGTGATGAACGCTAAACTCATCGCTCCAATCTGGTAGCATTATTCTCCTCCTTTTTAACAAGATAAAATTTTATTTATCCTTAATAACAATATCTTGCTGACATTCTTTACAACGCACATTTTGTGCAGTATTTTTCACAAAAAGATGCATAGATTCTGTTAATTTATGTTCTTTGCCCGGACACGCACAAGTATAAATATAAAACTTTTGCGATGGTGAAGACTTTGCCGATTCTTTGCGATATTTTTCAATTAACATATCTTCTTGTAAAATATGTGTTAAAAGCCAATCTCTTGCGATAACAAGAATCTTATCCTTGATTTCATTTGCAGAATGAATGTTTTTTACCATACTCGCCATATCTGCTATAAGTGCGCGATGTATCTTTTTATGAGCTTCAAGTCTTGGGTAACCAATAATTTGCATATATTGTTCTTCATCTCTAAAGTGTGTTTTCATATAATCAAAAAATTCTGTAATAATACTTTTTACCTCATTACGTGTCGTGTGAGCATTGGCAATCTTATACGCCTTATGGGCAAGTTTAAAAAGTGTTTGGTGTTGCTGGTCAATAATCTCATTATGGACACTAAATTTATCACTCCACTCTGGTAACATAAAATCTCACTTTTACTATAAACTACTTATCATTAAACTGAAAAGTTTCTGAAATTCTATACTTTTTCATTTTAAAATAAAGTTAAAACACAGATACTTTAAAGCAATTTTAAGGCATTGAAGGCAAAACTTTTACGATGATGAGGGCAATATCCATATTGCGCGATACTTTTTCTATGCTCTAAAGTCCCATAACCCTTATTTTTGGCAAGTTTATATTGTGGGTAGAGTTTATCTAATGCGCACATTTGCCTATCTTTACACACTTTTGCCGCGATAGAAGCACAAGATACAACAGACAAAAGACTATCTGCCTTAACCAATGTTTTTACGCTTAAACCAAGCTCTTGCAAATATTGTGGGATTTGTGCATTAAATATTGTATTACCATCTATAACTATTGTGAATCTTTCCCTTTTATCTCCATTATTTGTGTCATTTATCTCTAATTCCTTTTGCAAAATCTTATATTGCAGAGCATAATCTCCTAGTGCTTTAAGCAAAGATTCTATACCTTTTCTCATTGCAAAGCTTAAACCATTTGTATCAATCTCCTCTGCATTTATTTCCACCACATAAATGCTTATTTCTCCCTTATTTTGCGCTTTCTCCATAGATTCATAAATATATTCGCGTCTCTTTGGAGAAAGCCTTTTACTATCTTTTGCACCAAAAGATTCTATAATATGTGCTTTGCCTATCACTCCAGCGACAAACAAACTACCACAAAGGCAACCTCTCCCTGCTTCATCAATTCCTGCCACCCACATTGTATCTCCATTTTTTTATTTTTTCATATCTAAGAATTATATTGTAAAGATATGACTTTAAGTTTAGGCTTAAAATATGGAAAGTTTTTATGAGATGAATGGGGGGCTTTTAATTAACCCTTAAGTGAAATCACTTAAGGGTTGGGGGTTTTATTTATATCTTAGAAACTAAAGATATATCTCACACCTACATTATAAGTATGTGAGCCTGTTATTTTTGGCTTTCCTGTTGCTGCATCTGCTTTTGCTAATGTCGTAGCAATAAAAGGCACACGAGCAGCAATTTCAATGCCGTGTGCTTTAGCAATCTCTGTGCGCAAACCAACATTAAGCGCAAGATTTAAACCTGTTTTATCCATTTTATCATCTTTAAAAGTTTTGCCACCCCAAGAGTTAGCACCAAGTCCGAGTCCCAAAAATGCACCAAAGCTTGTATCTCCAGAAATAAAGTTATAGAGCGCATCAACATTCACTCCATAATCCATTACATTACCTGTTATTTTTTCATCACCACCACTTGCTTTTTTACTTGCATCTGCATAGGCAAAGTTTGCATAATAGCGCAAACCAAAATCTTGTGTAAAGAATTGTTTATAACCAGCAATAATCTCATAGCTTATACCCTTGAGATTTGTTTTGTCTCCATCACTTTTTATTTGAGAGCCACCATAGCCTACACCTACACCCACAAAAACACCACTTTCTTCAGCTACAAGTGCAGAACTTGATAACGCTAAAGCCACTACTGAACTTACAAATAATTTTGTAGTCTTCATAAAAAACCACCTTTCATAGAATTAAATTTGCATTGATAATGCGAACTCAATTCTAGCCCCCCCCCCCCCCGATTTTTGCTTAAAAGCAAAAGAGTTGGTAAAAATAAAATATACTTATGTAAAATAATGTAACATTATGATATAAAAATATGAGATTAAAGATGAAGTTTATTGTAAAATTTGATGAAAGGATTAATGTTTGTGAATAGATTCTAGAATCTCAAAAACTAATTCTTTTAACCCACTTTTTTCAAGACTTGAAATAGGTAAGATAAAACTTTGTGGATTACCTTTTTGAGCCAAAAACTGCTCAAGTTCTTGTTTTTGCTTGTCAAATTTGTCTGCAAACTCTTCTGCTAAGTGTCGCATATCACTTTTTGAGAGCACGATTCCAAAAGCTCTTTGCGATAAAATCGGAGAAAATTTTTCTAACTCTAAGCAGAGAATCTCCCATTGCTCCTTTAAACTCTGCTCACGCATAATATCTAGCACAAAAAGTAAGAATCCTGTGCGCTCAATATGTTTTAAAAATGCTATGCCTAAGCCCTTTCCTCCACTTGCTCCCTCGATGATTCCAGGAATATCCGCCATTACAAAAGAAGAAAACTCATCTGCATCAACCACACCAAGATGAGGAATAAGCGTAGTAAATTCATAGTTTGCAACCTCTGGTTTTGCATTTGAGAGAGTTGAGATAAGTGTAGATTTTCCTACATTTGGGAATCCCACTAGCCCCACATCAGCAATAAGCTTCAATTCTAAGAGAATATGCTTCTCCTCTCCGCTTAAGCCACTTTGAGCATAAGTTGGTGCTTGATTTGTTGCATTTTTAAAATGTGCATTGCCTAAACCACCCTTACCTCCTTTAAGCAAACACACATTTTTAGGATAAGTGTCCATATCTACAATGAGTTCTTTGGTGTCAAAATCAAGAATCTGTGTGCCAAGAGGGACTTTAAGAGTGATATGCGCTCCCCTTTTGCCACTGCAATGCTTTGCTTGACCGGGTTGTCCATTTTTTGCTTTATAATGACGTGCTCCACGAAATTTCGAAAGCGTATCTGTATTATTATCCACTTCCACATACACATCGCCACCATCGCCACCATCGCCACCATCAGGTCCGCCATTTATGACAAATTTTTCTCTGCGGAAGCTCACAGCACCTGCACCTCCCTTGCCAGAAGCGACAAAAATATCTACACTATCCACAAACATTTTAAATATCCTTAAATTTTATATCCAAGCGAATATATACAGATTGCTAATTTGAGTATTGAGTTTATTAAGATTCTATCTTCTTTTATAAAAAAATAGAATCTTGTTTATTTGAGATTTTTATGAAGCAGGAATAACAGAAACTTTTTTACGATTCTTGTCTTTTTGTTGAAATTTTACAACACCATCAATGAGTGCATAAATCGTATGATCTTTACCTAGACCTACATTATCACCTGGATGCACTTTTGTGCCTCTTTGGCGAATGATAATATTGCCTGCACGCACAAATTGTGAGCCAAATTTTTTGACACCTAGTCGGCGTCCAGCTGAATCTCTATTATTTTGGGTGCTACCCTGACCTTTTTTGTGTGCCATATCTCACTCCTTATTTTGCTATAATCTTTAGAATCCTCACGCGTGTAAAATCGCGTCTAAAGCCTCTTTTTGTCTTACTATCTTTTCTTCTACGCTTTTTGAATGTAACGACTTTTTTACCTCTGCCCTCATTGATAACTTCTGCTTCAATTTTTGCACCCTTTATAAAAGGCGTGCCAATATTGGCTTTATCATTATCGACAATAGCTAAAATTTCGTTCAATTCAACCTTTGACTTTGGCTCAAGATTCATTTTATCAAGAAGAACAATGCTCCCCTCAATGACCTTGTATTGCTTGCCTCCATTCTTAAATACTGCATACATTTGCATTCCTTGTGAATTGAAGTGTTATTTTTGTATAAACAAAAGCGGGATTTTATCCTAAAATTCTTGAATCTAAGCTTTGAAACGCTATAATTACTTATCTTTAAATTGGAAAGGAACGATTATGCGCTTACGCCTACTTTATACCTTATGTTTTATTTTAGGATTTGCACACACACTTGGAGCAAAAGAACCATTAGAAAATAATACTGCATATAATGGCACAGCCTTTATCTACTCTACAAATAAGCCGTCATCACTTACTTATGATAAAAAAGCACTTCACTTTATAAAACATCCAATCAAAGATAATGTATTCATTGCATTTGTGCCAATTGGATACTATGATAAAGAAATTAAATTTATCAAAAGTGGTAAGAACAACATCGCAAAAATTACAATCATACAAAAAGATTATAAAAAAGAACAAATAACCGTGGCAAAAGATAAGATTAGCTATCCTGAAGAAGTAGCAAAGCGCATTGAGAAAGAAAGAAATGATATGATTAAAGTCTATCGCACCATTACAAAAGGGCGATTATGGGATAAACCATTTATAAAGCCACTTGATTCAGTTATCACAAGTCCTTATGGCACAGCACGTATTTTTAATGGCACACTTAAAAGCTATCACGGAGGCACAGACTTTCGCGCTAGTATAGGCACTGATATAAAAGCAAGCAATGATGGTAGGGTTGCTCTCGTGCAAGACCGCTATCTCTCTGGTAAAACAATTGCTATCGACCACGGAGAAGGGCTTGTAAGTGTGTATTTTCACTTGAGTGATTTTAATGTCAAACAAGGGGAGAGCGTTAAACGCGGACAAATTATTGCTAAAAGCGGTGATACAGGACGCGTAAGTGGAGCACATTTACACTTTGGTATAGTGATAAATGGCACAAATGTCGATGCAATGGATTTTATTGAGCAAATCAATACATTATTTTAAATACTAAAATCATAATAGCTTAAAGTGAGCATAATGCTTGAGGTGTCAAATCGCTCACCAAGGAGTTTTTTACTTTTATGGTCAAAACCTTGTGTATAACCTACGCTCACACCATATCCACGCGCTATATCAATAAAAATCTCTGCCTTAACCAATCCACCATAAATATTATATTGCTCTGTTGTTTGAGGCATAGCGAGATTACTCATTTCAAATCCCCCGCCAAGCAAACCTATCACGCGTCCGCTAAAAAAGCGATATCCCACTTGTCCGCCAACAGAAAAGGCATAAAATCCATTTTTGTTTTCTCTTCCTGCAGCCCCATCAATATATACATTCAGCAAAAAGCTACGAGAATCTCCCAATGCAAATCCTCTCTTTAAGCCAAAAATTGCTGCTCCTCTATTGCTTTTATAATCCTGCATTTCTCCCGATGAATGCGTAATAGAAGAGCGCACCCCACCTATATTTAGACTACCAAAGGTAGAATTATTAGGAAAAACGGGTGCAACAGAAAAATCAATCCCTTGTGTCCCTACACATAAAAATGCAATGAATACAAGTTTCTTGATTATTTTCATTTTAACCCCAAATACTGCCAGTATATGGCTGACTTCTATCAATATCATCATATCGCTTTTTACTCTGATTTTTGCCCTTTTTATTTCTATTATCCTTATTATTTTGTGCTCTCTTAGAGCGATGATTTTTTTGGTTTATTTTTTTGTCTAAAGAAATCTCGGTTTGAAGCTCAAATCCGGCAACTTGCTCTTTTGTGAATCCAATTTTTGCATTACTATTTTTTTCTAAATGCAATGAAATAAGTTTAAGACAAAGCTGTGTAGTATCTACCTTGTCTTTAAGTTTTTCATAAATAGCTACTGATTTTTCACTTACTTTAATATGTGAAAGCTCTTGGGAAAATGCGTCATCACTATATTCTTGGGCTATTTCACAAAGTTTAAGTTTAGCCTTAGTAATTTGTTTAATTTTGCTTAAATCTTTATATTCAAGAGGTGTAGCAAGAGTTATTGCCACACCTTTTTTTCCTGCACGTCCAGTGCGCCCAATACGATGAACATAACTTTCAGGATTAAGTGGAATATGATAATTAAAAACGTGACTCACATCACTAATATCTAACCCACGAGAAGCCACATCGGTAGCGACAAGAATCTCAATTTGTTTTTCTTTAAAGGCTTTCATACTCTCACGTCTCTCCCATTGCTCCATATCTCCGTGGAGTGTAGCAGCTTTAAAACCTCGACTTACAAGTCTTTTAGCAAGTGCATCTGCCTCTTTTTTCATACGAGTAAAAATAATGCTTTTTGTAGGATTTTGTGTCTCAATTAAGCGCACAATCGCTTCATCTCGCTCACTTTCATTAATAATATAATATTGCTGCTCTATATCTTTGTTTGTAACATCTGCTGGTGTAATTTTCACAAAAGAAGGCTTATCTAAAATCCTCATAACTAAGGCTTTTATAGGCTCGGGCATAGTTGCTGAAAAAAGTAATGTCTGATGCGTGTTAGGCAAAAATTTTAGAATCTCCTCAATATCATCTAAAAAACCCATATCAAGCATTTCATCACTTTCATCAAGCACAACAATTTTTGGCATAAAATGTGCGATTCTACCATTTTGGAGATGGTCAAGCAGTCTTCCAGGTGTAGCGACCATTACCTTAGGTTTCTTTTCTAGTAAATCACATTGTCGTTTAACACTTTGTCCGCCATACATACAAATTGTTTTAATCCTACCAAATCGCCCAAGTTTTAGAATCTCTTCACTAATCTGCATAGCAAGTTCTCTTGTAGGTGTGATAATAAGTGCCTCTATTTCTTTATTATGGCTTAAAGCATTTAAAATGGGAATAGCAAATGCTGCTGTTTTTCCCGTGCCTGTTTGTGCTTGAGCGACAAGATCTTTGCCTGATAAGATTATAGGGATACTCTGCTCCTGCACAGGACTGGGTGAGCTAAATCCAGCTTCTTTAATGCCTTTTAATACAAAATCTTTCAACCCAAAATCATCAAAATTTTTTTCTTTCACTTTTTTGTCTTCTATATACGATTTTACAGAAGATTTACTCTCTTTT
Organism: Helicobacter japonicus; assembly: GCF_000762845.2. Taxonomy (GTDB): domain Bacteria; phylum Campylobacterota; class Campylobacteria; order Campylobacterales; family Helicobacteraceae; genus Helicobacter_C; species Helicobacter_C japonicus. The sequence continues at coordinate 32,311 of NZ_JRMQ02000013.1, read as the reverse complement.
TGTTTAGCCTCTTCTGCCTGATATATCTTATCCATAGCAACTTATCCTTTTAACCTTAACTCAAACTTTAAATAAAAAAGCAAAATTATATAACAATTTTATGTTTTTTTGTCCAATTTACAAAAATATTGTCGCGCCTTAGATATAATGCCACACTCCATACTTGTAAAGGATAATAGTGATTTTAGACAATGCGCTCATTACACTTTATGAAACTATGCCTTTTGGGGCAAGTTTTTTGGCAGGAATCTTAACTTTTTTAAGCCCTTGCATTTTACCTCTGATTCCTCCATACATTTCTTATATCTCTGGTGTGGAGATTCAAAACTTAGAAGACAAACATTATTCTTACAAATGGCGTATTATTTACACTGCTTTATTATTTATCACTGGATTTTCACTTGTTTTTATCACACTCGGAATCTTTGCTTCATCTGCACTTGGCGCATTTTTTGCACATTCTTTAGTGCGCTATATTGCTGGAGGTATTATTGTTCTCTTTGGGATACATTTTTTATTTCCTTTTAGATTTGCTTTCTTATACAAAAATTTTAATTCTAACCTCAATCACACACGCTTTGGATTCCTGTCCCCCTTGATTCTTGGTATTGGATTTAGTATTGGTTGGAGTCCTTGTGTAGGTCCTATTCTCACTTCAATCCTCACACTTTCACTCACTCAAGCAAATCACGCATTTTGGCTTATGCTTTGTTATTGTGGTGGATTAGGTTTAGCATTTTTGCTTGTAGCTCTTTTTGTGCAAAAAGCACTGCACTTACTCAAAAAACTCACCCCATTTTTACGCATTGTGGAGGTGATTGCTGGGCTATTGCTCATACTTATTGGTGTGCTTATTATGATACATAAAACAGATCTTTTACTACCCTAAGATTCTAAGGAGAACATTATGCTTTTTAAAAATGCAACACTTTGTGATTATCAAGGCGTAAAAGAGGGTGATTTGCGCACAGAAAATGGAATCATCATAGAAATTGGCTCACTTACTCCACTTCCCAATGAAGAAATACTAGATGTAGAGGGCAAACTTCTCTTTCCTGCAATGATTGATTTAAATGTCGCACCAAAAAGCCTTTCTCTTTCTAGAAAGAATCTCCTCTCATTAGCGACCAAAGCTCTTAAAGGTGGTGTAGGAAGTATTTTACTCTATCCTTGCACAAATCCTACTTGTAGCGAAAATGGCTCTATTGAACTTATCAAAAGTCTTAATACACAATCTCCCATTCACCTACTCCCCGCAATTAATCCACTCAATAATGAGGGTAAATTAAGCGATATTAGCACTTTGCATAATAGCGGTGGACGTGCAATTTTTGCACGAAGTGATATAGACGCGCATATTTTAATGAAAATTGCACAATATGCTCAAATGCTTGACATTCCACTGATATGTTTTTGTCAAGATTCATCTGTGGCTGATGGAGTGATGAATGAGGGCATTCTAAGCGCATCTCTTGGGCTTCCTTCAATTCCTGCATATAGTCAAACAAAAGAAGTTGCTAAAATTGCTGAAATGCTCCACAATATGCCTATAAAGATTATTTTTGATACACTTGTATATCCGCGTAGCTTTGATATACTGCATACTTTTAAAGAGAATCTATCACCCATACAAGCTGATTTTTTCACACAAACTTCAATACATCACTTAATTCTTGATGAAACTTTATGTGAAAACTATAATACAGCAGCTAAAATCAACCCCCCACTTGTAGATAAGCAATCACAAGAACAGATTTTGAATCTTTTGCAAAAAGGTGAGATTAACACGCTAACAAGTTTGCAGTGCGCGGACTTTAAATCCAAAAAAGATCAAGTTTTTGAATTAGCAAGTTTTGGAATAGATGCGCTTGAGGTGTATTTTTCACTACTTTATACCTATTTACATAAACATTGTCAAATCCCTCTCTCGCTCATCTCACAATTCACAAGCTATACTCCTGCACAAATCCTTAATCTCAATAAAGGCTCACTCCAAGAGGGTAAAATTGCCGAACTCTTTATTGCTAACCCCCAAACAGAATTGAGTCTTAATGACATCTCCTCACCTTATCATCAACAAAGTTTATATGGTAAAATTGAAGCTTTTTTAAGTAATGACACACTCTATACACCATACACAAAGGAAAAATAATGCAAACAATACAAACATACCTCATCAACTTTCTCCCACAACTTGAACAGCTTGGTATCGCACTTTTAAAAGCTGCGCTCATTCTTATCGTGGGTTATTATTTTTCACAATTTATAGGAAATAAAGTCCGCAAAGCTATCGCAAAAAAAGATGAAATACTCGCAAAGTTTATTGCACAAGTAATTTTTGTTCTCTCACTTGTTGTAATGATTGTCGCTGCACTTGGCACTATCGGTGTGCAGACAAACTCTATTATCGCCGTGCTAGGCACTGCTGGTGTTGCTATTGCGCTTGGTCTTAAAGATTCACTTTCTTCTGTGGCAAGTGGAATTATCCTCATCGTTTTACGCCCTTTTAAGCGAGGTGATTTGATTGAAGTTAGTGGGCTTACTGGGAATGTTGAAAGTATTAATCTTTTTACAACAATTTTACAGCTTAACGATGGCAAACTCGCAATTATCCCTAATAGCAATATGGCAACAGCAAATATTATCAATACAACCTTTAACGAACAGCGGCGTATTGAACTTATCATTGGTGTAGGCTATGAAAGTGATATTGAAGCTGTAAAAAAAATTATCACCGAAGTGATAAATTCTACACCAGAAATAGATTTAAATAAATCATTTTTTATTGGCTTAACCGAGCTTGGTGCAAGTTCTTTAAATTTTACTCTACGCTTTTGGGTAAAACTTGAATATGGCATTATCGATTCACAAAGCAAGGTATTAGAATCTATAAAAATAAACCTTGATAAAAATGGTATTGAGATTCCATATAATAAGCTTGATATAAATATCACAAAGGCGGTGTAGGGTGCAAATCTTTGGTGCTGCTTTAGTATTTGTATGCGATGAAAATTTTTCTATTCTCCATAATGGTGGCATTGTCTTTGAAGAAAAACAAGATAGAATCTTAAAAGTAGGAGATTATAAAGAGCTTTGTGCGCTCTACCCTAATGCAAAAATGAGCTTTTACCCAAATGCTGTGCTTTTACCCGCACTCATTAATGCTCATATACATTTTGAGTTTGGCTCACATTTAGCACAATTTTGTTATGGGGATTTTGGTGCGTGGCTTGATAGCTTGATGACATCGCGCGATGAAGTCCTCAATAGTGGCAATTCTTCTGAATCTATCATTTTACAAGGTATTAACGAACAAATAAATGCTGGGGTAGGAAGTGTGGGTGCAATAAGTAGTTATGGCAATGATATGCCTATACTTGCTCAAAGTCCTTTGCGTGTAGTGTATTTTAATGAAGCCATAGGGAGTAATCCAAGTGCTATTGATTTTCTTTATAGTAATGTGCTAGAGCGGTTAAAAAACTCAAAATCTCTTGCTTCGAGCACTTTTATCCCTGCACTTGCCTTGCATTCTCCCTATTCTCTCCACCCCATAATGGCACAAAAACTTATAGAACTCGCTGCAAAGGATTTAATGCCACTTTCAGCACATTTTTTAGAATCCGCACAAGAACGAGAATGGCTTACTCAAAGCAATGGATACTTTAAGGGGTTTTTTAGTCAATTTATGAATGCTGCGAACTCAAAAAGTCTATATTCACCTAAAAGCTTTCTTGATATGCTTATTCCGCTTCAAAATAACGCTCTCTCACTCACACATTGTCTGCATATCACTCAAGAAGAAGCAAGTATAATAAAATCACTCAATGCCTCAATTATCACTTGCCCTCGCAGTAATCGCCTTTTAAACAATGCTTTCTTTAAGCGTGAATTTTTATTAGATTCTCACATTCCTTTAGCCATTGGCACAGATGGCAAAAGCTCAAATAATAATGTGAATTTGCTTGATGAGCTACGTGCTGCGCTCTATGCCTATCCACAAGAAGAGATTCTAAGCCTCTCTCAAAGTCTCTTGCTAAGTGCTACACTCTATGGCGCAAAAGCTTTAGGATTAAATAATGGCTCATTACAAGAGGGCAAAAATGTAGATTTTGCTATTTTTGAATTTAGCCAACCTTTATTTCAAACTCATCAATCTCACCCTAATCAATCACCTTTGCAGTTTATTCTCCACGCTACAAAACCTACTCATCTTTTTGTCAGCACAAAGGCGATATTATGAAAGATTCTATAATTGAGGGCATACTCTTTGTATGTTTAGGTAATATTTGCCGCTCACCCTTAGCAGAGGGTATAGCAAGGCATATCTCACAAAAATATAATTTGAATCTTAGAGTGGATTCTGCAGGGACAAGCGGGTGGCATATTGATGAGCCACCTTGTGCAGGTTCGCGTAATATAGCAAAAATACACGGATTAAATATTGATGATTTAAGAGGCAGACGTGTAAGTATTTACTCTGATGATAACTTTGACCTCATTATCGCACTTGATAAACAAAATTACGCAGATTTACTTACACTTGGTTTTGAAAAACAAAAAGTGAAAAAACTTGGTGATTTTGGATTAAAAGGCGCAGATATTCCCGACCCTTATGCCTATAAAGATATGGAGGGTTTTGAGCGTATATATCAAATGATATATCTTTGCGTTTCTAATCTACTCTCTATACACTATCCTATGATAGAATCTACACAAGATTCTAAAAACTTTGCAGATTCTCATATTATCAAAAAAAGGCTATAAAATGATAACACTTTATGGTATTAAAACTTGTGGGAGTGTAAAAAAAGCAATTACGCTTTTAGATAAACATAGTATTCCTTTTACTTTTATTGATTTAAAAACACATAGTCTTGATAAGGCACTTATTGCCTCTTGGATAGAAAAAAAAGGTATTCAAATTGTGCTTAATACCAAAGGCACAACTTATAAGAATCTCAAAAAAGAAGGGGTGATTACAGAATCTACTCTCGCAACTTTAGAACATCAAATCACCTTACTTTCACAATATCCCTTACTTTTAAAACGACCTATTATTATCTATAATGATATGCTTGTTATAGGCTATGACAAAGAAGCTATTATTGCCCTTTTGCAGGCATATCAAAATCAAACTTTTTAGGTTTAAAATGAAATATATTTGGCTCATTAGCTCTTGTTTCTTTTGTATGTTTATAGCAGCTTGTGCTTCTAACCCAAAAATCATTCCGAGTGCAGAAGTAAAGGATTTACGCTCATTGCCTCAAGATGCGCTTTTTTATCTTAAAGATAAAGAATCTACCCAAAAAAATTTAAATAAAGAAAACTCAAAATCCCTTGAGATTCTAAAAAAAGACTATCTTGCAAAATATTTTTCTCCTTGGCATCAAAAAGTAAATCCAAAAAAAAATGAGGTCTTTTGGATTCTCCCCTCACTTCAAAATATCGCCACAGGCAAAGGTAAAACAAAAAGCTATGGTGAAAACCTCCAAGAAATAAGCCCACAAGAGGCAAAGGAGCTTATAGATTCTATGAATCTTAGCTCTTATCCAAGTCAAAATCAAAAAGCCATTATTACCACTACAACCGCAGTGCGCGCAGTGCCTACAAACAAACCCTTATTTAATAAACCTAGCGGTTATCCATTTGATAGATGGCAAAATTCCCTTATTTTTGCAGGAACACCTGTGCTTATCACACACATAAGCACAGATAAAGCTTGGGTGCATATCCAATCTGGCTTTGTCTATGGCTGGATAGAATCACAACATTTTGCTACGCTTACCAAAGAACAAGTAAAAGAAATACAAAGTTACACAAGGTATGTAAGCCCTATTGTTGATAGTATTCCTTTATTTGATTCTCATAAACACTTTATCACGCAAGCGCGTATTGGACAGATTTTCCCTGTGTATGGGACACAACTTAAACAAATAACAGGTATTGCAACCTATGTGCGTTTAAATAATGGTAAGGCTAAAAGAGAACAAAGCTTTATCTCACTTGATGAAGTTGAATCTTTCCCAAGAAAGCTAGATTCTCAAACTATCGCTTCAACAATTAATGCAATGATAGGACAAAAATACGGCTGGGGTGGATATTTGCAAAATCGCGATTGCTCTGCCTTTATCCGCGATATTTTTGCACAATATGGCTTACATCTTCCGCGAAATTCTAAGGCTCAAGTATATTATGGTAAAAATCAAATTGATTTAAGCAAACTTAGTCGTAAGGATAAAGAAGCCTTTATTATCGCTAATGCTACGCCTTATCAAAGCATTCTTTGGCTACAAGGACATATTATGCTCTATATTGGAGAGTATCAAGGTAGAGCCATTGTCGCACATAGTGCGTGGAGCGTAACAACTGGCAAAAAATATGAAAATATGCTTGGTGGGGTTGTCATCACTTCTTTGTATGCAGGAGATGAACATAATAGTGCATTTGCAAAATCTCCTTTACTCATTGATAGAATCCAAGCAATGTCTAATCTTCCAACACTAGCACAACAAATACAGGCTAAAAAATGAAATCTCTATTGCAAATTTTTATATTTTATATATGTGCCGCTCACTTTTCCACCCTATGCGCTACTCCTATCAAGGTGCTTGTGAGTGTATTGCCACAAAAAGAAATGATTGAGCGCATTGGCGGTGAATATGTTGAGGTAGAAGTGCTTGTGCCTAAAGGCAAGTCGCCCGAAATTTATGAGCCAAGTATTGCACAAATGAAATATATTGAAGATTCTCATATCTTCTTTGGCGTGGGTATGCCTTTTGAATCTGCTTGGCTTAAACGCATAGCACATATTAATCCCTCACTTATTTATTATAATCTCGCTCACTCTGTATTAACAGATAATCGTATAAAGGGAGCAGATTCAAAGCATACTCACGCTCACAATCCGCATATTTGGCTATCTCCAAAAGCTATTTTGCCTCAAATTGATATTATTGCACAAACTTTAGGCAAACTTGATAAAGAGCATTTTAAAATTTTTCAACAAAATGCTACACTTTTAAGCGATGATATAAAAGCAATACAAGAACATACAAAAGAACTTTTTGCTAAAGAAGATTCTAAAAAAAGCTTTATTACCTATCACCCTGCACTTACATATTGGAGTGCGGAATTTAAAGTTAAAGAATTAAGTATAGAGAATAATGGTAAAGAGATTAAAGGGAGAGAATTGGTCGCACTAATGGCACAAGCGAAAAAAGATAGTGTAGAGGCAATTTTTATTCAGCCTGAATTTGCAAAATCACGTGTAGAGATGTTTGCAAGAGAACTAGATTTACGCATTATTGAGCTTGATGTTTTGCGTAAAGATTGGCTTCTATCTCTGCAAGATTTAGCCTGTCAAATTGCATTTTCACTCTCTGCACAAGAGAGCAAATCCTGTGTGCAAAAATACTTTAAAGACTAGCTTATGTCGCAACTTGTAGAGATTAAAGAATTATCCTTTGCCTATGAACGACATAATGTGCTAGAAAATGTCTCCTTTTGTGTAAAAGAAAATGATTTTTGGGCGGTTATTGGACCAAATGGTGGAGGTAAAACAACTTTCATAAAACTTATACTTGGGCTTTTAAAGCCAAAAAGTGGTAGTATTGCTTTTGCACAAAATATGAGCATAGCACAGATAGGCTATGTGCCACAAATTACAAATTTTAATATGGACTTTCCAATATGTGTATATGATGTCATTACAATGGGCTTGTTAAAGCCCAAAATATGTGGCTTTAGAGTAAAAAAATCTCAAAAAATCTACGATATAATGGAACAGCTCCATATTACTCATCTTGCAAAAAAACCGCTCTATGCCTTATCTGGCGGTGAGCGTCAAAAAGTCTTTATCGCACGCGCACTTGTGGATAATCCTAAACTGCTTATCCTTGATGAACCAACCGCAAATGTCGATGTCAAAGCACAAGAAGATATTTACCAGCTCCTTTCAAAACTCAACACTGCACTAAGCATTATTGTAGTAAGCCACGATATTTCTGTTATGCTAGGCTATGCAAAAGAAGTGCTTTATATTAATAAATACGCACTTATCCATCAGATTCCAAAGCTTGATTTCGATTTGAACGAGCATATTTGCGAAGTAGATATTCTTAACTCTTTTGCCAAAGTTGCACAAGGAGAATCTAATGGTTGATTTATTTTCTTATCAATTCGTATGGATTGCCCTTGCTGTATCATTTTTAGTAAGTATTTGCAGTGGAATAATCGGCTCAATGATTGTAGCAAACAAAAATGTCTTTGTCGCAGGAGGTGTAGCTCATAGTGCATTTGGTGGTGTGGGTTTGGCACTTTTTTGTGGATTTAGCACAATGCTTGGAGCAATGCTTTTTAGTGTCATTATGGCACTCTTTCTTGCTTATGCGTTTTTATATCAAAGGGAGCGGTTAGATTCTTATGTAGGTGCAAGTTGGGCTCTTGGTATGGCAATAGGTGTTATATTTATTGATTTAAGTCCGGGATATAATAGCGATATTTCAAGCTACCTCTTTGGCTCAATACTCGCTGTGGGTTTTGATGAAATTATAGCTATGGCAATTTTTGATATTTTTATTATCATATTTGTTTCACTCTATTACTATGAAATTCTAAGCTTATTTTATGATAGTGAATTTTGTGCGCTTAAGGGTATGAATGTCAAACTTTGGGTAACTCTCATTTTTGTATGTATTGCCATTGGAGTTGTGATTTCAATGAGCGTTGCAGGATTAATTTTAGTATTAGCCATTCTTTCAATCCCTGCCTACATTGCCAACCTCTTTTCACATTCACTTAAAATGATGATGATGATCTCGTGGGCTATTTCACTTATTTTTATGTGGGTTGGATTCTTTGTAGCATATTATTTTAATATCAGCATAGGAGCGTGTATAGTTGTGCTTCTAGCATTTGGTATGTTTGCTGCTATAATTATACATAAATTCACAAGGAGGATTGTATGAAGACAGATTCTATAAAAGAAGAAGAATCACAAAAAATTGCAAAAAGGGCAGTAAAAATTGCACTTGTTTGTGTATTTATTACTTTGCTTTTAAGCCTTATTAATATCTATATACTCATTAATCAAATCAGTGCCACAGCGGCAATGAGCAAAGAAATCAAAGTGCTGCAAGAAAAGCTAGGGATACAAAGACATACTTTAGACAACTAAGAATGAAGTGGAATGATTAATGCGTGTTTTGGCTCTTATGCGAGGAATCCCTGCAAGTGGTAAAAGCACTTGGATTAAAAATATGGGACTAAGTGAATATACTCTAAGTGCTGATTCTTTGCGCCTTATGGCAAGCTCTCCTATTCTTTTACCTAAAATCACACCCAAAGCTGACTATACAGAATCTACAATATCTCACATATCAGATTCCTATATTACGAGTGGGATTAATCAACAAAATGATAAGCAAGTGTGGAGATTGCTTTTTACTCTCCTTGAAATACGCCTGAAACAGGGAGATTTCACAATTATTGATGCAACTCATACGAGCTTAAAAGCATTACGTGCTTACGAATCGCTTGCTACAACTTATCGTTATCGTCTAATTGTCATAGATTTTAGTCATATTCCCTTAGAATTAGCCTTGCAACGAAATGCCAATAGAGGCTATAAATCTGTGCCTGCTGATATTTTAGAATCTATGCATAAAACTCTGCAAGATTCTTTGCTCCAATCCCTACCCTCGCGTTATACTATAATTAAAGCCAATGAAATTACAGCTTTGCAAGAAAATTCTATGCTCCATTTTACTCCACTTAATCTTAATGCTTATACTCAAATTCATCATATAGGCGATATTCACGGCTGTTTTGAGACACTTTTACATTATCTTTATTTGACAAACCCCTTAGAATATTCCTTTCAAGATTCTTTACATATTTTAGAACAATCACATTTTAATTCTTCAGTATGTGCGCAATTTCTTAATCCAAAGGCATATTATATTTTCTTAGGTGATTATATTGATAGAGGCATTCAAAATGCTCAAGTTGTGCGATTTTTACTAGGCATTATGGATTTGCCAAATGTCTGTCTGCTTGAAGGGAATCACGAGCGTTGGCTCTACAAATGGGGAAAAGAAGACATAGGCATAAATGAATTTAGCACATTTACTAAAAAAGATTTAGAACAAGGTGGCGTAGGAAGCAAAGATGCGCATAGACTTTATTCCAAACTGCGTCAATGTTGCTTATATACTTATGATAATAAGATGATTTTATGCACACACGGAGGACTTCCTACTTTGCCAAATAATCTTTTGCTTGTCGCTACAAAACAGCTTATTTATGGTAGTGGCGGATATGAAGATATGCAAGAGTGTGCAAAAAGCTTCACGCTAAGCACAGATTCTCATACTTACCAAGTTTTTGGGCATAGAAATAGAGAAAAACACCCGATATGTGTATATGAACGAAATTTTGCACTTGAAGGAGGTGTGGAGTTTGGCGGGGCGTTGCGTATAGTAGTCTTGACAAAAACGCCCTCACTTTATCGCTATGTTACAAAAGCTCAAAAGTCTAAACTTATAGCACAAAGTCCGCTTATGGGCGTCATAAGGCATAAAGATAATTTTACACAAATTTATATGCAAAATAAACATAACATACCTGCCTTAAATGCACTAAAGCAATCTCGTGCAATCTTTGCACTCTTGCAAAAACTTCGTGCAAGTGCGCTTATTAAAGAGCGAGAGTTTGGAGACATTTCAAGCTTTAATTTTACTAAAGAGGCATTTTTTTCTAAACAATGGAATACTCTTACTTGCAAAGCTAGAGGCTTGTTTATTAACACGCATAATTTTAGTATTTGTGCAAGAAGTTATGATAAATTCTTTAATTATAAAGAACGAGAGGAAACCAGCGATGAAACTTTAAAGGAGAAATTGACATATCCTGTAAATGTGTTTGTCAAAGAAAATGGCTTTTTAGGAATTATGAGTGCTTGTAATGGCGATTCTAAAAGTGCAAAATTTTTCATTACATCAAAATCCGACCCAACAAGCCCTTATGCAAATATAGCGCGTAAGCTTATTATAGAATCTCTGCACAAAAGTACGCAAGTTTCTGCGCAAGAAATTGAATCTCAACTTTATGAAGAGCTTAAAACACGCAATCTTAGCCTTGTATTTGAAGTAATAGAGCCACAAGATGATCCACATATTATCGCCTATGAAAAACCGCAGGTTATTTTACTTGATGCGATTTACAACACACCTAGATTTGCAAATCTCCCTTTTATAGAACTTTGTGCTCTTGGGAAAAAATTTGGCTTTGTATGCAAAGAGCACAAAATAACACTTCATTGCTGGAAGGAAGTGAGTGAGTTTCTCCATTGTGAAAGTGCATTAGAATCTAATTCTTTATTGACACAAGGTAAGCGGGAGAATGGCTTTATTGAAGGGTATGTGCTTGAAGATAGTGCGGGTTTTATGTTTAAGTATAAAGGTGCGTATTATCGTGCGTGGAAAGCCTTGCGTGAAATCATTGAAGATAGCACACGCACTCGAAATTTGCCTAAAAGTAAGGGTAAAAAATGGCAAGGAGATAGTGCATATTATGAGCTTGAGGGAGCATTTATACAATGGCTATGTCAATACATAGAACACAATGGTTTTGAAAGTTTAGAATCTACCTCTCTTATTGGTTTAAGGGAGGGTTTTTTACGCTCTTTAAATATAACTTAACATCAGGAGAAAACAATGCGATTTAGTAAAGAGAATTTTTATTGCAGCAATGAATAACTTTCAACACAAAGTAATATTCTCAATCAATTCACACTCACCATTTTTGATAATCAATGCATCAAGACAATAGGCTTGTGTAATCTTATGTGTGAGTAAATAAAATCCAATCGCCTTTGTAAGTTTTTTTATCTTGCTTGGTGTGATATTATAAATTGGCTCAAAGCCCTCACCACTTTTTACCTCAACAAAATGCACAACATTATCCTTTAATGCTATAATATCAATCTCACCACAACGAGCAAAAAAATTGCGCTCTAAAATCTCAAACCCACATTCACGCAAAAACACACAGGCAAAATCCTCTGCTTGTGTGCCTTTGTTTCTGCTATTCATTTGTGCGCTTTTCATCTCCTATTTCAATATTCAATACGCATTTTATAAGGCTTTTGTGAGATAGAATCTAACCTCTCTAGCTCTAAAAGTGCAGCATTAATATCCCTCTCATAACAATGATGCGTGGAAAGCAACATTTTAGCGATATTTTTATCATTTGTCTCTTTTTGCAAAAATGCACCAATAGAAATATTATGCTGTCCTAGAATCTGCGATACTTGCCCCAATACACCGGGTTTATCACATACGTAGAGTCGTATATAATATTGTGAGTAAATCTCATCAATGTTTTTAAGCTTTAAATGTTCATTACCTTCAAGCGGTTGGCTAAATCCAAGCATTGCCGCACTCTCCCCTCGTGCAATCGCAATAATATCACTTACTACAGAACTTGCAGTCGCATCTCCTCCTGCTCCTGCGCCATAATACATACTCTCCCCCACATAGTCTCCAATCACACTAATGCCATTCATCACATTATCTACCTTGCTTAACATCGCACCTTTCTTAATCATACAAGGATGCACGCGCAATTCTACTTCATTTTCTTGTTTTTTAGCAATACCAAGAAGCTTAATCACATAGCCAAACTCATTTGCAAACTCTATATCATCAGGCATAATACCTTCAATGCCTTCAATGAGAATCTCCTCTGGCATAGCATTAATTCCATACGCTAAAGAAGCAAGTATAAGAAGCTTATGCCCTGCATCACCACCGCTTATATCAAGCGTTGGGTCAGCCTCTGCATAGCCAAGATTCTGTGCTTGAGTAAGTGCTGTATAGAAATCTTGATTGTATTGCTGCATTTGTGTAAGTATGTAATTACTTGTGCCATTTAGAATCCCAGCAATAGCAAGAATATGATTTGCACTCAAACCATCTTTTAAAACACGAATGATAGGTATGCCACCACATACACTTGCCTCAAAACCTACAGGCAGACCATTTGCAAGTGGTGCTATATCATAGCGATGATAGGCAAGCATTGCCTTATTTGCCGTAATAAAAGCTTTTTTTGCCTTTAAAGCTTTTATTGCAATTTCATAGGCACTTTCCACACCACCCATAAGTTCAATAACAACTTCAATTTCACAATCTTGCAAAATATCATCTACATTTGTGCTCACCTTTACGTCAGTGGCGTTTAAATTCCTAAGCTTTATGTGGGCTTTTGCCTCATCACGCACGATAATATGTTTTACTTCAATTTCTTTTCCTGCTCTTGCGCTAATAATATTACGATTTGCCAAAAGCGCTTTTAATACACTACTCCCTACAACACCAAAGCCAACTATACCCACAATGAGTTTTGACATATAAACCTCTTATTGAAATTGTTTAAGAAATGCTTTGAGATTCCGCGCAGCTTGGCGAATACGTTTTTCATTTTCAATCAGTGCGATTCTCACATAACCCTCACCATAATCACCAAAACCCACACCTGGACTTACTGCAATCTTTGCTTCTTTAAGCAATCTTTTTGAAAACTCTAAACTTCCCATATCTCCTACACATTGAGGTAACTTTGCCCAAATAAACATACTTGCCTTAGGTTTTTTCATTTTCCAGCCTGCCTCACCGAAGCTTTGAATTAATACTTCCATACGCTTTTCATATTTACCCTTAATGTCCTCAATGCACGATTGGTCGCCCTCAAGTGCAATAGTTGCAGCAATTTGTAAAGGCGTGTAGATTCCATAATCAATCCAACTCTTAATCTTTTGCAAAGCTTGAATAATTTTTTTATTTCCCACAACAAAACCTACGCGCCAACCTGCCATATTATAAGTCTTACTTAATGTATAGCTCTCTACCGCTACATCTTTAGCACCCTCTATTTCAAGCACACTCGGTGTCTTAAAACCATCAAAACACAGCTCTGCATAAGCAATATCAGAAATAATATAGAATCTCTCCTGCTTTGCCATAGCCACCAAACGTTCATAAAATGCTTTATACACAACAATCGTTGTTGGATTATGAGGAAAATTAACAACTACAAATTTTGGACGCGGCATTACTTCTCTTAAAACACGTTTGAGATTTGTAAAAAAATCATCGACATCAAGCTCCATATCTTCATTCCACTTTAGCCCAAAAGTAGAAACATTTGCGCCATTTAAAATAAAAGCATAATAATGTATAGGATAAGCTGGTTCAGCCACAATAGCATTATCACCCGGATTTGCAATCGCTTGAACAAGATGAACATATCCTTCTTTACTCCCCATTGTTACACACGCTTCAGTCTCTGGATCTAACTCCACTCCATAGGTGCGTTTATACCAATTACAAATTGCTAAACGCAACTTATAAATCCCACGACTAACAGAATAGCCCTGATTTTTATCTTTTTGAGCAGCTTCACAAAGCTTTTGGATAATGTGCTCTGGCGTTTTTCCATCAGGATTCCCCATAGAAAAGTCAATTACATCTTCATTATTGCGTCTCATCTCTAGCTTAATCTCATTGATAGCAGCAAAAACATATTTTGGCAAACGTTTTATTTTATCAAACTCAATCTCATCAAACATCTTACTTAATCCTTTCTTAAATTTAAGATTCTATTCTTTTACTTAAGTTCCACAGAAATACCACTTTTAAGATTCTCTGAATTATCATTATCTGTAATCATTATAAATTTTATCCCTTGCGGAATTTTCACTTTAAGCAAACCGCCTGAAGCCGTATTGCTCACCATATCTACTATACTAAGATTCCTATCATAAAGAACTACTCGAGGATACCATTTAGAAAGATTTATTGCTCGTATGTGTAATTCCCCACTTGTATTAACATTAAGCCAATATTCTCCAGAAGCATTGCGCAATGTCAAACTATCAGTTTTAGTGAGGAATCTTGTATTAGGCAATCGTGGTTCATTGACTTCAAGTGTATATTCCCAAGTTTGCGCATTCACACGATTAATATCAAGACAAACAAAACCTCGTTTCCCTAACTCATCAATGATAATCCCTATATCTGGGCTATGCTCCGTATTAAATGAAAATTCTATACTTGATAATCCATTACTCAATTCAGCTTTGCTAATAACAAAATAAGAGTATCCCATTGTGGTAAGAATATTATTACCAATCTTTGTAAGCAAAATTGGACTTGTGCGAGCACTAAAATTAAGCTTCACTTCACTTGGTTGTCCAAAACGAGAAGAAAGCAAACCATTTTCTTTGAGTGCATAAACGATTTTTGCAATATTAAGACGCCCACCTGTGTAATACATATTTTTATTTGCAAAGATCCGTTCAACAAATTTTACATTCGTATGGTAGCTCTGTTCGCCCATTAAATTTCGTATTTTGTCATCAAACGCATCTGCCAACACATTAGTAGTTAAAAGCATAACTACTAAAATCCATTTTACCACTCGACACCACCATTAAGCTGCTTAAATGTCGTATAGCCTACATCTTTTAAAGTTGAGCCATCATAATACATTCTCACAGGATGTTTTGCACCGTGTGAAATAGTTTCTCCATTCAGTGTAAGTGTAAAGCTACTATGTCCCATAACAAAAAGCATTTTGTGGTTAAGTTTAATATCATATGCTTTTTTATAAGAAAATTGCTCTTTTGAACCTGTCTCTAAATTAATCACACCAAGCCATAAATCATCGGTAGATTCAATATGTAAAATATTATCCTTAATAGGCTGATTCTGTGCAGTTTGAGTCGTTTGAAAACTTTGTGCTTCTTGCGTAGATTGAGATTTATCAGCAGTAGCTTGAGGATTAAAAAAGAAATTTTGCTCTGGGTGCCTTTGCTCTTCTGGAGCAGATGGTGTTTGAATCATATCTTGAGCATTCACTTCTTGCGTCTCTGTAGAATCTTGCTTTTCTTGCATTTGTTGTGCAGAAGCTGTATCTTCTTGCGAATGAGTAGTGTCAAAAAAGATTCCATCATAACTATTTTCTTGTGAATAAGTGTCTTCAGCTGTTTGTGTAGTAGTTGGTGCTTTTTGCACTATTTCATCGTGATCTTGTATAAATGCTTTATAAGCAAAATATCCCATAAGTGCCAAAAGAATAAGCACCAAAATGACATAAAGCCAATTATAAGATTCTGTATCAGGTTCTTTTGCAGATTCACTGCTAAGTGCAAGATTCAATACTTGATTTTCGTAATTTTTTTGTTTATTTTTTTGCTTTTCTTTTTCTTGCACCTTAATAACATTTTCTGCCAATCTTTTTGTGCGCTCTTCCTCATCTTGCTTACTGATAACTTGTGAAACACTTTTTGCATCTTCTTGCTGGGATTCCTGCCACAATGTAATCCAATCACGCAAATCAACATTATATTCTCGCTCTAAAATTGCGATAAAACCCTTTGCTCTCACTCTATCAATTTTATCAAAACGTTTTTCAAGCACATCTTCAATCTTTGAACTTGCAAGTTTAGTAGTCTTGCAAATTTCATTCAAACCAATGGCTTTAAGCTTAGCAAGTTCCTCATCAAGTAATTGAGTATTAATGTTGTTTTGCATATTTTATCCTATCTATTAAAATTCCCGTAGCTACCGCTACATTAAGCGAATCAAAGTGATGTTCCATTTTGATAGAAAGTATTGTATCAAGTTTGTGCTTCAATCGTCCTGATAAGCCTTCAGATTCACTTCCTAAAAATAAAGCCCACTTCTCTTTTATTTTACATTGTTCTTGCCCCTGCATATCTGCACCTACAAGTGTAAAATTTGCATTTTTTAGCTCATTTATTATATCAAATATATGTGAAAATATACCATAAGGCATATGTAAAAAAGCACCACTTGAGAGACGAGCTACACTTTCTAAGGCTTTTTGGCTAAGACTTGGTAAGCAAATTACTATCCCTTGCACACCCAAAGCATAAGCAGTGCGAAAAATTGAACCAATATTGCCTATATCATTTACATTACAAAGCACAAGGAGAGAATCTTTGCTTTTCAACTCATTTAAACTCAAAGGATCTGGTGGTGTGATACGTGCCAAGATTCCTTGATGATTCCCTCCGTGTGCTAAAGCTTGAGCCTTTTTTAAATCGAGTCTTTTAATAGGTTTATTGAGTTTAGCACATTGTGTAAATATATCTTTTGATAACTCTTTAGCAAGATAAAATTCTTCAATACGC
Source organism: Helicobacter japonicus (assembly GCF_000762845.2). Classification (GTDB taxonomy): domain Bacteria; phylum Campylobacterota; class Campylobacteria; order Campylobacterales; family Helicobacteraceae; genus Helicobacter_C; species Helicobacter_C japonicus. The sequence continues at coordinate 15,093 of NZ_JRMQ02000013.1, read as the reverse complement.
CAAGCACAAGTGTTTAAGGCATATAAAATCGGTTGTTTGCCATAGATAATCATTTCATTCTCTCTTTGTCTAATAGCTCTTCATAACACTGTTTTGTGCTCCTTGAACTCATCTTGCTTAGAATCTTAGCCTTTATCTTAGGTGGAATATCAAGCATATACACATCTTCATAATGAAGTGCTTTTTCTTCTACCTCACAAATAGAATCTGTAAAATCAAACACAATCACCCATTCTCCACGTATAGAACAAGTTTTAATCTTTTCTTTTATCTCTCTTGCCTTACCATAAAATCGTTGTTGATGAAGCTTAGTAAGCTCCTTTTGCACGCTAAGGTAAGTGGAGGGTAAGATAGAATCTATATCTTCAAGTGTATCTAAGATTCTATGAGGACTTTCATAACAAATTACACTGTATGCTCCTTCCATACGAAGCTTGGCAATTTGAGCGATTTTATTTTGACGCTCTAGCTTTTTATGTGGTAAAAACCCCAAAAATACAAAAGGCGTAGATTCTATACCACTTCCACAAAATGCTACATTAAGCGCACACGCCCCAGGTAAAATGTCAAAATCAATATTATTCATTATTGCATAAGAGATAAGTTTTGCACCTGGGTCGCTTATACAAGGTGTCCCTGCATCACTTAGATAAAGCACACAAGAATTAAATATTTTCTTATCTAAAGAGGCGATAAAGTCATCTTGATTATGAGAGTGAAACGAGAGAAATTGTTTAGATTCTATAAAAACTTGAGAATCCATATCAGCAGGAAGAGCGAGTAAAGAGCGTGAAACGAGGAGTTCTAAAAGTTTTTTTGCAACCCTTGTATCTTCACATAAAATGATATTAGCCTGTTTTAACGCGCCTAATGCCCTAATGGTAATATCTTCAAGATTCCCTATCGGGGTTGGCACAAGCAGCAACACAGGTTTATTTCATATTATATTTTTGTCGGAATTTTTCAACGCGTCCTGTAATATCTGTAATTTTATCACTTCCTGTATAGAAAGGATGACAAAAACTTGAAATATCAATACGAAGCTCACTTTTAGTGCTTAAAACTTCAACTTGCTTGCCACTTGTTACACAAGTTACCTTACACGGCACATATTCTGGGTGAATACCTTTTTTCATTACATATCCTTTTAGTTATAAAGTAAATAAAAGGACGGATTTTACCAAATCCTGCTTTAAACTTACTTTAATAAATAAAATAAAAATCTATGCTTTCTCTCTCTCAATCTCTTATATACAAGATTCTAAAAAATACTCACAGCATTACTTTTTAAGAATTTCTCTAACTAGAATCGTAATAAATCCCCTATTTTACCTTTTCAAGATATTCACCTGTTTCTGTATTGACTTTAATTTTTTCACCCTCAAGCACGTGGAAAGGCACTTGCACTACTGCTCCTGTTTCAAGTGTAGCAGGTTTTTTACCTCCACTACTTGTATCACCTTTAAAATTTGGTGCAGTTTCAGTGATGACAAGCTCTACCACAAGTGGCACATCAACAGAAATTGCCTTTTGATTATGGAATAGAATCTGCACATTTAGTCCATCAATAAGCCATTTTGCTGCATCACCTACTTGTTCATCACTCAAGCCTATTTGCTCATAAGTTGTTGTATCCATAAATTGAAACATACTACCATCGTGATAGAGAAACTGCATTGTATTTTCTTGTAAATTAGGTTCTTCACATTTATCGCCCGCGTGGAAAGTTTTCTCAATAACCTTACCATCAAGAAAAGATTTTATTTTTGCTCTTACAAAAGCTGCTCCCTTACCTGGTTTAACGTGTTGATACTCGGTAATTCTATAGGGAATCCCATCAATTTCAATTTTTAAGCCTTTCTTTAATTCACTCATTCCAATTGCCATTATCTATCCTTAAAATAAAAATAAATGCACATTATAACAAAAAAACTATTGATTTGAAATGTTTAAAATTGAGAGAGGAAGCTTAATTTAAGCTTACCTCAATTTCACCCTTAAATAGCACAAAATGGCATCTGCAATGTTTGGGCAGTTTTTGAGCGGCGTTCATTAAAATGTGTAATATTATCTTCAAGTGAGCATTTATAAGAAGGGACCATTTGAGAGAGTTTATCACGCCAATCATTAGAATTCATCTTATCACCAAAGCAACGTTCAAGCACTTGGAGCATAATATTTACCACAGTTGAAGCACCTGGAGATGCACCAAGTAATGCCGCTAAAGAACCATCTTGAGAAGTAATAACTTCTGTGCCAAATTGTAAGCTCCCTCTGCCCTGAGCATCTTTTTTGATGATTTGCACTCTTTGTCCAGCAAACATTGCTTTCCAATCTTCAAACTCTGCATTAGGGATAAACATATTGAGTTTTTTCATACGTTGCCTATCAGTCATTAGAATCTGCTTAATAAGATATATGGTAAGTGGCACATTATCTATCCCTGCTTGAAGCATAGGAATACAATTATTTGCACGCACAGATAATGGGAAGTCAAAAAAACTACCATTTTTAAGGAATTTTGTATTAAACCCTGCATAGGGTCCAAAGAGTAATTCCTTTTTACCATTGATAATACGCGTATCTAAATGTGGCACCGACATAGGTGGATCGCCAATAGAAGCCTTGCCATAAATTTTTGCGTGGTGTCTATCTATAATTTCACGATTTTTACATACAAGCCATAATCCACCAACTGGGAATCCACCATAACCTCTTCCTTCAGACAAACCACTTTTTTGTAATAATGGAAATGAGCCACCACCCGCACCCAAAAATACAAATTTTGCCTTAACTTGCTTTCTCTCACCACTCTGCTTATCAAGTATATCTAATCGCCAACTATTGCCCTCTTTATTTAAATCATATACACGATGATTTAAATAAACATCAAAACCATCTTTTTGGCTTAGTTTTTCTTTAAATTGATGCACAATCTCGCCAAAATTTATATCTGTGCCTTCTTCCATATAGGTAACTGCTATATTTTGCTTCTCATCTCGTCCTTCAAGTAAAAGTGGAGCCCATTGTTTAATCTGTTCTCTGTCTTCGGAATATTGCATATTGGCAAAAAGAGGGCAGGTTTTAAGCGTTTCGTAACGTTGCTTCAAAAAAGGCACAATATCATCTGCTACAAAGCTCAAATGTGGCACAGAATTTAAAAAGGTATGAGGCTCTTTAAGGATACCGACTCTTACACAATACGCCCAAAACTCTCTGCTTAATTCGTATTGCTGATTAATATTGACTGCTTTTGTAATATCAATACTCCCATCTTCTTTTTTAGGTGTATAGTTTAACTCACAAAATGCTTGGTGTCCTGTCCCTGCGTTATTCCAACACATACTACTTTCTAACGCTACATCTTCAAACATCTCATATATACTAATATGCACAGAAGGCTGAAGCTCTTTTAGCATTGCTGCTAAAGTAAGGCTCATAACACCTCCACCAACCAAAACTATTTCCGAATCTTCTTCCATTCTAGCCTCCTTCGTTTTGCTCAAGTTCAATAAGATGGCAAGTTGATATTTCTTTCTCTTTTATAATAAGAGATTTTTGTAAATAATCCTCATAAAAAGTAAAATAAAACTATACTTTAGTTATTAATTTTAATCTTTTATCCTTAATGTTACATTTTTTGGAATATTACCATTTTTATTTATATTATTTTAAGATTTGATACCTACATAAAGTGTAGAAATATTTGCGCTATATCCTTTCATAAAATAGCTTACAACACCACGATTCTCAAGTTTTCCTTTTAAATCCTCAGCACTTACAAAATCTTGAATAGAATTTGGCAAATATTTATACGCAGCATAATTACGTGAGAGCACTCCCCCAACCAATGGCAAAATCTTGCGTGTATAAAAACGCATAAATTGTTGCAAAAATCCAGAATCTTTATTATTCATAAATTCTAAAATAACAAGCACACCTCCTTTTTTAAGCACACGCACAAATTCATCAAGTGCAGATTCAAGTGCTACAACATTACGCAAACCATAAGCAATAGAAAGAATATCCACACTTTCAGATTCTATATTTAATGCCTTTGCCTCACCTATTTCAAGACTTAAAGTGCTATGGGTTCTATCATTAAGTAAGGGAGCAAGTTTTTGCTTTGCAACCTCTAACATACCATTTGATGGGTCAATACCACACATTTGCACAATTTGTTTCCCTGATTTTTGTGCTTGATTATTCCAATGCCATAGCATATCACCCGTGCCACACGCTACATCAAGCACACACTCTATTTTATCTTTGCCCAATGCTTCAAATGCCTTTTTACAAGCCATTACACGCCAACTCACATCAATACCCAAACTCATTACACGATTTGCTTTATCATAGCTTGGTGCAATTTCATTAAACATACTTACAATTTGCTCTTGCTTATCACTCATCTTATACCTTGTTCAGAATCTAGATTTTTTTATATTCTCTTTTGGATCTGTGCCCTATGCTCACTCACAAACACTCCAAGCTCATTAATCTGTGTGTTAGTCTGGATACTAGAAGTGCCACCAAGCGTATCTCGTGCGTTCATTGAGGATTCTAAATCCAACACAGATTTTACCCCTGCCTTAATGCGCGAATCGACTTTTAGAATCTCACTCTCATCTAAATCGCTCAAATCTACACCCTTACTTTCAGCCAAAGCCACCACGCGCCCAGTAATATGATGCGCATCACGAAATGCTACATTACATTCACGCACTAAAAAATCTGCCAAATCAGTAGCACTTAAATGTCCTTTTTTTGCCATTTTAGCCATATTATCAGTGCGAACACTCATAGTATCAAGACATTCTTTAGCAATTTTAAGACATATACTCACATTTTTAAGCGCATCAAAGACCCCCTCTTTATCCTCTTGCGTATCTTTATTGTAAGCTAAAGGTAAGCCTTTCATCACACTTAGTAAGCCCACAAGCGCACCATACACACGCCCACTCTTACCGCGTAAAAGTTCAGGAACATCGGGATTTTTTTTCTGTGGCATAATCGAACTTCCTGTCGCATACGCATCACTTAGAGTAATAAAGGCGAATTCTTGGGTGCTCCATAACACAAGCTCTTCAGCTACACGAGAAAGGTGCATCATCACCATAGAAAGGCTATAAAGCATATCAAGGGCAAAATCTCTATCGCTTACAGAATCCATAGCATTAAGTGTAGGTGCGTTAAACCCCAAAATATCTGCAAGATATACCCTATCATTACCATAAGGAGTGCCTGCTAATGCTCCACTGCCTAATGGACAAAAATTATTGCGTTTATAATCATCTTCTAATCGCTCTATATCACGTTTAAAATTGCACGCCCACGCCACAAGATGAAAGCCAAAACTTACAGGTTGAGCGTGTTGTAAATGAGTCATACCCGGCATAATGCTTTGCGTATGCTTTTTAGCAATGTCCAAAATAGATTCCATAATATCTAAAAGCAAGGAGCGAATAAAACAATTATGCTTTAAAACATACAAACGAAAATCAAGCGCGACTTGATCGTTGCGACTCCTTGCGGTATGAAGTTTTTTACCTACATCACCAATATGTTCTGTAAGAGCAGATTCTATTGCCATATGTATATCTTCATCACTTGCTTTAAATTGAAATTCACCTTTTTCTATATCCTGCGCAATTTTTGTAAGCCCATCTAAAATAAGCTCCACTTCATTGGGTTGCAAAACACCGATTTTACCAAGCATTTGCGCGTGAGCCTTTGAGCCAGCTATATCCTCACGCCACAACTCTTTATCAAAAAAAATCGAAGCATTAAACTCCTCTAAAAGTGAGCTAGATTCTTGACTAAATCGCCCTCCCCATAACTTTGCCATTATGTTTCTCTATATAGGTTTGCACACTGCCAAAATAGCAATGATAATAAGTAAAATAGTAGGTATCTCATTAAAAAATCGGAAAAACTTATGGCTTTTTGTGCAAGAACCATTACCTAAAGTTTTTATAAAATATCCACACATAAAATGATAGATAATAAGACAAAATACGCATACAAGTTTAATATGAAGCCACAGACCAGATTCAGATACTTTAAGAAAAGCGGGATTTAACACAATCATTGCTATTCCTGTAAGCAAAGTAAGCACCAATGCAGGCATACCTATATATTTATAAAGTCGTAACTCTTGTAATTTTACGATATTTGTAAAAGATTCATTATCACGATGTTGTGCGTGATACACAAACAAACGCGGAAGATAAAATAACATTGCCATCCAGGTAACAAGCACGATAATATGAAATGCCTTAATGTATAAAAACTCCATCTTTACTCCTTAATCTCTAATAAGGTTGTTATTATACATTAACTTTTTAAGGAAATTTGTAAGTTTATTTGGTTTATTTATAGTTTATATTTGGAAAGAAAACAGAATAAGGCTAGAGAAAACCTCTAGCCTTTGAAGACTCTAAAGTTTTAGAATCCAAATTTAGCAAATGCAAGAGCTGAATGCTGCCATTTATTGTCTATAGGATCATAGCTATAACTTCCTTTACCTGTCCCAACATACCCAGCACCTACCGAGAAATACATATTATCACTATTTGTCCAAAGTTTTAATGAACCAACCGCAGAAAGCTCTTCATAATCACCACCAGCATAGAGTAAATCAAGTGCTACGCGCTTTGCTTCTATACCACCAAATACATACCAAGTGTTATGACTACTTTGAGCATTTCCTCCTAGATAAGCACCATAACCTGTGCCACTTAAGCCACCACGATAACCATAGAATCTTGCTCTATCACCAACATTTAAAAGACGAGTATCTTTGTTTTGACTTATATATCCAGCTCCGAGCTTCCAAATATCATTCAATCGTAACTCTTCATCAACCCAGAAAGTTACACCATTTGTGCTTCTACCCTTGCCTATGATATTATTTGTGCCATAAATCCCTCGTAATGTAGTGATTGATTTAAGATTCCCACTACCAAGCTCAAGCTGCGCCTTTGCTCCAGCATTTAATATATCATCTGTATATGCTTCATCTTTTATTGAATCACGAGAAGTTTCATAATCAGTAAGATAAGCCACAAAAGGTGAAACTTTTAACATACCAAAATCAAAATCTAACCCTGCACTTACAATCTCACCAATTTTTGTGCTATTCTTATAATTTTGATAAGTATTAAAGCTTGAAAGCTCATAACCCATTCTATTATACGCTTGTCCTGCACCAAGTTGAGAATTTCTCCAATATGCCCAAAAGCTCACTGCTTTGCTACCAACATTGAGCGCAGCACCTTGCACATTGCCATAAATCCAATCTACACCTGTATAATTTTTACCATCTTTGCCAAGATAAAACTGCCCTATATCAAAGCGTCCAAGAATAAAGCTTAAATTTCCGCCATCATAGCGTAAATACGCATCAGATACATCAGCATTTTTAGGAATAGCAACATCACCTACATAACCATCAGTTTCATTTCCTGTGGTATAGAATGGATATGCACCCCAACCACCAAGTCCTACACTAAGAGATTTGCTTAAACCAAGCTCAATCCCAACTCTTGCGCTTACATCAGCATAAGCTTGCTGCACTTCTTTACCATTTTTATCAGTAGTAGGCAAACCGCCAAATCCTTGGTGATAAAACGCACCTAAATGCCCAAAGGGACTAACTTCTACAGCATTTGCACTCATTGCTAAAGCCGAAGCTGCAGCAAGTGAAACTAGACTATATTTCTTCATTGTTTCTCCTTATAAAAATTTAAAAATTAACTTGTCCAAAAAGACGAGTTAAAAGATAATTCCTACCATCACTGGCAAAGATAGAATCATCAAGCGTGAAATCGGCATTATTTATCATTCCTATAATTTTAGCACCTATTTTAATATTATTTTGCGGTTCAGAGACTACACCAACCTCCCAATTAAATATATTTTTTGAGCCAATAGTTGTATGGCGAATAGCTGCATCAAGTTGCATATAACGTTTGAAATCATATTCCAAAAATCCATATAATGTAGTAGCATTATTATAAAATAAACCCTCTCGTCTTTCAAAATAACTGCTTTGCCCAAATGAATCAATGCCTCTCGCACCATTTTGATTCATAGAAATAACACCTCCACCAGCATTAATACCAACCCATTTTGCACCACCTTCTAACCATACAAAACCACCATCACCACTTGTTCTTGAACTATCAATGACCTTATCACCTTTACCTGAAAATCCAAGAAAATGCATTTTTCCATAAAGTGCAGCACTACCGGCTGGAACAGCCACAAGAACCTTTACCCCAAAAGATGTAAAATCACTAGGCGCAGTATATATATAGGGTGTAAGTTGTAATGGAGAATCTGGCAGGGTAATCGAAGCACCTAAATATATTGACCCTAGATTTCCAAATGGATTCGAAAAATTTTCTACACGATAATTTGTAACATAAGCATTCTTCAATGCCCAAATAAAATCAATTTGCACATTTTCTATATCCTCATAACTAACTGCTACACCCTGTGTATAATACTTAATCCATTCCGTGTTTGTTTTAAAGCGTCCCACATACATACTGATTCTATTAGGATTAACAAAACTTGCATTCAATTCTGTAAAAACAAAATTTTCTTTTACCTGCGAAAAATCCCCAATATGGCTTTGAAAAACCTTTGTAGCCACCCACATTGAAGTCCCAAAACCGATGCCTCTAAATCGTTGTGTTTGATATGCAAGTGAGGCATTGATATCAACAAAACTTGGCGCACCACCTGTTATACCTTGATAATATAAACCCATATGCCCACTCGGTTGCCCAGTAAGAAACAAACGCGCTAAATTATTTGCATTTGCAATTTCATTCAAAGCAAATAAGCACGCAATGGCTGCAATTATTTTTTTCATAAAATCCCTTTTAGCACAAGTATTCTAATTCCTTTTAGAATCTAAACTTTCACTCTATAGCTAGCAAAAATAATTCCATAATGCCAAATTGCCCTTAAGAATCTCCTAATATCATCTTATATCCACATTTACAGCATATCTCACAAGGAGCCACACCATTTTTAAGCAATGTGCCAAAATCCACAAAAGCTTTAGATTCTAAGATTTCTTTCACGCTTCTCTCTTTTACATTACCAAAACTTGCTCTCCCTGCATAATCAATACAACAAGGCACAAGTTCTCCATTACTTAAAACCCCACATTGCTTTAATGTTCCATAGCATAGAGGTTTTTTATTTGGAAGATGCTGTATATTTTTTTCTTTTATGCAATCTTGTTCCCATTCAAATGAAATCGTAGGATTAAGGAGAATCTTCCTTGCTAGTCGTATGCGATTACCAGCACTTAGCTTATGCTGTATCTCAAAAAAAGAGATTCCAAAAAAAGCACTGATTGCCTCTATCATCACATTAAACCCCTCACTCCCTTGCTTCACATCATTTTGATGAAAGCGTAAGTTAATAAAAGGATTTGCATTCTTTTGTATATGCCTCTCACACAAGGTTAAGATTCTTCGCAAATGCTTCATCGTAAGCTGCTGCGGGTTTGCCAAAAATGCGCTAAGAGAGAATGAAATCTGCACAAAAGGTTCGTGGAGTAAAATCTCAAAATCACGCTCTTTTAGGAATAATCCTGTTGTTACCAAATCAATTTTAAGTCCATAAGAATGTGAGATTTTTACATAAGAATTAAAATCTCTCACACTCAAAGGATCACCAAGTATATGCAAACACACCCGCTTTGTTTTATGTTGAAACTGCGCACATATAGATTCAAAAAATGCCAAATCCATTATTCCGCGTCTTTTATCAAGTGTATTGCTTGGGCAAAATCCACAAGAGAGCGCACAATAATCACTTATCTCGATATATACTTTTTCAAATTGTGCCATTTATATGCAATCCTACTCTTCACATCGAATTTTGCTCAAATATTTTACATATCTTCATATTTTTGCAAATAAGTTAAAAATAATCCAAAAAATGCACCAAGCAATGCTTTATCGCTGTTTTGTATGCTTTGTATATTGATGTCAAAATGCTCAAATTTATATTTTTTTAGAACCCTGCATACTTCTTTAAAATCATAGATTCCATCGTGCTTAAAATCTCCAAAATATAGCATAACTGCCTCTATTAAATGCAATGCTATACGATAAGGGCTTGTATGATACACCTCACATATATCACTCGCACATATTTGCTCAATATGCGAAATATAAGGCGAATCTTCACTGAGTAAGCGTAAAATTTTATCCGATATTGCAGGTGTGAAAATCTCAAATGCTTTTTGGAGATTAAAAGGCAATGTCGTTGCATTATGCAATTCTTCTCTTAGCACAAAAGCAAGTGCTTTACTTGCTGCTAAAGCGCATTTTTGCATAAAATCTTTAGAGATTCTAAAGCTGTATATTCTTCCCCATAGCTTTCCAAAACTTTTTAAAGTATCAAGATAACCAATCTCCATATTCTCACTCATACTCGCCTTATCAAAATCAAGCATTCCTCCAAGTGGCACAATCGGCTGGATTGTGCGCACAAGTGGATGTGTGCTATAAATATGTGGATTTGGATTAAGCGCAATAGCAATGACCTGCTCTGCACCAAGTTCAAAGGCAAAATTCACAGGCAAATTATCATAATATCCACCATCAATATAGTTCTCTCCATTAATCTCACACACAGGAAATGCCGGGAAACACGAGGCTGAAGCAAGAATCCATAAGGCAAGATTCTCTTTATTTAACTCACTTTTTCTCTTTTGAATTGGGCTAAATGAGGGAATCTTCACGCTTACTAACCCATAATCAAGAGATGATGTGAAAAATGCCTCATCAAACGAAGATTCTACAATTTTTTTCAATGGTGTAATATCCATACCCTTATGATTTGCATAACTTTTTAAAAAAGGAATGAGTTTATCGCTATTTTGTTTGTAATAATTGAAATCTGTGCGCAAATTCAATCCATTTAATATAACTTTATCAATATCAATCTCGCGCCATAATGCCAAAGCTTTTTCAAAATCACCCTGCACCATCATTGCGCCATTAAACGCTCCTATGCTTGTGCCAGTGATAATATCATACTTTATGCCAAGCTCTTTTAAAGCACGCCAAGCACCTATCTGATATGCTCCCTTTGAACCTCCCCCACCAAGCACAATTGCCATTTTCATCGCTACTCCTTAAATTTCTTTTATCATTTATAATCATTATACAAAATCTTAAACTTTATAGAATCCTTATAGTTTCATCTTGCCTCGAAAAAGTATTATAACACAGGATTCCAAGCACAACTATATTATAAAAATACTCAATGTTTTTTATATAAATAAACTCATAAAAGTTTATAATATTGCTATAAAGTTTATACAAATTTATCATTTTCTGCTATGATTGCCAAATTACTTTATGATTTAAGGAGACAAAATGGCAACGAAACATCAATTTCAAACTGAAATTACACAACTTTTAGATTTAATGATACATTCTTTGTATTCTAACAAAGAAATTTTCTTGCGAGAACTTGTAAGTAATGCATCTGACGCGCTTGATAAACTTTCATATCTCACACTCACAGATGAAAAACTAAAAAGCCTCTCTTTCACACCGCGTATTGATATACAATTTGATGAATCTAAAAAAACTATCACCATAGAAGATAATGGCATAGGTATGAATGAATCCGATATGAAAGAACATCTTGGTATTATCGCAAAATCTGGAACAAAAAGCTTTTTAGCACAACTTAGTGGCGATAAGAAAAAAGATTCTGCACTTATTGGACAATTTGGAGTGGGCTTTTATTCTGCATTTATGGTCGCTCATCGCGTTGTAGTGCAAAGTAAAAAAGCAGGCGAAGAAAAGGCTTATGCGTGGGTAAGTGAAGGTAAAGGTGAGTATGAAATTGGTGAATGTGTTAAAGAATCTCAAGGCACACAAATTACACTCTATCTCCGTGATGAGGAAGCACACTTTGCTTCGCGTTGGGAAATTGAAAATATCATTCACAAATATTCAGAACATATTGCTTTTCCTATTTATTTACACTATACAGAATCTAGCTTCGAGGGTGAGGGAGATGAGAGAAAAGAAAAAAAAGAAGACAAAATTTCTCAAATAAATACTGCCAAAGCATTGTGGAAGATTCCAAAAGCAGAGTTAAAAGAGAGTGATTACAAAGAGTTTTACGCCACGCTTTCACACGATAATAATGAGCCTATGCGTTGGATTCATACCAAAGTTGAAGGCAATCTAGAATACACTACACTTTTTTATATTCCACAAAAAGCCCCATTTGACCTTTTCCGCGTGGATTATCAATCAGGTGTAAAACTCTATGTCAAACGCGTTTTTATTACTGATGATGATAAAGAGCTTTTACCTCCATATTTGCGATTTATACGAGGTGTTATTGATAGTGAAGACTTGCCACTTAATGTCAGTCGTGAAATCCTCCAGCAAAATAAGATTCTTGCTAATATCAAATCTGCCTCAACAAAGAAAATTTTGGGTGAAATAGCTAATATTGCTAAAAAAGATGAGGATTACAAGGCATTTTATCAAGAATTTGGCAAGGTGCTAAAGGAAGGTTTATATAGTGATTATGAAAATAAAGAAAAGATTTTAGAACTTTTGCGTTTTGATAGCTCTAAAACAGAAAATCTTTCACTTAAAGCCTATAAAGATGCGATGAGTAGCGAACAAAAAAGTATTTATTATATGCTCGGCGAAAATAAAGATGCACTTAAAAATGCACCATTGCTCGAAAAGTTTGCACAAAAAGGCTTTGATGTGCTACTTTTAAGTGATGAAATTGATGCGATAGTAATGCCAATGGTGGGAGAATATGATAAAACACCTCTTAGAAGCATTAATTCTAAAGAAGCCCTAGAGGAATTAGGAGAAGAAACTATTGATGAAGCGACACAAAAAGCTTATGAGCCACTTATCAAAAACTTTAAAGATGCCTTAGGGGAACAAATTTCTGAAGTAAAACTCTCAAGTCTTGGTGATTCGCCACTTACGCTCATCAAGGAAGATTCTAACCCTATGATGGCAAACCTTATGGCACAAATGGGGCAAAAAGTGCCAGAATCTAAGCCTACACTCCAACTTAATATTACTCACCCTCTTTTTGAAAAGCTTAAAAGTGCGCAGGAGGATAAAATTAAACAAAGTGCTTTGCTTCTCTTTGGAGCAGCCCTTGTGCTTGAAGGTGGCACATTAAATGATGCTAAAGCTTTCAATACAGAGCTGAATAACCTTTTACTTCAAAGTCTCTAAGCCCTAGAATCTATAAAAATCAATTTCAAAGAGTCATAAAGACTCTTTGAAATAAGATAATCTTTATATACTCTTTATTTTCAAATAAAAACTATGTGAGTAAAAAAGTATTTTTTTTCTTTTTGTTTAAGCACATTTTTTTAAACTTATTGATTTTTCCAGTTGTTTGATATATAATTGCTTCCTTATTAAAACGCAACTTCAAATCAACACTATCAAGCTCAAAGGAGAAATTAATGGGTCTATTCAATCGTCTAAGTATTGGCGCAAAAATTGTCAGTGCCATTTTTATCATTATCACAATTGCTATTGCGTTAATTGTTTTTGTTGTTTCAAGCATTGCTTCAAATACGCTTGAAGATGAGAGTGATAAACTTTTAAGCAATACAGCTGCTCGGTATAAAAATCTTCTTACAGGTGCTGTGGGCGAAGTTTTTGGTAGCACAATAGCTGCAAAAGAAAGTGTTGAAGCATTTTTAGCCAAAAATGCTGCACTTAATGATGACCAGTTAGCAGAGATACTTTCAAAAGTTGTCAATTCAAATCGCTATTCTACTGGTGGTTTTATCATTATGACAAAAGAATACACACAATCTCGATTCCAACATTCTTCTCATATTTTGCCAAGCGGTGAATTTGCTCTATTCACAATCGATAGAGATTTGGGACCAGGTGGCACTTTTACACAAACTATGCCAACTGATATTTTGAAACAAATGCCCACAATTATGGAATCACTCAAAAATGACAGCATAACCGCAACTCCAACGTATGATATTATCTTAGATGGCAAAAGACATTATGTAAAGGGTATTATCGCTCCTTTTATTGTTAGAGGCAAGGTTATAGGTATTATGGGAAATTTCTTTAATATGGAAGAAATTGAAAGAATCCTAAGCAATCCTGAATTAAGTGTTTTTCAAAATGATAACCGTATCGTTTTGAATCACGAGGCACGTATAATAATAAATGGTGAAAAAGATAACCAACAAGCTACTCGCTTAAAAGACTTACTCACACTTAATACCCACCCGACTGCAAAAATCATTGCTGAATCTGCACTTAATCATAAAGCTGGTATTTACACTTATACAACCTTAGCAGGTAGAAATTCAAAAGCAGCTTTGAATGTATTTGAAATTTACCCAGGTTTAGGAGAATATTGGAGTGTCATCTCACTCGCACCATTTGAATCCATAGAAGAACCTATTAAAAAGCTACAAATCGTGCTTATTATTATGGGAATACTTACAATTCTCTTCACATCTTTGATTTTCTTTGTCTATATCCGCTCAACTATTGTCAAAAGAATCCATCATATTTCTCATACACTCTTTGAGTTCTTCAAATATCTCAATCACGAGCGTAAAAATGCTCCAACACCACTTAAAATTGTGGCTCAAGATGAATTTGGTGAAATGGGTATGGCAATCAATGAAAATATCCAAAAGACTCAACAAGGCTTAGACCAAGACGCTAGAGCAGTAGAGCAATCGGTCTTAACTGCAAAAACTATTGAATCTGGAGACTTTAAAGCAAGAATCACAGAAACACCTCATAATCCACAGCTTAATGAATTAAAAGAAGTGCTTAACCATATGCTTGATGATTTACAAGAAAAAATCGGGAGTGATACAAACGAAATTTCAAGAGTATTTGATAGCTATACACAATTAGACTTTACCACAGAAGTAAAAGATGCAAGTGGTAGAGTAGAAGTTGTTACAAATACCCTAGGAGAAGAAATTAGAAAAATGCTATCAACAAGTGCTGCCTTTGCTCAAACATTAGGTGAAGAAGCTCAAAATCTTCAAGAAGCAGT
>NZ_JRMQ02000012.1 GCF_000762845.2 Helicobacter japonicus | reverse complement strand
TATTAAACCACCCCTTTGGAAAACTATACTTAAACTCATAAATGATTTCATCTTTGTTTGGTTGTAGTGATTTATTCCAAGTTAGCATTACACCCCTTGTTTCCTCTGCAATTATCAATCTTTATGCTGTAATTATAACAAAATCTTTTATGATAAATTTTAGTCTTCCCCTTGACAAATACTAGGTATCAGGTTTTATAATGCTAAATAGATTTAGGTTTTGGGCAATAAATTAATATATCAACATATATTGATATATTAATTTAAAAAGGCTATACTTCCCTTTGATTTGTTAGACAATGCTTTAAGAGCATTGTGAGATTCTTATTCAAAGGAAAGTGATGAATATTCCTCCTCAAATTTTGCACACTCTACAAAGTTTCGCCATACTTTTTGCGGAAATCTCTCTTTTATTTATCGGTATAGATATGCTTGTGAGCTATCTTAACAAACGCTATTCCAACGCTGTTCAAAGGCACTTAAGCACCAACTCTTATGCAAGCTATTTTAAGGCGATTCTTTTGGGTGCGATTACGCCTTTTTGCTCGTGCTCTACGATTCCATTTTTTCAATCCCTTGTGCGCAATGGCGTTCATCTAAGCGTGAGTTTTGCCTATCTTTTAACCTCTCCGCTCATTAATCCTATTCTTATCACAATGCTTTTTATGACTTTTGGCTTTGCGCTTGGACTAAGCTATATGTGCTTTGTGGTTGTAGCCGTATTTCTCCTTGCATTCAGCCTAAAAAACGCGAATGCAAAACTCTTGCTGAAAGAGGAATTTTTGACAAACACCGCTTCTTGCACAACTTCAAGTTGTTGCGCAAAAGCTCCCCTTTCTTTGAATCCTAAGCCCATTTTATCAAGCAATGTAGCACAAGGCAAAGCCTTAAGATTCCATTCTCAAGCTCCGCAAACGCAATCCCAAGCGGATTTAAAACGCAAATCTTTTGCTTCTCTTTTTGCTCAAAGCTTTAAAAATTACAAAAAGATTCTGCCCTTTCTTGCTGTGGGTATGGCTATTGGGGCTTTTATCCACGATTTTATCCCGCAAGAGAGTTTGCAAGAAATTCTTAAAGACTTTAATTATCTTGGTGTGATTCTAGCGGCAATTATTGGGATTTTTCTTTATATTCGTGTGGAGGCGATTATCCCTATTGGCTTAGGGTTAATCAACGCTGGAGTGCCACTTGGCATTGTGATGAGCCTTTTAGTCGCAGGTGGAGGCTGCTCTTTGCCCGAACTCATTGTGCTAAAATCAATGTTTAAGATGAGATTGCTCTATATCTTTGTGGCAATGGTGTTAGCAATCTCCATAGGCTTTGGATTCTTGGTTATCGCGCTTGGAATATAAGGATATAAAATGAAAGTTTTAGATAAATTCCTCCCACTTTGGATATTTGTAAGCGTGGCTTTTGGCTTAATGCTCGGGGGCTTTTTCCCGCAGATTGTTGATTTTTACGCACTTTTGGAATACAAAGATATTAATTTAGCCATTGCATTAGGGCTTATCATAATGCTTTATCCACCTTTGGCAAAGGCGAATTACGCGCATATTTTCCAAGTTTTTAAGCACAAAAAAGTCCTTTTTGTGTCTTTGGGCTTAAATTTTTTGCTAGGTCCTGTGCTAATGTTTGTTTTAGCATTCCTTGCTTATGTGTTTGTGCCGCATTTCACTCTTGGGCTTATGCAAGGGGTCATTCTCATAGGACTTGCGCGCTGTATCGCTATGGTGCTAGTATGGATAGACCTTGCCTTAGGAGATAGAGAATTAGCCTTGAGCTTAGTGGCGTTCAATAGCCTGTTTCAAATACTTTTCTTTGGAGTTATGGCTTATATTTTTATGATGATTTTGCCCTCATTTTTAGGGATAAACCTGCAAGGCTACACCATCTCCTTTGCCTTAGTAGCAAAAAATGTCGCCATTTATCTTGGCATTCCTTTTATTTTGGGTTTTTTCACGCGATTTTTCCTCATCAAATACAAAGGCTTAAGATTCTATGAAGAAATTTTCATCGCCAAAATCAGCCCCCTTACCTTGATATTTTTGCTTTATATTATCATTGTGATGTTCTCATATAAGGGCGAGGCTTTGCTGAATCTCCCTTTTGATGCCTTGATTGTCGCACTGCCTTTGGTGGCTTATTTTGTGCTGATGTTTTTTATTTCTTTTTATTTGAGCAAAGGTTTTGGCTATGAAAAGTCCTGTGCCATAAGCTTTAGTGCCTGTGGGAATAATTTTGAACTAAGCCTTGCCATAGCCATTGCTTCTTTTGGGATAAATTCCCCCCAAGCCTTTGTAAGCATAGTAGGAGTGCTGGTCGAAGTGCCTGTAATGCTTTTTCTAGTTGATGTGATGAAAAAACTCAATAAAAATAAATTTATAGTAAAACACAAATATGCAAAGGAGTAAATATGCAAAACATAGAAGATTTTTTGAAAATCACAGGGGCAATCAATGATGAAAGCCGCGTGAAGATTCTAGCAGTGCCACTTGGCATTGTGATGAGCCTTTTAATCGCGGGTGGAGGCTGCTCTTTGCCCGAACTCATCGTGCTAAAATCAATGTTTAAGATGAGATTGCTTTATATCTTTGTGGCAATGGTGTTAGCAATCTCCATAGGCTTTGGATTCTTGGTTGTATTGCTTGGTTTGTGAGGATAAAAGATGAATATTTTAGATAAATGATTTATTGGGTGGGAGTTTGTTATAATTGCGATGTTTAAGCTTAATGTCTGATATAAGGATTGGATAATGGCAAACAATGAGGGGACACGATTAAAGTGGGAGCAGCAATGACACAAATCTTAAATGATACTTTACTTACACCCAAACAAGCGAGTATCTGGGCGAGTGAATATTTAGGGAAAAAGGTAACAAGCAATAATATTATCTATCTCTTAAATTATGGAAAAATTGCTAATCACAGCACAGATTTAAAAGAAAATTTGATTGATAAAAATGAGCTTAAAAGATATTATGATAACACGATTAAATCACAAAAGCATTTAGAGTCCACCCTCTCTTTTGCACAATACAAAGAAGCAGAGACAACGAAGCATATCCATAGAATCCACCCCTATAAGGGCAAGTTTATCCCTCAACTTGTAGAATATTTTTTAGATTCGCACACAGATTCTATCAAACAAGAAACTTATTTTCAACCCAATGATATTGTGCTAGACATTTTTGCAGGGAGTGGCACGACTTTGTGTGTGGCAAATGAGTTAGGAATGAATGCGGTTGGGATTGATATTTCAATTTTTAACACAATGTTAAGTAATGCTAAAATTGCCAAATATGATTTAAAATTGCTTGAAAAAGAACTTCAAAGATTGACAAAGCCTTTAGAAAATCACAGCCAAAACTCACAAATAAATTCCTTTGAAATTACACTGAATGCTAAGCTTAGCGATTTTAATCAAATACATTTTCCCAATAAAACCTTTAAGCGTCAAGTTGCCCTAAAACAAATTGATGAAAAGGCTTATGGAGAGGCAAAAGCACAGGAGTTTTTAAAAATTTATAATGATTTAGTGAAGCTTTATCATATCAACCTTAGCACAAAGGCACGGGGGAGTTTTTTTGAAAAATGGTATATGGATTCTATAAGGGAGGAGATTATTTTGCTTAAAAATGAAATTGCAAAAGCCCCCAAAGTTTTACAAGATATTTTACGCATTATCTTAAGTCGCACAGCAAGAAGCACTCGCGCCACGACACATTCGGATTTAGCTACACTTTTAGAACCTATCACAGCGACTTATTATTGCAAAAAACACGGCAGAATCTGCAAACCACTTTTTAGTATTAGCAAATGGTGGAAAGCTTATGCTAAAGACACTTTGAAGCGATTGAAAGAATTTGAATCTCTACGAAGTGAAACGAAGCAACTTTGCTTGAATGCAGATTCTACAAATGTAGATATTATTGCTGCAGTGCAACAACAAGATAAGGCTTTTGCGCAACTTATCAAATCTCAAAAAATTGCTGGAATCTTTAGCTCCCCGCCTTATGTGGGCTTAATTGATTATCACGAGCAACACGCTTATGCTTATGATATTTTTGATTTGCCTCGTAAAGATAGTTTAGAGATTGGCAAGTTAAGTGAAGGGCAAAGTAAGAGTGCGCAAGAAAAATATATGCAAGGCATAGCACAAGCTTTGAAAAACGCTAAAAGATTTTTGAAAGAGGATTATAATATTTTTTTGGTTGCTAATGATAAATTTAATCTTTACCCAAAAATTGCAGAATTAGCGGGAATGCAAATTGTAAAAACCTACAATCGCCCCGTGCTTAATCGCAGTGAAAAAGATAAAAATAAGTATAATGAGAGTATATTTCATTTGAGGGAGCGTGAAAATGGAATCAAGAATCGTTAAACAGGCTAGAGAATTTTGCTCTAGCTTATTTTCAGAAATGGAATTGTCCGAGTCTCAAGAGTTTGAAATTTTTTCTACAGCAATGCTTGCAACAACACTAGCCAATAAAGTAGATAATGAAATATTAAAAGATACTTGGCTTAATGATAATATATCTGGAATTGATGGTTTTTTTATTATTATTGATAATGCTCTATATTCAATTAATAACTATAGCACTATTTTAGAAAATAATGAAGACTTCAAGGAAGTTAAATTTTGTTTTATTGAAGCAAAGAATTCAAGCCATGTAGATTACAAATCTATTCTAAGTTTTTATAATACTTTAGAAAAAATTTTTAAGTCTCAATGTGAAGAAGAATTATTGACAACAATTATGCAATGCATTAATGACCTTTATGAAAAATCTAAAAAACAGAAAAATATTCCTTGTCTTAAAATAAATTTTTATTTTTGCACACAGAAAACAGAAACTAAAATTAGTGATTTGAGAGAAAGTTGGGAAAAAGAAATTAAAAAAAGCGAAGAAGATATTAAAGAGTTTATGGAGATTGAGACAAATCTTATAGGTAGTGAATTTTTAAGAAAAATTTATGAAGTCAACAAAACAGAACAAACCAGCATATCAATTCCAAAAAATAATTTAACTTGTATATCTGACAAATGCTTTATTGGATATGTAAATGCATTATCAATACTTAAAGCTATTTCTATAGAGCATGACAATATTAAAGTATTAAACAATAATGTTTTTGAAGATAATATCAGATTGTTTTTGGGAGATACCAGTATCAATAAAAACATTCAAGAAACCGTGCAACATAGAAGTGAAAATTTTCATCTCTACAACAATGGGCTTACTTTAATAAACGCCAAATCTGAAAATGGTATGAAAGACTATATTTTTCATTCCATTAGAATTATTAATGGTTGCCAAACGATTAATTCTCTATTTGAGGTATATAAAAATAGTAAAAGTAATGAAACATTAGAAAATATAATTTTACCAATAAAAATAATTGAGGCTATTGATGAAGATGAAATAGAATTTATCGCAACAAGCGCAAATAGACAAAATCAAATTGACACTTACCAACTTTTATCTAATAGAGAATTTTTTAAAGAGCTTGAAAAATATTTTTGCAAAAATACCATTAATAATAAAACTATTTTTTATAAAAGAAGAATGGGGCAAGAAAGTAAACAAGATTGCATCAATGTAGATTTGCTTATAATTATGAGATCTTTAATGTCTACAGTCTTTCAAATTCCACATCGTGCTTCTGGTTATTTTGATAGCACAATGAATAAATATTTACAAAGTTTTGAAAATCTTAATAAAGAATCCTATTGTAAATTAATTTATATTGTTACATATTTATTTATTTTTGTTGAAGATTATTTAAATAATATGACAAAAAAAGATAAAACACACCTCCTTAAACATCACATTACCTTTATAGTTTTTAAAATAGCAAATATTAATGTGAATATAAAAAAACCTAAAAAGCAAGGTGAAATTCCCGAATGGGATAATGAAACAATAAATGACACATATAATGAAATATATGCATTGCTTTCTGATATTTCCATATTTAAAAAATTAATGTCATATATTCTTGAAAAAATTAATAACACAGACCTTAAATCCTCGAAAATAGCACAAACAAAGCAGAAAATCCTCTATTCGCCCATCAACAAAGCAATTCCAGATTTTGATACATTTTGTTCACAATTACAGGAAGGAATAATTAATGCAAAATCTTAAAAGTAATATCAAAAATCGCCTATTTCAAGCATTACGCAATAAGTTTGAAAACTATAAGCCCGAAACTTCTTCTATGCCTTTTCACACAAGATTATTAGGCAAAGATAGAATGGCACTTTATAGCTTTATCCAAAGCCTTAATACCAACTTTGGCACAAGTATTTTTGAACCTGTGGCTGAAGAATTAGGCTTAAAGCATTTTGATACTATCAAGCGTCAAATGGCAGTTGCAAATACAATTACCAAAGAAGCACAAAGAGTGATACAAGATATTATGGATTCTTTAGAAAGCGGCAATTCTAAGCCCAACAAAAACGAGGAAATCGCTAGAATCTTGGCGGTTTCACAAAGTGGAGAAACAAGCATTATCAAGCCTACAAAGGTGGATTTGTTTTTGCAAAAAGGCAATAATGTGTATTTAATTGATATTAAAACCGCTAAACCAAACAAGGGTGGATTTAAAGAATTTAAACGCACACTTTTAACTTGGGTAGCGTGTTTTGCGTATAATAATCCACATTGCAATATCCAATCACTTATAGCGATTCCTTACAATCCTTACGCGCCAAAACCTTATGAACGATGGACTATGGCAGGAATGCTAGATTTAGATTCTGAAATTAAAGTAGCAGAGGAATTTTGGGATTTTTTGGGTGGAGCAGGAAGTTATGAGCTGATTTTATCAGCTTTTGAGGAAGTGGGATGCGAAATGAGAGAGGAAATTGATGCGTATTTTAAGAAATTTAATCAGCATTGAATCTGTGAATAATAGAAATCAAGCCATTTTCACACCTAATCCCTATAATCTTTCTTGTATTAAGCGCAGTGCAGTTTGTTATCGGTATAGAGAGATGATAATTTTGGGTTCTTGGTTACTCTAGGGACAAAATTTAAAAAGGTAGAATATGCAAAACATAGAAGATTTTTTGAAAATCACAGGGGCAATCAATGATGAAAGCCGCATTAGGATTCTCGCATTTTTAGCACAACATTGCCAAAAGCAAGGAATGCTGTGCGTATGTGATTTACAAGCCTCTTTGGATATGGTGCAATCTCGCCTTTCACGACATCTCAAAATCCTTAAAGACGCAGGATTTTTGGAGCTACAAAGGCAAGGCGTATGGGCGTATTATGGAATCAAAAAAGATTTAAATGGCTTTTGCAAAGACGCTTTAAAGCATATTGAGCTTTTAAATCTCCCCTTGCCCGAGCTTAAACGCATTTCTTTAGAGAATAAATGCACTAAATAATTGCTGCTGCTCTCTGCGCCACTCCCATTTGCGTTGCTTTGCCTATCTTTTCTCTAAGGGATTCCACTTAATATTCTCTGCATTTTTTCTCCATATCCCCTTGACAAACACTAGGTATCAGGTTTTATAATTACAGAACCTATTTTAGATTAAAGGATAAAAATGCAAAAAGATAAAGGGCATTCAAGACGCAAGTTTTTAAAGACAAGTGCAACACTTGCTGCAATGGGATTTTTAGGCACACAAACTTTCGTAAATGCAAAGGATGCAAAAATGCAAAAAACACAAGAGGTAGTAAAGGCGGGAAGTCTTGGAGGATTCAAAGGAGATTCTAAAATCTTTAGTGGTGAAGTGAATGTAAAAATGCTTTTTAAAAGTGGAGATTATCGTAATTTTAGTGGCGCAGAAGTTACTTTTAGCCCAAAGGCTAGGACAGCTTGGCATACGCACCCTGCAGGGCAAACGCTGATTGTTACACAAGGCACGATTTATACAGGCACAAAGCAGGGAATCACACAAATTGCAAAGGTTGGTGATGTGGTGCTTTGCCCCTCTGATGTAGAGCATTGGCACGGAGCAGGTTTGAAAGAAAAGGGTGTGCATATCGCCCTTACACACGAGAAAGACGGCAAGAATGTTACTTGGCTAGAGCTTTTAAGCGATACAGAATATGAGGGCTATATCAAGGAAGCAAAGAATAAGGCGAAGAAATAGATAAGACTTTAGCTTTATAAGAATTCTGCATTAAGAGGTGGATTAAAGATACTAAAATAAAACTCAAGGTGCTTTAGCTTTGCAGATATTCCTGCAGAGCATAGGCTTCATTCATATTGCTATTTTGTATTTCTTTAATTGCTTCAATCGCCACGCGTGCGGCAGAGAGTGTTGTAAAATATGGAATTGAGTTTTTAATAATCTGTGTGCGGATAAGATGTGTATCACCTTTATTTGAGCGATGATCACTTGTATTGATAGCAAGGGCAATTTGATTGTTTGTCATTTTATCAATGATATTTGGGCGTCCCTCACTTACTTTTAGAATCTGTGAGGATTCTATATTATTTTCACAAAGTGCTCGATAAGTCCCTTCTGTGGCACAAATAGTAAATCCAAGTTCAACAAATTTACGAGCAAGAGCCACACCTTCTTTTTTGTCATCATTTGTAAGTGAAAGAAAAATTTCACCTTGAGTAGGCAAAGCATTTTTGCACGCTAATTGACTTTTTGCAAAGCTTAGTCCAAAACTTTTGCCAATACCCATCACTTCGCCTGTGCTTTTCATCTCTGGTCCAAGTGAGAGTTCTGCGCCTACAAGTTTATTGAATGGAAAAACGGATTCCTTAAGGCAAACATAATTGAGCATTTTTGGTTTTAGAATAGATTCGTTAAAATCAATTCTATTGTGTTTGTCATAAAAGCGTAATGCTTCATAAAGTATGCCTTGTGATAAGTTTTGTTGTGTATCATTTTGGGATAAATGATGATTCCACATTACGCGTGTAGCGACCTTTGCTAAAGGAATACCCGTAGCCTTGCTGACAAAAGGCATAGTGCGAGATGCTCTAGGATTCACTTCTATAAGGTAAAGTTCATTATTATAAATAGCATATTGCACATTCATAAGCCCTATAACACCAAGCTTTAAAGCAATTTTGGCTGTTGTTTTTTCAATTTCATCAAGCATTGTTTTGGCAATGTTTATCGTAGGTAGTGAGCTTGCGCTATCGCCACTATGGATACCTGCTTCCTCTATGTGCTCCATAATTCCACCGATATATACATTTTGTCCATCGCTAATGCAATCCACATCAAGCTCAATGGCATATTCTAGGAATCTGTCAATCAGCACTGGTGAGTTATCGCTTACTGCAATGACTTCGTCCATATAGTTTTTAAGCTCTTCATCATTAAAGACAATTCGCATTGCACGCCCACCAAGCACATAGCTAGGGCGCACAAGCACAGGAAAACCAATTTTATTGGCGACCAAGTGTGCTTGTTCTTTTTCAAAGGCTATACCATTTTGCGGTTGTTTTAGTCCTAGCTCATTGACAAATTGTGCAAATTTTTCTCTATCTTCTGCTATATCAATGACTTTTGCACTCGTGCCAATGATTTTGGCATTAATTTTGGTAAGTGAATGTGCAAGTTTAAGTGGTGTTTGTCCTCCAAAATGCACAATAATGCCATCTGGCTTTTCACGCTCAATAACGCTTCGCACATTCTCAAAAGTGATAGGTTCAAAATAAAGCACATCACTTGTATCATAATCTGTGCTCACCGTCTCTGGATTGCAATTATACATAATGCTTTGCACATTTAGGTCTGCAAGGGCAAAGCTTGAATGCACACAACAATAATCAAATTCAATGCCTTGTCCAATGCGATTTGGTCCCCCACCAATAATCATTACTTTTTTGCGAGGATTGCTTTGATGAAAACTTAATGAAGTGTTGAAGCTATTTATGTATTCAAAATTACCTATACTTGAATAAAGATAAGGTGTAAGACTAGGAAACTCTGCTGCACAGGTATCTACTTCATTATACAGAGGCATAATATCTAGCTTTTCCCTTGCTTGATAGATTTCAGATTCACTAATATCTAAGTTATCATTTTCTTTGAGTAGAAAAGCAATCATTTTATCGCTAAATCCATAACTTTTAATGCGTCTCATTAGTGTGCTATTGTTTAGAATCTCTGCGGTAATGTCTTTTTCGGATTCTACAATTTCATAGATTTGGTTTAAAAACCACTTATCAATTTTGCAAAGTTCATACATTTCATTAATATCTATGCTTTTTCTAAAACCTTCTGCAATATAAAGTATGCGATTTGCATTTGGGCGGCGGATTTCTTTTTTAATAAATTCTATATCATTACAAATTTTATTTAACCCATAAGTGCCTGTTTCAAGGCTACATAAGGCTTTTTGTAAAGATTCTTTAAAAGTGCCACCTATTGCCATAACTTCACCAATAGATTTCATACTTGTAGTAAGTGTGGAATCTGCTTTTGGGAATTTTTCAAAAGTAAAGCGAGGAATTTTAGTAACGATATAATCAATACTTGGCTCAAAGCTTGCTGGTGTGCCTGTAATGTCATTTTTGATTTCATCTAAGGAAAATCCAACTGCAAGCATTGTTGCAACTTTTGCAATAGGATAGCCTGTGGCTTTACTTGCAAGAGCAGAGGAACGAGATACACGTGGATTCATTTCTATCACGGTCATTCTGCCATTTTGTGGATTAATAGCAAATTGCACATTGCTCCCGCCGGTATCTACGCCAATTTCTCGCAAAATTTTAAAACTTGCATCACGCATTCGTTGGTATTCTTTATCTGTGAGCGTGAGAGCTGGAGCAATTGTAATAGAATCTCCTGTATGAACGCCCATAGGGTCAAGATTCTCAATGCTACACACAATAATGCAGTTATCATTTTTATCGCGTATAACTTCCATTTCATATTCTTTCCAACCAAGAAGCGATTCTTCAATGAGAATCTCATTAATAGGACTTGTTTCTAAGCCATTTTTTGCCACTGCTTTAAACTCATCAATATTGTATGCCACGCCACTGCCACCACCTGCAAGAGTAAAGCTTGCTCTGATAATGAGTGGAAAACCAATCTCTTTTGCCGCTTCTATGGCTTCTTCTTCAGTATAGGCATAACGCGATTTAGGCAAATCCATACCAATTTTAAGCATTGCTTCTTTAAAAGCTTGTCTATCTTCACCTTTTTTAATTGCTTGGGGATTTGCTCCTAAAAATTTTATATCTTTTAACATACCTTTTTCAAACATACTCATTGCGACATTAAGTGCAGTTTGCCCTCCCATTGTAGGTAATATTGCATCAACTTTTTCTTTGGTAATTATATTTGCAATGATTTCTTCTGTGATAGGTTCTATGTAGGTGCGGTCTGCAAAATCTGGGTCAGTCATAATAGTAGCAGGATTAGAATTAATAAGCACTACGCGATAGCCAAGACTTTTAAGTGTTTTTACGGCTTGAGTGCCAGAATAGTCAAACTCACACGCTTGACCGATGATGATAGGACCTGAACCAATGAGTAAAATAGTATGAATATCGGTGCGTTTTGGCATAATAATCCTTTATAAAAATCTTTTAGGCATAAAAATTGTGTGATTGTATCTAAAAAGTGCTGAATCTATATCGTATGCACAAGACGAGTTTAGAAAAATTTATTAAGAATTTCTAGCCATTTTTGTGGAATTTTGTCCATAAGTATAAATCCAAACTCTCTATAAAGCAAAAGGCAGAGCCAATACCATAAAAGTAAAGAGAGCAACCACGATATGCTCCATGAGATAAAGGTAACAAATGTGAGAGTGGCATTATAGAATGTATCAATAATGCGTGTGAATCTTGATGGCTTAAGTTTTTTTTTCTGGGTTTTTTTGAAAAGTGCTTTTTTACGTTCCGCAAACAATTCTTTTATTGATTTAGGTGTTTTAGGATTGTGTGAGTGTTGAGAAATAGGCATTAGAGAAGTGCTTGAATGATTTTATAAAGTGCAAATAATGCTAAAAGACGCAAGGGTAGTGCGAGTCGCAGAGTATAAAAATGTTTTTTTAATGTAGGATTAGTATGTGCTGGAGGTGTTAAACCGAAAAAGAGATAAGTAATCCATTGTAGTGCATAGAAAATCCCGAGAAGCACATCAACCAATACAGAGAAAGTTTCAGGTTGTATCAACATTGTATTCCTTAAAATATGATAGTTTTGTTGCCATAGACAAAGATTCTATCCTCTAGGGCGAGATTGAGTGCGCGGGAGAGGACGACTTTTTCAATATCACGTCCTGCCTTTTGCATATCCTGCCACGAATAGCTATGATTGATATGGATAATATCTTGTGTAATGATAGGTCCCTCATCAAGATTCTCATTGACAAAATGTGCTGTTGCACCAATGAGTTTCACACCGCGTTGATAGGCTTGTTTGTAGGGATTTGCACCAATAAATGCAGGGAGGAAGCTATGGTGGATATTGATAATCTTGTTTTCAAAATGGCTGACAAAATCACTTGTGAGAATCCGCATATATTTTGCAAGAATGATATATGAGGGATTAAATTGCGTTATAACTTCTAAAAGTTTTTTCTCGTGTGTGTTACGTTCGATATTTTCAGCTGGGATATAAAAAAATGGGATATTAAATTTTTGTGCGAGCGATTCTAAGATATTGTGATTGCTTACAATGGCTTGTATATGCGCATTTAGTTCTCCACTATCGTGTCGCAAAAGTAAATCACCTATACAATGATTTTCTTTTGTGCAGAATATAATGATATTTTTTTTCGCCACAGGTTGGATTTTAAGAGTGCTATGTGGAGGGAGTATCTTTTTAATTTTATCTCGTAAAATATACTCATCACTCTCGCCACTCACTTGTGTGCGCATAAAAAAGAATTCATTTTCTTTATCCACATATTCGTCATTGCGCTCAATATTGAGCCCTAACTCATAAAGCACAGATGAAATATGATAGACTAATCCCTTTTTATCTGGTGTGCTAATAAGGATAATGCTTTGTGGAATCTGTTTTGAGTTATCGCTCATAGCTCCGCCTTAAGCTTAGGAGCAATAAATGATAGAATCTTTGTGCTTGTAGATTCTAAAACTTTATCCATATAGGCTTCAAATTTATCTTTTTTAAGCCATATTGCTTCATCAACTCCTGCAGATTGTTTGAGTGCTTCAATAGCTTCTTGCATTGAGCCGACTTTATCAATAAGTCCAAGTTGGGCTGCTTTATGCGCTGAAAATACCTTACCTTCTGCAAATTCCCTATAATCTACCACCTTAAGCTTTGAGCCACGAGCCTCAATCACATCTTTTCTAAAAAGCTCATATTGCTCTTGAATGAGATTCTCTATAAATTGTCTCTCTTCTTCACTCCATTGTCGCATTGAGGTGCCTACTTCTTTATAAGCTCCTGCCTTGATACCTTGCTCTTGAATCCCTATTTTATCAAGCATTTCTTTAATATTTAAGCCATTAAAAATCACACCAATAGAGCCAATGAGTGCGCCACGATTAGCATAAATTGTATTTGCATACATACCTGCATAATAACTACCGCTTGCCATTGAACCTTGTGTGTATGCAATTACAGGCATTTGTTGAGCAAGTGATTTTATCATATCAGCAATTTCAATGCTTGCACCTACTGCACCACCGGGTGAGTCAATGATAAGGAGCACGCCTTTAATGCTTTTATTTTTTTTAATTTTTTCAATTTGTGCGGCAAAACTTTCACTCTCATAAATTGGCGTAGTGAGATAAAGTTTAGCGAGATTTGGAGAAGCAGAATCGCTTTCACTAACGCTAGGCGTGATAATAAGAAATACAATAAATAAAAATACTATTACTTTAAAATATTTATTAATAAAATCAAGCGGAGCGGTAAAAATTCGTGCGAGTTTTTGTAAATCTTCCATAAGTAATCCTTAAATTTAGAGTATCGCGATACATTCAATTTCTACAAGAGCATTTTTTGGAAGACTTTTAACGGCAATTGTGCTTCTGGCTGGTTTATGTGAGCCAAAATATCGTGCATAAACTTCATTGAGAGCGTTAAAATGTTCCATATCGCTTAAGAAAACACTTGTTTTTATGACTTTTTGCAAACTGCTTCCTACAGATTCTAGAATGGCTTTGAGATTTTCAAGCACCTGTGTGCTTTGAGCGACAATATCACCATTTATAAAATCACCCTCTGGTGTAAGTGCAATTTGTCCTGAAGTATAGATAAGTCCATTATGAATGTGTGCTTGAGAGTATGGACCAATAGCTTGAGGTGCATTTGGTGTGCTAATAGGTGTGCTTGTTTGCATAAAAATCCTTTAAAGAATGAAAAAATTAAGCTATAATTCTAACATTAAAGTATAAATCATAGGGGGTGAAAATGCGTATAAAGAGTGTTTTAGTGAGTATGATTGCAAGTATGGCAATAATGTGGGCAGATAATATGATACTTGATTTTGAAACAATCGCACAAATAGAATTGAATCTTAAGCCTAACCAAACACTTATGATTGATCATAAACGAGGAGTGTTACTAGGTATTATGGAAGTTAGCCCAAATGGTGCGATTAAGCGACTTCCAATACCAAAAGAACTGCTTGGGAAAAGTGAAGCTGATGTAATGGGTGGTGTAAGAGGGGATTATAATAGGGAAACAAGTAATTTTGGTGGTTCATCAACAACTATTTATTATAAAGATATTAAAGGCAAAGCAAAAATACCAAGTGGTAAAGAAAAAAGTGTAGAGAATCCAAAAGAAACCCTCAAAAAAAGGGAAGGGGATAGAGAATGGAATAAAAGCAAGATTATCTATGAGCAGCAAGAAGAAACACTTGATATTGCGCGTTAGATTCTAAAAGAAGTCTTGAGGAAGCAGTTATGAAGCAAAATATTAAGATAAGTATGTATTAAAGGTGCTAAAAATGGATTTAGGGTATTCTTTTTGCTTTAAAAACCGATATAGAGTTAGCATTTATGCAATAAATCAAAAGCAAGGACGATAACAATGCGTGTTACATTTGGCACAAAATACAACCAAATGAATTATTATCAAGGCACAATGCAAAGTAAGCTTATGGATATGAATACTAAAATTGCTTCAGGCTTGAAGATTCAATATGGATATCAAGATAGCAGTGTGTTTAATCAGAATCTCAAGCTTGAGTATGAGAAAATCAACCTCGACCAAGGGATTGATGTGAGCAATGATGCTTACACTGCCACACTCAATACCGATAAAGCCCTTTCAGAACTCTCTCAAACTGCAGAGCAGTTTAATACTAAGCTTATTCAAGCGGCAAATGATATTCACTCACCAACTTCGCGTGAAGCGATTGCTCGAGATTTAGAAAAACTTAAAGAGCATATGATTAATATTGCAAATACAGCAATCGGTGGTGAATTTTTGTTTGCTGGAAGTAATGTCAAAATTCGTCCTTTTGAGCCAGATGGGACATATAAAGGCAATAACGAAAGACTTGAGGCATTGGTGAGTAATAATAACTTCATACCCTATAATATTACAGGTGAAGAACTATTTTTTGGGCGGGATTCTGATTATCATAAGAGTATTACAACGAATATACGCAAATTCAATCAAACAAAACTTAATAACAATATAATGGATAGAATTAAACGAGGCGATATACCTGAAGAAGTGTATATCAAGGCGACTGACACCCTGCGCGACTTGATAGGAGACAATGATAGTGATACAAGCAATAATGGCAAAGAATATTTTTATCTTCGTGGTATTCGACCCGATGGCACGAGTTTTAAAAGTAAGTTTGAATTTGATGTGGGTTATAAAAATGCTACAAATGCAACTAAAGTGCAAGATTTACTCGATAGGATAGGAAAAGAATACGGCAATACAAGCAAGAATAAAGTTGTTGATGTGGGCTTAAACTTTTGGGGAGAAATTGAAATTAAAAATCTTAAACCAGGTAGTGCAAACTTAGACTTTCATCTTATTTCAAGTGATACTGATGTTGAGAATCTTGATGATTTACCTGCACTTGGCGCACGCGTTACAAGTTTCCAAAAAAGCAATTTTATGGGGCAATTTTCACAAAGCCATATCAAAGCAATTAAAGATAACTATGATCATCGTGATGTGAAATTTCCAACGACATTGCTTACAAAAGATAATTCTCCTGCTGTTCTCCAGACGAAGCTTAAAGATGTATTGTCTAGTGATGTTAAAACACTTGTTATTGAAGGCACGCGTCCAAATAATGATGATGGCACAATCAATGAAGAACCTATTGAGGCTTTAAGTATTCATATTGATGATGATATAGAAGTCCAAGATTTACTTGCAATGGTAAAACAGCATTTTGGTGGTAATCTAGAGGGTGAGATTATACGCGGAGAGATTGTATTTCGTGATTTGAATGTAACGCACAAAGAAAGAGATATGATGGAACGCCCATTTAATGGACCTAGTGGATTTTCTCTCTCTCTTACTACACTTAATGATTTGGGAATGGAAACTCAAGGTATGAGACGCGATTATCGCACAGAATATGACCAAGTAAGCTTTGATAATCAAGGTTCAAAGCTTACCTCTAATGTTTCACAGATTCTCGCTAGTGGTATGGGCTATGCAAATGAAGAGACGAAGCTTTCAGAGGTTGCAGGTGGAAGTCTTAATGGACAAACATATCATCTTGTGTTGGAAGATCATAATGGAATCCCAGTAAATGCGCGTATTGAGTTTAGTGATAAAGGTTCACATTTAGTGCTACCTAATGCAGATTTTGATATGAACGACCCAAAGTCTCAAGCTGAATTTTCTATTCCATTTTATAATCCTCACGATGAGCCACCAGCAGTAACTATAAGCAAAGCTGATGACATTACTTATCGCCAATTACTTGATATGATAGGGATTGCATTAAATTATAGCAATCAACCAATGAGTGTATATCAAAATATCCAAGATAGCACACTCACCCAATCAGGAAAGAATGCTTATGAAACTCTTATTAAAGAGACAAATGGACGTGTGAATACATATCTTAGTAAAGATGGACGCATTGAAATTCAAGATGATATGCGTTCTGTATCGCGTATGAAATTTATGATATATGATAATGCAAGCAATGATTTTAGTGAGCAAGGTATCCGCAATTATCGCTCATCACTTACTTTTAATGCGAGTAATGCTCTTATTATCGACCAGCCCGATGTAGATTTTTTTCATTCTGTTGATGATATTATTCAAGCAGTGCGTTCAGGTGTCTATCGCCCAGATGCTTATGGTGAGGAATATACAGACCAAATGCGTAATAAAGGGATTCAAAATGGTATAGAGATGTTTGGGCATTTAAGCGACCATATTGAAAAAATGATAGCACTTAATGGTGCTCATAGTCGAAGTTTTGAAAATGTAATTAGACGAAATGAGGTGTTACGCGTGCAAATAGAATCTGTAAAAAGTGATGTCATCGGCACTGATATTGCCGATACTTATAATCGTTTTTCAAATCTCACAACAAATTACAATGCAGTGCTTGCTTCTACAAGTCGCATTAATCAAATGTCATTGGTAAATTATCTATGAAATGTATTCCTATACTTCAATATAATCACATTCGTGATATGCAAGATTCTCATAGTGTCTATTTGGAAATTTTTGAACAACAGATTCAATATATGCAAAAAAAGTCTTTTACCTTTTTAAGCCTTGAAGACTTGATTACACTGAAGCAAGAAAATGCCTCTATTCCAGAACGTTGCGTATTATTAAGTTTTGATGGGGCGTGGCGTGATATTTATATGAATGCGTATCCTATTTTAAAAAAATATAATGCGAAAGCAGGATTATTTGTTGTAACAGAGTGGGTTGATGAAGCTTCAAAACTTAATGGGGATTATGTCCAAATGCCTCACAATGAATGCAAAAACGCACTTTTAGAGAATCCAAGAAGTATTGTGTGTAATTGGGAAGAAGTCCGCATAATGCAAGATGTATTTAGCATAGGCTCAATGACACATACTTATCAATTTTCAAATATTATTTCACTTTCGTGGCACGAAGATTTTGAGCTATCAAAACGTCTTATTAAGGAGAATCTTAATATCGAGACAAAACATCTTGCGTGGCCTGATGGAATCTATAATCTAGGTTTGCTCCGCACAGCAAAAAGTATAGGCTATGAGGCGTTTTATACAATGGAGCAGGGTATTAATCCTATCACAGGAAATAATGATGCCCTCAAACGTTATGAAGCTAAAAATAGTCTATTTTGGCTTAAAAAGTATTTATTTATTTCTTCAAGTTTAAGAAATTTTAGAATTGGTAAAATATTTTTATAAATATGCTATAATCCAAGCTAAATTTAAGTGTTGAGAGGAAAAGAAATGAGAATCTTAGTGATAGAAGATGATCCCACTTTATGTAAAAAAATCGCAGAAGTGCTTAATGAACGCAGTTATCAAACTGATGTGGCAGAAAATTTAAAAGATGGGGAATATTTCATTAGTATTCGGAATTATGATTTAGTATTGGTAGATTGGGATTTGCCTGATGGCTGCGGGCTTGACATTGTTTCACAAGTCAAGGAAAAATCCCCACGCACCCCGGTAATCGTAACATCTAGCAAAGCCACTGCTGAAAATGAGATTCAAGTCTTTAAGGAAGGTGCAGATGATTTTGTTTCTAAACCTTTCAGTTTTGAAGTGCTTTTGATTAGAATCCAAGCACGTTTAAGATTTTGGGGTTCAAGCGTGATTGAAATTGAAGATTTAGTGATTAACCCTGATGAAGAAAAAATTACCTATAAAGGACAAGAAATTGAAGTGAAAGGTAAGCCATTTGAAGTGCTTACACATCTTGCTCGTCATCGCGACCAAATTGTTTCAAAAGAACAGCTTCTTGATGCGATTTGGGAAGAGCCAGAGCTTGTAACGCCAAATGTCATTGAAGTGGCAATTAACCAAATTCGCCAAAAAATGGACAAACCTCTTAACATTGATACAATAGAAACTGTGCGCCGCAGAGGCTATCGCTTTTGCTATCCTAAAAAATCAGGTGAGAATTAATTTCTCACTTCAATCACTTTTAAGCTCTCACACGATACAATCTCCCCGCTTCCTTACAGACTTATGCAATAGATATATAAGACAACGCTTCAGGGTGGGAACACAGCAGAGCACCTTATATGTTTATGTGCCATAAGCACCTGTAGGGGAGTTTAATTTACTCATTATTTTAAATATTTTAGCTAGTTTTGAAGATAAAAAGGCTTTTTTATGTGGATTACTCGACAGCTCACCCCAAATTTTCGCCAAGAATATACGATTGATACTAAAATTCTAGATTCGCGCAGTAAGCATATCATAGAGATTTTTAAAAGTCTTGACTTTGATGAGGTAGCTATGATAGACCAAACACACCTCCTCCTTAAAAAATATCTTTTTATAGAATCTGAGCTTCTCGCGCATCTTCCGCTTTGTGTGCTTCCTAATGCAGAACATATTTTGCTTTTTGATAGTTTTAATCTTGAAATTGCCTACGAATGTCTTAAGCATAATGTGAGCGTGGATTGTGTGCAAGGAGATAGAAAGAGTCTCGATTCATTGATGAGCTTTTTGCCTCATTATCATCAAGTCATCAATAATTCCCATTTTGCACTTTTTGAGCAAATAATGGATTTAGATATTAAAAAGTATGACTTAATTATCGCAGATTCCTTACTTTCTAAGCATCAAATTGATGGTTTATCTCGTATGCTAACACCGCAGGGGATTCTTATTATCCGCAATCACCACCCAATCCTTATGGGAGAATCTTTTGTAGAAAAGATAAGTGATTGTGCAGATTTTTTTAGTATCGTTATGCCTTTTTCACCACATTTAAGCATTTTGAGTGATAAGAGTTATATTTTTGCGTCTAAGGCATTTCACCCATTAGCTGATATGCTCCTTCAAAAGATAGACCTTCTTCCACAGCTACAATATTATAACGCTCATATACACGAGAATGCTTTTACTCTTCCTAACTTTTTATTTGAAAAAATTCAACATATTGCTAAATTTTAGGCTGAATGTATGACACTAAAACACGCGATTGCCCTCACAGGCTCAATAGGAAGTGGTAAAAGCACATTAGTGAATTTTCTTGCACTTTATGGATATAAGAGTATTTGTGCTGATAAAATTTCTCATCAAATGCTTGAAAAGCATAGTGCGGAAGTTATAGAGGCTTTTGGAGAGGGGATTACTAATAAAAATGGCGTCATTGAGCGTAAAAAGCTCGGGGCAATTATTTTTGCTTCTCCCAAAGAGCGCGAAAAATTAGAATCTATTTTGCACCCATATATCCGACAAGAGATACTCACCCAAGCAAAAGAGCTTGAAAAAAAGGGAGTGTGGTATTTTTTAGATATTCCTTTATTTTTTGAAGTAGGGGGGAAAGATACTTTTCCTGTGGCACGCTCACTTGTAGTTTATACTCCAGCAAAAAAGGCGATTGAACGCGTTATGCAACGCGATAATCTTACTTTTGAAGAAGCAAAAATGCGACTAGGGGCGCAAATGTCTATTGATGAGAAATGTCGTTTAGCTGATGATGTTATCGGTAATGATGGGACTCTAGCGATTTTGCAACAAAGGATAGAATCTTATCTTGCCTCACTGAATGCACTAGATTCTAAAAAACACTCATCAAAACAAGATTGCATATATTTTTTAAAATATAGTAGCAATGGCAATGATTTTCTTATTTTTACCACACATACAAGTGATGATAGCTCTCGCTCTACTCTTGCGCAGAGAGTTTGTGAGCGTCATAATGGTATTGGTGCTGATGGTATGGTGGCGGTGATTCCTACTCCAAATGAAAAATACACATATAAATGGGAATTTTATAATGCTGATGGCTCAAGAGCTAAAATGTGTGGAAATGCAAGTAGAAGTGTAGGGCATTATGCGTATATAGAAGGTATCGCTCCTAAACAACATTATTTTTTGAGTGAAGTGGGGATTATTGGCATTGAAATAGATAAAAATAATCCTTTGTTAGTGCAAAGTGATTTAGGCGCATATACATTATTACAAGAGCATATTATAGAATCTAATCCTTATGGTGTAGATATGTGGTATTTACTTGATACTGGTGTGCCTCATTTGGTAGGTCTTGTGAGAGATAATTTGCCCACAAAGAAAGATAAACTTTTAAAGCAGTTGCGTGTAAAGTATAATGCAAATGTTACACTTGCGCGTATTGGAGAGAAGCACATAGATTATATGACTTATGAACGCGGTGTAGAGGATATTACTCAAGCGTGTGGGACAGGTGCAGCAGCAGCTTTTGCTCTAGCGTTTAAAAATAAACTATGTGCTAAGGAAGCAATCCTTATCCCACCAAGCAAAGAAACTTTGTGGCTATCACAGGGAGAAGATTCTCATATTCTTTTTAAAGGTGAAGTCAAGCGCATTGCGCGTTGTGAATGGCTTTTGTAAGCTTGGGCTAGTAAGAGGTTAGAGTAAGACGCCTCTACCCCCTAGCAAAAGAGTAGAGGCTAACTCTCTTAGCTACACTTGACTATTATGATACATAATAGTATAATAATGGCTAAGATTTTTCGGGTCTTACTCATAAGTAACCTCCTTTTTTGAAGTAGGTTACACTTTAAGAGGCTACCACCTCTTAAGGCAACCTCAAATATATCTTATCTACAAATCTCTTACAAAATCTTAAATATTTTTGAGTTTAGAAAATCTTTCTTAAATATCATATGGGGCAGTGTAAATTATAGAAATAAAAGCGTTATAAAATAAAGCATAATAAGTGAGAATATAAAGAGAATAATAAACGAACATAAAATAAATATAAAAAAAGATTTGATAAAAGCCTAAGCTCCCCTTAGTGAGAGAGCTTAGAAAAGGAGTGTTTTGAAACTTACAATCCCTTATGGCTTAAGCAAAAGGGATTATTTCTTAGTTTATGCTTAGAGTTTAGAATCTCTAGGATTAGAAGCTCCACATAACGCGACCAGCAGCAACAACACTTGTTACTTTTGTTACTTTATTCTCGACAGTATCTGTTATTGTAGCTCCATTTACACCTGATGTTTGGAACCAGCCAACTACTGGAGTAAGAGTGAAGTTTGCATTTACTTTGTAAGGCACTTGAGCAAAGACACCAACAGATTTGTATTTACTACCTTGAATTTCACCAAATGTTTCTTGATACCCAGCTCCGATTGTGAATGTCGCATCTTTAGAGAGACCTATGCCAAGTTCAGCTTTCCCACCTGCACGTTTAATATTTCTTCCTGTGCCTGTTGTTGTTAGACCATCAATGCCTTTGCTGTGACCCCAAGTTCCATTATTATAGAATGTGCCTGTTTCACCATAGACATCTTGGTTTTTGCCATAGAATCCAAAGAGAGACACAAAGTTATTACCAAATGTAGGCTTTGTCCCTACCGAAATATGCCACGCATCTATTGGATTACTAGCTTGACTAGTAGCAATAGTAGGATTACCTTCAGATTCTCTTGTAAAACGTTTATAAGTTCCTGCGATTTGGAAAAGTGGATTTGAGCCATTATAGATAGTATAGCTTAATGCAATACGAGGCATCGTAGAACTACTATTTGCATTTGGTTGCGAAGATGTAGAAGCAAGCTCTGCAATGTAGTCAGAGATAAGGGCTAGGCTCAAACCAGCAACATTATATTGCACTTGAAGTCTTCTTGTAGCTGTGGATAGACCACCAAAGCCATTGAGTGCTGTGTCGTTATTAATCACACCAGTTGAGAAAATATCAGTCGTAGGAGTATTTGCTTTACCTACAAGGATAGTTCCTAAACCTGTATCATAAGAACCCCAAAGGTAGCGGAGCGGAGCTACTGCACCATTTGCAGTTCCAAATGGATCATTTTCTATTGCACCAAACTCAACTTTTGCTTTAAATTTATCAGCTACTACATCAAAGCCAATGTTTGAGTTGTTTTGCACACCAAAGAGGAAGCCAGCAGGACCCATTCCTACTCGAGCATTTTCACCCATACCTACATAACCTTTGATAGCACCATACACGCTAAGTGTAGCATTATCTCCACTATACACTTCAAGTGCTGCCGCTGGTAACACAAGAAGAGCTGAAAG
The DNA here is from genome assembly GCF_000762845.2 of Helicobacter japonicus. Lineage (GTDB taxonomy): Bacteria > Campylobacterota > Campylobacteria > Campylobacterales > Helicobacteraceae > Helicobacter_C > Helicobacter_C japonicus. The sequence goes on along the minus strand of NZ_JRMQ02000012.1, from coordinate 37,167 downwards.
CGCGCTGCTTACAAAAACTTTTTTCATTGAAAACCTCCAAAAAATAATATGCCTTAAGTTTCAAGGCTTGGGGCTTAGTTTAACTTAAAAAATTTTTTTTGTCAATATTTTATATTGCTTAGTCTTTGATAAGCTGCATAAATTCAGCTCTTGTTCTTGAATCTTTCTTAAAGAGTCCGCGCAATGCAGAAGTGATAATAGGTGATTGTGGCTGTTGCCCGCGCATTTCTAGGCAAAGATGTCGTGCCTCGCAGACTATCATTGTGCCTTTGGGGTGGAGATGAGATTCTATAGCATTAGCAATTTGTGCAGTGAGATTTTCTTGAATCTGTAGTCTATGCGTGAAAACTTCCACAAGCCGAGCCAAACCGCTAATGCCTACAAATTTTTTGTCAGGAATATATCCAATAGAGATATACCCGAAAAATGGTAACAAATGATGTTCGCACATTGAGTAGAAATGTAACTTTTTTAGCACAATCATTTCATCATAGGTGCTTTCTTCAAAAATACTCCCGAGTGCTTCTTTAGGGCTTTGAACATAGCCATTCAGCATAGTAGAGAGACTTTGGGCTATGCGCTCGGGAGTGCGGAGTAACCCCTCTCGGTTAGAATTTTCCCCAACATTTTGGCAGAGTGTTTCAAAAAAAAGCTGTGTATTTTGCTCTAAAAGAGAAGATTGTAAAGGTGTGGATTGGTCTTTTGTGTGCTTTGTCATAATGTATCCTAGAAATGTTGTCCAAGTAATGCTTTTATGCGATTTTGCACACTTGGGTGTGTGCTTAGAATCTCGCCTATGCCAAAAAGATAAGCATTTGCTCGTGTAGGATTTGGCTCTTGGTATTGATTTTGTGAGTAGTCTTGAGAAATTTTTTGTAATGCCCGAACCATTGGCTCACTTTCTTTCATCAAATACGCAGCTCCAGAATCTGCCATATATTCGCGGTTACGACTGATAAAAAGACTAAGCACAAGTGTGAAGAGTGGAAGAATAAATTGTAAGATAAGCAGAATAGTTCGCGCACTCTTTGCCCCTTGAGATTGGGAGGAGCTAAAGTAAAAGGCAAAAATATTTACACCCAAAAGCATAATATTGCTTAGAATCCCTACACACATTGTAAGTCGCACATCGCCGTGTCTAATGTGGCTTAACTCGTGGGCGACTACGGCTTTTAATTCGTCTTCATTAAGGTGTTCAAGGAGTGCAGAAGTAACTGCTATCATAGAATTTTTTTCATTCCAGCCACTTGCAAAGGCATTCATATAGGGAGCTTCCATAATATAGAGTGCAGGTTCAAAAGGACAATTCGCACTTTTAAGCAAATCTTGCAAGATTCCATAAAGAGAAGATTCTTTGCGTGAGAGGACATTATTAGGATTAATGCGTTTATATTCATTACCACTTAGCATAATGCGTGAAAATTGCCTTATGCTAAAGAGAATGATACACAGGGCTACAAGTGCCATACCAAAAGTGATAAGAGGAAATTCATATAGACTAAGGAGCATAGCAAATCCCTCTTGAAGACTTGGAGCGTCAATGCGGATAATATCTGCCAAAAGCCCGATAAAAATAAAAATAGCAATATATACGCATAAAACCGCATAGGTTTTGTATCGATTATAGGCAATAATGCGCTCAAAATGAGAAGTCATAATGCGCTCCTTTAGGATTATTTAGCGTATTATGACAAATTTTTGCTAACTCTCTTGCTTATATTTCAAATGTTTAAAGTTCTTTAAGATTCTATACAATATAGAGCAGGTATGGTTTGTAAGATTTGCGATTACAAAGGAGTGAGTAAGCTTAAGGAAGTAAGCCCACTCGAAAGAAATTCATTATTGTTTAAGATTGAGGAGAGTGTTAAGAATCTGGTCTGAAGTTGTTACGGCTTTAGAGTTGGCTTGAAAGCCTCTTTGCACAACAATAAGCTGCGTTAAGCTACGACTTAAATCTACATTACTCATTTCTAGCTTGCTGCCTGATACTCCGCCTCTTCGCCCTGTATTTGCTGCACCAATCATTGGCTCACCGGAGTTACCTGTTTGAGAATAGACATTTCCACCCTCGGCTTGCAAGCCCGTATTGTTTGCAAAGTTTGCAAGTGCGACTTGAGCTAATGCAATAGAGCGTCCATTACTGAATGCCCCAAGCAAAGAACCATTGGAGTCAAAGCGAATATCCATTAGGTCTCCTGCTTGGTAGCCATTTTGGTTGATTGAATAAGTTTCTGAAATTTTATCCACACTTGTTAATCCACCAAAGGTTTCATTTGCACCAAACTTTAATTCTAATCGTTGTGGTCCGTTTGAGCCATTTTTAGGGTCAAACTGCAATACAGGTGGATTCATACCCGAGAGCGAGCCATCACTATTAAAGGTCGCTCTTCCACCTTCAAAGACATTAGGCTTAGATGCAGATCCACCTACAAATCGTGCTGGTTCTGGCACTACTGCTCTAAAACTCCATACTGCATCACCTGTTTTCCAAAACTCGAATCGGATATTATGCTTACTTCCCAAGCTATCCACAATATCTACGCTTGTGGCGTGAGTAGCTTTATTGATTTTACCTGTGGTAACACCTGAACCACCTTCAATAAGTGAGGCAGTATTTAAAGCTTTCATTGTTTCTTTGAAAAGCACATTATTTGTTACGCTATCACTAAAGTGGCTTGTAACAAAAAGGCTAAGATTGCGTTGTTCATCGTCTGCATCATCGTGATTGACAATTTCAAACATACCCCAACGATTAAGCGTTACACCCACTGAAGCAGTGCTTTCATAATAAGTTTTTTCAGGATTTTTAATCATATTTGCATCATATTGCATAAGTGCGCGTAAGTCTTCTGTGGTTCTAAATTGTCCAGTAGTAGAATCTGCATCTTCGGATTTTGTATAGCGGTATCTAAAGGCTGTGATGTCTTCCTCACCTTTTACGAAGTTTTGAAATACACCAGTTCCATCAGCAGTAATACGGATATTTTTAACTTTCTCACTTCCGTCTTTTTGATTGCGATTTTCAATCCTTAGTTGTCCTGCATCGACATAGGCACTCACACCGGTTTTATCATATAAAGAGTTGATTGCATTTTGTGCTGCGACAATAGAGCTTACTCCTGTAATTGCAGAATTGTTTGTAAAGCTTACATTCTCACCATTAATACCAATAGAGCTTACTTCATCAGTTGCTACGGTTTCGTGTCGGATAGAGGCTGTTTTGTAGCTCATCCAAATACCTTGATTTTCATTTAAAGCAAAGGCATCGCCATCATCATTAAATAATACGCCTAAATCCTCACCCACTTGTGTGAGCACTCCACGAGAATCATAGATTGGAGAAACACCATCAGATGCGGTGCGTGCGGTAGAATCAAGTGCTGCAACATCTTGCATTTGATCAACATGACGCCCTGCATTGAGGTTAGCACGTAGAGTGATTGTTTTTGTTGCGCGAGCAGGCATAACCATACCAGGGTCAATTTGAATATTACGCACTGGTCCAGTGTTATCTACTCTAAAGAAGTCAAAATCACTCATTGAGCCAGATTCTGCTGCTTCTAATGGTGGGCGCACCCAGCCTTGCACGACATAACCGCCTGTTGTTACAAGATTTCCATTTGCGTCAAAGAGAAACTCACCATTACGCGTGTAGTTGTGCGTAGTGCCCCTATCGGGAGAGATAATAAAGAAACCATCGCCTTCAATGGCAATATCTGTTTTTACATCGGTATTTTGCGTATTACCTTGTGAAAACACTTTTGTAGTTGCATCAATCCCAACACCCAAACCAATTGAGAAGTCATTTTGCCCTCCTAGTCCATTTTTGTATGGAGAAGTCGCAATGAGTTTGATTTGCGAAAGCATATCCACAAAAGAAGCTCTTGAGTATTTAAAACCAACGGTATTAACATTGGCAATATTATTACTTTCCACATCAAGCGCAATTTGATGCGCCTGCATACCACTAACACCTGACCACAAAGATCTTAACATACTACATCCTTTCCTGTAAAATCTATGATTTATTACAAAAGGACAAGCAATATATATTCCAAAAATGTTGAGATTTTATAAAAAATGAAAAATATTCGAATATATGGCAATGTGTGGTAGATTCACACATTATTTATAGAATCTTATCTTACTGCTCCTACTGATGTAACACGTGTTTTTGTCCTAAAGGCAGGGATTGCATTCCAAATAGACACGAGCAAGTGAGTTTGAGCATCTTCAGGTCTCATAAATTTATGCTTTACAAGCATCTTACAAGTGAGAAACTCATAATATAATTTTCCTATACCATTATCGTCAAGATAGGCTTTTTCAAAATCTCCTCCAAAATATCGTGCAAGGTTACTCATATTGATTTCTTTAGTGGCGAGTGTTTTGGTATAGTCATCAGGTGATGTATTAGCAGGGATTTTACTCACACGTGTGTCTAAAAAGGTGAGTATTTTTTCTTCTAGGTTTTTTGTGATGTCTAAAAGTTGCACACTACCTTTATCTATCTCTTTTCTTACACGAATAGCTTTTTCGAGCGTTTCTGCTTTTGAGCCTTTAAGTAGGGTAGTGGCAATTTGTGTTATTTTTGGTTCGGAGAGAATATCAATGACATATTGTTTATTTTTTGCTCCGCTGGTGTATGAGCGTTTAATGTTATCAATTGCTTTCTCAATATCATCAGTGTCAAACATTGACTTAAAAATAGCAAATTCTTCTTTTGACAAAGTGTTTTGTAATTCTTCTACATAATTTTGATTCATCACAAAACCTTCTTCTTTTAGCACATAGAATCTTCGCACCAAGGTGTTTATCATATTGAACTGCATACAGCACTCCTTATAAGAAAAATATTAATAGGCAGATTCTAAATCGATAAAGTTTGCAAAAAAATAAAGTTATGTATGTAAATTATTTTAAGAATATGAAGTTTGCAAAAAAGTAGCAAATAAATGTTTAGCATACGTATTTTAATTTAATAAGTGTCTTATTACCCTAAGATAATAGTAGATTCTTGTTTTGGTGTAATTTCTCCTACAATACTTGCGTGCTCTATGTTATTTGTGCGAAGTTCATCTACAAATTTTTGTGCTTGATTATGGGGGAGGGCAAAGAGTAAGCCACCTGAAGTTTGCGCATCATAATAAAAAATATCATCTTCTAGCTCACATTGTATTGTTACTTTGCCTTGCAAGGCATTTTTATTTTCATACGAACCACCAGGCACAATGCCAATTTGTGCGAGAGACTTGATACCTTCAAATAATGGAATCTGCTGTGTATAGAAAAGCACACTTTTTTCATTATTTATCTTACCACACATTTCAATCCCGTGTCCTATAAGTCCAAAGCCTGTAATATCAGTGCAAGCGTGAATCTCGTAGTTTTGTGCTATCTTTGCTGCATAGAGATTAAGCATCGACATAGTGCGAATGACTTCTGTCTTGTCCTCAAGCATACGTGCTTTAATAGCAGTTGTAAGAATCCCGCTTCCAATAGGTTTTGTCAGCACAAGTAAATCACCGATATATCCCGTATTATTACGCCAAATTTTATTTTTATGCACTTTACCATTAACTGATAGACCATATTTTTGTTCTTTATCTTTAATCGTATGTCCGCCAAGGAGCAATGCTCCAGATTCTGTAATTTTATCTAATCCGCCTCTAAGAATGGCATTTGCCACTGCGCTATCAAAATGTGTGCTATCCCACATAAGTAAATTAAGTGCGCTTAATGCTCTACCACCCATAGCAAAAATATCACTTAATGCGTTTGCAGCGGCAATTTGACCATAGATATAGGGATCATCAACCACAGGGGTGATAAAATCCACACTTGAAAGAATAGCATACTCACTTTCTGTGGAAAGAAGCATTGCCCCACAATCTTCATTGTCTTCAAATCCCGTAAGCAAAAGGGGATTTGGCTTTTGGCTAAGCTCACTAGAAATTTGTGATAAGTCTTCCAGACCTACTTTAGCTGCTCAACCTGCGCATTGAATATATTGTGTAAGTTCATAATCTGCCATTTTAGAAAATCCTAAAGAGAAATGAGACTATCACTTAAGAGCATATTCTGAATGCTTTCTAGTGCATTGCCTATCATACCAACTTTAAGCCGTTCTGTTAGGGCAAAATAGCTTAAACAAGAGCCACAAGAGTATATTTCAACTCCTTGTTTTTCAAGCTCTTTAAGCACTTCTACAATTTCAGTATTATCGACTTCTTTATTATCTGTTGTGAGAAGCACGCCACGATTAATGAAGAGAATCTTTTGTGGCAAAACATCACAATGAAGCAGTGATTTCAAAAAGCCATTGATAAGCATACCGCCTAGCTCACCTTCGCCTACCCTATCACTTTTAAAAAGCATCATTTTAGGGACAATTTTATCTTTGCCTTGCTTATGTTTTTTGCTTATTATACCTTTAAGAACAATCATAAATTGCCCATCTCGTCCGAATCCTGTTTCAAATTCAAAACCTTCAGATGTAAGAAAACGCGCAAGATTCTCTTTAGAAGAGGGTGTATTACCAATAATCTCATATGTATTAAGGCTTAAAGAATGCTCATTGACACCCACAAGTGCTTGTTTAACTTTGACAACTGGTTCAGGGCAGGGGAGATTGCGCACATCAATTTGTATAGTATTGTCCATTGTATATTCCTTAGGAAAAAGAACATTTTTTAGAAATTGTATTCTAAAGTGAGGGGATTTTACAAATCCTTGCAAACAAGTCATAATGATATACTTTTGTGAATTAAAATTCCTTTAAAATAAGCGTTAATAAAGTATTTATAAAGCTAAGAAAAGTAGAGAATCTATAAGTTGTAGGTTTGATAGAGGAGACAATTAGAATCTATGGCAAGACTTCAGCCAAGCCATAGATAAGATTCAATTTAGGTTACACTTTGATTAGAGTGTAAATTCTGGCATAAGATTGAAATTAAGATAAGTATAAATACTTTCTTTTTTGGCTTCAATCTTTTTAGGAGCGATTTCAAGGTATTCTTGTGCTGTTGGGAGTCGTCCAAGCATTGCACATACGCCACCAAGTTCAGCACTTCCTAGATATACTTGTGCGCCCTTACCCATACGATTATCAAAGTTACGTGTTGAAGTAGAGAAGACTACTGCATTATCACGCACACGCGCTTGATTTCCCATACATAAACTGCAACCTGGTGCTTCTAGTCTTGCACCTGCTGCACCAAAGAGTGAAAAATATCCCTCTTTTGTAAGTTCTTTTTCGTCCATTTTGGTAGGAGGAGCTATCCAAATTTGTGTTTTACTTTGTCCCTCATTTTTGACAATTTCACCAAATGCTCTAAAATGCCCAATATTTGTCATACAGCTACCAATAAATACTTCATCAATATTTTTTGGACGTTTAGCATTAGCGTGAATCTCACTAAGTGTTGCTACATCATCAGGATCATTTGGACAAGCTAAAATTGGCTCTTTAATGTCAGCAAGGTCAATTTCAATGATTGCAGCATACTCTGCATCACTATCTGGCTCTAAAAGCACAGGGTTAGCAATCCATTCTTTCATTTTATCTGCTCTTCTTTGCAATGTTTTTGCATCTTGATAACCTTGAGCAATCATAGATTCTATAAGTTTGATATTTGAGCTTAGGTATTCAATGATTGGTTCTTTATTTAAGCGCACACTACAAGCTGCTGCACTTCTTTCTGCACTTGCATCACTTAATTCAAAGGCTTGTTCAACTTTCAAATCTCCTAAACCTTCAATTTCAAGAATCCGCCCACTAAAGATATTCTTTTTACCTTTTTTTTCAACCGTTAAAAGACCTTGTTTGATTGCATAGTAAGGGATTGCATTGACTAAGTCGCGTAATGTAATACCCGGATTAAGTTTGCCTTTAAATCTTACAAGCACAGATTCTGGCATATCAAGAGGCATAGAACCCGTAACGGCTGCAAAAGCAATTAAGCCACTCCCTGCGGGAAAACTAATACCAATAGGGAATCTTGTATGTGAATCTCCACCTGTGCCAACTGTGTCAGGCAAACACATACGATTAAGCCAAGAGTGAATAACACCATCTTTAGGGCGCAATGCTACACCACCGCGTTCAGCTATGAAGTTTGGTAAAGTCGCGTGTAAGCTTACATCGGCAGGTTTAGGGTAAGCTGCCGTATGACAGAAACTTTGCAATACAAAATCTGCACCAAAACTAAGTGCTGCAAGCTCTTTAATCTCATCTCTTGTCATTGCACCCGTAGTATCTTGACTACCAACTGTTGTAGTTTTTGGCTCACAATAGCTTCCTGGACGCACACCTTCTACGCCACAAGCCTTCCCTACCATTTTTTGTGCTAAAGTATAGCCTTTTGTGCTAGGAGCAGGTTGCTTAGCTTCTTTAAACACATCACCTTTGCCAAGTTTAAGATATTCTCGTGCTTTTGCAGTAAGTCCTCTCCCAATGATAAGTGGGATTCTTCCACCTGCACGAATTTCATCGGTTATCGTAACAGGATTAAGAGTGAAAGTAGCAACGACTTTGCCATTTTTACTAATTTCGCCCTTATTTGTGTTAATTTCAATAATATCACCATCTTTTAATTCACTTACATCAGCGACAATAGGAAGCGCACCGCTATCTTCACAAGTATTAAAGAAAATAGGTGCAATTACACTTCCTATCACAATTCCACCACTTTTTTTGTTGGGAATAAATGGAATCTCTTTTCCAAAATGCCACATAATAGAGTTGCACGCAGATTTACGGCTACTTCCTGTTCCGACAACATCTCCTACATACGCTACAACAGCATTATTTTCTGCAGCTTTTTTCTTAGCAGATTCAATGCGGGATTCAAAATTTTCAATTCTGCTTTTAAGCATAGCTTTAGCGTGAAGAGGAATATCACTTCGTGTAAAAGCATCACCTGCTGGACTTAAGTCATCTGTATTTGTTTCGCCATCAATTTTGAAAACGCATACCTTGATTGTTTCGCTTAAGCCCTCTCTGCTTTTGAACCATTCTGCATTTGCCCAAGATTCTATAATTTCTTTTGAAAGCGGCGTATTGAGTGCAGCTATTTTTTCAAAATTATCATAAATTAAAAGTGTATGTTTGAGAGCGTCTGCACACGCTTGTGCAAGTGAGTTATCTGCAAGAGAAAGCCCTTGAATAAGTGGTGCTACATTGTAGCCTCCAAGCATTGTGCCTAGATAAGTTACTGCTTCTTTTGGGCTAAATCCCCAATCTTGTTTGTTATTTAAGAGAATCTCTCCTAAAAACGCTGCCTTAAGTTGGGCTGATGCATCAACACCGGGATTTACTCTATGTATAAGCAATTCTTTGGCAAATGTCTTTTGCTCTGTGCTTAGTCCTGAATCTTTACACATATCAATTACACATTGTGTTTGTGCGACATTGAGTGCTAAAGGTGGAATACCTTGTGCAGCTCGTTCGCTTTTGTGTGATTCGTATTCTCTAATGAACTCTTCATAATTCTTACTCATTGTTCTCTCCTTGTGATTTGTTGTTGTCCTAGAAACAAAAACCCTATATAATTGGTTTGCTTTAAATTGTATAATAAAAATCCTAAATAAGAAGGAAAGTAAAGTGAAAGTTATCTAAAATATTATGTCAAAATTTCTCATTTGTGTATTTTTTGCCTTTCATCTTTATTTATTTTGTTGTAAAAAGTGGCGTAGGAAAGTATTTATTGTGTTTTATGAAAGCGATACATAAAGTAACAACAATTTTTTATCTAAGGAGAAAACAATGTCTTCTGTATCAAAAAAGAATAAAAAAATCATTTCTCATTTTTTTGCACCATTATTAAAAAATGATAGTGATTTACTCTCTACCTTGCGTGCAAATACCATTCTCGCCCCAAAACAGCATTATTTTGATTTTACGGCTTCAGGGCTTTCGTATAAGGCAATCAATAAGCGCATAGAATCTATTTTGCCCTATTATGCAAATACACATTCGCATATTTCTTCCCACGCAGCTTTAATGAGTGCGCTATATGAAAAAGCAAAGGAGCATATTATTGGCGCACTTGGCTTAAATGATGATTTTGTGCTGATTGCTGGAGGAAGTGGGGCAAGTTTTGGTATTAAGAAATTTCAAGAGATTATGGGTATTTATATACCGCCGCAAACACTTCTGCATTTGCAATATTTATTTGAGCATTTAGAATCTAAAGATACTACACTTTTAAGTAAGAATAAAATATCAAAAAATAGAGTAGATTCTAAAATTACCTTAGATTCTATGGCATATCAATATAGTCGCGCACAATCTCATCAAGCACAAGAATCTTTCTCTTCCACCCTACCTTTACTCAATGAACTTAAGATATATGATTTACGCACAAATGCTCTCAAACTCCCACATATTATTCTTAGTGGATTTGAGCATCATTCTAATGAGATTAGCTACAAGGAAGGATGTTGCCATATTCATAAAATCGCATTTAACAATCAAGGTTTGCCTGATATAAATGATTTAGAATATATTTTACAGAATCTTAAAGGCAAAAATATTATTGCAAGTTTGAGTGCAGCTTCTAATGTTACAGGGATTCTTGCTCCAATAGAATCTTGTGCTCATCTTTTGAGGGCATATGGAGCGACTATTGCGCTTGATATGGCGAGTGCATCACCCTATATGAATATGCCTTGCACATATTTTGATGCTACATTTCTTGCGCCTCACAAGCTTTTAGGAGGAGTAGGTGCTTGCGGGATTTTAGCTATACGCAAATCGTTGCTTCATAATGATTTGCCACCAAGCTTTAGTGGTGGAGGCGTGATAGAGTATGCTAATGATAAGATTCATTCTTTTATCGATGATGTAGCAATGCGTGAAGAAGCAGGGACACCGCATATATTAGGTTTGCTTTATGCAGCATTGGCTTATCAACTCCGCAATGAAGTTGGTTTAGATTTTATCAAAAAGCGAGAAAAGATTCTTACTGAAGTGTTCTTACACGAACTTTCAAAAATACCTGCTGTAAGTATATATGGTGATTTATCACTTGAACGATTGGGAATTGTGAGTTTCAATATTGGTTCAATTTCTCCGCTTGATTTATGTGCGCTTTTAAGTCGTAAATATGGTATTCATACACGTGCAGGGTGTAGTTGCGCTGGTCCTTATGGACATTATCTTATGCAAGATTGCACTTCGAGCAAAAAACCTATGTGGTTACGAGTAAGTATTCATTATACTCACAGTGTTTCGGACATAGAATATCTTATTTCATCAATTAAGGATTGCGTGAAAACCCTACGCAATGGGTAAATAAAAGCTTTATTTTTTCTTTATATGGTTTCAGTTTTTTTAAATTTAGAAAAGATTTAGAAAGAATTATATATGATTTGCGTTTTTAATTTTAGCCTTTGAAGAAAGAAGAGAAGTTTATGCAAAATATACGAAATATTGCTGTGATAGCCCACGTAGATCACGGAAAAACTACCCTTGTTGATGGACTTTTAACGCAATCTGGCACATTTGGTGAGAGAGAGCAAATTGATGAGCGCGTTATGGATTCTAATGATTTAGAAAGAGAACGGGGCATTACGATACTTTCCAAAAATACTGCTATCACATACAAGGATACAAAAATTAATATTATTGATACACCCGGACACGCAGATTTTGGTGGTGAAGTAGAGCGAGTATTAAAAATGGTCGATGGTGTATTACTTCTTGTAGATGCACAAGAGGGTGTTATGCCACAAACAAAATTTGTCGTGAAAAAGGCATTAAGTTTTGGAATCCGCCCTATTGTTGTTGTCAATAAGATAGATAAACCTGCTGCCGAGCCTGATAGAGTAGTTGATGAAGTCTTTGATTTGTTTGTTGCAATGGAGGCAAGTGATTTTCAGCTTGATTTTCCTGTAATTTATGCTGCTGCACGTGATGGTTACGCAATTAAAGAGCTTAGTGATGAGAAGAAGAATCTCGAACCGCTTTTTGAGGCTATTTTGGAATATGTCCCTGCTCCTAGCGGTAATGCTGAAAATCCATTACAAATGCAGATTTTCACGCTTGATTATGATAACTATGTGGGTAAAATCGGTATCGCACGAGTATTTAATGGTGTGATAAAAAAAGGTGCTAATGTAATGCTTGCTAAAAGTGATGGCGAAAAGGAAATTGGGCGCATTAGCAAACTCATAGGCTTTTTGGGTCTAGCACGCACAGAGATAGAGAGCGCACAAGCCGGAGATATTGTTGCCATAGCTGGATTTAGCGCAATTGATGTGGGAGATTCTGTTGTTGATCCAAATAACCCTATGCCACTTGACCCTATGCACCTTGAAGAGCCAACAATGAGTGTGTATTTTGCGGTAAATGATAGTCCTTTAGCAGGCTTGGAGGGCAAACATGTAACTGCAAATAAAATTAAAGACAGGTTGCTTAAAGAAATGCAAACAAACATTGCTATGCGATGTGAGGAAATGGGTGAAGGTAAATTTAAAGTAAGCGGGAGAGGAGAGTTGCAGATTACAATTTTAGCAGAAAATCTCCGCCGTGAAGGTTTTGAGTTTAGTATTTCGCGTCCTGAAGTAATTATTAAAGAAGAAAATGGCGTTAAATGTGAGCCTTTTGAACATTTGGTGATTGATACACCTCAAGATTGTAGTGGAAGCATTATTGAGAAGCTTGGACGTAGGAAAGCTGAAATGAAAGCTATGAATCCTATGAGTGATGGTTATACAAGATTAGAATTTGAGATTCCAGCGCGTGGGCTTATTGGTTATCGTAGTGAGTTTTTGACAGATACAAAGGGCGAGGGAATTATGAATCATAGCTTTTTAGAGTTTCGTCCTTTTAGTGGCAGTGTTGAATCTCGTAAAAATGGTGCGCTTGTAAGTATGGAGAGTGGTGAAGCGACAGGTTTTTCACTTTTCAATATTCAAGAGAGAGGTATTCTTTTTATCACTCCACAAACAAAAGTATATGTGGGAATGGTGATTGGAGAGCATAGTAGAGATAACGATTTAGATGTAAATCCTATTAAGGCAAAACATCTTACAAATATGCGTAGCAGTGGAGCTGATGAGGCGATAAAGCTTGTGCCACCAAGGGATTTGACGTTAGAGAGGGCGTTAGAATGGATAGAAGATGATGAGATTCTAGAAGTAACGCCGCAGAATGTAAGGATTCGTAAAAAAATTTTAGAGCCAAATATGCGCAAAAGAGCAAAGGTAAAATAAGCATAAAAGAATTTACAGAGATTAGAAGAGGAGTTCCAATCTTTAAAACAAAGGAGTGTAAAATGAATAAATTTTTAGAATCAGTAAATTTTCGTCACGCTTGTAAATTATTTGATGAGAATAAAAAAATACCTCAAGAGAGTTTTGAGGAAATTTTAGAAGTAGGGCGACTTGCTCCTAGTTCATTTGGTATGGAACCTACGAGGCTTTTAGTCGTGCGAAGTGATGAGGCAAAAAAAGCATTGCGTCCATTGTGTTGGGACCAGCCACAAATTACAACTGCGAGTGAAGTAGTGGTATTTAAAAGTTTGCAGAGTGATTTAGTGCCACCAAGTGAGTATGCTAAAAATAATACCTTGAGACGAAAAATGGATTTAAGTAGCTATAAGGCTTTTTGTGAGCGTCTTGGTAGTTATCTTAAAGGACGTGGATTCACCGATGGGAATATTGCTCATTGGAGTGCCTTACAGGCTTATATTATGGCAACTTATATGGTAAGCTATGCAAGTTATCTTAAGATTGATACTTGCTATATTGAGGGTTTTGATAAAGATTTGGTAGAGAAACTTTATGGATTAGATTCATTCAAAGAGCAGGTAAGCTTGATTGTATGTTTTGGATATCGAGCAAAAGCACAGCAGCCACGTTATAGAATCTCGCTTGATGAGTTAGTAGAATATAAATAAAGGATATAAATGTTAGGAACAACTACAGTTACAAAACGAAATGGACGTATTGAACCACTTGATATTACAAAGATTCAGAAACATACTTTTGCAGCAGTAGAGGGGCTAGAGGGTGTAAGCCAAAGTGAATTAGAGCTTGATGCAAAGATTCATTTTAAGGATAAAATTACAACTGAAGAGATACAGCAAACGCTTATTAAAACTGCAATGAATAAAATTGATGTAGATACGCCAAATTGGACTTTTGTAGCTGCGCGATTATTCTTATATGATTTGTATCATAAGGTTACAGGTTGGATAGGATATAAGAAGCTTGAAGAGTATTTTGCACAAGGTGAAAAAGAAGGCAAACTTGTGCGTGGGCTCAAAGAAAAATATGATTTAGGTTTTTTAGATTCTCATATTAGACCAGAGCGCGATTTACAATTTAACTATTTAGGAATTAAAACGCTCTATGATAGGTATTTACTTAAAGATGTGGATAATCGTCCTATTGAACTACCTCAACATATGTTTATGGCGATTGCTATGTTTTTAGCTCAAAATGAAAAAGATTGCAATGCTTGGGCGGTAAAGTTTTATGATTTAATTTCTTCTTTTGAAGTTATTTGTGCAACACCTACACTTGCAAATGCTCGCACCCCGAGGCATCAACTAAGCTCGTGTTTTGTGGGAAGCACACCGGATAATATTGAGGGTATTTTTGATGCATATAAAGAAATGGCACTTCTAAGTAAATATGGAGGTGGTATAGGTTGGGATTTTAGTAGTGTGCGAGGACTTGGAAGTTTTATTGATGGACACAAAAATGCAGCAGGTGGTGTTGTGCCATTTTTGAAAATTGCCAATGATGTAGCAATTGCTGTTGATCAGCTTGGCACAAGAAAAGGCGCGATAGCAACCTATTTAGAGATTTGGCATAATGATATACACGATTTTATTGATTTACGTAAAAATAGTGGAGAGGAACGCAGACGCGCACACGATTTATTTCCTGCATTATGGATTTGTGATTTATTTATGAAACGTGTAGAGGCAAATGAATATTGGACACTTTTTGACCCTTACCAATGTCCTGAACTTACAGAGCTTTATGGTGATGCGTTTGAGGCAAAATATATCGAATATGAGCAATCTAGTAAAGTGCTTAAATCTCGTATATTGGCTAAAGAATTATGGAAAAAAATTCTTACAAATTATTTTGAAACTGGATTACCTTTTTTATGCTTTAAAGATAATGCCAATCGTGCAAATCCTAATTCCCACGCAGGTATTATTAGAAGCTCTAATCTTTGCACAGAGATTTTTCAAAATACTAACCCTAATCATTATGTGGTAGAAGTAGAGTTTGAAGATGGTTCAAAGACAACATATCAAGAAAAAGAAGAAGTGAGAATTGATAGTGGTGTATGCAAGAGGGCAAATAAAATTACGAGTATAGATTTTATTAATGGTAAAAAAGTTTTTATGTCTTCGCGTGTAGCACAATATGGAGATACAGCGGTATGTAATCTTGCAAGTGTGAATCTAAGCAAAATAAATACTAAGGAAGACATTGAACGCGTATTGCCTATTGCTATAAGAATGCTTGATAATGTGATTGACCTTAATTTTTATCCTAATCGTAAAGTAAAAGTTACAAATTTGCGTAATCGTGCTATCGGGCTTGGTGTAATGGGTGAAGCAGAGATGTTAGCTCGTGCGAGTATTGAATGGGGGAGTGAAGAACATTTAGCAAAAATTGATGAAGTTATGGAATTGATTAGTTTTTATGCAATTCACTCAAGTGCAGATATTGCTCAAGAAAAAGGCAAATATCCTCAATTTGATGGAAGTAATTGGAGCAAAGGTATATTTCCTATTGATGTGGCAAACAAAGAAGCTTTAAAGCTTGTGAATAGGCAGAATCTCTTTAGTGATTCATCGCAATGTGATTGGGAATCTCTAAGAGCAAAGGTAAAAACACAAGGTATGCGTAATGGCTATCTTATGGCGATTGCTCCTACAAGCTCGATTAGTATTTTGGTGGGCACGACTCAAACGATTGAGCCTGTATATAGAAAAAAATGGTATGAAGAAAATTTAAGCGGAATGATACCTACGATTGTGCCTCATTTGAATCTTGATACTTGGAACTATTATGTTTCAGCCTATGATATTGACCAAACACTCCTCATTAAGGCTGCAGCAATAAGGCAAAAATGGATAGACCAGGGACAAAGCACAAATATTTTTGTGCGGCTTGATAAAGCAAGTGGTAAAATGCTTAATGATATTTATATGCTTGCTTGGAAATTGGGCTTAAAAAGCACCTATTATTTGCGTTCTCAAAGTCCAGAAGCAGAAGAACAGGTAATGGATAGAAGTGTAGAGTGTGTAAATTGTCAATAATTATGATTTAAAATTGTAGGCAGATAAGATATATTTTTTAAGAGTGCGAATAGGTTTTTGAATGATATTTGCTATATTATTGCCTATTTGGCGCGCTTTTTGAGCTTTTTTATATCGTTTTTCAATATTGCAACGCCATTGTCCAAATCCTCTGCGATAAGCTTTTTCTAATGGTTGGTCAAAAATATGAAGCAAAAAATTTTCAAGCCTTTTATCAAACAAATCTTTGTGATTTACATCTAAAAATACAGGCTCACTGAGCATTTGTAGGTAAGCTTCATCGTGAGTGTTAAGATAAATGATAGATTCTAAAACTTCTTCAAAAGTTTTATATTGATGAATATTGATGAAAGACTTTGCATTTACCCCCCCCCCATTTACATTTAAAGGCATACTTATACGTTCATCACCCCAATAAATAGGTATTGTGTGAGAAGCAAAAGCTTGAAAAAGTTTTTCAGTGGTATAGCCATTCGTGCTTGAGTTTTCAAAAGCGATATTGAATTTGCCCTCTTTTAAAAACGCATATTTATCTGCAACAGGTTTTCCAATATTATTTTTGTATCGACCACCGCTATCTACACGATTATATTGATTAAGAAAGTCAAAAAATTGTGTGCGTTTTTCATCTGCTTTGCCATTACTTACAACAAAAGTGCAAAAACGTGTTTTATCTTGAAGTATCTTTGGTGTGATATGTAAGTGTTTCTCTGTAACTTTTTGCATATCGGATTCGCAGTGGAGATAGAGCGGATAGCGCAAGTATCTATCTTCAAAACTTATATAATCAAATCCAATAGCATAATCGCAAAAATTAAAATCTGCTCGGACATTTTCACCTGTGCTAAAGATTCTTATTCCATTGTAATCAAGATGTTCAAATCCCATACAAGAATAAAAAATATAATTTGGGTCTTTATCGGTAACTATCACTTCATAATGTTGCTGAAGTATGCTACTAATCTTTCCATTTACCGCACCATCACAAAAATATACTTTTTTAATGGGCTTTTGGCTCATTCTATGCCACCCATAGCTTGACTTTGGGCGTGAGCAATAAGAGGGTTAATAAATTCATCAAGTAAGCCACCAAGCATAATTTCTTCAAGGCTATAAAGGGTTAAGCCGATTCTATGGTCTGTAAGGCGATTTTGTGGATAATTATAAGTGCGGATTCTCTCACTTCTATCGCCACTTCCCACTTGAAGTTTGCGTGTTTCTTTGTTTTGAGCATTTTGTGCTTCAAGCTCTGCTTCATAAAGTCTAGCTTTAAGAATCTTCAATGCTTTCTCTTTGTTTTTGTGTTGAGATTTTTCATCTTGCATAGATACGCTGATACCTGTGGGAATATGGGTAATCCTCACCGCCGAATCTGTAGTATTCACACTTTGCCCCCCGTGCCCACCACTGCGGAATACATCTATTTTTAAATCATTAGGATTAATATTGATTTCAACATCATCAACTTCGGGCATAATCGCAACTGTTATGGCTGAAGTGTGAATTCGCCCTTGAGATTCTGTCTCTGGAACTCTTTGCACTCTATGAGTGCCTCCTTCAAACTTGAGCTTAGAATATGCACCATTACCTTTGACAAGCGCAATAACCTCCTTATACCCACCTACATTATTTTCACTTGAGCTTATGATTTCAACTTTCCATTTTTGTAAATCTGCATAACGACAATATGCCTTAAACAAGTCTCCTACAAAAATTCCAGCTTCATCACCACCTGTGCCTGCACGAATTTCAAGATAGATGTTTTTGCTGTCATTCGGGTCTTTAGGAATGAGTAGGAATTTTATTTCTTCTTCTAGGATAGCTTTAGCAGATTCTAAATTTTTAAGTTCTTCTTTAGCGAGTTCGCCAAGCTCTTTATCCTCAAGCAATATTTTATTTTCTGTGATATTTTCAAGCACATCAAAATATGTTTTTGCCTTTTGTGCAATGGATTCTATATCACTTTGTTCTTTACTAAGTTCGGTAAGTTGTTTAACATTTGATAGGACAGATTCTAAAGTAAGGAGTTCTGAAATCTCATCATAACGCGCCACGATAGGCTTAAGCTTATCTACAAGCATACAAGCTACTTTTAGAATCTATACGAAGAATATGCTATTTAAGCAGATTGAACAATTTTTTTCACACTTGCATTAAGTCGTGATACCTTGCGTGCAGCAGTATTTTTTTTCAAAATTCCTTTGCTTACATATTTGTGAAGTTCTTTATTGGCTATTTTAAGTGCTTCTTGTGCCTTTGCTACATCTTTGCTTGAAACAGCTTCGCGTAAGTCTCGAACAATATTCTTAATGCGTGTTTTGTAATATCTATTGCGTTCGGTTCTTGTTTTGGTTTGTCGAATGCGTTTTTGTGCAGATTTATGATTTGCCATCTTTATTAGTCCTTTTTTAAAAAAATTAAGGCAAAATTCTGCCAAAAGTTTGATTAAATGCAGTTTAAAAGCTACAAGGGGTAGTGATGAAAACAAAAGATACACAAAAAATATTTGGCACTGATGGTGTGCGAGGGCGTGCAGGAGAAGTAATTACTCCTTCAAGTGTAATAGCATTGGGGACAAGTGCCGGAATACATTTTCGTCAGCATTCTCTAACAAATAAGATTCTTGTCGGTAAAGATACGCGCCGCAGTGGCTATATGATAGAAAATGCGCTTGTTTCTGCTCTCACTTCTGTAGGTTATGATGTGATACAAATTGGTCCTATGCCCACTCCTGCAGTTGCTTTTTTGACAGAAGATATGCGTTGTGATGCGGGAATTATGATAAGTGCAAGTCATAATCCCTATGATGATAATGGCATAAAGTTTTTTAATCATTATGGTTATAAACTTGCTCAAGAAGAAGAAGAGAGTATAGAATCTTATTATCATAGCCCTACATTGCTTCAAGGTGCGCTTAAAAGCGGACAAGAAATTGGCAGTTCAAAGCGCATTGATGATGTCGTAGGACGCTATATCGTGCATATTAAAAATTCTTTTCCTAAAAATCTCACCTTACGAGGATTGCGTATAGTGTGTGATTGTGCTAATGGTGCAGCATATCGTGTTGCCCCTATTGTATTGCGAGAGTTAGGGGCTGATGTGATAGCTATTAATGATGAACCTAATGGGTTTAACATCAATAAACAATGTGGAGCTATGCACCCTGAAGGTTTGGCTCAAGAAGTGATGACATATCGTGCTGATGTGGGTTTTGCGCTTGATGGTGATGCGGATAGATTGGTGGTGGTTGATAATAAAGGGAATATTGTCAATGGTGATAAGCTCATCGGCGCACTTGCACTTTATCAAAAACAAATTGATACATTAGAAAATAATGCTATTGTAGCGACTCTAATGAGTAATCTTGCTTTGGAGGAATTTCTCAAATCTCATCACATAGGGCTTTATCGTTGTAATGTTGGTGATAAATATGTATGGGATAAAATGCAAGAGCATAAGTTGAATTTTGGAGGAGAAAGTAGCGGACATATTATCTTTAGTGATTATGCAAAAACTGGCGATGGCTTAGTAAGTGCCTTGCAAGTTTTGGCTCTTTTAATTCAAAGCGGAAAAAGCTCTCAAAATGCGCTCAACCCTTTTGAACTTTATCCAAGTGAGCTCATAAACCTTAAAGTTGCTCATAAAAAGCCACTTGAAAAAATTAATGGTCTGCAAGAAAAGCTAGATTCTATAACCGCATCAGGGAATCGCCATTTGGTGCGCTACTCTGGCACAGAAAATAAGCTTAGAATCTTAGTAGAGGGTAGGGATTGTAAGGTTGTGAATGAGCAAGTGAAAATGCTCGTTGATTTATGCCAAAAACAACTCAATGCTTAGAATTTAAAATAAAATTGGTTAAAGATGATTTTCTCATTCGCACATATAAAACAAATCACAAAAAAGCAACTTAGCATTTTTATTGCACTTTTTATCCTAAGTATAGTTCTTGACCAATGGGTAAAATTTATTATGCTTGAAGGCTTTGTTTGGGAGAGTGAGGCACTTACTATTGGTGGAAATGCCCTTGTATATAACAAAGGTGTAGCTTTTTCAATGTTTAGTTTTTTAGACGAGTATTTGAAATACATTCAGATTCTCTTTTTGCTTGCTTTGTTGCTTGGCGCATTATGGAGTGATTTTTTTATCAAACATTATGCAGCACTTGGAATCTTAATGGGAGCTGGATTATCAAATGTTATTGATAGATTTATATATAGTGGAGTAGTTGATTATGTGTATTGGCATTATTGGTTTGATTTTGCAATTTTTAATCTTGCCGATGTGCTTATAGATATAAGCGTAGTGATAATGATTTTTCAAATGATAAGGGAAAAAAAGGAATCTTAGTTTTTCTAAGCATTACAAGCTACTTTATTTTCCATTTCAGCAGCTTTACTGAAAAATTTTTGCTTTTGTAGAATCTTGCTTTACACCTTTGTTTGATTAAAATATCTAGAGTATGGATTATGGTGATCACGACTGGACTTGAACCAGCGACCACTACCATGTCAAGGTAGTGCTCTACCAACTGAGCTACGCGATCATTTTCAAGTAAGCAAGGCGCAAGTGATACGATAAAATTGTCACACCAATTGGAATCTTGTAGGAACACGGATTCTATCTTAAAATTTATTTAAAAAATCTTAAAGTCTTTTGCAGGTTTTTAGCCTAAACGCTATTTTTCTTTAATCACCACAACTGCACCATTAAAAGATATGAGTTTGTAGTCTTTGATATTGTGTTGCTCTAAGGCAATACGAGTATCCGCAAAATTTGTATCTTCTCTATCTGCGGTAAGATATATGAGGTCGCATTCCTTTTGCACGAGTGGTTTTTCTATTGCCTCAAATTGTGGAAGATAACGCCTGTAAGCTATCCAGCGCACAGGTAGGAGGCATTGTGCAGAATCAAAATGTTTAGCTATATATTCACTTGCTGTGCGTAAATCTTCTTTGTGATAGGTTGCGCTAATAAAAAAACTATGCGCTGTGAGCGTCAATGCAATGGCTAAAACAATAGGTTTTAAATAACGTAAAAATGCTTGTGAATAAAGTAAAACATTTGCAATAAACAAATAAATAAGAATGTGAATCTCTATAAAAAATCGTCCAGTCATTGTTTGTGAGAGATTGAGAAATATAAGGCTTACAATTATGAACTCTAAACCTACAATATATAAAAATGGTGCATATTGTCTATAAGGAGTAAAACCACTATATCTAAAAGCAAAAAGTAGGCTACAAGCAATGAGAATCCAAGCAAATTTTCCAAAGCAAGATAAAATAATGCTAAAAAGTAGCCACCACAGGCTATATTCAAATACCCAAGCCGTATCCATACGATCCAAAAAACCACCATAAAAATGATGAATGCTTATCCATATGATTCCAGCAAGTCCCATTAGTCCAAAGCATATAAAAAGAGGTATAAAAAATTTTCGTGTAAGAATGCTCTGCAAAAGAAAAACTACGCCCACGCAAAATACAAAAACATAGGCATAATAATGTGTAAGAACCAATGCTGTTCCACAGAGCAAGATACCCAAGAAATACCAAAATTGATGTGTGAGTTTCAATCTATCGTGCATTGATTCAAGGACGAGATATAATAAAGTGCAAAAAATACTTGTAAGGCAGAGTAGCATAGCATAGTTGCGACATTCTTGTGCGTAATATATAGTCTGCGGAGCAAGGAGAAAAAAGATGATATAAAGAAGAGCAAGAGATTTGTAATGATGTTTGTAGAGAATTATATAGCTTGTGATTGCACCAAAAAGTATCCAAATTGCACTAAAAAAACGCAAGACAAAATCAGAAGTGCCCAAAAGATGTGCGTAGATTTTTAGACAGAGATTGTAAAGGAATGGGTGATTGTCATTTAAAATAATATGCCAGAAAGATTGAAAATCCCAATTTTGCAGGGGAATATTATTTAATTGCCCCCCCCCCTATAGAATACACGCTAAATGCTTCATCTCCCCAAAAAGACTCACGATTAATATTCCATAATACAATAAATAAAAAAATACCAATCACACCACACAATAGGGAATGATAAGATTTATTACTCATACTCTCTCCTTTAAGTATTGATGTGTCTCATTCTTATAATTTTATAGCTAGAGCAAAAATAACAAGATTCAAAAAAGCGGATAGTATAACCAAAAATTACTAAAGACAATTTAAACGCATTATAAATTCGTGTATAATTCTACACTTTAATTCATAAAATTAAGGAGTAAAAATGCAAATTAAACCTTCATATACCCAAGATGGTATTGTATATTTCACCCCCCCCCCCGCATAATATCTCTTCTTCAGAATCTACTCATTTAGATTTTGCTCCCTCACATCATTTTCCAACGCAAGGTATGGATATGCTATATTTGGCTGAAAATAAGCATTTTTGGCATATTGCAAGACGGGAATTTATTTTTCAAAGTTTAAGCTCCACCTTAGATTCTCTATATCCAAATGGTAATGGCAAACACGTAAAGATTCTAGATGTGGGTGCAGGGACAGGGAGTGTTACAAGGCATTTTCTCTCTCAAGGATTTCATAATATTGCTTTGGGGGAGATTCACCCACAAGGCTTAGAATATGCCAAAACTTATGGTATAAATAATTTATATTGTATGGATTTGCTTGATGCGCCTTTTAAAGATGAGTTTGATTGTATTTTTGCTTTTGATGTCTTAGAGCATATTGATGATGATAAAAATGCACTTTTAAATATGAAAAATATGTTGAAAAATAATGAAAAAAGCCTACTTGCCTTAAGTGTGCCAGCACACCAATGGTTATGGAATGCTCACGATTGCTTGGTGCATCATAAACGCCGCTATAATAAAATTCAATTAACAAATCTTGTGCGTGAATGTGGATTAAGCATAGAATCTGCGCAATATTTTTTTATTGCACTTACCCCACTTTTATTAGCTCGTGCTGTTTTAAACCCAGCTTCAAAAACAAAAAGTAAAGTTTCTAAAGAATTACGCGATGTGCCACCGCCTAAGATTCTAAATAGTGCATTACTTAGTATATGTCGCCTAGAAAATAAACTTATACCATATTTACCAAATTGTTTTGGTGGCTCATTACTTGTGATTGCAAGAAATAAGTAGCAATATTATGCTTTTAGCATTGCAGATTCTTAAACTTTAAGAATCTTTGCTTAATGTAATTCTAATATCAAGGCTGTGCATTTGTGTATCGTGGGTGAGTGCCGATGATGCCTCTCCACAACGCAGAAATACTAAGTGTAATAAGGAGAATCTTAAACACAAGCTCACTTTGCTTATGCATAGAATCAAATGCTTCAGTATCAATAGTATTTAAGGCTTGAGCTTCCATAATATAAGGTGTATAGTAAAGTGTAAAAAGAAAAATCATAATGACATTAATACCTCCAAGAAGCAATAAAAACTGCCTTTGTTTTGTATGGGTAAAGTGTCTTGCGTAGAGGGAACTTAGAATTTCATAGATAATAATCACTACCGCAAGAAAATTGAATAGATCATTACATTTGATAAAAATTAGCCCCATAATCAAGCCACTATCACTCATAGTAAAATCTGGCACAAAATTAGCGGCTTGAAAGATGGTAGCAGCGGAAAATCCAGCACAGATAATGCACCCAACACCTATACTCAGTAAAAAGATATAGATTACATCAAGTGTTTGAAAAACTTTATAGATTTTCATAGTAAATCCTTTGTTTTGATTTTTATTATTATATTTAAGAATTATAAACTTTTACTTAAGATTCCCCTAACAAAGCCTCTTATTTTCTTGTAAGTATTTTTAGAAAAAATAGATTTTTTACTCTTATGTTCAAAAAGCTAATTTACATTTTCTTAATGTTTTGGTAATATCGTGCTTTTAAACTTTATCAATATTTTCATTAATTTAAAGTGGGTTTTATGGTAGATTCTAGGCTTTTTTATGCGGTTACATTGCTTATTAGTATTGGTATAGTAATGTCTTATTCTCTTGCAGCCTATATTACAAGCCTTTATGCTTATTCTTCATTTCATTTTTTCACACGTCAGCTCATAGCCGCTTGTATTGGGATTATTCTTATGTGGCTTCTCTCTCGTGTTGATGTAGATGTATATTTTAAACGTATTGGTTTGGCGATTTTTATCATTTCTATCATTCTTATGGTGGGTATGCATTTTCTTCCACAAAGCTTTATAAGCTCTGCTGGTGGAGCAAAACGTTGGATTAGACTTTCTTTTATTTCGCTTGCTCCTTCTGAGCTTTTTAAGATTGGGTTCATATATTTTCTGGCGTGGAGCTTTTCGCGTAAATTTGTAAGCAATGTAAATCTTTCAATAAAAGATGAGATTAGAATCTTTATTCCTTATCTTGTGCTTTTTATCGTGGCAGTAGTGCTTATTGCAGTGCTACAAAATGATTTAGGGCAAGTCGTGCTTTTGGCATTAACACTCGGAGTAATGCTTCTTTTTGCTGGGGGTAGCTTGCGCTTGCTTGGAGTGATTTTTTTAGGCACATTAAGCACAGCATTGATTGCTATTATTACAAGTCCGCATAGAATCTTACGTATTAAATCGTGGTGGGCAAGTGCGCAAGATTCTGTATTGGCTCTTATGCCACAAGAGTTGGCAGAAAGTCTCCGTATAAGTGGTTTGCCTGAACCTTATCAGCTTTATCACGCTACAAATGCAATATCAAGTGGTGGATTCTTTGGTTCTGGGCTTGGAGAAGGTTTTATTAAGCTTGGATTTTTAAGTGATGTGCATACAGATATTATTCTTGCTGGAATTACAGAAGAGCTAGGATTTGTTGGGCTTTTTGCCATTGTATTGCTTTTTGGTTATGTGCTTTTGCGACTCTTTCGTATCGCTAATCGTGTGCCTTCTAAAATGCACTATTTATTTTGCGTGGGTGTCGCCCTTTTGCTTGGTTTTTCACTTATTATTAATGCTTTTGGGATTTCGGGTATCACACCTGTAAAGGGCATTGCAGTGCCATTTTTGAGCTATGGAGGAAGTTCTCTTATTGCAAATTGCATAGCCATTGGTTTGGTTTTGGCAATTTCAAAAAATATTCAAGAAGAAAAGGAGTAAAGATGCGTTTTGGTCGTATGTTATGGTTGGTTTTGAGTATTTCTCTTATCGTGCTTGGGGTGGTGTGTATCGCAAATCCTCTTGATACAATGGAGTTTCTCGCCTTTCTTGTAGGTTTTATTATGATTTTTAGTGGTATTGGTGAAATTGTTTATTTTGTGCAAATGCGCTATGTGATGATTTTACTTGATGGGTTAATTTCGTGTGTATTTGGTTTGGTGCTTCTTCTTGGTGGAGATGAAATCTCTCAAAATTTCATTCCACTTTTCATTGCTTTATGGCTTATTCTTAAGGGAATC
The DNA here is from genome assembly GCF_000762845.2 of Helicobacter japonicus. GTDB lineage: Bacteria > Campylobacterota > Campylobacteria > Campylobacterales > Helicobacteraceae > Helicobacter_C > Helicobacter_C japonicus. The sequence continues at coordinate 11,482 of NZ_JRMQ02000012.1, read as the reverse complement.
TTGTGGTTTATTCATTCTTATAGGCTTACTCCATTTGTTACAGCAAACCTTCGGGTAAGTATAATGACAATGGGTGGGGTGTATATTCTACTCGGTATTTTATTTGTGATTTTTCCTGAGATACTTGCGATGTTGATTAGCCTTGCGCTCGGCATTGTTTTGATTTTAAGCGGTATAGTGGGATTATATTTTTGGTATATTTTGCTAAAGAGTGAATAAATGCCAAATGCCTATGAGGTGGTGTTTGTTGGCACACGTAAAATAGAGAATGTCAAATCTCTTATCACAAACAAAATTGTATTTGTGCCAATTATTCACACATTGGAGAAAGTCAATGCACTTGTCTTTACTTCCGCATATGCAATACGCTCACTTATAGAATCTGCATCACACAATCCCTGCCTTTTGCATTGGAAAAATATACCAAGTTTTGTTATAAGCCCTGCAAGTGCACAGATTCTCTATGATGAGGGTGCGGTTGTTGAATTTGTAGGTAAAAAAGCACACGGAGAAGCTTTTGCGCGTGAGATTTGTCCTTTATTACAAGAGCGTAAGGTGCTTTATTTACGCGCAAAAGAGATTGTGTCTGGATTAGATGCTATTTTGAAAGATAATCATATTGATTTTGATGAAGTGATTGCATATGAAAATATCCCTCAAAGTCTTCCACTTAAGCTTAAGCCTAAGCCAAAAAGTGTAATTATTTTTAGCGCACCAAGTGCTTATCACAGCTTTGTAAAAAATTTTGGTTGGGAATCTCAATATGTTGCCGTAGCGATAGGGCAAAGCACCCTTTCACATTTTGACAAGCATATGAGAGCTTATGTTAGTCCAAGTCCAAATTTTACTACCTGCATAGAATTTGCTCAAAATCTTGCGCTTAACTTACAATAAAATACTCTGTTTTGTCCAAAACTAGATAAAGACAAAAACATAAAAGGTTTAAATTGGGAAAAGTATATGCTTACATTTTATTTAGCTTTAAGTGTTAGAATTGTGTTCATTTATATCATTTGATAATGGAGTAAGAAATGAAAATACAACCCAATAAACGGCTATGCGCAGTGCTTTTATGTGTGTGTGCTTCTTTAGCATATGCAAAAACTTATGCGATTGTTGATGGTAAGCCAATTACTGATAAGGATATGGAGATTCTTAAACAAAGTATTCCTAATTTTAACTATTCTAAATTGAGCGACCAAGAAAAAGAAGCAGTGATTAATGAGCTTGTCAATCGACAGCTTATCCTTAAGGCTGCAAAAACTGCAAAGCTTGACACTTCCAAGGAATATACAGATATTATTAATAATATTAAAGACAATCTTTTAATTGATTTATGGACAAAAAAACAAGCCGATAGCATTCAAGTAGCAAGTGTAAATGATGCACAAATTCGCAAAATTTACCAAGAAAATGAGGGACTTTTTATCAATCAAGAGGGTAAAGCGCGCCATATTCTCGTTAAAACAGAATCTGAAGCAAAAGGGATTATTAAAGAGCTTGATAAAGCAGGAAAGAGAGCAAAAGAGCGATTTATTGAGCTTGCAAACGAAAAATCTATCGATCCTGCTTCTAAACAACAGAAAAATGGTGGAGATTTGGGTGTATTTCAACGTTCTATGATGCACCCTGATTTTTCACGAGCTGCTTTTGATTTAAAACCCGGAAATTATAGTAAAGAGCCTGTTGCTACGCCTTTTGGTTATCATATCATTTTTCTTGAACATAAAAGTGAGCCCAAAATTATTCCTTATAATGAGGCAAAAAAGACAATTGAAAATGAGTTAAAAATGCAAAGTATTCAAGGTGGTATGATGCAAAAGATTCAAGAATTGCGCAAAAAGGCAAAAATTGAAATCACAAAATAACTCTATTTTACTTTAAGGAGGGAATATGCTTGTAACAGGAAGCGAAATATTGCTTAAAGCACATAAAGAAGGTTATGGGGTAGGGGCGTTTAATTTTGTTAATTTTGAAATGCTCAATGCTATTTTTGTAGCAGCAGTAGAAGCTAAATCACCAATTATTGTCCAAGCAAGTGAAGGAGCAATCAAATATATGGGGATTGATATGGCTGTGGGAATGGTCAAGATTCTCTCTAATCGTTATCCGCATATTCCTGTGGCACTCCATCTTGACCACGGCACAAGTTTTGAATCTTGTAAAAAAGCTGTTGATGAAGGATTTACCTCTGTAATGATTGATGCTTCTCATCACCCATTTGATGAAAATCTCGCAATGACAAAGCAAGTTGTAGAATACGCACATTCCAAGGGTGTGAGCGTAGAAGCAGAACTAGGGAGACTTATGGGGATTGAGGATAATATTTCTGTGAGTGAAAAGGACGCGGTATTGATTAATCCCGATGAGGCTGAAGAGTTTGTGAAGATTACAAAGGTAGATTATCTTGCGCCTGCTATTGGCACAAGTCACGGTGCATTTAAATTTAAAGGTGAGCCAAAGCTTGATTTTAAGCGATTAGAAGAGGTAAAAAGACGCACAAATATTCCTCTTGTACTTCACGGCGCAAGTGCTATACCTGATTATGTGCGTGAGGCATTTTTATCCACAGGTGGTGATTTAAAAGGAAGTAAAGGTGTGCCTTTTGACTTTCTTAAAGAAGCAATTAGGGGCGGTATTAATAAGATTAATATTGATACAGATTTGCGTATAGCCTTTATCGCTGAAGTGCGAAAAGTCGCAAATACTGATAATACGCAGTTTGATTTGCGTAAATTCTTTGCTCCTGCTATGGAATCTATCACAAAAGTAATGGTAGAAAGAATGGGTATATTAGGAAGTGCAGGGAAAATTTAAATCTATTTCTTGTGTAATGTGATAAACTGAATATTATATCAATTTTTATATTAGAGATTCTTGGTTTAGAGTAGGGGTATATAATTTTTATTTACTTTAATGATTGTAGGGGAGATGATGAAAGTCCTTGATGTGCGCTCGAATACATTTGAATCAGATTTTGAAGTGCTTTTAATGCGCGGAAAAATGGATATGAAAGAAGTATCCTTTATTGTGCAGGGTTTGCTTGATGAGATAATTCAAAATGGTTTAGAAGCGATTAAATCTCATATTGCACGTTTTGATTCGTGGGAAGCGCGCCATTTTCAGGATATTTGCATCACTCCACAAGAATGCCTTAAAGCATATAATGATTTATCCCCACAGCTTAAATCAGCTCTCCACCTTGCTTATGATAGAATCTATGCCTTTCACCAAAAGCAAAAAGTAAAAAGCTGGATAGATTGCGAGGAAAATGGAAATATTCTTGGTTCAAAAGCAATACCAATGGAACGCGCTGGTTTATATATTCCCGGTGGTAAAGCGGCTTATCCAAGTTCGCTTTTAATGAATGCCATTCCTGCAATTGTAGCAGGTGTAAAGGAAATTGTTGTATGTTCCCCAACACCACATAATGAACCTAATCCACTCTTGCTTGCAGCTTTGCATTTGTGTCAAATTACTGAAGTCTATAAAGTTGGTGGTGCAAGTGCCATAGGGCTTATGGCGTATGGTTGCAAGGAGGTAAAAAAGACTGATGTTATTACCGGTCCGGGTAATATTTTTGTAGCCTGTGCAAAAAAACTTGTTTTTGGTGATGTTAATATTGATATGGTAGCAGGTCCAAGTGAAATAGCCATTATTGCAGATTCCCAAGCAAATCCACTTTATATTGCTTATGATTTACTCTCTCAAGCAGAACACGATGAAATGGCAAGTTCTATCCTCATAAGCGATAATGCTAAACTTATAGAATCTGTAAAAAAACATATTGCAGAGATTCTACCTACAATGCCACGTGCAAAAATTGCTCAAGCAAGTATAGAAAATCGTGCTGTAATGATACATACACGCAATATAAAAGAAAGTATAGAAATAACTAACACTATTGCTCCAGAGCATTTAGAGATTCTCACAAAGTCGCCGTTTGATGTATTGCCATATATTAAACACGCAGGGGCAATTTTCTTGGGTGAGTATTCAAGTGAGCCTATTGGTGACTATCTTGCAGGTCCTAATCATACCCTTCCTACAGGCGGAAGCGCACGATTTTTTTCACCACTAGGAGTAGAGCATTTTATAAAAAGAAGCTCAATCATTTCTTTTTCATCAAATGCGCTAGCAGAGGTAGGGGAGGCGTGTGCGCTTTTGGCGCAATGTGAATCTTTATCTGCTCACGCTCAAGCTGTTTTAACAAGATTAGAAAATGTGAAAAATAAAAAGGGGTAAAAATGGACGCATTTTTTGATGGCACACCAGTAGAAAAATGGAAAGAGGTTGTTTTGAATGCTTCACCTACTTTAGTAGGCTTAGAGCTTGAATCTTTGCTTGAACGCATAGCTGTATATGAAGCACTTTTAGAGGCACAAGGCATAGATATAGAATCTACTTTTATGCAATATCGTTTTGACGAGAACAATAGAGATTCTTTGCGTGCGATAAAAGATAATCTTGCTATAGATTCTATGGCAAAGATTTTGAGCAATCATGAATAGAGTTTTTCAAGTATATCGTTATCGTTTGTGGCACTTTATTGCTTTTATTTCTTTTTTATCGATAAATACTTCATATGCTGCATCTCCACTTTGGAGTTGGGAAAAAGAGTTAAGTTTAGAAAAAGAGCAAACTTACCAAGCACTTATTCAAGTAGGTGATGTGCAAAAAGAATTAATTTTTCGATGGACACTTTATAAAAATTATGGACTTGTGATTCATCTGCGTTATGATAAATTTAATCATCAATTTGTGCTTTATGCAGATTATCAGCGGAATGCTTATAAAATATCATTAGGCAAAGATACACAAGCTCATAAAGAAAACCCACATTTGCTAATATATTTTAAAGATTTTGTTATTAAAGATGAGAAGGCATATTTTAAGCTCTATATTGAGGGGCAAGGTGCAAGTGTAGTGAATGAGAGTATATCACCAAGCAAAAAGAAGTCAAAAGATGAAGATTCTGTTACAGATTCAAATGAAGGGGGTTCATAGTGAATACACAAATTGCTTTTGAGCGCATCAAGGGGTATATTCACGGCTATATTCAAGAATGCAAAAATGATGAAGTCATTACGCTCTATAGCCATTTGAGTTACGGCAAAATGCTTCGTAGTAAGCTTTTGCTTGCTATTAGCGATATAAGTGATGATGCGTTGAGGGTGTGTGCGCTTATTGAAATGATACAGAGTGCTTCACTTTTGCACGATGATGTAATTGATGATGCCACAATAAGGCGAGGCACTCCTTCAATTAACGCAACTTTTGGCAATAAAAATGCTATTATGTTAGGTGATGTGCTATATTCTAAAGCATTCTATGAATTGAGTGTGCTTGATGTGGAACTTGCCAAGAGTGTTTCATCTGCGGTTGTGCGCTTATCTGTGGGAGAAATCGAAGATGTATCTCTCTCAAAGCAGTTCCATACGAATAGGGAAGCGTATGTGCGTATGTGTGCAGATAAGACTGCTGCGCTTATTGTTGCTGCAGCAGAGTGTGGAGCGATTCTCAAAGGATTGAATAAGCATATTTATCGAATCTATGGAGAAAATCTTGGTATTGCTTTTCAAATTATCGATGATATACTTGATATTACACAAGATGCCTTGACACTTGGCAAGCCCTCTATGAGTGATTTTAAAGAAGGTAAAACAACTTTGCCTTATATGGATTTGTATGAATGCCTTGATGATGAGCAAAAGGAGATTTTAGCTTCATATTGCGGGAAAAAAATAAGCAGTGAGCAAGAAATATGGATAAAAACACAAATGCAGGAACATAATATCATTCATAAAAGTGTAGCTTGTGCGCATTTATACGCTAACAGGGCACTTGAAGCAATCGCTTTTGAAAACAATGATAAGCTAAGTGATATTATCACGCAAATGCTCAATCGAAGTTTCTAGGAGTAGTGTTTTATGTATGAAAAAATCCAAACACAATATATGGTCGTAAGTTTTTCACATAAGAAAATAGATATTACAATGCGTGAAAAATTAAATATTAAAGAAGAAGATATTGTGCCATTTTTAAAAAAGATTAATGCGTGCGAATCTATTAAAGAGAGTGTTTTGCTCTGCACTTGCAATCGTGTGGAGATTTATGTTAGTATATATGAAAAAAAGGCTGCTTGTGAGCATATTTATCAGTGTTTTGCTCAAAAAAGTGGTGTATCACTAGAATATATTAGAGAGAATGCGCTTTTGCGTTTAAATGAATATGCTATTTATCATATTTTTGGTGTAGCTTCAAGCCTTGATAGCCTTGTCATTGGTGAGACACAAATCACAGGGCAACTCAAAAGTGCTTATAAACTCGCATTTGATAATGGCTTATGCGCTAAGGATATGACACGCTTAATGCATTTTGCTTTTAAATGTGCTGCAAATGTGCGCCAACAGACAGATATTTCGGCTCATAGTGTTTCTATTGCTTCTACAGCAGTTTTTATGGCGGCTCAAAAACTCGCTCAAAACAACCAGAATTTAGAAACTTTGCCTGTTTTAGTTATTGGCAGTGGAGAAATGGGACGCTTAGTTTGTAAGCATTTGCTTAATATGAAAGCACATATTACACTAATCTCACGCACACAAAAAAATGCACAATCTTTAAGTGCGGAGCTCAATACATCTCAAATTTGTGTAGAATCTTATGAGAAATTACCCCAACTTTTAGGACAATTTTCCTTAATTTTTAGTGCGACAAGCGCACAAGGATATGTCATTACAAAAGATATGATAACTCCTAGTCAAAATATGCAGTGGTTTTTTGATATAGCTTTGCCACGTGATATAGAATCTATATCTTATGAAAATGTGCATATTTTTTGTGTTGATGATTTACAAGAGGTAGTGCAAGAGCATAGAGAAGCGCGAGAAGAGAGTGCAAAAAATGCACATAAAATCGTAGAGGAATTTACTTCTCATTTTTTTACTTGGCTGCAAACATTAAGTGTAGAACCTGTTATTAAGCATATACGTTATCTTGCTAAAGAATCTTCCATAAAAGAACTTGATAGGGCAGTTAAAAAAGGATTTTTACCTGTAGAATATCGCGACAATGTAGAAAAGATTTTACACGGAGCATTTAATAACTTTCTTCATCAGCCTACAATGCGCTTACGACAAGCAAGTGAAACTCATCACGGCGACCCAATTATTGAGGCAATGAAAAGTATGTTTGATATTAGTGATGAGATTGTTATGCTTAATGGCTATAAATGTGAGAAAGACACTACTTTTTAAAGGAATATTATGCTGTTTTCACAACTTTTTGTAAATACTCTGAAAGAAGCCCCAAAAGATGCTGTGCTAAAAAGTCATCAATATCTTGTGCGAGGTGGTTTTGTGCAACAGATTGGGAGCGGGATTTATAATTTTCTCCCTCTTGGAAAAAAACTTCTTGACAAAGTGCGTTTTATTGTGAAGGAGGAAATGGATAAAAGTGGCGCACAAGAGATTCTAATGGGTTTTGTTACTCCTGCGGAGTTGTGGAAAGAATCTGGACGTTATGAGCAGTATGGGCGAGAGCTTTTACGTTTTGTAGATAGAAAAGATAATGAGTTTGTGCTTGGACCTACACACGAGGAAGTCATTACACATATTGCTAAAAATAGCATTAAAAGCTACAAACAGCTCCCTGTGCATCTCTATCAGATTCATACAAAGTTTCGTGATGAGTTGCGCCCAAGATTTGGACTTATGCGTGGGCGGGAATTTATTATGAAAGATGGTTATAGTTTCCATAGTAGCTATGAGGATTTGGATAGAGAGTTTGATACAATGGAGATGACGTATAAAAGAATCTTGCAAAGAATGGGTGTAGATTTTAAGATTGTTGAGGCAGATTCTGGTGCAATTGGTGGTAGTGGAAGCAAGGAATTTATGGTATTAGCTCCTTGCGGTGAGGATACGATAGTTGTATGCAAAAATTGTGATTATGGTGCAAATATCGAAGCAAGCAAAAGGGCAATGCGCACACAACCACGTGCTTTTGAGGTAAAATATGATAGTAATCCACCTCAAGCGGCTTTTGCACGTTTTACTACACCTGATATAAAAACAATAGAAGATTTAAGTGCATTTTTTAAAGTTGATAAATTTTATATAATGAAAGCTATTGTAAAAAAAGCCATTAAAGTTGATAATAGCACAGAACTAGTATTTTTCTTTGTGCGTGGTGATGATGAGGCACAAGAAGTAAAAATGCTTAATGCTATCAATAAACAAACAAATACCTATGTAACCCTTGAAGATGCAAGTATAGAAGAGATTGAAAAAGCTGGGCTTGTGGCTGGATTTATTGGAGCATATGGTTTGCGCCATATTACACAAGCACAACATATTTATTTTGATGAAAGTTTAAGGGACGCTAGTAATCTTATCTGTGGAGCAAATGAAAAAGATTATCATTTTGTAGGCGTAGATTTGAGCACTTTTGAAGGCTTAGACTATGCTGATTTAGCTCAAAGCAAAGAGGGAGATTTTTGTCCTAAATGTAGCGGTGAGTTATATTATACTAAGGGCATAGAGGTAGGACATATTTTTAAGCTTGGTGAGAAATACTCTCGTGCAATGAATGCACATTTCTTAGATGAAAATGGTAAAACACAATATTTTATTATGGGGTGCTATGGCTTTGGAATCTCACGTATTTTACCAGCAATCTTGGAACAAAAAAGTGATGAGTATGGTTGTGTGTGGAGCAAAGAAGTTGGTATTTTTGATATAGTGATTATTATCTCAAATGTAAAAGATAGCACACAGAGCGAATATGCACACTCTATTTATGAAAAACTTAAGGCAAAAGGTATCGATGTTTTGCTTGATGAACGTGATGAACGTTTTGGTGTGAAAATGAAAGATTTTGAATTATTGGGTTTCAATCACGCTTTAATCATTGGCAAAGGTTTAAATGAAGGTAAAGTAGAACTTATTAAGCGCGAATCTTTAATAAAACAAGAATTTTCGAGTGTGGATAAAGATATACTACTTGAAGAGATTTTAAAAGTTTTGGTATAAGGGAAAATATGATAGAGCAGACAAGAGAGTTGGTAATTGGGTCGCGTGGAAGTGTGCTTGCATTATGGCAAGCAGAACATATTAAATCTCGCCTAAAAGCTGAATGTGCTTTAGAATCTTGCATACAGATTGTTAAAACGCGTGGGGATAAAATCCTTGATGTGCCACTTGCAAAGATTGGTGGGAAGGGGCTTTTTACTAAAGAATTAGAGGAAATGCTTTTGAGTGGGGATATTGATATTGCTGTGCATAGTCTTAAAGATGTGCCTGTCGAGTTTCTTCCAAAGCTTAGTCTTGCTGCTATTACAGAGCGTGAAAATCCAAGTGATTGTTTTTTAAGCGTAAAATATCCCACACTTTCTGCTTTACCACAAGGAGCTAAAGTGGGGACAACTTCTTTACGCCGCTCTATGCAAATAAAAAAAATGCGTCCTGATTTAGATACATTGAGTTTGCGAGGTAATGTGCAGACACGATTAGAAAAGCTCAAAAGCGGTATATTTGATGCAATTATTCTTGCTCAAGCAGGTATTAATCGTCTGCAAATTAATACAAAAAATGTGCCTTATATTGTGCCTTTAGAATTTATGATTCCAGCTATGGGGCAGGGTGCGTTAGGGATAGAGATGTGTAAAGATTCTCCATATTTTTCCCATATTGCCAAACTCTCTCATATTGAAACTGCTTTGTGTGTAAGTGCTGAAAGAGCATTTGTGCGCACACTTAATGGCGGATGTCAAGTGCCAATCGGCGTATATGCCCAATATATTGATAATACCTTATGTATTCAAGCGATTGTTGGATTGCCTGATGGAAGTGAAGTGATTGAGGAGAATTTGCAGGATTCACTTAACGAATTTGATATTACTATGAGTGAAAAATTAGGAATAAAACTTGCTCAAAGCTTTATAGATAAAGGCGCAAGAGAACTTTTAGCTAGAGCTGAAAAAATGGCATTTATGTAATAGTTATTTAGTGCATAAATTGTTTTTATGAGTGTCTAAAATGCACGAAATAGCGATATAGGGCTATGAATAATTTAAGATGTAAAGTTAAATGTTTAGTTGAATCTTAATTAAAAATTTTATTTCTCATTATTCATAATCTCTATAATCTCACTCATATCATAGTTTTTAAGCTGTATTTCTAGCTTCGCAAAGTAGTTTTCAACATTTTTAGAATCTAGGTAGATGCCAAAGTCCTTAATGGGTGTATATTCTTTATTTGTCAGTCTTTGAGTGATTAATGTCCCTATATAAGGATAAAAATGGTCATCATCAGGATAATTTTGCACATTTTGTGTGATTTCATTAAATCCTTCAAATTGATAGACACCACCAAAAATTTCAATATACAATTTTATATATTTCTTATATTCCTCCCATCTTTTAGCAAAATTGATTTGAGATACAAAAAGTGCTGTAGTTACAGGTGAAGTGTAAATGACAAAGTGAGAATGCGGATTTTCGTTTTTAATTTCTGTTAAAGTATTTCTTAAAAGATTTTCATCAAAGCAGAAGGCATTTCCAATAAATTCTAATGTATGTCCTTTTAACCCACTACGAAATCTTTTTTGTCTATCTTTTTCTTCTAATTTTTTAGCATATTTAATATTATCTCTTGAATAATATACATCTGCTTTTATTCCCTCAATATTTTCTAATATAATCTCTGTTAAATCGTTGCTCATAGCAAGTAATTTTGAGATTCTATTCAATGGATCATTTAATGGCTTAAATGTCTTTTCATATCTCTTTTTGGCTTCTTCTTTGTAGTTGGTATTAGCTCCAAAAAAATCTATTTGCAAATATATCGTATCTAAAACATATCCTTTTTGTTTCATCAGGTCTAAATAGTTTTTATACTCAAAGGGAATCATAGAGGCAGCAGCAAAGTTGAAAAGCTTTTGTTCTTGAAAATCATATTGATTAACAAAAGTTGCTCTAGAGCTACCAAGTAAGATAGAATCATAAGATTCTTTTTTGCCATAATAAATTCTATTTGCCTTTTCTACCCTTTCATCAATGTATTTATAAAACTGATTATATCTATGAGAGGGTGTTCCATACAAAAAATAAGGGTCGATAAATATATTTAAAAAGCTGACTATACTCAAAAAGGACATTACACATAAAAATACACCTACAATCCATCTTTTCTCATTTATAGATTTATTAACTAAAATTTTGAATTTTTGCATTTTTGTGCCTTTAAAAATTATAGTAAATAAATTTGGTGTAGGGATTACTTCCCAATACAAATAACGAGCAGCATAAAAATGTGATTGTAAGAGTTGCATTATAGAAATTTGGCGCAAAATCCTTCAATCTCTCCCCACTACCCCTTAAATACAAACACACCACAAACCCTAAGATAATATAAATAATCGTATCATTTCTTCCACCTATATGTTCTAAGAGTGCAGGCATACGATGAACCTTTAAGGGTAA
>NZ_JRMQ02000011.1 GCF_000762845.2 Helicobacter japonicus | reverse complement strand
TATTAAACCACCCCTTTGGAAAACTATACTTAAACTCATAAATGATTTCATCTTTGTTTGGTTGTAGTGATTTATTCCAAGTTAGCATTACACCCCTTGCTTTCTCTGCGATTATCAATCTTTATGCTGTAATTATAACAAAATCTTTTATGATAAATTTTAGTCTTCCCCTTGACAAATACTAGGTATCAGGCTTTATAATTTCAAATGTATTTTAATCTTAAAGGAGAAAAAATGACACACACAACATTTACACAAACTTTCACACGCATTTTTATAATGCTAATATTTTTTCTAGGAGGTGGAGCAATGGCTCAAGAGAAATGGGATAAGGTATTTGCAAAAAGCAATGAAGTCAAAGTCCAAAAGGTAAAATTCACCAATCGTTATGGAATCACACTTGCGGGGGATTTGTATCTACCTAAGAATCTAGGCAAAACCCAAAAGCTCCCCGCAATCGCAATCAGCGGTCCCTTTGGTGCAGTCAAAGAACAAGCAAGTGGATTCTACGCGCAAACTTTAGCGCAAAAGGGATTTATCACTTTAACCTTTGATGCTTCCTATACAGGAGAGAGTGGGGGCAACCCGCGCAATGTCGCCTCACCCGATATAAACACAGAAGATTTTAGCGCGGCAGTGGATTTTTTAAGTAATTTTACAAATGTGGATTCCAATAAAATCGGTATTTTAGGCATTTGCGGATTTGGAGGTTTTGCACTCAATGCCGCAGCAATGGATACACGCATTAAGGCAGTGGTAACTTCTACAATGTATGATATGAGCCGCGTGAATGCAAATGGCTATAACGATTCAATGGACGCAAAGGCGCGTTATAAGCTTAAAGAGAGTCTTAATAATCAACGCACAAAAGATTTTAAAAATGGCACTTTTGCTAAAGCCGATGGGTTACCCCAAAAGCTCACAGGCGATGAACCACAATTTATCAAAGATTATTTTCATTATTACAAAACGCCTCGTGGATTCCACTCGCGCTCAATTAACTCCAACGCTCACTTCCTCTCTAAGCTTTATTAATATGCCAATTTTAGCTTATAGCAGCGAGATTCAAAGCCCTGTTTTAATCATTCACGGCGATAAAGCGCATAGCAAATACTTTAGTCAAGATGCCTATAAAAAGCTTAAGGGCAAAAATAAAGAATTATTGCTTATCAAAGACGCAAATCATACAGACTTATATGACAATGCGCAAAAGATTCCCTTTGACAAAATAGAAGCATTTTTTAGTGCGAATTTGAAGTAAGAAATGCGGAGGAGCAATATGCGCAAATACACTTTTCTTTGTTTGTTGTTTGCGCTGCTAACGCAATGCGCTTTAGGCAAGGACTTAAAGGGAGAGTTTATGCAAATACAAATGCAATTTAGCGAGAAAAGCTTTGTTTTGACTTTAGAAAATAATGCAGCTGCAAGGGATTTCTACGCGCTTTTGCCTTTAAGTTTAAGCTTTAGCGATTATGTAGGCAAAGAAAAGATTGCGAGGCTTGATAAAAGCCTAAGCACACAAGAGAGCGGAGAATATGACCCACAGATTGGGGATTTTTTCTATTTCGCCCCTTGGGGTAATGTCGGAATCTTTTATGCTAAACAGCCTCCCTATAAGGGCTTAGTCAAGCTAGGCGTGGCAAAGGATTCTAAAGAATCTTTTATTGCACACCTTAAAGCCCAAAAGCAAGATTTTATCCTCACAATAGAAAATATCCTAGCAGAGAGTAAAAAATAAATTGCGCGAGTTTAAAGCCACGCAAGTGGCACGAAAATATCCCAAATATTGTATAATGCGCGTAAAATTCGCTTCAAGGTTTTTTATGTTCTCCCTCGCAAACCGCCGCTACACAGGGGCAAAAACAAAGCTTTTAGAATCCGTTGATGAAAGCATTTTAAAGACTTTTGATTATAGAAATAAACGCAATCTTAGCTTTTTTGATGTCTTTGGTGGCACAGGGGTGGTGAGTGAATATTTTGCCAAGAAACCACAATTTAGCCATTGTATAATAAATGACTTTTTGTATTCAAATTTTGTGATTTATCAAGGATTCTTTGCGCAAGATTTCTTTGATTTTAAAAAACTAGAATCCTTAAGGCAAGAGTTTGCAAACTTGAGAACTAAAAATATCAAAGAAAATTATTACTCCAAAGCCTTTGGAGATAAGTTTTTTAGCAAAAACGATAGCAAAATCATCGGGCTTTTGCGTGAGGAGCTAGATAGACTTTTAGAGACAAAGGCGATTAACAAACAAGAATTTTACATACTTTTAAGCTCACTGCTTTATAGCGCAGATAGAATCGCAAACACGGTGGGGCATTATGATGCGTATCGCAAGAATATCACTTTGCAAGATAGATTCGTGTATGAACTGATAGAGCCTCTTAAACTCAAAGCAACCCTAGAAATCTACAAAGAGGATTCTAACCTCTTAGTAAAGCAGCTTTTAGAGCAACAAAGACAAATAGATATAGCCTTTATTGACCCGCCTTATAATTCTAGGCAATATAGTAGATTTTATCATTTGCTAGAAAATCTAAGCCAAAACAAAAAGCCAAAGCTTTATGGAGTAGCCCTAAAACCAGAGCCAGAGAATCTAAGTAAATATTGCAAAGTAGAAGCAAAAGAAACATTCAAAGACTTAATAGAATCCCTAGCAAAGGTATGCAAAATATTGGTGGTGAGTTATAATAATACTTATACTTCTAAGTCAAATTCAAGTAGGAATAAGATAGGATTGCAAGAGATTCAAGAAATCCTCCAATCTGTAAGTCAAACAAGCCTTTATTCGTTTGATTATAGGGCTTTTAGTAGTGGCAAAACAGATTTAAAAGGACACAAAGAAATTATCTTTATAGGTGCAATCCGATGACAATGCAGACGATATTTTCACAAAATAAAGCTAATCATTTGATTCGTTCTCCATTATTTTATGTAGGTGATAAATATAAACTAATGCCCCAACTTAAAAGATTGTTTCCGAGCAAGATACAAACCTATATTGAACCTTTTGTCGGCGGTGGAAGTTCATTTCTTAATACACAGGCTCAAAATTATCTCCTCAACGATGTAGATTCTTACATTATTGCTCTGCATAAATTTTTATCGGACAGTGCGCAGAATCCTCTTTTTCTCACGCAAATTTTTAATCTTATAGAATCTTATAGCCTCTCTTGTTCTCTTAAAAATATTATTCCTCCCAAAAGCCTAAGAGAAGCCCACAAAAAAACTTATTTTGCAAAATTCAACAAAGAATCGTATTTAAAATTGCGCAATGAATTTAATGCAAATAAAAAGGATATGCTAAAGCTTTATATGTTGCTTATTTATGGATTTAATCGTATGCTTAGATTTAACGCTAAGGGGGATTTTAATTTGCCTGTTGGGAATGTAGATTTTAACCACAATGTTCTAAAAGCTTTAAAAGATTATTTTCGTTTTATCCAAGACAAAAATATTGTTTTTTCTAACGCTGATTATAGAGATTTTCTTTTATCCATTCCTTTGCAAAAGGGTGATTTTATCTATCTTGACCCACCTTATCTTATTAGCGGGAGTGAATATAATAAGTTATGGAATGAAACTTTAGAATCTCATCTTTATGAGCTTTTAGAGAAGTTGGATTCTCAAGGTATTGCGTGGGGACTTAGCAATCTTTTGACCCATAAGGGTAAAACCAATACACTTTTAAAAGATTTTTCCAAGAAATATTTGACATATACGATTCAAAGTAACTATATTAGCTTTAATGATAATTCAATCAAAAAAGATTCTGTGGAGGTTTATGTAACCAATGTCAAATAAAAAAGTAAAATATAAAATCCTCTCTTTTAGCACAACAATGCGGAATCCTCAAAGGATTGCTGATTTCTTAAAAGCCTTATTGCCCTTTGAAAATTATCTTTTAACGCACGAAGTCATAATGCAAGTTATAGAACACTTAATTAAGAATAAAATCTATATCCCAAATTATGCGAATGGATATTTTAGGGATATTGTAGAATCTGATGAAGTTTTTAATGAGCAACAAATAAAAGAAATTATAGAAAATTCACCGCAAAATCACAAAGAAGCAGGGTTTAATTGGGGTTGGGATTCACGATTTGATACTTTTTATAAACTTCCTATGGAATTTGGATTTTGCTTTTATGCAATGAATCAACCGCTCATTATTTCGCATACAGGACATTTGCTTATAGATGCTATAAATGAAATTCCGAGCAATGAAGCAAAGATTGCTAATATATTTTTAAATTGTATGATGAAATATCAGCGCAACAATCCCTTTAGAAGTGTTTTAAATGTGAATGTCCCACTACTTCTACTCCTTAATACAATGAATCTTTTAAAAGAGGAAATTGGGGATTCAAAAATCCATATTTTAGAAGTTCCATTTTTGCTTTGTTGGAGAGATGACAACTATAACGCATTGGCACATTATATTTTAGATTTTAGGAGGGAATATCCTAGTTTTGCTTATTCGCGTGAAATCATTTATGAAAAATGTTTAAACCTTTTAGATTCTAACAATAGCATACGATTTAAGATTTCTCAAGTTTGTGATGAGGCGGTAGATGAATATATAAGAAAAATGCGCATTACAGGGATTATCTCGCTTCGTGGTAATGGGAGATTTATTGATTTTAATACCTTTGAAATACCAAAAATTGATTATGTACTAGAAAATTATTCACACTTTCAAACTTTTGATGATAAACAATCTTATTTTGCGTATATGGGCGTGATTGATTCGCATATACTAGAGGTTAAAGAACAAATAAATATTAACCAAGATTCCTTAAAGCAACAAACGCTTGAGTTTTTTGCTATGCAATATAGTAAAGAGCAGATTTATCAAGAATTAAGTATTTTAAGCTCTAAAAATGCAAAAAGTAAAGATGAGATTCTAAAGTTTATAGGAGAGCCTACGAGATTTGAATTTTTAACCGCTATTGCTTTGAGGCAGCACTTTAGCACACTAGAGATTGTGCCAAATTATAGCATTGATGATGAGGGATTACCTAAGTGCCACGCTAGTGGAAATCAACCCGATATTTTTTGCAAAGACAATATAAGTCAAAGCATTTTTGAAGTAAGCTTGATTTGCGGTAGAGGACAAGTAAATAATGAGCTTTTGCCTATTGCAAGGCATTTGAAAGAGATGATAGAATCCAACAAAGATTCTTCTTTGAAATTCTCTTATTTTGCTGTCTTTATCGCCCCTAAAATCTTTGAAGACTCCAAAAGATATGTGAAATTTATTCAATTTGATGAGGGATTAGATATTAGAAATTTAGATATTTTAGAGTTTGTAGAGAAGCTAAAAATAACTTCTATGAAATCCAATTCCATAAATGAGGCTTTTAATCTTGAAATTTAGAATCCAATGCAAACTATACTACCCTTTTGCCCAAATTCCAACAACTCCTTAATAATAGCAAAACTTGGGGAAGCAAGTGGTATCAAACCCATATCCAATCTTTGATAAAAAATATAGAATCTTAAAATAATTTTCTGCCTCTACCCTTGACAAACACCAAGTGTTAGGCTTTATAATTATGCAATAAATTTTTAAGGAGAGACAATGAAACCAACTTTTTCACCGCGTAGCACCCCTGCGCCAACTACAAATCGTGATATTTTCACGCGGGATTTAGCAGGGGAGCTTATAGATATGAATGACCCCGAGTTTGAGAGGATTAAAGAAATCATTTTAGAGACAACAAGGCTTACAAGTGAGCTAAATAGCGGACACCATAGCCCAGAGCGTGTGCGGGAGCTATTTTCGCAAATTATCGGCAAGGAAGTGGATTGCAGCACTTGGATTATCCCGCCTTTTTATGTGGATTATGGCAAAAACATTCAAGTGGGTAAAAATTTCTTTATGAATCAATGCTGCACCTTTATGGATAGGGGCGGAATCACGATTGGCGATGAGGTGTTTATCGCGCCAAAGTGCAATCTCACAACAATCAACCACGATTTTAACCCCTACAATCGCCAAGCAACCTTTTGCAAACCCATTGTGATTGGCAATCGCGTGTGGATTGGCATTGGTGTAACCATTTGCCCGGGTGTGAGTATAGGCGATAATTCCATAATCGCCGCCGGAAGTGTCGTAACTAAAGATGTCCCACCCAATGTCATTGCAGGAGGCAACCCCGCAAAAGTGCTAAAAAGCATTGAGGGGTATGAGAAGTAAAAAGGGATTAGCCACACAACGATAATAAAGCCCTTGTAAATTTATCTTATCTGATATAGATTTATGAGGCTTTCCGTATAAAATTCCGCACCCTCTATTAATTTTTGATGAACTCGCTCCTTATTTTTCTCATAATATCTATTAAGCTTAATCCTGTCCGAAAAGGATATTTTGTCCAATGCCTCATTAACACACCTCTTCCAAAATATATCAAACAGCTTTCTTTCCTCGTTGTCATCTTCTGGTTTTACTTGTGCCATTTCTTTGAATGTGCATTCCATTGCGTCAAACCCCATTTGCACTATTATTTCTTCCACTCCTTTGTCATTACCATAGACGATTCCACCAAACAATAGCCCTATGAGAAATAAAATCTTTTTCATCATTTTTCCTAACCCCACTGCTCTTGTGCCTTTAAGATTCTAAAAGAGACAACCCAAAGTAGCAATCCCGCAAGGGCAGCACAAGAGAGGGCGATATATGCATAAAAATAGCCATAATATTGCGCGATAAATCCTCCCAAACTTCCGCTTAGTGCCGCGCCTATGCTTCCAAGAGTCATTACACTTGCAAGTGCAGCGTTGATATGTCCGCTTCCACGCAACATTATCGCTACCAAAATGGGTAAAATCACGCCTGTAATCCCTGCTCCCACGCCATCAAGAATCTGTGTAGCAACCATTCCTGCAAGATTTTCAAAATGTGCCGCTATGCCTCCGCGAATGATAAGAGCGATAAAGCAAAGTGCCATTAGGATAAAATACACTTGAGAAAAGCGAGGAGCAGCCACAAAAGAATGAGGGTGCGTGAGAATCTTCATACACATAAGCGAGATGATAATCATCGTGCTTTGCGCGATAAGGATTGTCGCTGCTGCATACGCCCCGCTAGAATCGATGCCAAGCGTGTGCGCTCTTTGACTAAGCAAGGGCAACATATATGCATTGCTCAAATGAAAGCAAAACATCGCCGCACCCAAGATAAGCACAGATTTATCGCTTAAGGTTTCTCATAGAGACATACTTTTATCGCCCTCTTGTCCCCTTGCAACTTTGTGATTAATGCTATCACTGCGAATAAAGCTAAGAAACAAAAGTGAGAATACGCCCATAAGCGCGGTAATCACAAAAATCGCACCGATTCCATAATAAAATGCGAATCCAAGACTAAGCAATGCGCTAAAAGCTGTCCCTGCGTGTTTATAGGCTTCATTGAGGCTTACTTGTCTGCTATAATCTGCTAATCCCACGATTCCAAGTGTGAGGGCTGCAAATGCGGGAGCAAGGCACACTCCGCACAGAGCTATACTCATTTGTGCTAAAAGCGTAAAGCCAAAATGTGGGTAGAAGTAGTTTGTCAAAGTAGCAAAGACTATGGCGAGGATACAAAAGGCTATCAGGGCTTTTTTGTGTGGTGTTTTGTCTATGAAAATCCCTAAAGGAATCGCGAAAAGTAATGCACAAAGGGAGGTAATTGTGGAAATAAGCCCGATTTGGGATTCCATAAAGTCGTGTTGCTTCAAAAACACGCCTAAATAGGGACCCAAGCCATCTCGCACATCGGCGATAAAGAAATTCAACCAAGCAAGTGTGTTGTGCGGATTGATACAATCTCCTTAATATCCTAAAATCTTGTTAATCTTGCTAATTGCGCTTTGTTCTATTTCGGCAATCATTTGTTTTTCTTTAGATTTTTTCTTGTCAATGGTTTCTCTTTCTTTGAAGTCTGCCCTTAAAGCCTCACGTTTTTTATCAAAACTTGCATTATTAAAGATTTATAGAATCTTAAAATAATTTTCTACCTCTACCCCTTGACAAACACCAAGTATCAGGCTGTATAATTGCATTTTAATTATTAAAATTTTAAGGAGCTAGAATGGCAACAATTCTACTTTTAAATGGTGGTAAGGCTTTTGGAAATTCAGGCGGGAGGCTTAGCCAAACCTTGCACGATGTCGCAAAGCAGACTTTGGAGCATCTAGGCTTTAAGGTTTTAGAAACGCACATTGATGAGGGCTACGAGGAGCAAGTGGAGGTGCAAAAATGGCTAGATAGTGATGCAATCATCTATCAAATGCCCGGCTGGTGGATGGGAGAGCCGTGGATTGTGAAAAAATACATTGATGAAGTCTGCCACGGAGGAGCTGGGAAGTTTTTTACAAGTGATGGACGCCATAGAGACAATCCAGCAGCAGGTTATGGCACGGGCGGACTTTTAAAAGATAAGAAATATATGTTTTCGCTCACTTGGAATGCGCCCCTAGAGGCTTTCACAGAGCCGAATGGCTTTTTTGAGGGTGTGGGCGTAGAGGGCGTGTATTTTCATTTACATAAAGCTCATCAATTTATGGGAATGAGCGCACTACCGACTTTTATCTGTAACGATGTTGTCAAAAATCCGCAAGTGGAGCAATATATCAAAGACTATGAGGCACATTTAAAGAAAGTGTTGGGGTAGGATTCTACACAATCCATAGGCTTTGCGCACTTATCCAACAATGTGCTATACCAAAAGGCGCACATAGAACAAGCATTATGCGGTTGTGTAGATAAAGGGCGAGAAGTGCGAAATATAAAGGCGGCATTAAGACTATGCTAAAGAGGACAAGAAAGGTTGCAAACTCCAAAAAATAGTATATCCACGCAATATAATACACGCATAAGCACAGCAAGGAAAGATATAAAAACAGCCTTTTGCGCTCCAAATGTTTGGAATCTAGCAAAATGAGGCTTGCCACTACTCCACTCCCGCTTAAAAACTCTAAGGCATTTAGCCACGCATAAGGCGAATAATTGTAGGCTAGTGGGTCATTTGCGGGTGGAAAGATAAGCCAAAGGAGGTTTGGCAAAGCCTGTAAGCAATAAAGTATCAGCCCAAAGAGATGAAAGCGGATTTTAAGGTTATGGAGTGGGTTATTCTTCATCACAGATTTTACTTTAAAAATGTTAAGAGTTGCAAGAAACAAGGATACAATGCTAATCAAAGACTATATGATAAAACCCTACAAGGTTTTATTTTTAGCAATTTCCTTATATGTCTCGAATACATCACCTATTTTTATGTCGTTATAATTTTCGAGCATAATCCCACATTCATAGCCCTTTGAGACTTCTTTGACATCATCTTTGAATCTTTTGAGTGAGATGATAGCACCTGTATGCACCACCACACCATCGCGGATAAGACGCACTTTGATGCCTCTTTGAATACTGCCATCGACCACCATACAACCTGCGATTGTACCGACTTTTGGGATATTAAAGGTTTCACGCACTTCAGCCTGTCCTGTATTTTCCTCCTCAATTACGGGCGACATAAGCCCACCGAGTAATGCTTTAATATCATCAAATAAGCTATAAATCACAGAATAAGTTTTAATCTCCACACCAAGCTCTTTTGCCTTTGCTTTTACGCTTCCTGTTGGGCGGACATTGAATCCTAAAATGACACTATTATCGCTCGTAGCGCATAGGCTAATATCACTTTCACTAATGCCACCTACGCCAAAGCCAATCACATTTACGCGTACCTCGTCATTGCTTAGTTTTTCTACATTTGCTTTAATGGCTTCAAGGCTTCCTTGCGTATCTGCTTTTATAATAAGGGGCAAGGTTTTGAGATTGCCTTGTGCCACCATTTCACCCAGCTCATCAAAAGTAACTTTTGTGCTTTTGCTCAATTCTTTTTGACGCAGATATAATGCTCGTTTTTGTGCATATTCTCTTGCTACGCTATCATTTTCTACGCTAAGGAGTGTTGTGCCAGCTTGTGGAACTAAAGATAATCCCGTAACAACAGCTACACCTGAAGGATATAGCTCTGTGATATTTTCTCCTCTATCATCAAGTAATGCCCTTACGCGTCCAAAAGCAGTATCAGCAACAATAGAATCCCCAAGCTTTAATACACCGCTTTGCACGATGATTGTCGCTACTGGTCCTCGCCCTTTTTCTAAACTTGCTTCAAGCACGATTGCTTTCGTTTGTCCTTGTCTAGGTGCTTTAAGTTCAAGCACTTCGGCTTGAATGAGGATTGTTTCAAGCAAGTGTTCAACTCCATCACCATTTTTAGCAGAAATAGGGATAAATTCATATTCTCCACCCCACTCATTTGGTGTGAATCCAAGCTCGGCACATTCGGCTTTGAGTTTATCAGGATTAGCATTTTCTTTATCCATTTTATTCATTGCGATGATGATTTGCACATTTGCTGCTTTAGCGTGATTGAGTGCCTCAATAGTTTGTTGTTTTACGCCATCATCGGCAGCAATTACAATAATAGCAATGTCTGTTACTTGTGCGCCTCTGCTTCGCATTTGTGTGAAAGCTTCGTGTCCGGGTGTGTCGATAAAACTAATTTTTTTACCATTTTTTTCTACCATATATGCACCGATATGCTGGGTAATACCTCCTGCTTCGCCACTTGCTACACGTGAATTACGAATATAATCAAGCAATGATGTTTTTCCGTGATCTACGTGTCCCATAATCGTAACAACAGGAGGGCGTTCAAATTCTGCTAGATTCTCATTAGCTGGAGATTCTATAATATCACGCGTTTGCGTATCCTCAATAGAGACTTCAAGCTCAAATTCTTCACTTAGAATCTCAATAGCGTCGCGGTCTAAAAAATCATTTTTCGTTGCCATTACACCAAGATTAAAAAGCACTTTGATGACATCTTTGAGCTCTGCTTTGATAATCTCGGCAAACTCATATACACGTATTTCTTCGGGGATAGAAATAGGACCTTTAATCTTATCTACATTTTTTGAAGTTTTTATAGGTTTGCGTCGCTTACCTCCGCGTTTAATGCTTCCCTCGTTCATCCACGGATTCTTACGATGAATATGCACGCGTTCAGTGATTGCTTGGCGGATTTGATTTTCTTCTTCCTCATCACGCACTTGTGTTTCATTCAAGTCAAAAAGCATAATCTCATCTTGTTCATCATCATAATCAAAGGCAATATCTCTATCATCAAGAATATTCATTTTTTGGTCGGTGTGTTTATGTGCGACTTTTGACTTTGGCTTTTCCTTTTTGTGTTTCTTATATTCCTCATCTGCACTATCAGCGAGTAATTCTTTATAGCTTAATGTAGGCTTTTTGCTTTCTTCTTTTTTAGGTTCTGGTTCTGGAGATTTATTTTTGCGCACAATGCGTAAGCCTTTTTTAGGTTCAGTAGGAGCAGGAGACTGAAGCGTTTCTTTAGAATCTTGCGTAGCAACTTCCTCTCCCGCTACTTTTTCTTTTTTGGTCTTTTTTTCTTGTTTTGGTTGCTTTGGTTCAACTTGCTTTTCTTTTTTGGAAGCTTTTTCTTTAGTAACTTTTGTTTCTATTTTTGTATCTGCTTTAGCGTCTGTGTTAGTAGTTTTTGTGCCTTTTTTAGGCTTTTTATTTGTTTCTTGTTGGCGGGCTGGTATGGGATTCACACCTGTTGTCATATATTCAAGCAGCCAACCTGCCTCTTCCATTGTGATAGAGCTTGAGGCTGTTTTGACATTTAAGCCCATTTCTTTAGCTATTTTAAAAGCATCACCTGCTTTTTTACCAACTTCATTTGCCACATCTCCTAATCTTACTTTTTCCATAGATTCCATATCTCCTTTATCTGCACTATATGCTCTTCACTTGGTTTGAGTTTATTCATTTTAATAATTATTTGAAATGTTTTGGGTTGCGCTAAGCATTCCTCACATACATAAAAACTTCGTCCCTTCCCGCTAAATTTACATAGGGAATATCCATTGCTCTGCAGTCTTAAAAGCTCCTTTTGCTGAAATCTTCTGCGACATTTTATACACATACGCGTTTGTTTGGTTTGTTTCACACTATTATACCTAAAGTTTTTATGATTCTATTAGGGTTGCGCCCATATTGTCAAATTCAAGCTCAAGCACACGAAATTTTGGAAAATTCTCCTGGAGAATCTGTGCTAATGCGGCACTCTCATTGCGATAACAAATATTCAAAAATGATGACCCACTTCCTGAAAGTGTGCTAAGAAGTGCGCCATTGTGTAGGGCGATTTTTTGCACTGCAAAAAGTGCGGGGCAATTCTTCATACGAATCTTTTGGTGGAATCTGTCCTCACTTGCCTCTGCTAAAAGCTCCCATTTATGAGTGATAAACGCTGCACTTAGCATACTCGAACGAGATAAATTAAAAACAGCATCTTTGGTTGTATATTTTTTAGGCAAACTATGACGAGACATTTTTGTAGAGATTGATACATTTGGCACGACTACCACTGCCTTAATATCATCGGGCAAAGGTGCTTGGAAGTTTATCACATTCTTTTTTTTTGATTTTTTCTCCTCATTAATCATTGCGATATTGAATCCCCCATAAAGCGCAGGTGTAATATTGTCTGGGTGATTTTCATAAGTAAGGGCAAGCTGCAAAATTTCAGGTTTGTTGATAGGTTTTTGCATAATGTGATAGGCACTCACAATTGCACTAATAATCACTGCAGAGCTTGAACCAAGTCCTCGCGATATGGGTATGGCATTATCAAAACTAAATTTAAAGTGCGTGTTAGGGAAGTTATTAAGAGTAAGAATTTCATTAAAGATTCTTACAAATATATTATCTACACGCAATTTTGGGTGATTTGCTCCCTCGCCAGAAATTTGAATGCTAGTTAGACGCGTAGGTGTAATGCTTACGATATTATGAAGTTTAAGTGCTAAACCTAAAGTATCAAATCCCGGTCCGAGATTTGCGCTTGTAGCGGGGACAGAAAGAATCAATACACACTCCTTGTGTAAAATTCTTGTGATTATAGTGTGTTTTTAATTGCTTTTTCTTTAGATTCTGTAATTTTAATCTTAAAAATTGATGTAAGGGCAAAGAGAAGTTTGTAAAAGTGATATATAAAATTAAAAATAATGCGTGATAATTATGGCACAATAATTTTAGCACATTTTGCTTTAGATTTTTAGAACCACCCTTGACAAACACTAGGTATCAGGCTTTATAATTACAGAATCTATTTGAATCATCAAATTTTTAAGGAGCGCAAATGGCAAAGCATTCTATCTTTAAGCGCAGGGAGTTTTTAAAGGCTTCCGCTTGTATCGCAGGATTAGCGACATTTGGAGCTTTCTCGCCCAAACTCTTGGCGCAAGATTTAAAGCAAACCCAAAGGGATTCTAAAAAAGGAGCAAAAATGCAAACTCTCACACTTAACAATGGCGTTACAATGCCACTTCTTGGGCTTGGCACTTATTCACTCACAGGTAAAGCAGGACAAAAGGCAATGAGCGAAGCCATAGAGGTGGGTTATCGGCTTTTTGATAGTGCGCAAATGTATCATAATGAAGCCGAGCTTGGTGCGGCGATAAACAACGCAATCAAGGGCGGGCTAAAGCGCGAGGAGTTTTTTATCCAAACAAAACTTTTGGGCGCAAATAGCGAGGATTCTACGAAAAAATCCATTGAAAAATCACTCCAAAGCTTAGGGCTTGACTACATAGATTCTTTGCTTATCCACGAGCCCTACACGCAATCAAAGGCGATGTATAAGGCAATGGAATCTTTTTATAAACAAGGAATCCTAAAGGCTATTGGCATTTCAAATTTTGGCGCAAAGGCATATAAAGAATTTGTGCAAACTTGTGAAATAGTCCCTGCAATCAATCAATGTGAGACACATTTATTAATGCAGCAAAAGCCCTTAAGAGAGGTGATGAAAACTAAAGGCACATTACTGCAAAGCTGGAGTCCTTTTATTGCAGGAAAAAATGTAGAGGGAGGCTCTATTTTAGAGAATCCCACGCTTAAAAGTATTGCGCAAAAATATGATAAAACACCTGCGCAGGTAGTTTTGCGATTCTTTATTGAGCAAGGTATCAGCGTGATTCCAAAAACTTCTAAAAAGCATAGAATGATAGAAAATCTTAATGTCTTTGATTTCTCTTTAAGTGCGCAGGATAAGCAGATTCTAAGCAGTTTGGATACAAACAAAAGCTCTTTTTCTTGGACAAATTATTAAGGGAAGTTCAAGCTTTTGTGGTATTCAAGCTTGAAAAATATCTATTTTGCTAAAGTTTTTATTCACAAAATCCCGCAAATAGAATCTTTAGAAAATAAAAAATTATCCTTTACCTTTTCACTTCCTCTCTTTTTATATTTTTCTCCCGCACAGAGCTATTTTTTAGAATCTCTGCGTGTTCATTTTTAATATCAAGAGGCCAGTCCATTCCTTGCTCTTGCACATTCCAATCAGGGTGTTTTCCACCCTCAACACTTAAATAGTCCTCCACACAACATTGCTCTATAAGCTTATAGGAAATATAGGCATTTGGGATTCTTTTAAGCCCGAAAAGCCCCTTAATGTCTTTTGTAAAATTCTCTTGATAAATCATATAAAATTCTATTTTTGCGCCGCTTAAGATAGTATGATACAAAAAATACCAGATTCCAAAACTTCTAATGCTTGGTCGTCCCTTTGTCCCGCCATCACGATAAATGGATAAAGTATTTTTAATGCCGCCATCGGCTTGACTTCCGCCAATCTTTTTAATCTCACCATTGACAACGATAAGATAAACCCTTGCAACATTCTGCGTTAAAATGCTTTGAGGCAATGGATTGCCCTTTTCGTCTTTCAAATCTTTAAGATAGTTAAAATTAAGTCTCGTGCTTCCCTCTACAAATTCTACATCGGCAATTTTAAAAGCAGTTTTGACTTCGTCTATTTTCATTTTTATTCCTTTATAATTAATAGCTCGTGGCTTTGTTTGATATTATTTTTATCGCCCCTCTCTATGCGATTTTTACCAACACGCGTTTCGCCTTGTCCCATTGTGTATTGCCATTTAGGCTCTAAGATTCTAAAATCCTTATATGCTTCCCGCACAAATTCGCAGTCATTATAGCTTAAAATAAATTTGCCTTTATGATTTTTCAAAAGCTCTGCTAAAAGTGCGTGATTAAAGCCATTGTGATGAATAGGAAAATTCCGCATAGGATAGATTCCCTTAAACATTTGAGAATCTCCCTCCAAAAAATAAGGCGGGTCGCAATAGAAAAAATCTTTAGGATAGGTTTCAAACACTTTTTCAAAGCTTACACATTCTACACTTAGATTTTGCAATCTCTTATCTTGCCCTAGACTTTTAAGCTTTTGCAACGCATTAAAGTAGCGGTTTTTGTCCTCATAAATCTTACTCATCCAGCCCAAAAAGCCGGGTCCATAGGAGAGATTAAAATTAAAATAATAATCTCTTGCAAGTGTGAGGGAATCTAAATGTTTCTGTGGGATATTCTTTGCATTTTTATGCCTTTCATTCCAATAGGCTTTTAGCTCCTCTTTTATTTTTGCATAGGTTTCTTTTGTGGGTTCAAGTTTAGCTAAAGATTCATAAAGAGATTCAGAATCCTTAATCAAAACTTGCCAAAAATTCACCAAAATATCAAAAATATCAAAGGCTTTCACTTCTAAATCTAGCTCCAAAGCACTTGCGATTTCTACGCTTCCTCCACCCATAAAGGGCGAAATAAGCCTTTTTGTATCATTAGGAAAATGCTCCAAGATTAACCCAACTGCTAGGCTTTTGCCTCCACCATAGCGCAAAGGACTTTTTGTGTAGCGTTTGTAGTGTAAAGATTTGCCTTTGAGATTCTGCAAAAAAAGTTTTTTAGGGGTGTTTTGCTCTGCATATCTTCGTTGGTCAAAATCAAATAAAGAATATTGCTGTGTCAATGGATTGCCTTAAGTTGTTTTTGGTATTCTAGTATAATTTGCTTGAAATGTAACTTTGCATACTAGCTTGAATCCACCTTGATTTTTAGCAAAAGAGTGAAAGCAGAATTGCCAAATATTTTGTCGTGAGTGCAATCGTAGGAAAAGTGCGTGATAATTTATGCGCAATGAGGAATTATGATAAAATATAAATTATATCTTTATAAGGAGTGCAAATGTCTTTAGCAAAGGCAAGGGAGCATTTAGCAAAGTATGGCTTGGAGGGCAAAATAATGGAGTTTTCTGCCTCATCGGCTTCAGTGGTAGAGGCAGCAAACGCGATTGGTTGCAAAGAAAGAGAGATTGTCAAAACACTTTCCTTTATGCTAGGAGAGAATCCCATACTTATCGCAGTTGCAGGGGATTATAAAATCAATAACGCAAAGTTTAAAGAAGCATTTGGCACAAAGGCAAAGATGATTCCTTTTGATGAGGTGGAATCGCGCATCGGACACGCAGTGGGTGGTGTGTGCCCTTTTGGCGTGAATGCAAATGTTAAAGCGTATTTGGATATTTGTTTGCAAAATCTTACCACACTTTATCCTGCTTGTGGAAACGCAAATAGCGCGGTTTGCCTGACTTTAGAGGAGCTAGAAAAAGCCTCTTGCTTTGAAAAATACATTGATGTATGTAGCCCGATGACTTAAAACCCTTAAGAGCTTAAGTAAATTTATTGCGAGATGAAAGGCAACTTAGAGAGTAGTTTTTGCAATCTTATCAGCTCCTTTGGCATTAGCTCGGCGATACTGAAGCCCACGATTTCATAGTGTGCGCTCACAGATTCAATAATTTGTGTGACTTGCTTCATTTTGAGTTTGCCACTATTGCCCACAGCAACATAGATTTCATTGGAATCCAACACATCTAAATCAAGGTGTATTACAACCTTAGAAGCTTTAGTGCTTTGCAACCATTGCAAGACTTTTTTACTGCTTGCTTCCTTTGCTTTAAGAGACTTTAGCCCAAGCTTCTTTTGACGCTTAGCATAAAATTTCGCCTCCTCACTATGTAACCCCACGAGCAAGACATTTTGAGATTCTAAACTTGCGGGAAGCACCTTTAGAATATCCTTATCACCAAGCCCTAGCAAATGCGTAACCGCCATAGCGTGATAGCCCTTATACTCGTCATTTGGTAGCCCAATGTCGGGGTGTGCGTCAATCCATAGCATTGCGACATCATCGCGATACTTCTCTGCAAGGTAGCTAAAGGGCGCGACAGACACAGAGCATTCGCCCCCGAGCGTTAGAATCCTATCGGGCTTGGATTCTCTGATAAGATCCATTGCGGCTTTGGTTTGCTCTAAAATATCCTTTTTGTCTAGCACCCCATCTCTTACCTCTCTTTTAAACTCCCTTGTAACAGGCACTTCAAGAGTTTGATAAGGGGTGTTATGCGTAAGAAGTTCTAAGATTTTTGCGCCCAAAAAGTAGCCTTTGGAAATCTCCTCTTTAGGCATATCTTTAAACCAATGCGCAATGTCCCCACCTTGCCATTGTGGATAGATGAGCCGAATGGTTTTTGCTTCCATATTTTCTCCTTATGGGATTTTTGTTTGAGCATTTTGAAACTTGATTATATCCAAATAAATTTCTTATTTGTGCTAGAATCTCTATCAAAAATAGCAAAATTAAGGTAATCTATGGACTTTGTAGCTTTTACCCTCTTTGTTCTTACGATGTTGCTTATTTATTGGCGTCCTTTTGGGCTGCCTTTATGGGTGTTTAGCACTTTGGGGGCTGTGGGGGCTTATTGTTTGAATGTGGTGGATTTAGGCGATATTTGGCGCGTGTGGGCAATGGTTTGGGATTCCACATTGACGCTTGTGGGGCTTATTTTGCTTACACTTTTGCTAGACAAACTAGGCTTTTTTAACTTCCTCTCCCTTGTGATGATGAATCTTTTGAGCGCGGGGAAAAATGCCATTAGCACCTTAAGATTCTATGTTTTTATCGTGCTTTTTAGTGCGATTTTGAGTGCAGTTTTTGCAAACGATGGGGCGATTTTGATTCTAACTCCCTTGATTTTCACGCTTTTAAAGGAGGATAAGAGCAAGCATTTAACAAGCCCTTTAATTGTATTTTTGCTGCTTGTAAGCTTTTTGAGTGATTTTGCCTCTAATCCTTTTGTCATCTCTAATCTCACAAATATTATCACCGCTCAATTTTTTAATTTCTCTCCCCTTTATTTTAGTGCGATGATGTTGTTGCCGCAGATTTTCATCTTACTTTGTTTTGGCATTTTTTGGTTATATTTAAGGCGCATTTTGCCGCGTTTTATAGAGTTTAAGAGTTTGGAGAAGAATATTTCTCGCTTTGGGATTGTGTTTTGTTTGGGTTTGGTTTGCCTTTTGCTCTTTGGAATCCTTTTTTCTCACTCCTTAGGTTTGCCACTCTCTAGTTTTACGCTCTTGTGTGCATTTTTAGCATTTTGTTATGGAATCTTAATCAAAAGAGTGCAATTTGCGGATTTAAAACGCGCTCCCTTTGGCATTGTGCTGTTTTCTTTGGGGTTGTTTATTGTCGTTTTTGGGCTTAAAAATGGCGGGATTTTGCAGATTCTTAGCGATAAACTCCCATATTTTATCGAGTTGCCCCAATCTTTGCAGATTCTAAGTATGGGTTTTGCAAGTGGTATTGGTAGTAGCGTGATGAATAATTTGCCTATGGTGATGCTAGGCAATCTCACCATTGCAGACTTTGCGCCACATTTAGATTCTCTAGAAAGCTTGGTAATGGCACATCTACTCGGTTGCAATATTGGCTCAAAGCTCACGCCTATAGGTTCATTGGCGACTTTACTTTGGCTTGAAAGTCTCAAAATTCACGGAATCCACATTGGATTTATGCGCTATATGGCGGTGGCATTTGTAGTTACTCTGCCAGTGCTATTTTTTGGGCTTTGTGGCTTGATTGTAGGGAGTATTTAGCCTCACAAATTATTGTAAAACTTTCAAATAAGATTTAAGCAGTAATATCAGTATTTGAAGCATAAAAAGTTTTGTGCAAAAAGCGTAGGAAATAAAATTACCTCACCCCTGTAAATCGCTTAGGCTTATCTGTGAAATACTCTTCATAAAGCATATCATTCACATTTTTATAGGGTAATGCCCTGTGATAGTTATCAAGCACAGCTTCTAGGCGATTGAGATATTCCTTTTCATTACACATTTTAAATATTTCTTCTAGTGGTGTATCAGGAGTAAAAGTGATAATACCATCGCTATTAAAGAATTGGTCAATCTTGCTTGCTCCTAAATAGATAGGAATGCACTGCGCTACAAAACAATCTAAAATCTTTTCAGTAAAATAATAAGCAGTGATGTCATTTTCTATCACAATTTGAAAGCGATATTTCTGTAAAGAATCCGCCTTATGTGGTAAATATTTGCCACCATTAAATTTTCCAAATATATCTACTTTTTTGGAATCTAAAGCTTTTTGTGCAATAGAATGGCGGATTTTGTGCATTTGGCAAAGTATTTTATGAGAGCATACCATTGAGATATTTTTATCTTTTATTTGATAGACTTTTTCATCAAGTTGTATATCACAACCTCGCTCTTGTCCATACCAAAATCCTGTGGCTGGGATAAACTTCGCATTTTCTAATGTGTGGAGTAATTTTTCAGAGAATGTAAAAACGGCTTGAAAATCTTTGTGGATTCCCTTGTGGGTTTGGAATATTTCATAATCTTTTGGGATTATGGATTCACTCTCACTAAAATAGGCGTATTTCGCCCCCCCCCCCGTTATTATTCATTGTTTCTAAGATTGCCTTTTCTTTATAAAAATGCACAGGTAAAGCAATATTAAATCTATCCCATAAAAAATATTTTGAATCACTATTTGGATAATGAGCGTCTAAATAACTTCGCACAAAAAATGTCCTCATTTTTTCTCCTTGTGCGTTATAGATTTCTGGCTCTTGATATATAATGGGAAACGCAAGTTCATAGTGTGGCATATAAATTTTGCCATAGAGAGAATGCCTCACAAAATAAGGTGGGGTCTCCTTAAAAAAAGCCTCTCTAAATCTTTTGCGATAGGATTTAAAGGGTATGAGACCAGAGAGGATTCTCACACATTGGTTATAGAAAAAATAATATATGAGAGTGCGGATATACATTTACATTCCTTTTTTTAAATTGAGTTACAAATTTTATAATAAATTTGTAACAATCCTTGACTTGCAAAAAATGCAGCTAAATGATAGGTTGTGTGTTTTGGTGCATTAAGATATTGCTTTTTCTAGCTTGAGTAACCACGCCTTGCGTTCTAATCCCCCAGCATAACCTGTGAGGCTTTTATTACTTCCTATCACTCGGTGGCAAGGAATAATGAGTGAGATAGGATTATGTCCCACTGCATTGCCGACTGCTTGAGCAGACATTTTGTTAATGCCCCTCTTAAGTGCGAGTTTATTTGCAATCTCTTTATAAGTCATCGTGTGTCCATAAGGGATTGTCTGCAAAATTTCCCATACAGATTTCCTAAAGGGTGTGCCTTGAGCAGATAAAGGAGGGGTAAAAGATGGAATCTCCCCGCTGAAGTAAATTTCTAGCCAAGTTTGCGTGTCTGCTAGAACCTGTGTCTGCTTTTTTACACAATCTTTTGGCAGTATATTGCCAAAGTATTTTTGCTCTTCAAACCATAGCCCAAGCAATGTGTTTGTATTGCTTGCAAGTGTGATTATGCCAAGCGGAGAGTGAAATTGCTGCGTGTAAATCATTGTATGTTGTTGTAAGTATGAAGTAGGAGGATTTGAGTCGGTAGGCTTGGGTCAAAAAATACAAGGGTATTTACAGACATTTTTTCTCCTAAACCTATTTTGAAAGCATTATAATTGAAAGCGGCTAAAATATGGTTTAAGCAAGATTCTTTAATTCACCCTTGATAATTCCTTTCAATGTGCGCACAAGTAGCCACACAAAAGCAAGTGTTACAGCAATTAAGAGCACACTAGAGAGCGCAGAAAAGAATATTGCTCCACCACTTAGAGCAGAGGATTTTAGAATGATAGATTCTGTAATACTAAAGCTTGCGATACACATTGCAGCTAAAGGGAAACTAATCGCCCACCACGAGATTCTAAATGGGCAACATTTGCCAATTTTAAAAATTTGAGGTAATAGAGCAAAAAGTAAAAATAATCCAATAGAAAACAGCGCATAGCTTAAGTTATCTACTCCAAGAGAACTAAAGTCTTGGATAAATACTGCATAAGCACCTACTCCCGCACCAAAAGGAGCTAGAAGTATCACAAGGGTAGGCATTAGTTTTTCAGGGAGCTTTTCAAAAAACACAATGCGAGCAAAAATAAGCACACACAGCACAATGCTCCAAAAGAATCCAACGCCCACGCAAAATCCTGCAATGATAAAGCTAAAATCTTGCACCCATACTTTATCCGCAAACAAAGGCAAAGCTAAGGGCAAATCTAGCAAACCTACGACAGGGATAATCCAAGCGGGGGTAATATGGGAAAGATCAAGCTTGTTGCAAATCCAAAATTGCACGATATGCACACTAAAGATAAACATTAAAACCGCTCCTACAATCCACACAGCAAGACTTAAGGATTCAGGAAGCCTAAGCCTATGGAGTGCAAAGGGCAAAAGCAACAAAGAGATGAAAAATGTGCCAAAAAATGGACGCGTAAGAGGTGAGAAAAATTCAAGTTTGACACTCTCAAAGTTGCTTAGAATCTTTAGAATATAAGCACTCATTAGTCCTATAAATGCAATAAGGGTAAGGAGCGCAAAAAAGACAGAGAGAGCAGAGCTAAAATTAGCAAGAAGAGTTGAAAGCAAGAAGTTTGTGTTATGGGTTGGGACAAGGAAATTTTCTGTATTTATAGTGAGGTTTTGGAGTAAGTGTGTCATTTTATTCCACGCTATGCTGATTGCGCTAAGCCCCATACACGCTCCAAAAAAGCTTATGGGTAAATAAGAAAAATAGTCTTTTGTTTTTTGCTTTTGTATCATTTTATCTCCTTAGATACTACTCTTTCTTTTTATCATATACATATTGTGCATATCCAAAGCAAGGATAAAGATTAACACTAAAGATAATCATTTTATACTATTGTAGAAACTTTTGTATTGCTCTTTGTAGAGTGAATATGCATTAAAATTGAGAGGTAAGCTAGATTCTATAGAATCTAGCTTATGAAGAAAAAGCGAGGATTAAGATTTTGCGTCTTCTACAATGTTGATAATCGTATTTGCCACTCTTCGTGCAGTTTTATCCAAAAATTCAGCAGGAGAAGTAAAGCCCACGCAAGAGCAGTTAATTTCACCTAAAACATATTTATCTTTGCCATTCGCGTCTGTATCAAGGATAAAGTCTGCTGTCCAAATCAAAGGCAAGTCATAATTGCCAAGTTTGCTCTTAATCTCTGGCAAGTTGCTTAAGAAGTAGCCTACAAGCTCACTCCATTGCTCTGGCTTGTCATAGCGATATTTTGCACCGCTAAAGAGTGTAGCAGAAAATGCGTCTGCGCCCTCTGCTGGTTTTTTATGCACAACATAAATAGGGTCTTTGTAGAGCATAAGGATTCTGATTTCGCCCTCTTTAATACGAGGCAAGAATGTCATATCTACAAGCATTCCATTATCGCCTTTGAGGTATTTTTCACAAAAATCCATAAATTCGCCAAGTTTGCGCTCTTCTACGTGATTATCTACCGCTTCTGTGCAACGAATCTCTGCATCAAGTGGTAACTCACTTACGCCTTGATACTTGCTTGGGTCTTTGATTTGCACACGCCAAATACCTTCACCTGTTGAGCCACGATTTTGCTTCAAAACGCGCTCACCCTTTGCAAGAGTTTTTGGGAAGTTTTTCTTAAAGTCGTGTTCCCCGCCTGCTTCCCATTTTACGCCGATTCTTTGAGCTTCTGCTGGGTCATAATAGGCAAGAGTATCTGTTGGCACAAGCTCTGTGTTGCGGAGTTTTGTCAAAGCATCTTTTGCACCATAGCCAATCATCGCATCAGGGTGTGGCATACCAATCACACCATCAGCACAAAGTTTGCGCAATACATCAAAGTAGAGTTTTTCTTCTTTTAGATTCCCCGGATTTACGCGAGAAACATACGCATCTGCACCCTTTTTGACATATTCATAAATCTCATTTTTCTTTGCCTCATCTTTTAGAATCTCATCGGTGAAGAATACAACTTCTGCACTCCAACCAAGTTTCTTAAGATAATCCATCATAGGCACGGTGTCTTTTCTATGCCCATCTTTACCTTTATCACTACCTCCAACTGCTTCGAAAAACACAATATGTTTTTTCATTGATGCCTCCTTAGTAAAAATTTAAAACATCTTTATATTACGTTAAAGTTTCATAAGATTTACTCAATTTTTTATATTCTTATAAGATTTTTAATTGCTTTTTTAGAATCTACCCATTTTTATGCTTATTTTTGTTATGTTCCGCGCCTTTAAAATACCTTAAGCGCATAGAATTGAGCACTACAATAAGAGAGCTTAAGCTCATAGAGAGCGCAGCAAAAAGTGGTATTACAAGCCCAGCGGTAGCTATTGGCACACTCAATGCGTTATATCCTATGCTTAATAGAATGTTTTGTTTAATCGTATTATAAGTCTTATGCGCAATAGCAAAGGCATTATGCAAAGTTGTAAGCTTATCATCAAGTATGACTACATCACTACTTAATATTGCTATATCGCTTCCTGCACCCATAGAAATGGCAATATCACTTTTACTCAAGGCAGGAGCGTCATTAATTCCATCGCCTACCATTACAAGCACATCTTGTGGGTGCTTATTCTTATAAGATTCTATCCATTGCGCTTTTTGTAAGGGAGATAGAGCATAAAAAGCTTGTGTAATACCACACTTTGAGCTTATCTCTTTCACACTTTGTTCTCTATCGCCGCTTAACAAAACGCTCTCAATCCCCATTTTTTGCAAAGATTGTATCAGTTCTTTTGCATAGGGCTTTGGCTCATCATAAAGTTCAAATACCTCATATAAGGTGCATTCATTTTCTCTTTGGATTCCAAAGCCAAAGACCATACCGCCACCAAGCGATAAAAAAGGAATCTTAAGTCCATTAGCAGAGAGAAAATCTAGATTCCCTCCTAGAATCTTTATGCGCTCTTGTGGATTTTGTGAATCTTGTAAATCTGCGCTTATGCCTTGTGCATCAAACTGCGTGAAATTTTTTAAGATAAAGTGATTATACGCTTTGCAATCTTGTGTAGATTCTAAAAAATGTGTAATACCTTCTGCTACTGGGTGTTTGCTTAAGCGCACAAATTCCAAAAGCAGCATTTTGTCATACGCCCCATTTAAATGGCATTTTTGCACTTTTGGCTCCCCAAGAGTTAAAGTGCCTGTCTTGTCAAATACTACAAGTTTTGCCTTTGCAAGACTTTCTAGGAATCTCGCCTCTCTAAAAAGCACATTATGCTTATAAGATTCTCCAATCCCTACGACAGAGGCGATTGGTGTAGCAAGAGCTAATGCACAAGGACAAGCGATAATAATCACAGATATGGCTATCATCAATGCCTTTTCATTTCCCACATCACCTATAAAATACCACCCCAAGAAGCAGAGCAGGGCAATGCTTAAAATAACGCGTGAAAAATATTGCGAGAGACTATTAGCGAGATTTTGAATCTGCGGACGATGATTGAGTGAGGAGCTTACAAGGGCGATAATATGGCTCATTAGGCTTTGTGAAAATGCTTTGCTTGCAGTATAAAAAATTTGATGATTAAGATTCACATAGCCGGAGAGCACCTCATCGCCCTCTTTGCACTCCAGCGGGAGTGATTCTCCACTAATTGCCTTTGTATCAAAAAGTGCATTTTGAGAGTAAAGCACACCATCAACAGCGATTTTTTCTCCAGCACGAACCAAGATTCTATCTCCTACTTGCACTTCTTCGGGTGTAACTTCACGCGTTGCTCCAGAATCTTCGCATATTATTACACTTGTAGGCAAAAGATGATTAAGTTTATCAAGGCTATCTCCAGCATTTTTCCGCGCACGCACTTCTAAGAACTTACCAATAAGCACAAAGGTGATAATCATACTCACAGATTCAAAATAAGTCTCACCACTGCGCGTAAGTGCGGCGTAAATAGAATATCCATAAGTAAGTGTAGAACCCACTGCTACGAGCAAATCCATACCAATAAAGCCATTTTTAAGCCCATAATAGCTTGAGCGATAAAATACCCAGCCAGAATAAAAGAGTGCAGGGGTGCAAAGGATAAAGGAGGCAAGATTGAGTATGTCTTTTGCATCTTCTTGTATGCCTAAGAAATATCCGCTATATTGCGCAATGGCTACCCACATAATATTCATCGTGCAAAAAAGCGCGACAATGACGCGGATATAGTATTCTTTCATCTGCGCTTTATCTGCACTTTCTTGAATCCTGCTATCATATACATACGCATCATAACCAATGGATTGAATGAGTGCGATAATTTCGCTTAGGGCGAGTTTGTTCCTATCCCATATAATTGTGACTTTATTATTTGTATAATTAATCGCCACAGATTCTATGCCCTCTGTGTTAAGAAGCATTTTTTCATTGAGCCAAATACACGCTGCGCAGTGAATCCCGCTGATAATTAAATGCACTTCACTTAACTCTACATTATTTTTTATAAAGGTATGAATGTATTTTTGAGCAAATGCCTCTGTGTCAAAGCGCATTAAATCGTTTTTTTGCTTTTGCTGTGGTGGTGAAAGTGGTTGTGTGAGTTTATCATAAAAGCTAGAGAGATGAGAATCTTGGAGCAAAAAATATACACTTTCGCAACCATTGCAACAAAAATGCAATTCCTCTCCTGCTTCATTATATCGCGTAAAAAGCGCAGAGGGTTCGTATTCTAGCTGACAATGGGAGCAGCGCATTTAGCACTCGGCAAGTTCATTGTATAAAGAATCTCGCTCTATGGCACGAAATCCAGCATCTTTAATTTGGCTCACAAGCTCTTCTTTGCTTAAACCGCTTTTGCTTTTTGCTCCAGCAGCAGATTGAATACTCTCTAATTGAATTGTTCCGTCCATATCGTCCGCACCAAATTCTTGTGCGACAAGTGCGAGATTAAGCCCTAAAGTCGCCCAATATGCTTTGATATGTGGGATATTATGAAGTAAGATTCTCGCTATGCTCATAGTTTTTAGAATCTCTTGTCCGCTTGGAAATGTTTTGACATTGAGAAAGTTATTTTCGCGTTGGTAAAGAAGAGGAATAAAGGCATTGAATCCACCTTGTTTATTAGCCACTCTTTCGCTCTCGCTTTGTGCATCGCGTAAGCGTAGCATATGGTCGATTCTATGTTCTCTTTGCTCGATATGTCCAAAAAGCATTGTAGCATTACTCATTTTTCCTAAACTATGCCAATATGTATGAATCTCAAGCCACCTTTGCGAACTTACCTTGCCTTTACAAATATACTCACGCACACCCTCATCAAAAATCTCTGCTCCGCCTCCGGGCATAGAATCTACACCTGCTTTTACCATATCTTCAAGCACTTGTTTATAGCCTTTGTTTGAGATTCTGTCAATATAATCTACTTCTGCGGCAGTGAGTGCCTTTAAATGCACTTGTGGCAGAGCCTTTTTTATTTCTCTAAATAACTCAAAATACCATTCATAAGTGTAGTTTGGGTTATGACTTGAAACGATATGAATCTCTTTTGCACCATTATTGTAGGCTTGTTGTGCAAGGGTGAGAATCTCATCAATACTCATAGAGTAGGGATTTGGATTTTTGCGTGAGGCAGAGAACGCACAAAATTTGCATACATCGGCGCAAATATTGCTTGGATTAATATGACGATTATTATTAAAAAATACCTTTGTGTCATAAAGTTGTGCGCGGATATTTTGTGCCGCCTCACCCAATGTGAAAATATCATAATCATAAAGTTTGCTAAGCTCTTTTGCGCTTAGCGGCTCTCTAGCTAATGCCTTGTGTAGCAAATCCATATTGCTCCTTTAATCGCTATTTTGCATTTAGTGTTTTTGGATTATACATAAAAGCGCGATTGTATAATATGCAATCTTAGAAATCCTTTTATATGCCTTCAAATATTATACATACTTGTTTTTATACTCGCTTCCCCACGATTCTAAGGAATGCAGCACAGAATCTAGGCTAAGCCCTAGATTTGTAAGGCTATATTCCACGCGTGGAGGCACTTCCGCATAGACTTTGCGCTTGATAATCTTTGCTTCTTCAAGCTCTCGTAAGTTTTGCGTAAGCACTTTTTGGGAGATACTTTGATTTTTGGTTGCACCCACAGATTTTTTTAGCTCACCAAATCGCTTTGTTCCGCTAAGTAAATCTCGCACGATGATGATTTTCCATTTATTGCCAATGAGGTTTAGAGTTGTCTCAATCGGACAAGGTGAAATATACGCATTCATTTTTGCTTCCTTTTGCTTGATTTTGTGATGAGATTCTAAAATTTTTAAAAATTATAGCATAAAAAATCACCCATTTTACATAATAGTATCAAAAAGAATACTATATTGTAAAAAAGTGCTTACTTGATTTTACATACTAAGTTTAATAAAATTCCAAAGTTGAAATTTTATATTTCACAATTTAAGAATTAAAGGAGACATAATGAAAATAGCAGTTTTAGCAGCAAAAGGCAGGGCAGGAAGTGCAATCGTGCAAGAGGCAGTGAATGCAGGGTTTGAGGTGAGTGCGTTTGCGAGGAGCAAAGCGCAGTTTGATGAGAGAGTGCATCTTGTCATCAAAGATATTTTTTCGCTTACAAGTGCCGATTTACAAAGCTTTGATGTGATTATTGATGCCTTTGGTGAGTGGCAGGATTTATCGTTGCATAAAAAACATATTGAGCATTTAATCAAGATTCTACAAGGCAGTAAAGTGCGCTTACTTGTCGTTGGAGGTGCAGGGAGCTTGTATATGGACAAAACACACACGACAAGACTTATGGATACGTCAGAGTTTCCTAAGGAATATATGGGGGTAGCAGAGGCGACTGCGGAGGTGCTAGGAGCTTTAAGAGGGGAGCAGAATCTGCATTGGGTCTATGTTTGCCCTCCGGCTGCATTTATCGCAGATGCACCAAAAAGTGGAGCATATAAAATCATTGGTGAAGAGTTTGAGACAAATAGCAAGAATGAAAGTCAAGGGAGTTATGCAGACTATGCAAGTGCGATGATAGAAATTGCTCAAGATTCTAGATATGATAAAGTGCGTGTGGGCGTGATAGGGCTATAAGAATCTTTTTCGCATATAGATACACTTAGATTCTAACTCAAAAGCTATGCCCTAAAATTGCTCCTAAGTTTCGAATCTAAACTAGAGGCTACTTATCCTTGTAGCCTTGCAAGGTATTCATTTATTGGGAGATTATCCACATTGGCTTTATAAATGCAATAGGCTTTTTTATCTACATCACAATAAGAATACGCGAAAGCATTATAGATAGGTGAGAGAAGTGTATCAAGACTATATCCGTGATGTCCATCATAGCTTGATGCCTCACCCCCAGCTGTGGTAATAATGCTAAATTTTTTATGTTCAAGTGCTCTTGGATTATCGCTATAATGAATATGTGAAAGCACTTTATCCTGCCATTCTTTCATTATCGCAGGTGTGCTAAACCAAAACAATGGAAATTGACACACAATCCTGTCTGCTTTTTTTAAAAGCTCAAGCTCACTTTGAAGATGAATATCTCCATTTGGATAAGTTGTGTTGAGATTGTGGATACTGATATTACTCAGCGTTTTGGCAGATTCTAAAAGGGCTTTATTAACCTTAGATTGTTCCCAATATGTGTGAGAAAAAAGAAGAAGTGTTTGCATAAATATCCTTTAGTTAGTTTGATAAAACATAAGTGTAGCAAAATTTTTTATGAATATCAAAATAAAGAACCTTGCAATAATTTAAAAATATAAAGAGAGTAAATAAAATATCTCTTTAATAGTAGATTTGGTGTAGTTTTGCAATTCTTGACTTAGATTTGCAGTGCCTTGCGGATTGAAATAATACAAAAACACTTGATTTTCTAATCCCTTGCTCCCATTCTTGCCAAAAATACTTTCAAAGCCTTGCACCTTATCCCTTGCATTCACCTCGTGTGTTAAGCCCTTAGGGTCTATGAAAATGATTTTATATTCTTTGCTTTGCTTATGTCTTAAGCCAAAAGATAAAATCAGGATAAAAGCAGCACATCTTCATCAAAGGATTCTATATAACTTTTAAGCTCCTCAAAATCGCAATGCGAGAGGATATAAGGCTTATTTTGCAAAGCAGTAGAATCCTTATATTTTGGGACAAGCAGGGGTTTAAATGTTTTGCTTTTTCTAAAGCCACTTAAGGGGTAGCTTTGGATAAATTCCTCTAATCCCTCTAAAATCCCTTTTATCGCCTCTGCTTGGGTTGCCATTATAAAAAGCGTCTCAATACCTAAGGCTTTATGAGAGAATCTTGTCCGCATATTAAAATCAAGCCCCTCACATTGCCCAAGCCTTTTTCTCACTCCCTTAAAAGGCTCAATCCGCACACCTCACCCAATGGTTTGCAAAACATATTTTTTGGCATTTTTGCTGCCTATGTTAATAAAGCTAATCATATTCACGCGGTTGCTATCCCAACCCTCGCTAAAGACTTTGCTTCCTATCATAATTTGTATCGGCGAAGATTCTTCATTAATGCCTTGAAAATATCCGCTTGTGATGTCCTCACCACTTTCAACACCAAGATGTTGCAAATACTGCTTCTCCCACTCTCTAATGCTTCCAATATTAAGGAGCAAAAAGGGCTCTTTAGCATTTTTAGATTTAAAGACAATCTCTTTGGTATTGCCCTTTATCCTACACGCCTCAACCATAGAAGCTTCTTTAGCATAAAAAATTTCTTTTCTTAAAACCTTAGAATCCATTGTTTGAATAAGCCCTAAAAATTCCTCATCTAAGCTTAGATTTTTATCAAAATACAAGTTTTGGTTTTGCAAAAGATTCTCATAGAGATTCTGTGCTAAAGGCGTAATGTCTCTATCCTCTTTTAAAATCTGTAAAATCGCTTCAAAGTAAAGCTTTATCCCCGCATCTTGCGTATTGACTTTATCCACAACAGCAATAATCAGCGGTTTATGGTAGAAAAGAGACTTATTTTTTAAAGCAAATTCTTGCATTATGTTTTCTCTATGCTTTTTCATCGCACAAAAGAGTATAAAACTCTCTAAGATTTTTACGATTTGCTCCTCACTTTTTTCTTTGTCCTTAAAGGATTTCAAATCAGAATCTAACACCGCAATATTTTTGCCATAGCCCTCAAGATTGAATCGTTCTAAATTGTAATTAAACGCACAAGTTTGCAAATCAAAACTATCGCTAAAGGTTGCGGAGAATTAAAGATAAAGCCCTTATTGCTTTTGCCCTCTGCAAGCTCTCTTATATAGCCTTTGCGCACAGAATCCTTGCTATCGCCCTTATGCGCCTCATCAAGCAAGACA
Source organism: Helicobacter japonicus (assembly GCF_000762845.2). Taxonomy (GTDB): domain Bacteria; phylum Campylobacterota; class Campylobacteria; order Campylobacterales; family Helicobacteraceae; genus Helicobacter_C; species Helicobacter_C japonicus. Next base: position 38,576 of record NZ_JRMQ02000011.1, on the reverse strand, counting down.
ATCCAGCCCTCATCTCTTAAAAAGTTCTTATAATTTAATCGTTTCGCCTTAGAATCCTTGCCAACATTTTCGCTCGTATCAAGTAAATCGCTGCGTCCAACAAAAACGATATTCTCATCAAAGAGTGAAGTGCCATAACTCACGCTTTCATAGTCTTTTAAATCTTTTAATGTAATTGTTTTGCTTTGATACGCGTTATATTCTTTGATATGTGCTTTAAACTACTCTAAAATCTTATCGTTTGGCGTTAATAACATTATGGGTTTGGCAGGCAAACTCTTAATCCCAAACAAATCGTGCAAAAGCGCGATAAGCTTTATCATCACGATACTTTTGCCACTCCCTGTTGCCATCCAAAAACTTGCTGTGTTGATTTGCTCTTTTGTGATGTCCTCTAATTCACACTCTAAATAATTGTGATAAAGGGAATCGGGGCTTTGCGTGTAGAGGCTTAAAGCAGTAATCGCACTTTTAAGGGCTGCGATTTGATATTCTTGCAAAGAAATAGTATGAGAAAAGCTACCAAATTCAAGGGAGGCAAAAAGGGATTCAAAGTTTTGAATCTTTGGTGCAAGGATTTCTTTAAGAATGAGTTTTTTCTCTAAAGTTGCTTTATTTTTCAAAGAAACTCGTGTGGATTTTGTTTTACTCATTTGCTTTTCCTTTACGCAAGGCTTTGTAGGTAGATTCTAAAATTTCTTCATCTTCTTTCTCTGCTTTAAGCAAATTTTCCTCTTTGCGTTTTTGATTAAATTTTTCATACTGCTCATAGGCGACTTGCTCCATTTGCGCATTAGAAACACTGCCATTATCTTTTAAAATTTCCTTGCCTTGAAAGACAAGCAAAGAATCCACATTTTGCCTCCAAAAGTCCATAGTCAAAGTTTGTTTATCCCTCACTCTAATCTCTGCGGATTCTAAAAACACATTCACCAAGCGATTCAGGCTATCTAGTTCCTCTTTATGTAGATAATTTTTCGCCACAATCACATCGCCTTTGCGCACAATATTACCTTTCCAGCTTGTTAGCCCCATATTAAGCTCCTTTGCATTTGCTCTCTCGCAAATCAGCTCCGCAGCAGTTTTATGTGTAATTGCATATAAAAGCTTATTTTGCGTTTGAGCAAAAAACATTTGCGTTGCCTTATCGCTTGGGTCATAATCCGCACTCAAAGCAAAAAGTTCGCGCACTTTTTGATAAAATCGTTTTTCACTCGCTCTTATATCACGAATCTGCTCTAAAAGCTCATCAAAGTAATCGCTTCTGCCATTGGGATTTTTTAGCCTATCGCTATCAATAATGAAGCCCTTTTGCAAATAACTCCTCAAATGTTCATTTGCCCAGACTCTAAACTGCACACCCCTTTTGCTTCGCACACGAAAACCCACAGCTAAAATCATCTCTAAGGAATAAAATTTCACCTTGTAGGATTTGCCATCATTGGCAGTTGTCAAGTATTCCTTGACAACTGAATCCTCTTGTAATTCCCCCTCTTGCAGGATATTTCTTATATGCAAACTTATATTTTGTTTTGAGGTGTCAAAAAGTTTTGCCATAGCATCTTGGGCTAAAAATACGCTTTCGCCAAGTTCATAGAGCTCAACCTTGACTTTTTTATCTTGCGTGGTGTAGAGGAGGAGGTTGGGCATTACTTTTTCCTATTTTCTCGTTTTGCACTTTCAGGTAAAAGGCTATAAATTTCCTCAATTTCCCTTTTATCACTTAAGATTTTTTCTGCAATATAGTTAATAATCTTAAATAAAGCTGCGGCTATCTCAACATTATCCTTTACATCTAGTTCATTTGGATGCACTGCACTATTGCCTATCACTCGCACAGAATCTAAAGCCTTTTGCAGGGTTTTATCAATTTTTTGCTTATCAATCAAGCTTTGAATCGCCTTATCAAGATTCCTATCCTCTCCTAAATGTATCATTAGTTTTTGTAAAGCTAAACGCAACAAAGCGCAAGCCCCTCTTGGAGAATCTTGCATAATCTTTGAAGCCTCTTCATAATCTGCCTTTATCTCATCGGGCAAATCTTTGTTTGGCAAAGGCGTTAAACGCGCTTTGGGATATACCATTTTTTGATTTATCCAAATGCTGATTTCATTGCAATTTTGACAAACACAAAAGGTATTTGCATAGGCTCTATAATCTTGCATAATTTCTTTTATGGCTTCTATTCTATGATGCAATCTCTCTCCCTCTCCTTCATTAAGAATATGCTTATCAATTTTCTGTGCTATACTTTCTATATCCATTATTTCATCAATAATAGCTCGTTCAAATTCACTAGGAATACAAAAATCCATTTGTGCTAACACTCCACAATGCGGACAAGTAAAGGACGATTCATTAAATTTTGGTTCTTTAAACGCAGCATTCATATTTCACTCCCAAGAATTTTTAAGCAAGGCGATGTATTCGGATTTTTGCTTTTGCAAAACCTTGAAAGATTCTAAAGCATAGCAAAACTCCTCTTTGTCTAATCCATACAGCTTGGCAATGGCAATATCTTGCTTTGCTTTGAGTTCATCATAGAGTTTAGAAGTTTTTGGAATTGCATTTTGTGAAATCTTAAATTCCTCTTGCAATTCCTTAAAATGCCCTGCTTTATCGTTATAAAGCTGCAAGATTAAGGCGTTCTTGGCGATAGATAAATAAGTTGCATTTTCTACAATTTCCTTATCGCTAGGTTGAGGCAATGGGATTCGCTCTAGGTAAGTTTTATTTACATTCATCTGCACCATTCCTCTTGTAATAAAATCCACTATGAGAGAATTAAAGATTCCAAGTGCAAAGCAGATTCTTAAATGACTTACTTTGCGATGAGTGATTGTCCCATTCTCTTGTATATAGATTTTTGGCACACTGCTCCAAATGCTATTCCCAAACCCGCAATTCTTTGGCAAAAGTGAAAAAATCAAAGTGCGCTCATTGGTATCACTTGCAATCGCACGAAATCCTAAGCGGTAAAACTGCCTGTCATACACGATAAAGGAATCTTCTGCTTTCTCTTTGCTCATTTTGGGATATACAGATTCTAAAAGCCTCTCATATTCTTTGTTATCTATGCCTAAATCCTGCTTTAAGCGGTAAATCTCCTTGCTCCTTAGTCGCCTATCAAAATCCGCAATATTTAAAAAATATTGCGGATGAGTTGCCTCTGCGTCAAATTGGTTTATCATCTTGCCCTCATAGAGAGGCACATAAGAGTGCTTGTCATTGGTCATATGTAATTCATTACGAAAATCTAAAAAAATCTCTTTGTCATTGGTCATATGTAATTCATTACGAAAATCTAAAAAAATCTCTTTGTCATTGGTCATATCTAGCTCTCGCCTCATATCAAGAGAATTAAGCGGAGCAAAGGCAGCATAGCATTTTTGTAAAATCTCTAAATCTTTTTGACTACGCACTTCTTGAAGGGCGAGTTGATTGGGGCTTAAAGCTTTAATATCTTGCGGGGTAAGCGGGATAATGTTTGATTTATCGTAAATTTCCTCAATACTTGTTTTATAAAACATTGTTTGAATCGTGTGTTTTGGCTTTGGCTTCGCATTTACTACTTGTATCAGCGCAAATTTATAACTGCGATGAACATCATTAAATACTCCCTCTCTATTTTCAAAACTATAAAAATACTTCAATGTTTTGTTTTCTAAAATCTCTTTGCGTAAAGTATAGCTTCCCTCCTCTAGCATAAGTGCACTTGGCAAGACATAGTTTAGCGAGGCATTAGGAGCTAAAAGGCTTAAGTTGCGCTCTACAAAAAAGCGAAACAAGTTGCCATCGCCACTGCCTACATTTAGCGGAAAATGTGCCTTGTAATATTCATTTTGCACGCTTACAAAGGCTTTGGTTGCTTCATATTCCTTTTTGATATAGCTTTTGGCTAGGAGATTATCTTGCACCTCCTTTTTACCGCTATTGCTTAGGGTGCGGTAGTTGCTTTGATATTGCGGGAAAAAGTCGCTATCACTAAATTTTGTCTTATCCCAAGGGGGATTGCCTACAATGGCTTGGAATCCTACAAAAGAGCTAGATTTTACATCTACAATTTCAGGAAATTCTATCTCATAGTTAAAAAAGCTAAATTCCTTAGCATAAGCTTGGATTGCTTTCTTTAAGCCCTCATACTCTTTAGTATCTGCTAGTTTTTCTATATTATCACTTTGTGTGAGTGCATAAAAAAGCTTTAGCTCCTGCGCATTCATAAAACTTCTGCTGTTGAGCATATTTAAATACAAATTAAGCTTTTCTAGTGTGGGAGCAATCTCGTCTTTATAAAGCCTCTTGCTCTCTTTAATCTGCTCTTCTGTGGTGTCTTTGATAGAATCTAGCTTTGCGAAAACTTCGCTTAAAATTTGGAATTCATTTAAAAAATTATAGATAAGCAAACTCTGCCCCGATTTTTTACCCTTTTGCTTACTCATTTTTGCTTGTAATGTATGATAGTAATCCTTAAATTCCTTTATATTCGTGCCAATAAGCGCATTTCCGCATTTGATATGATGCTCTAAAAAGCTTAGGGGTGTGCCAAAAATAAAGCTATCTATCCATAAGGAGAGTTTCGTAAGCTCTATACTAAAGGGATTTAAATCCACTCCAAAAATCACGCGTTTTAAAAGCAATCGCTTCAAAATATCGCTTTCATCGGCTTCATAGCCTTTGATAAAGGCACAAATATTATTTTGCACTGCTTGTTTTTCTTGCTCATACACGCTTTTAAGCGCAGGGAAAGATTCAAAATCCTCTTGCACGATTTGCGTGATTTGGTTTAAGGCTTCTACGAGAAAATGTCCGCTTCCACAGGCATTATCTAGGATTTTAAAATGCAAGATATTGTTATCATTGAGTTTGTCTTTTAGGGCGGATTGAACAAGGAATTTGGTAATAGAATCGGGCGTGTAAAAACTCGCAGTGCTTTTGCGGGAATTGCTCGTGTTTTTGAGATAGATTTGCCCCTTTTTGTAGGTAGCTTGGCGGTGGATTGTGGAATCTTTTTTAATTTTTGCATAATCATAACTATCAAAGTAGCCCTCAATAGAATCTAATTTGCCCTTGCCCTTTTTGGGTGCATAGACAAGGTAGAAAATCTCCTCTTCTGCAATGGCAAAAAAGTAAGAGAGTAAGCCCTCATAAATCGTGCCCAAGTGCGCTACGCTCAAGGTGCGATAATCTCTCCTAAAAAGCGTATTTTGCGTATCTGTGCTTTGATAATTAAATAAAGAATCTAAAATGTCCATTAAATCCTTATCGTTGAAGATTTTAGGCATTTTTAAAAGTGGAGCATTGGCTTCATCAAAAAGTCCGCCATTAAAGATTGGCATATCTAGGTTTGGATTGCCTTCATTGTAGATTCTAAAAATCTGCTCTAAGTCACTTAAACCACCATAACTTTGCGCTAAATTCTCTTGTTTGTTTTTAAGCTTTTCAAGCAGAGTGTAAAGGCTAATGTGCTCTTTAAAACTTGAATGCTTTAAGAGAATCGCGTCAAACTTATCCTCAAAATAAGCGATAAAAAGCAGACGAAAGATAAAATAAAGCGAGGATTGATAAATGTCTTCTAGCTTGACATTAGGATTTTTAGCATAAATGCAAGAGCCGATTTGCTCAAACAAGGAATCCTTGCCATTAATCCCATAAATGAGTGATTGCAAGTCGTCCTCTATATTGATTTTGGCTTGATTGTTTTTATTAAGAATGTCTGTGATTGTATTTTTGGATTCTGTATTTGGCTTTGTGAAGTTGTTTGCGTGAAATATGTGATAAAAATAGTTAAAGCCTTGCGTGTCGTTAGATTCTACAATCATTTCAAGGTTGATTTCATAAAAGACTTTTTGACTGCTAAGTTTAGAATTATCATAAAATCGCCAAATTCTACCATTGGTAAGAAATCCAAAATCAAGCTTAAGATTGCTTAAATAGCGCAAAAGCTGAAAGTGTGGATTATCTTTGATTTTTTTGTTATCCACTTCTACATTGTAGGCTTTGGATTCTAAAATCACCGATATATGGGCGTTTGTAGCTTGTCTTTGCCCTTTTTCTATGCTTTCATAGGCTTTTTTAGAATTTGTATTGCTAAAAAGTAAGAAGTCTGGCTTTTCTAACTTGCCTTGAATGATTTTTTCATCTTGGCGGATAAACTCCCAACCTAGAATCTCCAATACTTTAGCAATAAAATCATCTTCAAATTGATGTTCATTTTGCTTTAAAAACTTCGCTTTATCATAAAGTGCTTTGATAGAATCTAGGGCAGCTTGTGCTTTTTGCTTATTTTTATCAAATTCATAAATGTGCGGAAAATCTACTTCTAGTGTGTAGGTAGTAAAGAGGTTGTTGTTAAGAAAAGGGAAGTTTTGCATTGTTACTCCTCATCTTAGACTTTTTGATATTTTAAACAATTTGATTTTAATAGTTCTATTTTAAATATATCTTTTAAGTAACCTATGCAAACAATGTAATACTCTGTATTTTCCTCTATATCATTAGGGATAAGGCTTTTTGAACGATAGACTGAAAACTTGTTGTTTCCTGCTGAAATTTCTAAAAAAGCATAATCTTTTTTAGGGACAAGATTCAGTTTTCCTTTCCCATAAAATACATAAATTTTACCTTTATCTTCCTCTGTAAAATATACTCCCAAGCTTTTTCTCCTTAGTGTGTTGTAGGTTCTAGTCGCTTCTGTTGCATTATGAATTAACATTGGATTATCTTGCATTGTATTGCCCGATAAATAAGTCTGTCTTATGCTTTTGTCTGTGCATAAATATCGCAGCATTGAATCTAGTTTGCGTTTAATCTGCGTGTCGTTTAATGTTTCTATATAGCTTTCAGTCATTTTATTAGAAGCAGCTTTATATCTATATGGACAATTTTCTTGGTGTGGAGTGCTTGGCTTTTGCTTTAAATGTGGTGTTGTAATATTACGCACATAAGATAATGCAGCCTTACGACAATCGGGGCAAAATATTTTATGCTCATAGGAATAGCAATTTTCCTCGTTGAGTTTATTAAATGACACAATGCTACTGTCTGCACTATAATAAAATTCGTCATATTTGCGTTTATTTTCCATTCCACCTCCTTTTTAGTTGTAATATTTTTTCACTCTCTCCCATCTTCTAGCACTTTCGTCTCGCCATTAGATTCTATTTCTAGCACAACATACGGCAGCCCTTGCTTGTTTAGCTCCTGCATAAAGGGGTCGGGGTCGTTTTGCTCCATATTCCACACACCACTTCCTTGAAATTCAGCTTGTAGCGATAAATCGGAGAGCTTGTCGCTCATTTGTGCGATAGACGCTTGTGTCTTATCTCCGCATTCGCAACTGCGCAACCCCGATTTCTCATCTACAATCTTAGAATTTCTATCACGACTTGCCACTTCCGCACAATTCTTATTGTTTTCATTTTGCAACTCTAGCGCATTATCAATTCCTTGATATTCCCCACCTTTTGGCATATCACTATTATTTGCACCATTTGCAACTTTCGCGCAATCTATTCCCCATTTGCCCTCGCAAATAAGCTTCGCCCCAATCATTGCTGGCACACCTGTGGTATAGCTCACGCCTTGCGCATTCACTTCCGCATAGCATTTCTCGTGCTCACACACATTATAGATATAAATCGTGCGCTCCACTCCGTCTTTCACACCCTTAATGTAGCAGCCGATATTTGTCTTGCCTTTTGTGCGACTTGCCAAACTTGCAGGGTCGGGCAAAAGCGTCTTTAGCACCTCTATTGGCACGATTTTTTGCCCCTTATGCTCCACGCAATCCACGCGCAAAAGCCCAACATTCTCTAAACATTTCATATGCGTGAGGTAGGATTCTCCAAAGGTCATAAAAAAGCGGATTCTCTTTAGTCCCTTGATATTGCGCACAAGCGATTCTAGCTCCTCGTGGTAGAGCAAATAGCTGTTTTTCACACCCACTTCAGGATAATCCCATTCTTTCATTAGCGCAAGAGGCGGAATATCGCGCCATTGCCCCCCTGCATAATCCACTACCTGCAAATCCTGTGTGTTAGATTCTAATTTAAAATGCTTCTCTACTCGCTCAAATTTGCGATAAATACTATCACGAGAGAGGTCAAAGTTTTGGGCATATTGACTTTGAGAATCTTTCACCCAAAATCGCCCTTTGGAGCTCACTTCACGCAAATTAATTTCAGGATTAAAGTTTGTTGCAAACGCATAGCCGTGGTCTCCAGCGTTACAATCCAAAATATCAATGCTCTCTATTGTGTCAAAATAATGCTTTTGCGCGTATGCACAAAAGACATTCGTAACACCCGGGTCAAAGCCGCTACCAAGCAAAGCAAAGATTCCAGCTTCCTTGTAGCGCGTGTCATACGCCCATTGCTCCTTATATTCAAAATGCGCGGAATCGGGGTGTTCATAGTTTGCGGTGTCCAAATAATGCGTCTTTGTGCGCAAACACGCCTCCATAATCGCCAAATCTTGATAAGGAAGCGCGACATTCACCACGAGCTTTGGGCGATATTTTTCAATCAAAGCCACAAGGGATTCCACATTGTCCGCATCTACTGCATCCACCTCAATTTCACCCAAGCCTTTGGCGCGAATAGAATCTGCGATTGCCTTGCATTTGCTCAATGTGCGTGAAGCCAAAATAATGCGTGAAAACACCTCACGATTCTGCGCCATTTTGTGCGCAACAACGCCTCCAACTCCTCCTGCTCCGATTTGTAAAACAACAGCCATAATCTCTCCTTTGTATGTTTTTATCACTACTTTGATATATCATTATACACCAAATCCTTGAATCTAGCTAAATTTCACCGCTGCAGCCCTAGATTCTGTAATGTTTATGTTATGATTACATTTTATCTTTAGCCAAAGGATATATATGCTTCTCTCACTTGCCATAGATACAGCGTTTAAAGGCTATCTTAGCTTACAAAATACCATAGAAAACGATTTTGAATTAAGTGGTATTGCTCCTTTAGAATCTGCTACATCTACGCAAATTAGTTATATAGACCAAGATAAATACTTGAGTAATCTTGTAGATTCTAAAGTGGGTGCTGTTTTTATCCGCCCTCATTTGCTTGAGAAAGTCCCTTCGCATATTCAACCTCTTGTAGTCGAGAATCCACATCTTGCCTTTGCCTTACTTTCACAGCTTTTTGCTGCACCTTGTTTCACGCTCACTACTCAAAATCCCCGCTCAAACAATATTCAAATAGGTGCAAATGTCGTTATTGGCGATAATGTCAGCATTGGGGAGCATAGTATAATTATGCCAAATGTCGTTATTGGCGATAATGTCAGCATTGGGGAGCATTGTAAAATTTATCCTAATGTTGTCATTTATCGTGATAGTATTATTGGTAATCGTGTAAATATCCACGCAGGAAGCATAATAGGCTGTGATGGTTTTGGCTATGCGCATACAAATGATGGTAAGCATATTAAAATAGAGCACAATGGACGCGTTGTTATAGAAGATGATGTGGAAATTGGTGCAAACAATACGATTGATAGAGCTGTATTTGGGGAGACAATTATCAAAAAGGGTGCAAAAATTGATAATCTCGTGCAAATAGGGCATAACTGCGTGGTTGGGGAACATAGTATTTTAGTTTCACAAGTGGGTTTGGCTGGTTCTACAACCACAGGTAGAAATGTCATAATGGGCGGACAAGCTGGCACAGGAGGGCATATCCATATTGGCGATTTTGTGCAGGTTGCTGGACGCGGCGCAGTAGGCAAAAATTTGCCTCCACATACCAAATGGGGAGGACACCCACTTATGGAGCTAAGTGAGTGGATGAAATTCTATGTTTCATTGCGTAGATTGATAAAAAAAGATTCTAAAAAGCCACAATGAGCCAAACATATCATTATTTTAAAGGAAAATGCAATGAATACAACAAGTAAATGGAATAGCTTTAATACAAGCTGGGTGATTTCTCTTTTTGGAACAGCTGTGGGTGCTGGGATTTTATATCTACCCATTAAAGCAGGTGGAGGGGGAATCTGGCCTGTAATAGCAATGTGTTTTATTATATTTCCTATGGTTTATCTTAGTCATCGCGCACTTAGTCGTTTTGTATGCCAAGCAAATGGTAATGATAAAGATATTACCTACGCTGCTGAAGAATATTTTGGTCGCAATGTGAGTATATTCATTTCAATTCTCTATTTTTTTGCAATTTTTCCTATTTGTCTTGCATATTGTGTGGGTATTACAAACACATTTGAAAGTTTTATTTACCATCAGATTCTCCCAATTATTAATGAAAATCACCCTAAAGTTGCTCCACTTGGGACTTTAGCAGGATTCATACAAAGCATTTACTATGACCCATATAGTTTTCTCCAACAAAGCGAAACCGGAACACTTCTTAAGCTTCAATCTGAAAATTATGCTACTTTGCGACCATTTTGGCGAGCTGGGCTTGTTTTTATCTTGGTAAGTGCCTTTATGATTATTATGCTTTTTAGTGAAAAGCTTATCATAAAAGTGTGTCAATGGCTTGTATATCCTCTTTGCGCTATTTTATTTGTATTTTCACTCTATCTTATTCCTCATTGGAATCTTGAAAATATTACATTCGTGCCCGATATGAAAGATTTTTTGATAATTGTATGGCTCACGCTCCCTGTGCTTGTGTTTTCCTTTAATCATTCTCCTGCAATTTCTACCTTTGCATTAAGTGTTAAACGCGAATATGGAGAAAATGCTATCGCACAATCAGATTCTATACTTTTGCGCACTTTAATTATGCTTCTTATCTTTGTGATGTTTTTTGTTATCTCTTGCGTGCTTTCTCTATCGCCACAAGAGCTTATAGAAGCTAGAGCACAAAATATCCCTGTGCTTTCATATTTTGCCAATAAACTTGACAATCCATTGATTTCCTATGGTGGTCCTTTGATTGCATTTTTGGCAATTTCTAGTTCATTTTTTGGGCATTATTTTGGTGCGCGTGAGGGTGCATATGGTATTGTAAGGAAATGTTGCAAAATTGTAGGTAATAAAGAGCCAAACCTTAGGCTTATCGCAGCAATATGCACATTTGTAATGTATGTTATTATGCTTGTTACTGCCTATATCAATCCAAGCGTTTTAGGATTCATTGAGGATTTAGGAGGTCCGATTATCGCAGCTATCCTTTTTCTTATGCCTATCATTGCTATTTATACCGTATCTAAGATGAAGCAATTTAAGAATCCAGCCCTTGATGCTTTTGTCTTTATAACAGGGCTTTTAACAATATTTACTATTACTTATAAGCTCATATTATAAGATATTCATATGCTATATTATGTTAAGTTTTATTTCAAAAATCGGGGTGAGGAAGGTAAATTCTATGTGGAATAAATTATCCATAGGTGCAAAATTTTCATTTGTTCAAGCTGTTATTGTTGTGGTGGTTGCTGTTCCACTTATATTGTTTGTTCAATGGATAATGGGGAATACTACACAAGCGCAAGCCAAATTGCAAATCAACCAAGTGGCTTCCATAGTAGAGGGTAATTTTCAAGTTACTTCTCAACAAATCATTAACGAAAGCGAAAATTCATTAAAGTTTTTCAAAAATGATTTAACAGCTTTGTATGGGGCTTTAAGAAAAAATAGTTACAGAATCGGCGACACTATGAGATTTGGTGATAAAGATGTGCCTACCTTGTATTACAATGGCGTGAATCTTGTGGGTAATACAGAACTTGTTGATAAGTTTTCAAATTTAGTCGGTGGTGTGGCAACTATATTTGTCAAAAGTGGTGATGATTTCATACGCATAGCAACCTCACTCAAAGATGCACAAGGCAATAGAATGGTAGGCACACCACTTGGTAAATCTCACCCAGCTTTTGCTGAAATGACAAAGCCCAATCCAAGTATATTTCGTGGCAAAGTGCATCTTGTGGGCAAGGATTATATGTCTATTTATGAAGCCATCTTAAATGAAAATAATCAAGTCATAGGTATTTTATTTGTTGCATATGATTTGGGAGATGCATATGAATTAATTGCACAAAAATTAGGGGATATTCATATAGGGGAGAGAGGAAAAATTATCATTTTTGATAAAACACAAGACACATTTATTCTCGGTGGAGAAGGTAAGCCTAGTGATTTTGCACATTTAAAAACACTCAAGCCTAAAATGGAAATTTCTTACTCTCTTAATGGAAAAGATTATCAAAGTTATGTGGATTATAATGCCGAGCTTGATTTATATATTGTGGTTGAAGTTTTAATGAAAGATTTTACTTCGGCTAATGAAAAAATTGAACTTATTATTGTATTTGGGATTATTATCTTGGCTTGTGCTATTCTCATTGCTTCTTTTATGACGATTAAATTTTTTCTACTTGCACGAGTAAAAAGTATTTCTGATTTGCTTTTTGATTTTTTAAAATATCTTAACTATGAGAAACAACAGCCCCCGAGTTTGCTTAATCCCAAAGCAGAAGATGAGCTTGGAAATATATGTATTGCTATTAATGAAAATATACAAAAAACAGAAAAAGGATTGCAGACTGATAAACAAGCAGTGCAGCAATTTATTGATGTGGCAAATCATATAGGAAGTGGTAATTTTACTGCTAGAATCGTAGAGAATCCACATAATCCACAGCTTTTAGAACTCAAAAGTGTGCTTAATCAAATGCTAGATACCTTACAAAATAAAATTGGACAGGATATGAATGAGATTTCGAGCGTGTTTAAGTCATACATTGATTTAGATTTTACTACTCAAGTTGAGAATGCACACGGAGAAGTAGAAACCACTACGAACGCTTTGGGTTCAAGTATTAGAGAAATGCTTCATACTTCATCGGAATTTGCCAAAGAATTAGAAGTAAGCGCAAAAGACTTAAAACAAGCCGTTTATAATCTCACCGAAGGCTCACATAAGCAAGCTTCAGCATTGGGACAGACTGCCCAAGCATTGGAACAAATGAATGCTTCTATGGAAAGCATTTCTGGACGTGCCAATGATGTAAGTAGTCAAGCTAATGATATTCGCAATATTGTAAGTGTGATTAGAGATATAGCAGACCAAACAAATCTCTTAGCATTAAATGCAGCTATTGAAGCAGCAAGAGCTGGAGAACACGGAAGAGGATTTGCTGTTGTTGCAGATGAGGTGAGGAAGCTTGCTGAACGCACAGGCAAATCGCTTTCTGAAATTGAGGCAAATATTAATATTTTGGTTCAAGGTGTAAATGAAATGAGCGAGTCTATTAAGGAGCAAACTTTAGGAATAGGACAGATTAATGATGCTGTCTCACAACTAGAGAATGCAAATTCACAAAATGTGGAAATTGCAAATCATTCTCAAAACATTAGTAATTCGGTGAATACTATTGCCCATAAGATTTTTGATGATGTGAAGAAGAAAAAATTCTAATACAAAACCTTATTTGATACTTTCAAGCACTTTTTGGGCGTGCCCTTTAGCGCGGACATTATAAAAGCAGTGCGTGATAATGCCATCTGTGCCTATGATAAAAGTGCTACGAATAATGCCTTGCACCTCTTTGCCATACATCATTTTTGTGCCATACGCACCATAGGAACTCGCTACACTTTTATCACTATCACTTAGAAGCAATACTTTAAGTGATTTTTTGTCTATAAAATTTTGATGACATTTAGGACTATCTGGGCTAATACCCACTACCACAGCGTTTTTTGCACCAAAATCATTTATTAAAGCACTAAATTCTTCTGCTTCAATTGTGCAGCCGGGCGTGTTATCCTTAGGATAGAAATACACTACGACTTTTTGGCTCAATAAGTCTTGTAGAGCTATTTCTGTCCCATCAGCACTTTTTAGCCTAAATTGCGGTGCTTTGTCGCCATTTTGTAATTTCATTTTTCACTCCTTATAATAAATTTACTCTGTTTTAGCATCATTGCTCAAAACTCGCAATGTATGTTTTTATACACTCTAAAATAGCAGGATTAAGTGTGAGCTTTAGCCTCATCACACTTAAGGTAAAGTCATAGTCTAAAAGCTTTACCTCATCTTTGCTCGTTACAAGCAGACTTGTCGCATTATGTGCTTGCAACACTTCTTGTAAAAAATCCTTATCAAATCGCGCGTGGTCGTTTAATGTAATTTTGCCCACCACAGAAGGTAAAAATTCATCAAGTCGTGCAGGATTGGCAATGGCTGTTAAAAGGAGCATTCTTTGGGTTGGATTTTCTATATGAACTTCTCGCTTATAGTCTATACCCTCACGCACGAGTAAATCAGCTTCTTTGTATGCGCTTGGCAATTCACGATACATTCCGCTTGGCAAACAGAAAGGGAAGTAGGGCTTTAAAAGTGGCTCAAGCACAATATTGAGTTTTGCAAAGTTAAAACGGAATCCATCATCTAAAAATATCACTTTCGCACCCATTTGTTTGGCTTTTTCTATGGCTTGTTTTCTGTCTTTGCTTACAATCACACTCGCATTTTGTAGCTCTTTTGCAAGTAAATAAGGCTCATCTCCTGCTTCTTTTTGTGAGGTGAGAATCTTGCCCCATTCACTCACCACCACAAGTCCTTTTGATGCGCGTTTATAGCCTCTTGAGATGATAGCTACTTTATCAAAATATTTTGCTACTTCAATGATAAAGGGTGTTTTGCCACTCCCGCCAACGATAAGATTCCCCACACTTATAATAGGGAGAGAAAAATCATAGAATCTCGCGCATTTACGGCGCAAAAATGCCCCAATGCCATATATTAAGCATAAAGGTAAAAGCACAATGCTTAAAGCCTTTTGCCACATATTTGGCTGATAAAAATAAGAGTCAATCCATCGCATACTTACCTTTCTCAAAAAGTAAATTTTTAAACTTTATATCGTGTATGAATCTTGTGTAAAATCACCCATAAAAATTACAGGCATAGCGCGTTTAAAGGTATTTTTCCATATACGCGCACTTAAAGATTCTATCATTTCTTGCTCAAATCCTGCTTGTGCTAAATGTGTTTTAACATTATTTTGTGTCTTCAGTGTGTTAGATTCTAAGCCCCCGCAATCCGTAAAGGCGTGTAAAAATTTATCAATGCGCTCATAGCTATATCCTAAATCTGTTTCATCACTTTGATTTGCAAATAAATCCGCACTCGGTTTTTTAGTGATAATGCACTCAGGCAATTCTAATGCACGAGAGAGTGCAAAAATCTGTGTTTTGTAGAGATTTCCAATAGGGTTTATTGCAGAAGCTAAATCACCAAAAATCGTGCCATAGCCTAATAAAATCTCACTCTTGTTGCTTGTGCCTAGAACAAGGGCATTGTCTGCACTTGCACAATCATAAAGCAATGTCATACGCATTCTTGCACAAAAATTACCCATTCTTTGTTTTTGTGCATTATCAAGCCTATTCATATGTATTCCGCCTAAATCCATACCCTCTTGTTTTGCAAAGACTTCTTGAAAAGGTGCGAGTTGGATAATTCTGTGATTGATATCTAAATGTTGGGCGAGAAAAAGAGCATCATCAAAATGACTATGATGTGAGCTAAGAGATGGCATAAGCAGGGCGCAAAGATGTTCTTTGCCTAAAGCTAGGGTTGCTAGGGTTGCTACAAGCGCAGAATCTATACCGCCACTTAAACCCAACACTGCTTTTTTGAATCCGCGTTTGGTAAATTCATCTTGTATAAAATATATGCAATCACGCACAAATTTATCCATATCATAGTCCTTTGAACACATCTTAGTTGAAAATTCTTTTGCATTTATTAATTTATTAATATTGTTTTCATTTTTTAGTAAATTTTGTGTAAATGTCGCATTATAACACACTCTTAAAACAAACAAAAAAACCTTTATTTAAATAAACAATATTTAAGTTTTTTTTACATACGATATTGAGTTTTAATAACCTCACGATAAGGTGAAAGAAAGGAGAAAAGATGCAAGACACAAAAAGACGCGATTTTCTGGGAATGGCTCTAGGTGGTGTTGCTGCTGTAGGTGCTGTGGCATCTTTATATGCAATGAAACGCTCTTGGGACCCATTGCCTAGTGTTGTCTCGGCTGGTTTTACGACATTTGATTTGAGCGCACTACAAGAAGGAGTGCTTCAAACGGTGGAATGGAGGGGGAAGCCTGTATATATCCTCAAAAAGTTACCTAATAGCAAAAAAACACAAGGGAGAGATTTTGAACTCAATGGTGCGCTTTATACGGTTGGGATTCAAATATGCACCCATTTGGGTTGTATTCCTAGTTTTAATCAAGGAACACAAGAGTTTGCGTGTGCGTGCCACGGTGGAAGATTTGACTCTTCTGGAGTAAATGAAGCTGGCACACCACCACCTCGTCCTATGGATATCCCACCTTTTAAAATTGATGGGACAAAAATGGTGCTAGGCGAAGAAGGGCAAGAATACAAAGCCTTGCTTGAAGCTAAAAACGCATAAGGAGACAATATGGAAGTAAAAAAAGCTGAAGGTTTGGTAGATTGGCTCGACCAACGCCTTGCTGTTAGAAAATTAGTAGAAGTATTGATGACTAAGTATTGGATTCCAAAAAACATCAACTTCTTATGGGCTATGGGTGTTGTGCTACTTACGCTATTTTCATTGCTTGTTGTATCTGGTTTTTTTCTTTTAATGTATTATAAACCCGATGTGAATCTTGCTTTTGATAGTGTAAATCATACGATTATGACTGAAGTAGCATTTGGTTGGTTATGGCGACATATTCACGCAGTGGCTGCAAGTATGATATTCCTTATTATTTATATCCATATGTTTGTAGCAATTTACTATGGCTCGTTTAAAAAAGGGCGAGAAATGGTGTGGATAGGTGGTATGCTCATTTTTGTTCTTTTTTCAGCTGAAGCATTTAGTGGTTATATGCTTCCTTGGGGACAAATGAGCTACTGGGCTGCTGCAGTTATTACAAATCTTTTTGGTGGTATTCCTGTAATTGGACCTGATGTAGTTGAATGGGTGCGTGGTAACTTTGTAGTAGCGGATTCTACATTGACAAGATTCTTTATGCTTCACGTGTGCTTACTTCCTATTGTAATTCTTGGTGTTATAGGATTACACTTCTATACTTTGAGAATGCCTCACGTAAATAACGAAGATGGCGAACATATTGATTATGAAGCTGAAGCTAAAAAATATGAGGAAGGTAAGAAAAAAGAATCTAAAGTTATTCCTTTCTGGCCTGTATTCCTTTCAAAAGATATTTTTGTAGTATGCTTGTTTATGATTGGATTCTTCTATCTTGTATGTTTCCATTTTGATTTTGCGATGGACCCTATCAATTTTGACCCTGCAAACAATCTCAAAACTCCTGCTCACATTTACCCTGAATGGTATTTCTTGTGGAGCTATGAAGTATTGAGAGGCTTTTTCTTTAGTGCTGACCTTGGTTTAGCGGCTTTTGGTATTGCACAAGTAGCGTTTTTATTCTTGCCTTGGCTTGATAGAAGCTCTGTTGTTGCTCCTGCTCATAAGCGTCCTGGATATCTTTTATGGTTTGTGCTACTTGTTGTTGATATGATTGTTCTTACAATCTTTGGTAAGCTTCCACCTGAAGGAGCAAATAACTTCATTGGTTTTGTAGCTTCTATTGGATTCTTGTTCCTTGTGTTTGTGGCATTGCCAATCGTAACAATACTTGAAAAAAAGAAAGGAGCACACTAAGATGAAAGAAATAAAAATTTTAGCAATTATTGTAGTCATTGTAGGTGTGTTGTATTGGGGTGTTGAACCTCTTGCTCACGCGACATTCCACCCTGAAGTGGCAAAAGCTGATTTTGAGTTTAAAGATTTGCAAGATATTGACTTAAGCAAAGGTGATGCAACTCGTGGTAAAGAGATTGTAGAGACAAATTGTGTGGCGTGTCATACGCTTAATGATGCAGGTATTGCTGGTGCAGATATGACAATGTATTTCCGTGATAACAAAGAGGCTACTATCTTTACTCCAGATATTTCTACTGCAGGCGCGATTTATGATGGGAAGTTTTTAGCTAATCTTATTATTGACCCTGTGAATGCACTTCACCTTGCGCATAAGTTTCCTAATGGTGATTTCCCAATGACACAATACTTTGGACTTGAAGATACGAATCAAGAAGTTGCGGACATTGTAGCTTATCTTAAATCAGTTGGTTCTATTTCTCTTAAAAAGCAAGTATTAGAATCTGAAGAGTTTATCGCTAAAAAAGAAGCGATTGAAAAAACAGAACTTTCTAATGAACAAAAACAAACAGAGATTGCTTCGCTTGAAGAAAACCTTACAAATAAAGCTGTATTTCTCAATGCGTGTTCTCGCTGTCATACAATGAAATATGATGATGTAGCTTCTCGCACTACACCTGAAAGCCTTAATGTTTATCTTGGTTCTACTGCACCTGACCTTTCAATGATGATTCGTAGTAAAGGCAAACATTATTTGGAATATTTCATTAATGATCCGCAAAAAGTATCTTTTAAAGCGATACAAGATGCAATTATTCAAAAGGAAGGCACACTTCCACCAAATGACAAAAAGAGTCCTTGGCAAGATGACAGAGATTATAGCAATCTTGCCAAAGAGCTTGGTGTAATGCCTGTTGGGCTTTCTATGCCACGCGTTGGTTTGACAGAAGAAGCGCAAGAGCGAGTTGTTGCTTATTTGGAATCTATTGGTGATGCGAAAAAAGAACAACGAGAAACTCTTGGTATCTATTTAATGATATTCTTTGGTATAATGAGTGTGCTTGCATACCTTTGGAAAAAACGTATTTGGAGTGAAGTCCATTAATTTCTTTTCTCTCCTCTTAATAAAAGAGGGGAGATTTCTTCTTTTTACTATATTATAAAATTTACAAGAATTGAGATTGTTATACCTACCTCTTTAAAGATTTGAGGAGTATGTTTGGTATTGTTTTTATTGCTTGTGTTTTTTGGGATTCTGCAAATATATATGTGTGATTTACGCGTAATATTTTGAGGTGTGGAAGTATATAAAAAAGTTTATGTTATAAAGATGAATGGAATTTAAAAATAAATTTCTGTGTTTTTAAGGGTGAAGTTAAAAATATCAAAGTCAATAAAAAATTTAAAGTAAAATAAGGAGTTTAGATTCTCAAGTAAGAGAATCTAAAAAAGTAATGAGTCTATTTTGCTAAAGCTTCAAGCTCAATTTTTATTTCGACATTATCGCTTACCATTACATTTGCAGTATCTGTGCCGATGTCAAAATCTTTACGATTAAGTTTTCCTTCTAATGTAACCGCAATGATGTCTTTGTTTGTTTTTGGGTGCTTCACAGGACCATTAAGTTCTACTTCAAAATTGACTTTTTTTGTAATACCTCTCATTGTGATATTTGCTTCAAGCTTTTTGCCATTGTGCTTGACAAGTGAGAGAGTTGCTTTTGGGAATTTTTTTGAATCAAAAAAGTCAGGAGCGTTGAGATGTTTGTCTCGCCCATCGCTGTTTGTGTTGATAGAGGAGATTTGCACTTCGCCTTCAAGTGCTGTAATTTTTTTCCCCTCTACATCAAGAGTTCCGCTAAATTTATTAAAGTTACCTTTCACATTACTTACAGACATGTGTTTTACGCCAAACCCTACAGATGAATGACTTGCATCAACTACATAGCTTTCTGCCATAAGTGAAGAGGCACACAATAGCCCAACTGCTGCAAAAAATGAAATCTTTCTCATAACCTACTCCTTTAAGAAATTTGCTCTAACGCATATTGATTCTAATTTCGCAAAACAAATCAAATATAAATATCGCTTAAAACCTATGAAAGTTTTAAAAATATTGAGGATATATGTGATGATACTCATCTTACTCAATATTTAATATTGGTAAAAAATTTCATTTTTAATTTATTTTTAAGTGATGTAATATTAATATCTATTTATAAAAACTATTCTTATTATTTAGAATAGGCTATCAAACAAAAGGGGTCTTTATGAAAGAATATTTAAACGCGTTTATCTTAGCAAGTATGGGACTTACAAGCGTAATGGCAGACCAATTAGAGACTTATACACAAGATACAAATGCTAGTGGGGGGGGGCATATAAGACAATCAATCTTAATCGCTCTGTTGTAAGTGCAAGTGGATATGAGCAGGATATAAAAACAGCACCCGCAAGTATAAGCATTATTAATAAAGAGGATATTATGACTCGCCCTCTTAGAGATATTGGAGACGCAGTGCAAGATGTGCCGGGTGTGTATGTCGAGCAGGACAAAACAGGACAAAATACAATTTCTATGCGTGGTCTTAGTTCTGCTTATGTGCTTATCCTTATTGATGGCAAAAGGCAAAATACTTCACAAGGCTTTATCCAAAATGGCTTAGGGAATCAAACTTCATTTATGCCACCGCCAAGTATGATTGAACGCATTGAAGTGATAAGAGGACCTGCATCTACAATTTATGGATCTGATGCAATGGGAGGAGTTATTAATATTATCACTAAAAAACATTTTAATACTATCTCAAGTGGTGCGCAACTAGAATCTAAGTTTTTTGAGCCTGGTGAATGGGGCAATGCTTATGGACTAAATGCTTATTTAAACACCCCACTTATAAAAGATAAGCTTTCTCTTAGTTTGCGAGGTTCTTATCGCTATAATGAAGCAAATGCTTTTTTGAATCCGAGTTATGTAGTCAATGCTGCGGGGAACCCATATGCTGCACACTCTTCCACAGGCTCACAAAATTGGAGTGCAGGATTTCGGATTAACTATACACCTACTACAAGAGACTATATTTATTTAGATTCTGAAGTGTATAATGGGCGATTTGGGACTTTAAACACCTCTTCTAACAGCATTACTTCTATTCAAGAACTTTATAAAAATAATAGCATTCTTAGCTACGAGGGGAACTATGACTGGGGGAAACTCTCTAGCTATATTCAATATGCTTATAATGTTATTGCTCCACATACAGGAGTAAAAATGGGTGCAGATAGAGGAGATTCTATAAATTGGGCAAATAAGCGCACAAATCAAAATATCGTCTTTCAAAGCACTTATACAAATAATTTTGATTTTGATAAGGCAGGAAGTCTTATTTTTAATGGAGGGGTGTATTATCTGTATGAGAATCTTGCGGGAAACTTTGGCAATGGATTTGGTAAAAGAAATTTACATCAAAATCAAGCCGCGCTCTTTGGAGAGGGGGAATATATTTTCAATGAATACATCAGCACAACTTTGGGATTGCGCTACAATTACAGCGATACATACGCATCAGCTACTGCACTCAATCCGCGATTTTATGTGAATTTTAATCCAACAGATTGGCTCACACTTAAAGCTGGTGTGGCAAGTGGTATGCTTACGCCTCCACTACTTCGCACAATAGATGGCTATGCAGAAGTTTCAAATAATGGACAAACGACCAATACCTATGGGAATCCAAACCTCAAGCCTGAGCAAAGTCTAAATTATGAGCTAAGTGCTATTCTTGATTTTGACCCAGCAATGTTTATTTTAACGGGTTACTACACAGACTTCCATAATCAAATTGAAACACTTAGTGGCTTACCAACAGGGACATATATGTCTGAAATTAATATCACTTGCCCTGCAAATACAACTTGCTCTTATTATCGCAATATCGATAAATCCTTAGTGAGCGGCGTAGAAGCAAGTTTCACACTTAAGCCTATTAATGGCTTTGGACTTGATACTAGCTATGGATTCACCTATACAGAGGCTTTAAGTGGAGCAGGTAAAGGCGAATCTGTTAATTCTATCCCGCGTCATAATTTCACCATTAAGCCAAGCTATACTTATAAAAACTTCAATATGTATGTGCGTTGGAGTGGGAAATACAAAACACCTACACCTTATGCAGGGAGCAATGCGCGAACCAATGTGCGTCAAATTGTAGGGCAGTATTACAAAGATTATCAGCTTGTAGATGTTGCGGCAACTTATAAATTTGCTAAACATTATGCGCTCACTCTAGCAGTAAATAATCTCTTTGATGTGTATTTTATGGATTATATACCCTATACAAATAGAGGCAGTCAAAGTGCGCAAAATGCCTATCAAAGAATCTTGCCAAGCAGAAATTATTGGGTGAGTTTTAGGGCAGATTTTTAATACTTCACATATAACTCACACTTTTTAGATAAGATTGTGAGAATATATATTAGAATCTTATTAGGAGGGCTTTCAATGAAACTTCATCGCAAATTATGGATGCAAATTCACTTATATTTAAGTTTGTTTTTTTTACCTGCGGCATTAATTTATGCTATCACAGGAGCACTTTATATCTTTGAGATTCGCCAAAATTCTGGTGCTACTATCATAGAAATACCTCTTGAAAATTTGCCTCAAAAGGGTGAAGAACAAGACTTTATTCTCAAAATCCTCAAAGAGCATAATCTCAAAGTCCCTTCAAATACCCAAGTGCGTGAAATGAAAGGACAAGCAACTATGGGAAATATCAAATATAGCGTGGCTCTCACAAAAGATAAACGCGATAGACCAATTTTGCGCTCTGTCGATAGGAATCTCTATGGGGTATTAATGATGATGCACAAAAGTGGCGGGAGCAAGTTTGAGCTTGGCGGCTTTAAATTCACATTTTTTGATTTTATCGCTGTGTGTTTTGGGCTATCTATGATACTTTTTTATCTCTCTGGACTCATTATGACTTCATTTTGCAAAGGCAAACGCAAGAGTGCTTTTGGTGTTTTAGGCATAGGATTAGTTGTTACTATACTTGCTGTTTATTTCAGTATTTAAGCACACTCTTACCACTAAGTAAGCTTTTCTCCAATTATGGTTTATCTATTCCACCCGAAATGGATAAATCCATTACTTTAATTTTGACATATTTTATTTTGTATGTATTCTCCTCTATAATTTGTGTTTATCTAATTTAGAAAATAAAAGTTTTTACCTTAGCCCAAGCAATAAAAAATAAATATCTTGCATAAGAAAATTATACTTTTTTTTACATATAATTTTTATATAAGTATTACTAAGATATTATTTATTATATTTTAGTAATATAATTTTAAGGAGGAATAAAAGATGTGCAAGATTTATGCTATTAATATAGCAAGGGGTAGTCTATGCAAAGTAGGGATTATTATTGCATTTGGGAGTATGCTAGTAAATGTGAGTTTTGGTAAGGAAGATTCTGTCTTTGCACAGAGTGATATTTACCCCATTCATACTTTGAAACACTCTATTGTTACAGGCTCACCACTAGAGACAGATGTAGTAAATATCCCAGGTAATATTTCAGTTATAGAATCTAAAGAGATTCAAAAATCTCCAAATACAAAAATCAGCGATATTCTCAAAAAGACTGCGGGTGTAAGGATTGATAACGATGTAAGCTTCAATCCGCGCCCAAAGATTAAAATTCGTGGAATTAATTATGGCACGCTGCTTATGCTTGATGGAATGATTTTAAGCGATTTGGAGGGAGAAAATCGCATTATTAATCAAATATTCTTAGAAGACATTGCGCGTGTAGAGATTGCTAGAGGCTCGTATTCAAGTCTTTATGGAACAGGTGCAATTGGCGGGGTGATAAACTTTATTACAGCTATGCCAAAAGACTTTGAATCTCAAGCGATAGTAGGCTATGGCACAGAATTGGCAAAAAATGTAGCTGATAAAAATCTTTTCAAGTTTTATGGTAGCGTGGGCAATGTGTTTTTAGACAAGAGATTGCGCGTGAAATTTAATTTTGGCTATAAAGGCAGTGATGGATATTCAAGCTTTCCTACTTACTTTGCCAAAGGAGATAATACTGCACAAAGTGATAGTAATATAAGCGGCTATTATGTGGATAAAGCAGGACAGACAATCATCGGCACAGGTGGAGATAGGGATTATAATATCTATGATACACGCTTTAAGCTTGAGTATGATATAAGTGATACAGATGCAATAAACGCAATGGTGGGCTTTAGCAGTTATGATTATAGATTCAAAAACTTTGTGAGTTATTTGAGAGACAATAATGGAAATCCTACACACCTCATCACAAGTGGGGGCAATTCTATTGATTATTTTGTCGGTTCTGGGCTTGGCGGTATAGGGCGATATTCACATCTCTATGGCAATCTCACCTATATGCACTCTTTTGAAGATTCTATTTTAAAAGTCGCACTTTCTTCTATGAATCTTATGAGTATTTGGCAAGATGCAGCTCAAGGGAGTGCAAATCGCTATGGAGGAGCTGGAACCACACAAGATACAGATTCAAGTTCTAATTATTTAGATATTATCTATCAAACAGATGTATCTAATAGACATAAACTCTCATTAGGTGCGCAGTTTCGCTACTACACTTACACACAAGAGCAAAGGAATATGTCAAATTGGCTTGAAAACAGCACGAGGGCAGACACTCGCCGTAAATTTGGAAATAAAGCCTTTGTTGGTTCTGCTTATGTGAATTGGGAAGCACAATGGCTAGATAACCTAGCCACAAATCTAGGAGGGAGATATGATTATTGGCGTAATTTCAATGGCTATATGGTAAATAACCTTGTAACACCTCACACAAGTCAAGATAATATAGAAAATTATGAATCTATATTTAGCCCAAAATTTAGCTTAAGCTACGCACCTATAAAGGCATTGCTTATTAAATCAAGTATAGGCACAGGCTTTAGAATGCCTACAATGCGCGATATGTATCAATTTACGCACGCAAGTAACTATTGGGCACTGAATCCAAATTTGAAAAAAGAGAGTGCGCTTAGTTTTGATATAGGTGCAGAGATTCGCACATCATATATTATAGGGAGCTTATATTATTTTCAACTTGAAAGCAAAGATATGATTTATCGCTCTGGTGGTGGAAGTCAAGCTGACCCGTGGCGATATATCAACGCAGGAAAAGGGCGCATTAATGGAATTGAATTGAGTGCGCTTATTCCTCTTTGGCGAGATTTAAGTGTTGAGACAAACTATACATTACTTATGGCTAAAGTGCTAGAGAATACAGCAAGACCACAATCAGTGGGGAAACAGCTTGTTGGTGTGCCAAAGCATATGGCAAATATAGCTCTCAATTATCTGCCAAATTATGGATTGTATAGTTCGCTTTGGGCGTATTATGCTCCTGCATTCTATAATGATGATGCAAACTCTAAGCCTCTTGGCAACACCTATGGCTATTATGAAAGTCAATTTACCTTTAATGCAAAGATTGGTTATACTTGGAAAATGGGCTTAGATACCTCACTTAGCTTTTTTAATATAACAAACAATCGCTATTATGATTTTTATCGTGTGGCGGGAGCAAGTGTCTATGCAGAGGCACGATATAAATTCTAGCTTTCTCTTATGGTATAGATTTAAAAATTACTTGAAATAATACTAAATAGAGGGACTTTATCAATATTTTAAGATTGCCTAAAATTTAGATTCCTTAATTCCTTTGCCACCTTTTTAGTGTCGGGAATAATTTTGTGTAGTGCGCTTTCATTTGTTTATTATTCATTCCCGCTTGTGCCAAAAGCTTAATTTGCCGCGATTTTCAGCCTTTCACTCTCGTGCTTTCTCTTTGTGTTTTTACCTCACACTTCTCGCACAGGAATGCGTAAAATCGTTTTAAGCTTATGCGCGGGAGTTTTGTTTGGATTGCTCAAATAGATTTCGTGGTGTGCCCTTATGGGATTGTCTTTGCTTGTGTCGTTTTGCAAACCAGTCCGCACGATAAAATCTTCTAACTTTGCAAGACTTTGTGGTTCCTCATCATACGAGCCGATATGTAGTATTTGCACACATTGCCCCTCTTCAAAACGTAGTAATCGTGCCTTTGCGCAATCAATGCCCTTTTTGCCTTGCACTTCCTTTTGTGCCCATTCAAAGAGTTCTTGCGTGATAAAATCAGGCTGGGCAATCATCGCTTGCCATTTGAAATTTGCTTTATCACTCAAATTCTCATTGCCCCACCAAAGGCTCTCTAGCGGAGGCACGACATATTCCATATAGTCTTTTAAGTTTTTTGTTTGCTTACTCATCTTGAGTGTATAAGAGAGGGCATAGAGAGTTTGCAATGCCTTTTGATACGCGCTCTCATTTGGATTCCCTGCCCCTTGCACAACGATAAAAGAAAGCATTGGCACAAAAATCCTTAAGGGCGTAGGTTTGGGCGCGTAGCAGTCTTTATACACTTTTTTAAAATCAAATTTTGCACTTGCGGATTTTTTTGGTGGCATTACGAAAACCTTTTATTCTTTTATTTCTTAAACCTCACGCCATATCTACCTCCACCCATAAATGTCAAGGCAATACAAGGAAGCATATAGAGTAAATGCAGCTCAATCACCCATCCTCCGTACTTGTCAAGGGCAAAAATCTCAAAGCCTGTTGCAACATAAATTGCTACAAGCATTGTAAAAGCCTCTAAGGCAGCAGCTATACGCACTTGATAACCTACAATTATCATCAATGGTGCAAGGACTTCGCCAATATACGCACCATAGGCAAAAAATATGGGTAATCCTTGAGATTCCATAAAACCTTCTATACCGCTTATACCATTTGTTATTTTATTAACTCCGTGAAAGAGCATAAGCCCACCTACGCATAAGCGCACAATCAATTTGCCTAAATCATCATTATGAAACATTGTAAATCCTTTTTATTGATTTCAAACCCTGCATTTTATCAAAAAAAAAAAAAACAAATTGCAAGGGAATAAATATAAAAATAAGCATAAAATCTTTGAGTATTATCAATTAGGCTATAATTTGCAAAGCAGGTTATTGGTGGTATGAGATGAAGTCTTTGATTGAGAATATTGATAAACTCCACACCACGCAAATGGGAATGGAGCGGATAAAGAGGAATTTAGAACTTGAAAGCGATGATATTCTTTCTTGGTGTAAAAAGCAGATTCTAAGCAAGAATACCATTTTAGAAAAAAGAGGTAAAAACTTTTATGTGTATTGTCCCCATTGTAAGCTAACAATCCACGCACAAAGCTATACTATTATTACAGCGCATAAAATACCTCCTCATTAAGCAAAATTTATTGAGCTTTGCTTGAAGGTTTTTTGAGGATTAAAAATTTATAACGAAGACTTTCAACTTCGTGTTTTAGGCGTTTATTTTCGTCAAGGAGAGTATCGTGCTGGGTTTGTAAAGTATTGATATCTTTACTTAAGTAATAAATTGTATTTGCAAGATAGATTTTTGGCACACAAAGAAGCAGCACACAAAGAATAATAAGTCCCGCATTTTTTAACTCTTTAAGTCCCAAGCCATTGACTTTGTTTTGTGTGGAGGAGTTATGAGATTCAAAAGTTTCTAAAAGATCATCTTTTTCCCACTCACTCACGCGTGATTTGGGTAGAATAAGGTCTTTTAATGGATATTGTTCATTCATTGCTTTCACCTAATGCAAAAATACGCAATTTCGCACTACGAGAGCGTTTGTTTTGTTTGATTTCTTCTTGTGTGGGTGTGATTGGTTTTTTGGTGAGAATCTCCCCCAAAGCGTGATTGTTTCCACATTCGCATTTATAACTCTCCTTTGCACAAATACAAGATTTACTCCATTGTTTGAAGCACTGCTTGATGATTCTATCTTCCAAAGAATGAAAGGAGATAATACCTACCTTGCAGTTGTATAATACACCCTTGCGATAAGCTTCTTCTATGCTTTGTAATAAGGCACGTAGCTCATTAAGCTCATCATTGACTTCTATTCGCAGAGCTTGAAAGGCTAAAGTAGCTGGGTGAATCCCACTTGTGCGAGGAAAATGTCGCTCAATAAGCTCACTTAACTCGACACAACTTTCAAATAGTTTTTTTTCTCGTGATTCTACAATAATATGTGTAAGTTTTTTACTTTGTGTTATCTCGCCGTAGATTCTAAAAATTTCTTCTAAGCGCGTGGGTGAGTAAGAATTAAGCACCTTTTGTGCGCTAAGTTCAGTGCGTGTATCCATACGCATATCTAAATTTAAAGAAGCGAATCCAAAGCCTCTATGCATATCATCAAGCTGCATAGAGCTTACGCCAATATCAGCGATAATTCCTCTACTTTTGGCAAGTATTGCATCGTCTAAAGAGGGTATGGCGTAAGAAAAAGCACTATGATAAAAATGTATGTGTGAAGCATACTCTTGTAGTCGCTCCTGCGCTAAAGCAAGGGCAGAGCTATCTCTATCAAAAGCATAGATTTGTGTATCTGGAGAAGATTCTAAAAAAGCAAGGCTATGTCCGCCATAACCGAGTGTGCAGTCAATAAGCACACCACCTTGCCACGCAAAAGATTGGAGTAATTCATTTTTTAAAACAGAAAAATGCTTTGACATTGTAAATCTTATGGTTTGAAATAATCAAAACGCAAATGATTGTCAAGAATAATAGGGTGTTCAGCGTAATCAGAGTATTTGAGACTAATTATCATCACAAAATAAATATGTTTGCTTTTCTCATCAAATTGCATTTTGATTGGCAAATCTACTCGTGCAAAGTAAGGCATCGTATTTACCCAGCCGATGAAGTCTTCAATATTTTGAGAATCTGTGGCATAACCGATAATTTGATAACGCGTATTAATAATCTCATTTTCTTTTGTTGAATCAAGTTTTTTGACTTCTACGGCATTAAATCGCGTTTGTAAGAGTTCAAGCAATTTTGCCTCATCGCCTTCATTATTAAGGCTTGTTAGCATTTTATGGTGTTGAATAGAAAAAGTCTTTAATTGTGCTTCTATGGCAAGATAATCTTTGTTGATTTGATTAAAGGTGAGGCGTGATTTTCTACTCTCCAAGGCTTGCTTTTTGTATTCTGTGATTTGAGGGAGGAGGATTTTTACAATACAAAGCGCGCAAATAGCACTAAACACTAAAAACCATACAAAATTTTTGAGTGCATAGTCTATGCGAAAATCGCTATTCATCGTTTGACTCCTTTTTTTCAAGATTGAGCGGTTTAAGCATAGGATTTGTTTTGCTTATGGATACAAAATTAAACCACCCACTCATAAGAGGATAAAAATCTACCCTTGTTTGTGTAAAAATCGCACGTAATGGGGCTTCAAGAAGAAACTTATATACTTCTTTTGAAGGTGTGATGCCTTTCATTGCTAACATATTATAATCAAGCTCTATGCTTGTAGCAACAATTTGGTCAGGGATAAGTTTAAGCAGGTTTGACAAGCCCTCTTGGAGCATTTTATTTTGCAACTCAATCTCTTCGCCAAGTTTGACTTCATAATCAAGCCGCTCTATGTAGTCTTTCACAACAATGGCTTTAAGCTTTGTGTGCTGGATTTTTTCTTCAATTTGTGTTTGCTCATTGATTTTGGCAATACTTTGCCTCTCCAGCACTTTTGCAAAACTAAACACGCAAATCACCGCTAATAGAGTATAAGCAAACCAAATTTTTGTGTAACGTTTAAAAATACTTTTGGGTTTAGGGCGTATGAAACTATAAGAAGTCATAATTTATCCTCACATACTTTTAAGTTCTTGTTGCGCAAGTTTAATGAGCGCATCAGGAATATCAAGTGGGCGCACCTCAAGATTTAGCATCAATGCATTGCGAATATGTTCTATGGCTTGTTCTGTCATACCATAGGTATCAAGAATGATGATAGATTCTATAAATTGCGCATTGTAGATAGGATTACTATAAAATTCATTGATAGAATTTTTGAGAATCTCTACCGCATTTGATGCTCGTGCCAAATCTCTTAATCTCTCTAAACGCGATATTTCAGCTTTTTGCTGCTCTTGGGAATCTACTTCCTCTGGTGCAAATTCTTTGCGGATAAGGTCTTCGTCTAAGCCTTCTAATTCACCAATTTCATTGAGCTCATCAAGTGAGCCAAGTATAGAATCTAGCTCACTTAGTTCTTGAAGTGAATGCACTTCTTTCATTGAGTTTTTATCATCATCATTTTGCTCTAGCTCGCCACCCACCATAAAGAATCCACCAAAATACACTCCTTTTTTATTCGCGACAAAAAGCGTCATACTCCCGCGCTCTTGTAAAACATAGAGGTTAATAGAAGTTTTGAGCTGTGTTTTGATATTTTCATACATAACCACAAAAGGTGAGAAAAGATAATCAAGCCCCAAGGCACGGATAAATTTCACGCGATTTTCATCTATAGCAAGATTTTGAATATAAAAAAGCCATTGATTTGGCATTTCTATGATATGCGAAGTTTTAGCATTAATACCAAATTTGATAAGATCTCCCTTTTTTGCACAATTTGCTAAACCTTGATTGTAAGTTTTGCTCATAGCACTAAGATAAGTAAAAGGGTATTTACGTTTGTAGTCCTTGATAAGCTTTGCTGCCTCCATTGGTAGCTCTTTATCTACGATTTTAAATTCTTTGCTTATGGTGTTTTTTACGCGTTTGTTTTTAATGACCACTATTTTAAGGAGGCATACTTTCGCATCAAGATTTACACCGATGAGAATTGTAGAAAAAAATGGACGAAGCAAAAATTTTAGCAACTCTTTAAGCCCTCACTCTTAGGAATTTGTCGTATTGTATATTATGCCTAACAAAATCTGTTTGTGAATCTATAAGCATTTAGAGTTCCTTTTCTAAGTGAGTGCATATTAAGGTTTTAGCTTCGTCAAGATTCATATCTTTGTCAATTACAAAACCATCAAGCATATAATAATCTATGCGTGAAAATGGTTTAGGGATACGAAATTTATCCCAAGTTTTTAACTCCCAATAACGGCTATATACTACGCGTATAGGGATAATATGTCGCTCAGTTTTTTGACTCATTGCCACTATGCCATCAGATATTGTATGATAAGGTCCCTTTGGTCCATCAAGAGATAAGCCTATATCATAGCCTTCTCTAAGTAACTTTAAAGCTTCCATTAATACGCGTAAGCCACCCTTTGAAGATGAGCCACGTAAGCTCTTTAAGTGAAAAAGAGCAATAACGCGAACCATAAGTTCAGCATCAAAATGATGAGATTGCACAATATAAAAACCCTTATCACGCTCTTTGCTTACTTCTTTTTGAAAATGTTTATATAAAAAAGGCAACATCAGCAACTCTCCGTGCCAAAACGCACCAATAAAATTATGCTCCCGCGCATATTCATTAATATGGAATCTATGCCGTGTAAAAACATAGATAATGCGTAATGCCATATACATAAGCGGTGGAGCGATTTTGATAAGGATTTGACGCTTTTTTTCTCTACTTATTTTAAACATTATAGCTTCTTAAAGTGATACCATTTTTTGAGCTAAGAGCTTCACCTAAGCTTATCTCGCGTATAAATTTTCCCATAAGAGCACCCCCTTCATTATGCGTAACTTCTACTTCTGTAATCGAGCCAATATCACACTTTTTGCCTAGAATCTTAATAAGTTTATTACTGCTGCTCCGCCCTTCGCTAAAGCATTGTCCTTCGTTGTCATAATGATTTTCAATAAACACTTGATGAATGCGTCCAATTTCAAGTTGTGCTTTTTTATTAAGAATCTCCTTGTGAAGTTGCTGCAATCGTGCTAGACGCTCTTTTGCTATTTGAGGAGGAATAAGCATACTTTTATCATATTCATACGCACTTGTATGCGGACGAGGCGAATAAACAAAACTATAAAGTGTATCAAATTCTACAATTTTAAGCACATCAAGTGTATCTTCAAAGTCTTCATTAGATTCTGTTGGGAATCCTACAATAATATCTGTGCCAATACCAACATTTGGCACAAGAGCTTTGAGTTTAGCGATTCTATCAAGATACCACTGCTTGTCATAACCTCGTCTCATCATTTTGAGAATCCTGCTTGAACCACTTTGTAATGGAATATGTATGCCTTTGGCAATTATAGGATTATTTGCAAATTCTTCTAAAAACTCATCGTCCATATGTAAAGGGTGGGGTGAAGTAAAGCGGATTCTATAAAGTCCCTCAATTTGGCTAATCTCACGCAAAAGTTGTGTAAAGTTTGTTTTTGGGTGAGAGTGAGAGAATCTTATACCATAATTATTCACATTTTGCCCGAGCAAAAGTAATTCTTTCACACCATTTGAGACAAGCTTTTGTGCTTCAGCTAAGAGCAAATCCGTGGGGATTGAAATTTCCTTTCCACGTGTAAAAGGCACAATGCAGTAGCTACATTTTTTATCACAACCAATGGAAATATTTAAATGCGCTTTAATACCCATATCTTGTGAAGAAGCAAAGACATAAGTGCTATCATCATAATCAATATCTACCTCAACAGCTTTAGGACGCTCTAGCACTTGTGTGATTTTTGATACATTTCTTGCCCCTAGCACAAAATCTACGCTCGGGGCTTTTTTAATAATCTCCTCACCTAAATGACTTGCCGTGCAGCCACAAATACCAATTTTTGCACCTATTTTTTTCGTTTTGGCAAATGCTCCAATCTCCGAAAAAAGTTTTTTTTCAGGTTTTTCACGCACAGAACAAGTATTGATAAGGATTAAATCTGCCTCTTTTGAATCTTGCGTGAGGGTGTAATTAAGTTTATTTTGTAATTCGGCAATCATATGTGCAGAATCCCGCTCGTTCATCGCACAACCTAATGTCTGTATAAAAAGTTTCATTGTGTTAAAGTCTTAAAGTTATTCACTT
This sequence comes from Helicobacter japonicus, assembly GCF_000762845.2. Lineage (GTDB taxonomy): Bacteria > Campylobacterota > Campylobacteria > Campylobacterales > Helicobacteraceae > Helicobacter_C > Helicobacter_C japonicus. The sequence goes on along the minus strand of NZ_JRMQ02000011.1, from coordinate 6,001 downwards.
TGCTTAAATGATATGAAGCTCATAAATATAACTTGTTTCATCAAGACCATAGCGCACTTCATTGAGATAAGTGCTATGCCCTGCTTTTTGAAAAAATGCGCAAGCTTTTTGCATATCTTTATGTGAATTTTCTCTATCAAAATAAAAAGTATTAATGCCTTCTGTGCATTTTTTAAGGATATCTTCACAAGCGATTTTGGTAGCGGCTTTGCTTTTTGTATCAAGTGTAGTTTTGGCAACTTTGAGTTCCATAATATCTCTCCTTATTGTTTTATAGAATCGCTCATTATAGCTAAAAATAGGCATATTTGTAAAACTTTAAGCAAAAATTTATTATAATACTTTTCTTCATTTCTTAAACTTTCTGTTTGTTAGAAAGTTTGAAGCTGCACTATATAGGGGAAATCATAATAATTAGGAGATGTAATTTTGGAGAAGATTTTAGATATTATTGACTTAATTGCTTATGACAAAGGTTTAGATCATCAAATTGTAATAAGCATTGTAAAAGAGGGGCTTATCAAAATTGCTCAAGAAGAGATTAATCCTCATCGTAACTATTTTGTTGAGGAAGATAGTAAAGAGCGCACCTTGAAACTTTTTTATCGTTTAAAGGTATGTGCAGATTCAGAAGTGCTTGATGAAGAGCAAAAAGCAAGGTGCATACCGCTTTCTGCTGCAAAAGATATTGGTGATGTAAATATAGGTGATGAAGTGGATTGTGAATTACAGCTAGATTCTATGAGTAGGGGAGCAATTAATAAGCTTTTTTTGAATCTTGAATACAATTTACAACGTTCAATTGAAAATCAAATTTTGCAAAATTTTCGCTCAATGGTAGGTAAAATCGTCAATGGACAAGTTGTAGGCGTAGATGATAGTGGAAATACTTTTGTTGAAATTGAGAGCATTCGTGCAATTTTGCCACAAAAAAACCGCATTAAAGGTGAGCAATTCAAGGTGGGAGATACGATTCGTGCTATACTTAAATTTGTAAGTATCAATAAATATGGATTGCAAGTGGAGCTATCACGCACAACGCCAAAATTCTTAGAAGAACTCCTTGCAATGGAAGTGCCAGAGATAAAAGATAATGAAGTGATTATCCACAAAAGTGCAAGAATCCCCGGTGATAGAGCAAAAGTTGCGGTATATTCAAATAGTGCGCGTATTGACCCCATTGGGTGTTGCGTAGGCGTTAAAGGCGTAAGAATCAATGCTGTGAGTAAAGAATTAGCGAATGAAAATATTGATTGTGTGGAGTATCATAGCGCACTTGAAATTTTTGTCGCTAAAGCTTTAACCCCTGCACAAGTGTTAAGTGTTAAGATTGAAGAGGCACAAGAGGGAGAGCGAAAAAAAGCGATTGTGCAAATAAAAAGTGAGCAAAAAAGCAAGGCTATTGGGAAAAATGGTGTAAATATCCGTCTTGCAAGTATGCTTTGTGAATGTGATATTGAGCTTCAAGAAATTACAGAATCTAAGCCACTTGAAAATGAATCTGCATCTGTGGAAAAAATAGGTATAGACGCTCTTAGTTCCCTCTTTAAGTCTTAAGCAAAACAAGGTGATGGATTTATGGCACTACAAATATCTAAATATCACCTAACTCTACGATACAATGTTCCACAAAGAATAAAATAAAGAATCTTTCTCATTTTAAGTGTTTCTAATGGAGTTTATTTTACAATTCCACTTAATTATTAGTAATAATGAATATTGCATTGAAAGGACTTGCTTATGAGTTTTACACATCTTCATCTTCATACTGAATACTCTTTACTTGATGGTGCAAATAAAATTAAATTTCTAGCTAAACGCATTCGTGAATTAGGTATGGAATCTGTTGCGATTACTGACCACGGCAATATGTTTGGTGCGCTTGATTTTTATGTGAGTATGAAAGAAGAGGGGCTTAATCCCATTATAGGTATGGAAGCCTATCTGCATAATGGCGATACACTCGGAGATAAAACAATCAAGCAGCGATTCCATCTCTGCCTCTTTGCCAAAAATGAAATAGGCTATAAGAATCTAATGTATCTTTCCTCACAATCTTTTATTGAGGGATTTTATTACTATCCTCGTATTAACAAAGCTTTACTAAGAGAGAGGAGCGAGGGGCTTGTATGTTCTTCTGCTTGTTTGCAAGGTGAGATAAATTGGCAGCTTAATATCAATAATCAACGCAATGTGCGATTTGGAGCAAAGGGCTATGAAGTAGCCAAAGAAGTAGCATTAGAATACAAAGATATTTTTGGTGAAGATTTTTACCTTGAGCTTATGCGACACGGCATTAATGACCAGCTTTTCATTGATGAGCAGATTCTAAAGCTTGGCAAAGAGCTTGGTATCAAAGTGATTGCGACAAATGATACACATTATTCTTTGCAAGAAGATGCAAGTGCGCAAGAGGTTGCAATGTGTGTAGCTATGGGTAAAACATTTAACGATAAAGACAGACTCAAACATTCGGTTAAAGAATTTTATGTTAAATCCCCACAGGAGATGCAAAAGCTCTTTTGCGATGTGCCTGAAGTGTTAGAAAACACACAAGAAATCGCTAAAAAATGTCATTTAGACTTAGATTTAAAAAATATTGAGATTAAGAACAAACATACAGGCGAGATACTCTTAAATAATACTCCTGCTACCCCGCCTACTTTTAAACTCACTACACATTATGCACTCAATGAAAATTTGCCACAGATTCTAAACTGCTCTTTAGAATCTATCGATGATAGCGTGTATTTTGCCTTTAAATGTCGTCAAGGCTTAGAGGAGCGACTTAAATATATCCCAATACAATCTCATTCTTTATACAAGGAACGATTAGAACACGAGATAGAAGTGATTAGCTCAATGAAATTTCCCGGCTATATGCTGATTGTGTGGGATTTTGTAAATTTTGCAAAACAAAATCATATCCCCGTAGGACCAGGACGTGGCTCGGCAGCAGGCAGTCTCGTAGCATATGCGCTTAAAATTACAAATATTGACCCGCTTAAATATGATTTACTTTTTGAGCGATTTTTAAATCCCGAGCGAGTGAGTATGCCTGATATTGATATGGATTTTTGCCAACGCAGACGCGGCGAGATGATAGAGTATGTGGCAAGCACTTATGGAAAATATAATGTCGCACAAGTAATCACCTTTGGTTCGCTTCTTGCAAAAGGTGTGATACGCGATGTTGCACGTGTGCTTAATATGCCCTATAATGACGCTGATGCTTTTGCAAAACTTATCCCAGCTGAACTTGGAATTACCCTTACAAAACATATAGGTAAAGATGGCAAAGAAAAAGATGGTGCGTGGGAAAAAGAACCAAAAATTAAAGAGCTTGTAGAAAAAAATCCTCTAGCAAAGCAAGTATGGGATTATGCTCTGCTGCTTGAGGGGTTAAAACGCAATGCAGGCACACACGCTGCAGCGATAGTGATAGATTCTAAAGAGGAGCTGTGGAATAAAGTCCCTCTTTACACAAATGATAAGATGAATGGCGTAGCTACGCAATATTCTATGAATTGGCTTGAGCCAGTGGATTTGATTAAATTCGACTTTTTGGGACTTAAAACACTCACTGTGATTGATGATGCCCTCAAGCTTATTCAAAAGCGATATGGAAAAGAGATTGATTTTAGCACAATGGATATGGAAGATTCTAAAGTCTATGAAACAATCCAAAGCGGCAACACTTTGGGATTATTTCAAATAGAATCTGAAGGTATGCAAAGTTTGGCTAAAAAACTCAAGCCAAATACTTTTGAAGACATTGTGGCGATGCTTGCTCTTTATCGTCCGGGTCCTATGGAATCTGGTATGCTTGATGATTTTATTAATCGCAAACACGGCTTAGCACAAATACATTATGCTTTTGATACATTAGAGCCAATTTTAAAATCAACCTATGGAGTGATTGTCTATCAAGAGCAAGTAATGCAAATTGTGCAGACTATCGGTGGATTTTCTTTGGGTGGAGCAGATTTAGTTCGTCGAGCTATGGGTAAAAAGAAACTTGATGAAATGTTAAGGTTAAAAAAAGAATTTGCCGATGGCGCAGAGAAACAAGGTTATAATCGCTCTAAAGCAGAGGATTTATGGGAACTTATTGTGAAATTTGCTGGATATGGATTTAATAAATCTCATTCTGCAGCTTATGCGATGATTACCTACCAAACTGCATATTTAAAAACTTACTATGAACACGAATTTATGGCAGCTATGCTTACAAGTGAGACAAACAAAATAGAATCTGTGGCAAAATACATTGATGAAGTAAAAAATCTTGGTATTGAAATTGTCCCACCACACGTGAATATTTCTGAAAATAATTTTGGTGTGGGCGAATTTGATGGAGTGAAAAAAATCATTTTCGGACTAAGTGCAATTAAAGGGTTAGGTGATGCGCCCATTGAAAATATCATAGAGGAGCGAGAAAAAAATGGTGCATATAAGAGTTTAGAAGATTTTATTGCAAGAGTAGATTTCTCTAAGCTTACTAAACGCTCTTTAGAACCACTTATAAAATCAGGAGGATTGGATAATCTAGGCTACTCACGCAGAAGTATGCTTGAATCTATAGATTTACTCTGCGATAAAGGACGCGAAAAAGATAAGGCACAAGAGATGTTTAACAATTCACTTTTTGGCGAAAATGAGGTGGAATTTAATGTGTGCTTGTCTATTAGTAATCAAGATGAGTATGATATACGCACTTTGCTTGATTACGAATATGAATGTATGGGGTTTTATATATCAGGACACCCACTTGATGATTTTAAGGAACAGATACAAAAGATTAAGGGTGTAGCTAAAGGTATGGATTTGGGAGAATTAAAGGTAGATTCTACTTGTATGCTTGTGGGAAAGATATTGAATATTAAGCGTAGGATTAGCAAAAAAAGTGGCAAACCTTTTGGCACAATTGAATTTTTGGATTATGGTGGGAAAGTTGAAATAATGGTATTTGAAAAACACCTTGAAACACTTGAAAATCTTGATTTACAAGAACCTTTAGCATTAAAATGTAAAATAGAAGAAAGAGAAGAAAGCCCAAGTTTTAGAATCTTAAAAATTTCTACACTTGAAGAGGCGGCAAAAGAAAAGACGCGAGTAGAATTTAAAGCTTCAAATAGAGAAGAGGAGGAGATTATCCCTATTGATATGAAACCTACAGAAATTGATACCTGCACGCCTTTATGTGTGGTGATTGATTCTACTTGTGTGGAAAGTGGCATTTTGGATAAACTCAAAGCTCACGCAGAGCAACTCAAAGGTGAGCGTGAATTGCATTTTAGAATTAAAAATGATCAATTAGGCTATACATTTGTCAGTCGTTTAAAGGTGCATTCTAGCATTAAAGAAGCATTTGCCGAACTTGAATGGCAGGGCTAAGTTTTTGAAACTAAAATGTAAGGAGTTAATGATGAGAAGTAAATATATATGGTTTTTAGGTGCATTAATGATAGGCTGCGGGAATGCTCAAAATATAGATATTTCAGGCACTTGGTATTTGCAAGAGCTAAGTGATGGTGCTTTACAAAAAGATGTCAGGGCAAGTGAAAATACACCATTTGTGCAGTTTGAAGAAGGTAAAACCATAAATGGAAATGCTGGGTGCAATCAATTTTTTGCCTCATATTCTCTTAAGGGCAATAATATAAATATCAAGGGTGCAGGTCTTACGCGTATGCTGTGTAGCAATGAAAGTATGGCTATTGAGGATAGTTTAATGAACATTATACGTGATGGTGTCAGCCAAATATATGTGAATGGCGATAAACTTATTATGCAAAATGCACAAACTAAAGCAGTGTTTCATAGGTAGATAAACTTAAAAGATTTGTTTAAGAAAGCCCAAAATACTTGTGATTTTGGGCAATTTAAAATTCTTTGTGGCTAAAACCTCTTCTTATTCACATCATCTAATATATCTTTAGCTACCTTATCTACTCTCTCACTAATCTCTGCACTAGAATTAGCAATATTGACATTCTCT
>NZ_JRMQ02000010.1 GCF_000762845.2 Helicobacter japonicus | reverse complement strand
CTTAGGCTACGCATATATTGCCACCTAAGTAAGATGAGTTATGAATCTGTGATGAATAAATAGAGGAGGGGTAAAGTGAGGGTGTAGATATGTATATTACATATCTAATTTTATCTACTACCCCCCCCCCATTTAATTGCTGAGTCTTTTCACTCTCAATCATAATTTCAATAAGTTGTTCAAAACTTGTATTTTTTGGGTTCCAACCAAGCTTGCTTTGAGCTTTTGAGCTGTCGCCAATACTACTTGCAATATCAAGTGGGCGGAAATAGTTTGGGTTAATCTCAATAAGAATCTTTTTGCTTTGCTTATCTATGCCTTTTTCATCAATTCCTGAGCCAATCCATTCTAGCTCTATACCCATTTTAAAAAATGCGATTTGGCAAAATTCTTTAATACTATGTTGCTCTCCAGTAGCAATAATAAAATCTTCAGGCAAATCATATTGCAGCATAAGAAACATACACTCTACATAGTCTTTTGCGTATCCAAAATCTCGCTTTGAATTAAGATTTCCAAGATAGAGTTTCTCTTGTAATCCATAAGCAATAGCTACAGCTGCCTTTACAATTTTTTTGCTTACAAATTCATCTCCTCTTAGTGGGGATTCGTGGTTGAATAAAATTCCATTAACCGCAAATATTCCATAAGCCTCACGATAATGTTTTACCATATAGAATGCGTATAATTTAGCTATGGCATAAGGAGATTTTGGGTCAAAAGCTGTATTTTCATTCTGTATGCCTTTAGCATTGCCAAAAATTTCTGAACTTGCAGCATTATAAAATCTGCAATCTAGTCCAATACTTCGTATTGTTTCTAAAATTCTTAATGTGCCAATAGCAATAGAATCCGCAGTATTTTGTGGCATAGAGAAAGATTTTTTCACATTCGAAATTCCAGCAAGATTATAAATCTCATTTGGTTTCACTTTTTGCAGAATCTCTATTATAGAGCTTGAATCCGTAACATCTCCATAATGGAATATTATTTTGTTTTCTCTATTTATAAAATATAAATCATCATAATGCACAAAAGCCAAATGCTTAAATTTAGGCAAATGACGCACCATAATATGCACTTCATAATTTTTATCAAGTAATAATTTCATTAAAAAATAACCATCTTGCCCACTTGCTCCAATAATGAGTGCTTTTTTCATTTTCTGTTCCTATTTGTGCTTTTTTGTGCCATAAGCTCTTGATAAAAGTTAAGAGTTTGACTATATGTTTTTTCCCAACTAAAATGTTCCAAACGCTTGTCTGCAAGAGAAATGAGAGATTCTCTTAATTGGGGATTATTTATAAGTTTCTCTATGTGATTGGCTAGTTCTTGATGGTTGTTTGGGTCAAAATATAATGCACAATCTTGTGCTATTTCCCTAAATACTTCTATATTGCTTATTATGGTAGGGCAATGTGCGAAGAACGCTTCTAAAATAGGTATGCCAAAGCCCTCGTATAATGAAGGAAAAACAAAACAAAGCGCATTAGTATATAGAGTATAGAGTTCATTTTCTTGTGCCTCGTAGCTTACAAAATGAGATTGCAATCCTAAGGTATTTAAAAGCTTTGTCTCTTCTTTATTAAAACAAGCCCCAACGCATAAAGCCTTGATGTATGGATATTTTTGGGCTATAAGATTCATTGCCGATACAAATGTATGAAAATTTTTATAACCACCTCTGTTTCCTACAAAAAGAATATAAGAATCTGGTAACACAATCTTTGACACTTGTTTCTTTAAGCTATGCCCGAGATAAATGACTTTTATTTTATGTGGTGGAATATGTAGAATATGAATCAGGTCTTTTTTTGTTTGATGAGAAATAGCAATAATTCCATCAGCTTGCGCACAATTCAATGCTTTAAGAGTAGAGGTTTGAGTATCGTGTTTGAAATATGTCTGAGCATAGATTTCGTGAATCATATCATAGACACTTACTACTACAATGGCATTGTACGGTTTTGCAAAGTGTTTATAATAGCTTAAATGATAAATATCAAAATAATGAGTTTTTAATACAATGCGTTCAAAAACTTCATTAAATAAAGAGATGAATTTATGTTTGCCTTTGAAATAGGCTCGTTTTTTAAACTTATTAAGATAGAGATTCTCACTATAAAGAAGAGGAATCTTTGCGTTTTTGTTTCGTATATAGAGTTCAAAAATATATCGTGAAATTCCTCCAACAAATTGAATTGAAAAAATATCATGAGAATAAAGCACCTTTATCGGACTTAGGCTACGCATATATTGCCACCTAAGTAAGATGAGTTATGAATCTGTGATGAATAAATAGAGGAGGGGTAAAGTGAGGGTGTAGATATGTATATTACATATCTAATTTTATCTACTACCCCCCCCCCCGCTTAGTTGCCGATAAGCTTCTATATAGATTTTAGCAATTTTTGGTGTATCAAATTGTGTCGCGATACTTTGAGTAGCAGCAAAACTTACGCTTTGTGCGCTTAGTGAATCTAAGCCTAAAGCCCACTCTATGCCAGCAGATAAATCGTGCGTATCTGTAGCAAGATAGCCATTATGTTTGTGTGTAATCATATCACTATTACCACCAATATCAAAGGCTACCACAGGCGTGCCACAGCTTAGAGATTCCATAATGACATTGCTTAGATTTTCTGCTAAAGAGGGCGCGATGAAAACATCACAAGCATTGAATGCCAAAGCAAGTGAGCTATCATCATACACAAAGCCCAAAATATGCGTTTTTTTGATACCACTAATTTCTGGAGCATTTCCACCAAAAATAATGAGCTCACATTGTGCTTTAAGTGCATTAGGTAAAGATTCTAAAGCACTTTTAAGCTCGTAGAATCCTTTGCGCGTGGTATCTGCCCCACCGATCGCACCAAAGCCAATATAGTATGTATGTGGAGTAGAAAGATGAGGGAAGAATGTGTGTATGAGGGATTTTGCGAGTGTAGTAACTCGTAATTTATCTACCCCCCCCCCAGCTAAATGCTGATACATATCTATATAAGAATGTGCGATTTTGTCCGATCCGAAAAGTGCTACCGCACTTTTGTGGGCATTATGTGCTAATGCAGCATAGTCTTTCGTATTTAAGGATAGAATCCACTCTATACCATTTTTTAAATCTTCTATTTCATAGCATTTAGCGAGATAGCCATTATGTTTATGAGTGATAATGTCTTTTAAACCACTTGTATCAAAGGCTACCACAGGAGTGCCACAGCTCAAGGATTCGAGGGCTGTTTGCCCAAAAGATTCTACAAGGCTTGGCATAATAAACACATCACTTGCGCTATAAAGCAAAGTGAGAGCAATATCATCGTGAAGTGTCCCAAGAAAGAATGTAGAAATTCCGTTTATACTTTCTCCTTGACTTGAGCCAAAAATAATAAGCTCACATTGTGCTTTAAGTGCATTAGATAAAGATTCTAAAGCACTTTTAAGCTCGTAGAATCCTTTGCGTGGTGTTGAAGTAGCACCAATAGCTCCAAAACTGATGATTCTTTTTGGTGTATGAATATGGAGTATTTCTCGTGCTAGATTTTTGTGTATGGGGCGATAAATACTTGTGTCAATGGGGTTGGGGAGATTAACAATGGGTTTATTGCCTAAAAGTGCAGAATCTTTAGCGCAAGAAGCAATCCAAGAAGATAAACCATTAATGGTGAGGTTGTTTAATTTGTTATATGTTTTATTTTTGCGTTTAAAAGTCCAAAATGAAATGTCAAAAGGAAATTTTGACTTAAGTAAGGGGCAGGATTTACAATGATTGCTAACCCCTATACAGGTGGTTGCCACTATGTGGCAACCACCTGTATAGGGGTTAGCATCGTGTAAGCTCCATAATATTGGAGCTTGTATAGATTCTAAATCTTTGATGTTAAAAAACCCACCCTCTATCCAATGCAAATGCACGACATCAGGCTTAAGATCCTCTATTTGTTTTAAAAGTATGCGATTACTTGGTGTGAAAAATGGTAAATTTGGTGAAAATATGTCTTTATTTCGCTTGGGATAGAGGATAAGTGGAAGTTGTGAAAGAAAAGGGCGGATTTTTGAGAAAGCCTTTTGGAATTTGCTTTGGGCTACTCGTTTTACACTTGGCAAATCTGTGGTTTTGTTTTGTGTAAGGATTATAGAATCTACACCTTCTTTTAATAGTGCTTTGTGGAGTCTTATACAAGCTCTACCCGCTCCACCATTATCTTGAGTTACAAGATGCACTATTTTCATTATTACAACCTTAGTGAATAAATATTGATTTTATCTTTAGGTGGCACGCCCAAGAGGATTCGAACCTCTGACCTACGGCTTAGAAGGCCGTTGCTCTATCCAGCTGAGCTATGAGCGCATACAAAAGTCTTAAGATAAAACAAAACGCTTATTTTAGCATAATATGTATGTAATTTTCAAGCAGAGTAATGTTTTAGGGATTTGGTTGCGGGAGAGGGATTTGAACCCCCGACCTTTGGGTTATGAGCCCAACGAGCTACCGGACTGCTCTATCCCGCGTCTTAAGCTAAAAGTGCTTCAAAAGATACAAAGAACTCTGCAAGTATTTAAGAAGTGGCTGGGGTAAAAGGATTCGAACCTCTGAATGCCTGGACCAAAACCAGGTGCCTTACCGCTTGGCGATACCCCAATAACAAAAAGTGAGGCGTAATTATAATGAGTTTTGTATGTGTTTGTCAAGGGATAGGGGCGTATAATTTATAAAAAATAAAATGAAACATATTTGCTTAGAAGTTACTTGTATGGTTTAGAATGTAAGTATTCCTTGCAAGTCATACAAAATATTTGGAGATTTCGGGGAGAAAATTTTAAAATTAAAGGATTGACTATGAGTAAAGTTGTAGAAACATTAAAACAAATTCAGGCTGATGCAGAAGTGTTTTATGTCAAAGTGCATAATTTTCATTGGAATGTTAAGGGTATGGACTTTCACCCTACGCATAAAGCTACTGAAGAAATTTATGAAAATTTTGCTGATGTCTTTGATGATGTTGCAGAGCGCATATTACAAATTGGTGAAAAGCCCTATGTAACACTTGCAGATATGCTCAAAGCTGCAAAAATTAAAGAGGAAAGTAAAACAAGTTTCACTTCAAAAGATGTTTTAAAAGCTATTCTTGCTGATTATGAATATTTCCTTAAAGCATTTGAAAATCTTTCAAGTGAAGCAGACAAGGCAGGAGATAATGTAACTGCTGCGTATGCTGATGATAAAGTGGGTGAGTTGCAAAAAGCTATTTGGATGCTTAAAGCTACACTTGCTTAAATTGTAATAATCTTTAAAAACGATGAGAATCTAGCAATTTTCATCGTTTTTGTTTATTCCTCAAAACTTTCAATAAATCAATTGGATTAAAGATAATATAGATTCTTGCAAACAAATTTGTTTTGTTTTTATATAATTATTTAACACACTTATTTAAGGGTTAAAAATGTATCAAAAACGCGTGAAAGAAGCTATAGAGGCGATTAAAAAAGGTGAGATGATTATCATAATGGATGATGAAGATAGGGAGAATGAGGGTGATTTAGTAATGGCAGGGATTTTTTCCACACCACAAAAGATTAACTTTATGGCACAAGAAGCACGAGGGTTAATCTGTGTGTCTATCACCCAAGAGATTGCCAAAAAGCTTGATTTGCCACCAATGGTGCAAAAAAATGACAGCAATCACGAAACTGCCTTTACTATTTCTATTGACGCAAAGGAAGCCAAGACAGGCATTTCAGCTTATGAGCGAGATTTGACAATTAGGCTTATGTGTGATAGCAACACAAAACCAAGCGATTTTGTGCGTCCTGGGCATATTTTCCCCCTCATCGCCAAAGAGGGCGGGGTGCTTGTGCGCACAGGACATACTGAAGCAAGTGTAGATATTTGCCGTCTCGCAGGAGTTGCACCTATTAGTGTGATTTGTGAGATTATGAAAAAAGATGGCACAATGGCGGGACGCGGGGATAAATTTTTGCTTGATTTCGCCTCTTTGCATAATCTTAAGATTCTCTATGTATCTGATATTATTCATTATCGCCTTAATTTTGAGAATCTTTTGCGTGAGACTTCTCGTAAAAATGCGGTATTTATGGGTGTAGCGTGCGAAAAAATTACCTTTATAGACCATTTAGAGCGTGAGCATATTGCCTTTGCATTTTCTACCTCAACTCCGCATAAGACAAAGCCACTTATACGCTTTCATAATATGCGCAGTGATTTGGAATTACTAGAAAATACAGAAGAATGGAACGCACTTCTTAAAAGCATCGAATACTTGAAAGAACAAGGTGGCTATTTGATAGTTTTAAACACTCATTCTTTGCATATATCTAAAGCCTGTGGCGATATGAAAGATTTTGGTATCGGCGCACAGATTCTTAAAAGATTGGGTATTGAGGATTTTGTGCTTCTTAGCTCTTGCAGTGCAAACAGGGGCGAGTATAACGCCCTTAGTGGTTTTAATTTGCATTTGGTGGAAAAAATTGAGGTATAAAATAATATTAAGACAAATTTATTTATAATTCTCGCTTTTAGAAATCCATATTTTAGAGAAAGTTATGCCATTGTCCCCAAGAGTTAAGATTCTAGTCTGCTATCACAAAGTAAGCCCCATTATTGCAAATGAAATATTACAGCCAATTTTGGTAGGTGCAACACAAGCAGACCAAACTATACGAGAATCTTTAGAATTTGCTTGTGCTAAACAAGGGATAAAACTTGCTAGAGACGATGATATTTCGGGGGGGGGGGGGCATACTCTTATAGCTTAAAAAAAGAAATTTCTTTACTCAATCCTTATTTTTGCGAACTCACTGCAATGTATTGGGCGTGGAAGAATCTTGATGCAGATTATTATGGTTTGTTTCATTATCGGAGGGTGTTTGACTTCACATCAAATACATTTTTTGCAAAACTTAAATCAGCTTTCACTCCCCAAAGTCGCACCATAGCTAAATATCACCTTGATAGTGCTTCTATCACTTCATATTTGCAAGATTCTTCTATTGATATAATTATTCCTAAAGCCTTATCTTTGCGCCCAGACATAAACGCGTATGAGAATTTTGCGTGTGGAGGGCATAATATAAAGGATTTAGATAAGGCGATTGCCTATATTAAAGAAACTTATCCATTTATGACAGATTCTATTACGCAGACACTTTTTACAAATGGTGCAAAAATATGTTATTGGAATATGGCAATTTGGCGTAAAGAGGTATTTTTTGCATATTGTGAGTGGATTTTTGATGTGCTTTTTGCGTTGCAAGAGCAGATTGATTATACATCATACAATGCCCACGAAGCGAGAGTTTTTGGATTTTTGGGTGAGTGGCTTTTTAATGTATGGCTTCACTACCAGCTAAAAATGCGTAAGTTGAATGTCCGTGAAGTAAAAAGCAAACTCCTTTATAGTAGGCAAAGCAAATTCTTTGGTAAAGTCAGCTCAAATGATTGTGAGCGATATTATTTTTTATTTCTTCGCATATACAAAAAACCTATTTCGCCCCCCCCCCCCCACATCTGCACTCAAAAGCTTAATAAGGAGTAAGTATGAATATAAAAATTTTAGTGTGTTATCACAAAGTAAGCCCCATTATTGCAAATGAATGTTTGCAGCCTATACTTTTGGGTGCGGAAAATGCAAAACCACAGATAAAAAACGAGCTGGAGCGACTTTGTCAAAAGGTGGGAGTGCCACTTTTATATGATAATAATGGAGAGCATATTAGTGAGCTTAACCCTTATTTTTGCGAACTCACCGCAATGTATTGGGCGTGGAAGAATCTAGATTCTGATTATTATGGGCTTTTTCATTATCGGAGGGTGTTTGATTTTAGAGATTCTACTCATTTTGATATGCCTAGAACACAAAAATATTATTATGATTCCATAAGAGGTTTTTCAAGTGATTTTTATCAGCAATATGGGCTTAATCCTCAAAATATTATTAAATCTCTAAAGGGTTATGATATAGTGCTTCCAACTTTGGTTATTGACCACGATAATAAGCAGAGAGCACAGCATTTATCGCTATATGAGTTATATGATGAGGTGCATTATATAAAAGATATGGATTTAGCCTTAGAGTATATTAAGTCAAAATATCCATTAATGTATGATATTGCATTAGACACACTCAATAAAAAGCCTATGTTTTGGTATATAGCAAATATGTATATTATGAAAAAGTATTTATATTTTGAGTATTGCAAGTGGATTTTTGATATTTTATTTGCTATTGAGCCTTTGAGTGCCTATAAAAATTATGATACTTATCAAGCGAGAATTTTTGGATTTTTGGCAGAACGATTATTCAATGTATGGATTGCTTGTATAAAAACACAACAGAATCTTAAAATAAAAGAAGTGCCTTTAGTATTTTTTAAATTTAGGGCAAAAAGAAAATGGTTAGGCTGGGTGCAGGAGGGTAATGTTAAAAGATTCTATATGTGTAAGTTACGCGTCATAAAAAAATATATAGATGAGGCTAAATCCTAATGTGCAATAAAGTTCAAAGAGGCAATAAGATTTTCAATCTTGCCGATGTGAAAATAGCGCGTTTTAGGCTCGGTGAAATTGTCTTATGGCTTTGTATGTTGCTTGCGGGAGTTGCTCTAGCTATCTTGCCATTTTCTTATAGCTATATAAGTATCAAAATCCCTATTCAACTGCTGTATATTGCATTCGGTGTGTATCTACTTTGTTTTTGGCGAGATATGAAAGCTATCAAAGCCCTCATCTTGCCTCTTAGCTTTATGGCTATTATTGTAATAATGGCGTATATCTCACTTTTGTATGCAGTGAATGTGCCAGAGACTAAGAATCTTATTCGTTGGTATCTGCTTGAGCCTAGTCTTTTTATGATGATGAGTTTTCTATTCACACTTTCTTTGAAGCAAAGCCAACAGAGGATATTTTTTATTTTACTTTGCTGTGTGATTTTCTATCACCCTTTGGTTACAATTTATGATTTTTATGCTAATGGTGGTGGGAAGCTCGGTTATCGTGCGATGTTACCCCATTATCATATCCCTGCTACGGGATATAGTTTTTATTTGCTCTTTGCTTTTAGCTTTGCGTATATAGGCTTTTTAAAGACAAAGGGTTTTATCAAATATATCTATGGCATATTCGCTCTTTTAGGAATCTACGCCTTTGTGTGTAATGGTGGAAGATTTGCGGCTTTGGCACTTATTGTGATGATATGTGTGCCTCTTGCATTTTTTGTCTATAAGCGTAAAAAAATAGCTCTTTTGGGATTATTTATCACTCTTTGTTTTGGTGCTTTTGTGCTTTATCATTTCAGCTCCTCGTGGCAGGATAGATTTAATTTTTATAAGATAGTGAATAATTTTTCACAGGTATGGCACACACCTCCGGCAGAAATGGGGCAGTATCTCAATGGAGCGTGTCAAAATGACCCTTGGCTTATTTGTTCTCCGCATTCGCTCAACAAGCATTCACAAATTTATATGGAATACTCAAGTCTAGCTAGAGTTTCAACACTCAAATCCACGCTCCTTGCCATAGTTGATAATCCACTGCGCCCTAATGGCTATCATTTTCAGCAATTTCCTTTTAATATTCAGCAGATTTTTCCACTCGAATCTATCAATCACCCATTTTCACTTGCTCCTTATAAGGATACCTTTATTTCTCATAACACGCATAATCATAATTATCCCTCTTCGGTGTGGTTTGAGTTAGGACTTGTGGGCTTTATAGGATTTAGCTTATTTGTAGGGTATTTTTTCTATGCACTCTATAAGGCAAAAATTGATTTTAGCTCTAAAGATTTTACTTCTATAAATGCGAGCTATATATTTGTCGGAAGCATAGGTTTAGCATTGCTTGGCTTAATTGTGGCAAATGTTTTTGATTGTTTCCCTGTGCGTGATGGACAAATCTTTTTGTTTGTGCTTTGTGGTGTATTTTTGGCTCATTTTAGAATCTTAAAGGATAGTTAATGCAAGAGATTCAAGAAAGTCCCCTCGTATCTGTAATAATCCCAATCTATAATGTAGAAAAATATTTGAGAGAATGCCTAGATTCTGTAATCAATCAAAGTTATACAAACCTAGAGATTATTTGTGTGAATGATGGCAGCACAGATTCTAGCGGAGAAATCGTGCAAGAGTATGCAAAAAAAGATTGCAGAATTGTTTATATAGAGCAGCAAAATAGCGGACAAAGTATAGCAAGAAATGTAGGATTAGAGAGAGTAAAAGGAGAGTGGATTTATTTTTTAGATGCTGATGATTATATTGATTTAGATTGTTTAGAGGAAATGGTAAGTGCTTTAAGATATGGTGATGTCGTGTGTAATACAAATATTGTATTTGAATATCCTACACATAGCGAAACTTGTCTTTATCAAGCAAAAAAACAAGGCATTTTCACACTCAATCCTTGCACAATAAAATTTTTTGAATATTATGCAGTTCATATTTTATTTAAAAAGGATATTATTAAACATTATGGTATTATTTTTCCTCTTCATAGGAGTAATGCTGAAGATTCTGATTTTTTGTATCGCTATTTATGCTTTATGCCTCGTATATGTTTTATTAATACAAGTATTTATCATTATCGGCAAAGGCAAGATTCTACCATAGGCATTTTGCAACAAACACAACAATTTCCGCTTGAACCTTTAGATACTTTTGCTTCAATTTATGATTGGTATAAGCAATATGGAGTTTTGGAAAAATATAGCTTACCCTTCAAGCTTTTGTATAGCTTTTCTCTGCAACATTCTAATGCTGAAATTTTCTTTATAAAAGCTAAAAATTTGGTTAGAAATTTAGGCATTGCTTGGGATATTGTATGTAACGATAAGATAATGCAAGTCTTTATGGAAACTCACAATGCGAAAGAATTTATACATAAAAGAGATGTAATGCAAGGGACATTGGAGCGAGAGTTTAGAATCCGACTTTTCAAAGAATATAATGTGGTAAGACTCTTTGGCATTACATTCTATGAGAGATTTGCATATAGCGCAGATTCTGCGGGGGGGGGGGGGTATAATGTAGCCTCTTATGCTCCTCTTTTATTCAATCTCAACTTAAAAAGAGAGCGACAATTTGCATTTATAGCAGTGAGGGCGGCATAAATGCGAGAGTTTAAGCCCCAAGATAAGCCTTTAGTTTCAGTGGTTATCCCAATTTATAATGTGGAGAAGTATGTGGCACAATGTTTAGATTCTATTATCAATCAAAGTTATACAAACCTAGAGATTATTTGTGTGAATGATGGCAGCACGGATAGCAGTGGAGCAATCGTGCAAGAATATGCTAGAAAAGATTATCGAATCCGCTACTTTGAGCAAGAAAATCAAGGTGGAGGTGTAGCAAGAAATACAGGATTAAAAAAAGCAAGGGGAGAGTGGGTTTTAATTTTTGATTCCGATGATTATATGCGTTCTTTTGCTATAGAATCTCTTCTACAAAGAGCATTGCAGAGCAAATCACAAATCGTTATAGCTAAAAGTGAGGAGTTAAGTGAAAATGGCAATATAGTGCCTATGGATTGGGCTTTGCGTTTAGATTTGCTCCCTCAAAAAGAGATTTTTAACTATAAGGATATGGGAGATTGTATCTTTGGATTTTGTGTTGGTTGGGCGTGGGATAAGCTCTATAATCGTGCCTTTATAGAATCTCATAACTTGCGTTTTGAGCCTGTGAAATCAAGTAATGATTTACTTTTTACTTTTAGCTCGTTGGTTCAAGCAGATTCTATAAGCGTATGCGAAAAAGTGCTTTTTACTCATCGTAAGCATAGCACTTCAGTAGAGAGTAGCAGGGATAAAGTTCCAACTTTATTTTTATCTTCTGTATCAAAATGGCGAGATTCGCTCATAAAGATGGGCATTTTCTCACAAGTGCAAAGAAGCTTTATGAATTGGACATTAAGCTTTTGCCTATGGCATTTGCATACTTTAAAATCTAATGAGGCGTATTATCAATTATTTGTAGCTTTAAAAATAGCATTGTGTGATTTAGGTATAAGCCATTACCCAAAAGCAATGTTTTACGACAAAAAGCATTATGCTCAAATGCGTTATATTTTACTTGTGCCACTTTGGCTCCATAAACTCAATAGTTTTAGGGTGTGTGATATAAAGGGTATTTTTCGCCTAAGGTTGAGTAGAAATGGGAGTGTGATTAGAATCTTTGGTAAAACTTTGTATAGCAATGGCAAACATTACTTGTAAAAGGAGCATAAAATGAAGGTCAAAAATTGCATTATAGGAGCGGGATTAGCAGGACTTACACTTGCAGAGCGTTTAGCAAATGTGAGAGGAGAATCTGTGCTGCTTGTAGATAGGCGAGGACATATCGGGGGTAATGTGTATGATTATGATGATGAGGGTATTTTGGTGCATAAATACGGCACACATATTTTTCACACTAACGATAAAAAAGTATGGCAGTATGTGAATAGATTTAGTAGATTCTATCCTTATATGCACGAAGTCAAAGCTTTTGTAGATGGACATCTCCTCCCCGTGCCTTTTAATCTTAACTCTTTGTATATGGCATTTCCTGCAAAAATAGCACAAGATATAGAATCTATGCTTTTAGAGAAATTTGCCTATGGAAGTAAAGTGTCTATTTTAGAACTACAAAAAGTGCCAGAATTGAAGTTTTTAAGTGATTTTATTTATGAAAAAATCTTTTTGCACTATACGCTGAAGCAATGGCAATGTGTGCCACAGGAGTTAGATGCTAGTGTATTTGAACGCGTGCCTGTAAGCATTAGTCGCGATAATAGATATTTTCAAGATATATTTCAGGGAATCCCAATGCAGGGTTATACTAAAATGTGTGAAAAAATGATTGAAAATCCTCTTATTCACTTAAAGCTAAATTACGATTATAAAGATATAGCAGATTCTATTGAATGTGATAGAGTTTTTTATAGTGGGGCGATTGATGAATTTTTTAACTATGAATTAGGCGAGTTGCCTTATAGAAGTTTGCATTTTGATTTTATGCGCTTTGGACGAGAGTATTTTCAAAGTGGGGCAGTTATCAATTATCCAAATAATTATGATTATACGCGTATTGGCGAGTATAAATATTTTTTAGATGTTAAAACACCTCATAGTATTGTAAGTTTTGAATATCCAAAAGCGTGGCATAGAGGCGATGAGCGGTATTATCCTGTGCCAAATGCCACGAGTGCTGCGATATATGAAGCCTACGCGCGTAAGGCAAAAGAGCTTAAAAATGTGGATTTTATCGGGCGTTTGGGAGAATATCGTTATTATGATATGGATAAGGTAATAGCTGCTACATTGAATTTTTTTGAGAATCTAAAATCGTAGATTCATAATGTTGGGTAAAGATGCATATTAAAATAAAGCAACTTAATGCAAGGCACATTGTGGATTTTCATAATCTTGTAGTTGTGTTATGCCATTTTCTCCACACACCCTACAATGTGGATTGCGTTTAAGTTTGATTTTACGAAAGTTCATTGTGAGCGTATCAACGCTAAGAAGCTGATTATACAAAGGCTCACCAATATTTGTGATAATTTTTAACACTTCTGTTGCTTGAATACTTCCTAAGATTCCAGCAATGCTACCAAATACTCCAGCACTCGCACAATTTGGGACACTTCCCTCCGGCGGTGGGCTATCAAACACACAAGCATAACACGCACTTTGCTTTGGCTTGATACTCATACTTTGTCCGCTAAAGCGCAAAATCCCTCCGTATGAATAGGGTTTATTAAGAAGCACACACGCATCATTGATAAGGAATTTTGTCGCAAAATTATCACTTCCATCAACAATAATATCATAATGAGATAAAATCTCAAGCGCATTATCAGCTTTAAGCATAGTGTGGTGGGTGCTTACATCAATATGAGGGTTGAGCGCAAGGAGTTTAGATTTGGCAGATTCTATTTTTGGAATGCCTATTTCTGCGGTGGTGTGTAAAATTTGTCTTTGCAGATTGCTTAAATCCACAGCGTCTTCATCGATAATGCCTATATGCCCTACACCAGCGGCGGCAAGGTAGAGTGCCACAGGTGAGCCAAGCCCTCCTGCACCGATAATAAGCACACTCGATTCTAAAATCTTAGCTTGACCTTTGAATCCACATTCTTTGAGGCGAAAATGCCTCGCATATCTTCTTAGTTGCTCATCAGTAAAGTTATACATTAAGGGTTGCCTTTGAGTATATCTAATGCTTGTGTGCAAAGGCTTTTCCACGCACCATTATGTTCTATGAGCTGACATTGCTCAAAAGTAGCTTGTGAGTCTCGTCCAGAAGCCTTAAGCAGCGAACCTTTGAGGTAGAGTGCTTTTTGTTTGTTGTCATCATTAATATTTTTATTGAGGAGATTGTCAAGCACAGCAATAGCCTCATCTATACGTTGTGTGCGCGTGTAGCTTTGTGTGAGAGCAAAATCCACATAAGGAGAATCTGCCATATCTTTTGTAAGCTTTTGCAGACGCAAAATATCTTTAGCATAAATTTCAATACCTGCCTCGTCTCTTTGGGTTTCTGCGTCTTTGAGGAGGCTAAGATTTACGCGAAACATTTGGGGATTGTCTTTTTGGTTAGCTGTCAAAAATGCATAAGTATTGAGCGCACTCTCTTTGTCATTAAGCTGTGTGAGTGCGTCAAAAAGCACAAAACCCACATCATAATATTGTGTTTTTTGTAGATTTTTAGCAAGTTCTAGTGCATCTCGTCCTGCCCTTGCCGCACTTTTGCTATCGCCGAGTTTAGAGAAATTTAATGTATCACGATAAAGCCATTCAAGCTTTTGGGACAAATCTTTAGAATCCTCTGCCATATTTGCAGAGATTTGAGCTGCTTCTTTGTTGAGTGCTTGGGAATAAAAGCAGTCAAAAAGTTGCATTTTTTTGTCTTTATCAATCTCCACTTGTGGATATTGTAAATAGATAGAAGCCATACTCTTACAATCATTGTTATTAAGAGCATTATTAAGCATTGCAGTATAGCTTTGCCCTATGAGTGGAGTGTTTTTAAGTTTATCTTTAAGTGCTAAAACTTCTTCATACTTACCCTCGTCAAAAAGTGTTTGAGCTTTAAGGGCAAATGCTTTTTCTTGTTCGGGAGAATTGGCGTAATTTTCAATAATATAGTCATATTTTTCTATTTTTGAATCTGCACTTTCATCAGCTGCTAAATCAAAGAGGAGTTTATCATCTCTTTCTTTAACTTCATCTGCCAAGGGGCGATGTTCAAATTCTTGCATAAAAATTTTATTGATTCTATGTGCATCTTGCACGGCATTAGCAGCTTGATACCATAAGCTTACATTGTTTAAAAGTTCTTCTTTATTAATATCATCACTTAGGAGATGTTCGTAGAGATATTCACCAAGAGCTGCAGCGATAGGGTAAAGCCCCTCTTCTGCTAGGAATTTTAAGAAATTATAATTTCTAATAGGATATTTTGTAATGTAGCTTGGATTGACTTTTAACATTGTTTCAAGGAGTTTTTGGGCTTGGTCTTTTTCGTGATGAATAAGATGAAAATTACTCCACTCGATTGCTATTTCACTTGCACTATCTAAGTCTTTTGCTTCTTGATAGGCTTGAGCAAAGAGTTTAGTAGCGACTTTTCCATCAGTGCCGCTGTTAAAGTGTTTTGCAAGTGCCATTTTGGCAAGGGGCATATAGTGTGATTGCGGATATTCACTAATCAGTCTTTCAAGATAATATTTTGCCTCATCTGGGATTCTCATCTCTGCATACGCATTGCCAAGATAGTAAAGCACTTCAGGTACATTTGCATCTGTTGGGTATTTTTTTATCCATTTTGTTCCCATATCGGCGATCATATCACTATTTTCAGTAGAATCAAAATGCTCTAATGCGCGAAGACGGAAGAGGAGAAGGTCTTTTGCAAAAATTGTTTTAGGATAAGCAGTGAGCGTCTCATCAATAAGTTTTACAGCTTCTATATGGGCGTGATTTTTTATTAAAGTTTTGATTTGGCTATAAGTAGCAAAATCCTCACCTTCATCATAGTGTAATGGTCCTCTATTAATGTCAAGATCATTAAAAAAGAGTTCATTGTTTTTAATAATTTTAATAGGAAAATTTAAGCCATTTGGCTTTTTTTGATGTGCGTAATCATTGAGGAATGGAATCTCATTTTGATAGCCGATAATTTGCCAAGCTGAACTTTTGCGTGGCTGTTCTTTGGTGATGAGAGTAGATGTCTTTAAATCACTGGGTGTGGCAAAAAGTTTGATTTTATGTTTTGGTTCAATGTAGAGATAGAATCTTCCATCAACCACACGACTCCAAAAGCGAAAGAAAAGCGTTTGTGTAGGAGAAAAACTTGCAATAGGTGTGCGATCAAGAGTGCAAACAATGTGAGTAACTTCATTTTGTGTGTTATGGTTTTCTACACATTCTAAGGGCTCACTATGTGCAATATTTAACACAGAAAAATACTCTTTTAATTCTTTGCCATAATTGATTGTAACATCAAGTCCGAGGGCATAGAAAGGAAAAAGACACACAAAAGCCACCACAAATTTTTGCACATACACTCCTAAGGTGGCTTAAAAGTGAGACTTAAAAACCACCACTTCCAATATAGTTTGCAATAATATCAAGCAAATTTTGGACCATAAATATACAGCCTATGCTCACAATAGTGGTGATACCTAAAGCAAATATACTTGAAGTTTCAAGTGATGCACGATGAGGGATAGCATCTCGTGGCTCTTTAGCAAAAACATAAATTATTACTTTAAGGTAATAAAAGGCAGCAAGTATGCTGTTTATCGCCATAATGACTGCAAGATAAACATAATCAGCACTCAACACGCTTTGCATAAGATACATTTTTCCCCAAAATACACAAAATGGAGGAATACCACCGAGCGCAAACATAAAGAGTGTGAGTAAGATGGCAAGTGTAGGATTTGTTTTTATCAAACCACTAAGAGATTCAAAGGTATGGCTATCATTATTTGTGTCTTTGCAATCTATACTTAACCATAAGATTCCAAAAGCACCCAAATTTGCAAAAATAAAGAAAAACCAATACAAAAATACAATTTCGGGAGCATTGATTAAAATCGCACCAAGAACAAATCCTGAATGCGATATAGAACTATAAGCAAGCATTCTTTTAACATCTTTTTGCACAAGAGCTATAAGATTTGGCACACTTATGGTGAGAACAACAAAGGCATAGAGTGTATATTCTACAAATGGGTTGTGAGATTGGGTGAATACGCCCAAGATTCTAATAAGCACTCCAAGAGTTGCAATTTTTGGTGCAATAGCGATAAATGCAGCGAGAAGTGAGTTTGAACCTTCATATACATCTGGTCCCCAAGTGTGAAAAGGCACAATAGAGATTTTAAAGCCCAAAGCACAGAATAAGAATATAAAACCTGCAAGCACTAAAAAAGAGAATTTACTTGATTCTTTATCAAGGAAAAGTGCAATATGTGATATTTCTATACTGCCTGTGGTAGCATATAAAAGAAGTGCGCCAAAGGCATATAAGGCTGTGGCTAAAGCACCCATTACAAAATATTTGATGGCAGCTTCAAAAGCTTGTGCTTTATTATGAAGTGCAATAAGTGTATAAAGACTTAAAGAAGCACATTCTAGCCCCAAGAGGATAAGAATAAGATTCTCACTTGAAACCATAAAGCCAAATCCTGCAATGGCGAATAAAAGGAGTGCGTAAAATTCGGCGTGTTGCGTTTCTTCTAATGTATTTTTATGCATTAAAAAGAGCAGGATTATAAAGGTAGAGATAAGAATAATAAACTGCACAAGGAGAGAATATCCATCGACAAGCAAGAGATTAAAAAAGCCAAATTGACGTGTAGGATTTCCCTCAAGGATTAAGAATCCAAGATTTAAAATCACAAAAAGCATACTGATAGCAATATAGAGCTCACGTGATTTTGTTTTACTGAATATGCCTACTCCAAGCAGCACAATGCCGCCAAGAAGTGAAATACACATAGGAATGAGGAGTGGCAAGTTAAGTTGCATAAATGAAAAATTCATAGATTCTGGCATATTAATCTCCTATGTTTGGGATAATAAGCACCCCTTCATCATCAAAGTCATTAGGGATATGTTCGTAAGAGTAAGGATTTTGCCCTTCTATCATACGATCAGTAACGTTGCTAGGTTTTTTGAGCTCAATCATTTGAGTAAGCGTTTGTGCGCTTGTATTGATAGGGTTAAGCAAGGGTTTTGGATACACACCAAAGGCTATGATGATTGCTATAATAGGTGCAAAGACAATTTTTTCTCGCAAACTAAAGTCCTTTAAAGTGCTGTATTGAGGTGATGTAGTGCCTAGAAAAGTTTTCTTAAAGACAATGAGCATA
This sequence comes from Helicobacter japonicus, assembly GCF_000762845.2. Classification (GTDB taxonomy): domain Bacteria; phylum Campylobacterota; class Campylobacteria; order Campylobacterales; family Helicobacteraceae; genus Helicobacter_C; species Helicobacter_C japonicus. Next base: position 53,609 of record NZ_JRMQ02000010.1, on the reverse strand, counting down.
TAAATTGCTCCTACAAAAAAGCTACTTCCGGCTAAAAATGTCATTATTGGATTAACTTGAAAGAATCCATATAAGCAAAGCACTTCTCCTACAAAACCCATAGTCAAAGGTAAGCCAAGAGAACACATCATTACAATACCAAAAGTGGCACTTAGATTTGGCATACTATGCGCTAAGCCTTGAATCTTGCTTATTTGTTGGGTTTGAATTCTCTCATATATACAGCCTATGAGGAAAAAGAGTGCAGCTATTACGAGTCCGTGTGATACCATAAAGAATGTAGCTCCACTTATTCCTTCAGTATTGAGTGAAAAAATACCTAGCACGATGATACCCATATGTGAGATAGAACCATAAGCAAGAAGGGTTTTGATATCTTTTTGCACAAGACTTAGCATTGCGCCATATACTATCATTAAAACACATATAATACTGATAATAAAGCTCATCGAGTTGCTTGTATCTGGAAAAAGAGGCAGGACAAAGCGTAAAAGCGCATACGTTCCCATTTTGCTTACAACTCCTGATAAGAGAGCAGAACCTATGATAGGTGCTTGTGTATAGACATAGGGTTGCCACGAATGAAACGGAAAGAGCGGAATCTTGACTGCCATACCAAGAAAAAATGCAATAAAAAGCCATTTTTGAATCGAAGCATCAAGAGAGAGTTGATACCAATCAAGTAAATTAAAATTCCACGCACCCATAGTGAGCTTATATTGATAAGCAAAGTATAAAATACCTACAAGCATAATAATTGAGCCACTAAAAGCATAGATAAAGTATTTGATACTTGCGTAGATTCTCTTCTCACCACCCCATATACCAAGTATGTAGAGTATAGGTAAAATTGAAATCTCCCAAAAGATATAAAAGAGTATAACATCAAGCACACAAAATACACCCATTGTAATGCTTTCAAGGAATAAGATTGCAATGGCTACCGAAGTTTTGATATATTTAAAGAGGCACAAAGCAAGGAATACGACAAATGCGTTAAGTGCGATGAGGAAAAGAGAAATACCATCAATTCCCACAGAATAGCTTATACCATAGGAATGGACAATTTCTATATGGTTAAGGAATTGAATCCCTCCGTAATTGACATTAAATTCATTCCATAAAAGCAGGACAAAAAGCAATTCAAGTGCTGAGACTATAATCGCAAATATGCGCCCTTTTTCACCTTTAAGTATATATAAAATAACCGCGGCAAATGCTGGGAAAAAGATAACAATATTTAAAAGATAATTCATAATTGCCTCCATATAAAATAAGACACACACGCAAGGAGTAAGACACACAAACCTCCAATAATGAGTTTAAGCATACGCGTGAGTGAGCCATTTTGTATAAGGGAGAGTTTGCCGCCCAATGCTTTTGTATAACGCGCAAGAGAATCTACAAAATAATCAATACAGCCCAATTCTATTTTTTGCCATAGGAAAATAGCACATTTATGATAAGGTTTGATGAAAAGATTCTCGTAAAGTTTGGGGATATAGTAATTATTACTAAGAATCTTGTAGATAAAAGTATGTTCCCAAAAGCTTCCAAAGCCACCTTTAGCATATTTGATAATACTAAAAAGAGCCACAAGACATACAAGAGTGAGCGTAGAGCCAATAAGGAGCAAATGTGTTTGTGTCGGTAATTCAGGAAGTGCGTAGGGTAAATGTATGCTTAAGAATTTTTCAAGTATAGCTCCGAGTCCGGCAACCATAGAGAGGATAGCAAGAGGTAACATTGCAAGAAGCATATAAGAATAGGCTTCATGTGGGTTTTCAGAATGAGATTTTGGCACAAAAAATACAAGCATAAGCAACCTAAAGCTATAAAATGCTGTAAAAAGTGCTGAAACAAACAAAATTGCCCATATAAAAGTATGTTGAGAAAAAGCGACTTCTAAAATTAAATCTTTAGAGAAGAATCCTGCAAAAGGATAGATTCCAGCAAGTGCTACAGAAGCGATACACATCATAATCATTGTATAACGCAATGGTTTATATAACCCACCCATTTTTGTAATATCAAGCTTATCATTCATAGCGTGCATTACATTGCCAGCACCTAAGAAAAGGAGGGATTTAAAGAATGCGTGAGTGATGAGGTGGAAAAGGGCAATCCAATACGCCCCAAAGCCTGCTGCCACAAACATATAGCCAAGTTGAGAGAGTGTGGAATAAGCAATAATGCGCTTTAAATCTTTATTTACAAGTGCCATACTCGCACCAAAGATTGCTACAAATGCACCAAGAGAAGCAATAAAAAAGCCAACATCAGGAATCATTTGGTAGAGTGGATTTGCACGCACGAGAAGATATACACCCGCAGTTACCATCGTTGCTGCGTGGATAAGTGCTGATACAGGAGTTGGACCTTCCATAGCATCAGCAAGCCAAGTATGGAAAGGGAATTGAGCAGATTTACCCATAGCTCCTACAAAGAGCAATGCACCAATCCATAAAAGCAAGCTTGTATCAAATTGTTCTGTTTGTAATAAAGCAAATATTTCTTCATATTTGAGACTTTCGCAATGATAAACAATCAGGAAAATACCTATAATTAATGCAAGATCGGCTATTCTGTTCATCACAAAGGCTTCTATGGAGGCAAAATTTGCACTTTCTTTTTCATACCAAAAGCCAATAAGGAGATAAGAGCACAGACCTACGCCTTCCCAGCCTGCAAAGAGTCCTAAGAAATTATCGCTCATCACGAGAAGCATCATTGAAAATACAAAGGCACTAAGGTAGCTAAAATAGCGATTAAATCCCTTATCGTGTTTCATATAGCCGATAGAATATATATGCACAATTGTAGAAATGAGACTTACGACAATCATCATACTCACGCTAATGCTATCAACCATAAAACCAAATGAGCTATAAAAGTCTCCTGCTTCAATCCAATCTAAAAGGTCAATATAAATGACAATATCGGTTGTATATACAGCAGCAAAAAGTAGGCTTGAAGCGACAAAAGAAGCACAAAGCAAAAGTGTAGGGACAATACCCGCGAAGAGACATTTTTGTCTATGTCCAAAAAATGCGGCAAAAACTGCTCCTACAAGAGGAGCAAAAAGCGCAATATATACCATTTGAATGAGAGTTTCACTTGTCGGTATCATATTTTATCCTTTGAGATTCTCTAATGAGCTTATATCAAGCGTGTGGTGTTTTCTATACCAAATAACCACCAGCCCTAATCCTACAGCAATTTCTGCTGCGGCAATTGCAATGATAAAAAGTGCAAAAATCTCGCCTTGTAAATCATTAAGATATGAGGCAACCGCAACAAATCCGATATTAACACTATTGAGTAGGATTTCGGTTGAAAAAAATAGCATAATAATATTGCGCCGTCTCAATATGCCAAAAAATCCTATACAGAAGCATATTGCTGATAAAATCAAATAGTGATTAAGACTGACCATTATTGCTCCTTTTAATGCTGAGTATAATCCCTGCTACCATAGCTACAAGGAGCATAAAAGCAGCAATTTCAAAGGGAATGAGATATTTTGTGAAAAGCACATAACCAATCATTTGAATATTGTTCATTTCTGCAATATCAATGAGTTTTTGAGAATCTGCAACGATTTCTAGATTACTTCCTATTGAAGGCATACCGAAAGCTCCAACAAGCACGATAGCAATGCCCACACATAGCACACACGCTACCCATTCATTTTTGCGAGATTCTATAACTTCTTTTGAAGTATCAAAAAACATCATTGCAAACGCATAGAGTGCAACCACAGAGCCTCCATACACGACAATTTGCACTGCACCTAAAAATTCTGCATCAAGCACAAAGAATATGCCAGATACAAAAATCATTCCGCTTGCAAGTGCTGTCATTGCATAAAGAATCTGCGATGAGCTTACAACGATGAGAAAGCTTACAATACATAATGTGCTAAAGAGATAAAAAGCAATTGTTTCAAACATTTGCACCCTCCTGTGTGGGAGATTCTGATATTTTTGTATTCGATTCCGAATCTGTGCTGTTTGCTTCTTTTGTTAATACATAGCTTAATGGTGTTTGTTTGACAAGTTTATCAGCATTAGGGGATACTGACCCATAGCCATCAAATTCAAGTAGCGAGGAGGTGGATTCTAAAAGAATATCTTTATAGCCAAACAATGCTCGTTGTGTGCTTGCACTTTCAAATCGATCAGTATGCACAATAGCGAGTTCAGGGCAGACTTCTGCACATAATCCACAATAAATGCAACGTCCAAAATTAATGCTATAATCTAAAATTTTTTTACGCCCATCTGTATCCTGATCAGTAATAATGCGTATGCAGTTGCTCGTGCAGATTTTTTCACATAATCCACAACCAATGCAACGTTGTATGTCGGATTCTAGAAGTCGTTGTAGTTTATGTACAGCTCTATATCGAGGGCTTAAAGGAATTATCTCCAAAGGATAATGAATCGTTGCTTTTGGCGCAAAAAATGCTCCTAAAGATTTTTTAAGCCCAGCAAATAGGTCAAGACTTAAAGTTGTTTTGAGTGTGATACCTACGCGTGTAAGAAAAGCTTGTTTTTCACGCCTCTTACGAGGAGCTAAGACATAATAATCTGTTTTCATTTTATCTCCTAAAATAATAAAATGCAGCCTGTGAGAAGCACATTAAGCAACCCGAGAGGAAGCATAATTTTCCAACACATACGCATAAGTTGATCGGGGCGAACATGTGGAAATGTTGCTCTTACCCACATAAATAAAAAGATAAAAAAGCACACTTTGAGTAAAATTGCAATTCCACCAGGGATAAAGCCCCAGTCATTGAATCCACCGCAAAATATAAGGCTTAAAATAAAAGCAGTGGCAAACATATTAGCGTATTCGCCAATGAAAAACATTCCCCATTTTAAGCCGCTATATTCTGTCGCAAATCCTGCGGTAATCTCTGATTCGTGTTCAAGCAAGTCAAAAGGTGTGCGGTTAAGCTCAACATATGCTGCAATAATAAAAAGTACAAAGGCGAGAGGCTGTTTAAAAATAAGCCAATCAAGCACACCATCTTGCTGATAATTATTAATATCTACAAGAGATAGAGAACCAACAAGCATAAGAGGGGCAAGGAGTGAGAGAAAGGTAATGACTTCAAAACTTAGAAATTGTAAAGCAGCTCTCGCTCCACCAATAAGCGACCATTTATTGCCAGAGCTTAATCCTGCAAGAAGCGGCGCATAAATCCCACAAGAACTTACTGCTAAAACAAAGAGAATCCCTACATTGATATCAGAGATAATGGGCGTAATGGTATGTCCAAAAAGCTCAAATTGAGGGAAAAAGGGTATAGGAGCCATAGCAATAAATGCTGTGATAGCAGCAAGTGAGGGTGCTAGGATAAAGATAGGTTTAATGGCATTTTGCGGAATAATATCTTCTTTGACAAAGAGTTTGATACCATCAGCAAGCACTTGCAATAAACCATAAGGACCTACATAATTTGGTCCAATGCGTCTTTGAAAAAACCCCAATATTTTACGCTCTAAATATGTGCCAAATCCTGCAAGTGCAGAAAAAATAAGCAACACAACGATAATTTTTAATATTGTTTCAATAATGCCACCTGTCAAATCGCTCATATTTGTTCCTTATGTGAAATATGTAAATTCGTCCAAGCACTGGAAGCAAATATATCGTTTGCACCTTGGAGCATAGGACTAACGAGGAAGCAAGGCATATTGAGATAATAATCAATATATACTGTTCCACTAATATGGTGCGTAGAATCTGTAAGTGTAATATATTGACCTTCTTTTAACCCAAGCTCTTGCAAGAAAGATGCACTCACATAGATACCAACTTTGTTTTGTAAATGCACACTTTTTGCCGTATAAGTATTGAATTGTGAAGGAGAATTTAACATATAGGCATTATATGTGCGTTCATATTGAGGTAATGTAAGAGTGAGAGAATCAAGAGACGTTAAAGGCGTAAGGGGAAGATTCTTGAAACGATAACCACGCATATCTGTGCCATCATTTAAGAACTTATTGTCAAAATCATCAAACTCGCAACCACAGATAAGACTTGTGTAGTCAATAAGATAATCACCTTTCATATCAAAAGCTTTAGCAATATCACTTAAATCATAGCCTTGAAATGTAAGAGCAGGTTTAAGAGGTAAGATTCTGCAATCAATGCTTGTGTAAGTGCCTTCAAGTTGGTTGATAGCAGGGAGGATAAAATCCGGTGTATCTTGGGAAGATTTGGTTATATCCTTTGTGGATTCAGTGTATGGAGAATCTATGCTTATAAAATCAGATTCACATACAAAATCACCACTATCGCGGTAACCAATAATAAAATCCTCTTGTTGCTCAGCTTTTTTAGGACTTAAATCACAAATCATTGCTAAACCGAGTGCATTAGCAAATGGTGGCACAAGAATTACATTGATGATATTTTTATATTCTAAAATACCAAGTATTTGTGCGAGGATTTGTGCTTGAGAATCTGCATACACATCAGCTCCAAGCACGAGAGTTGGTTTGTTTTGACATATTGTGCTAAGTGCTGCAAACTGCTCGGGGCTTATTTGTGAATCTATAAGGGCTTGATAGATGATTTCTTCTTTCATCTCTTCAATTGTTTCTGTAACTTCTGTGCTTACTTCCTCGCCAGCTTCATTTTGTGAAGTAATTGTTTTTTTTACTTCCTTTTGTATAGGCGTTTTTATTATGCGTTTGCTTTCAAGGAGGGGTTGAATAATACTTTTTAATGTTTGAGTATGTTCATCATCACTCGGATTTGTATGAAGATAAGCAAGAGCCAAGCTTGCAACCGCAATACTTAGTGCATCTGGGTGGTAGCTTATGCTTGTAACACTCTTACTTAAGGCTGGTATAAGTGTGTCATTAAGTGGGTGCATATATACAGCTTGCGAGCCTTTAAGAATCTTAAGCTTATTATTTAACATATAGCGCAATGTAGGCACTTGATAATTAATCGCACTTCCTATGAGAATCACATTTTGAGATTCTTTAAAGTGAGAGAGGTGGTTTAGCATTGTTTTGTGTGCATAAGTAAGAAACGCATTGATAAAATGCTTAAAGTTAAGGGCTTCTTCATTATACAAAGAGTAGTTATTAAGCTTAGCGAGATGATTAAGCACAAATGCTTCTTCATTTGTTGTTTGATTGCCTACATTAATACCTGTCGCTTTTTTAAAGGCTTGAATGGCTGTTTGCAAATTTTGTGCTGGATTCACGCTTGAGCTTACATCATATGCATATCGCCCAGTGCCACAAATAGGATTAAAGTAAAAGTCATTTTTTACACGATAAATATGAGGTGTGCCGAGCATATCGTTATGGCGCACTTCATAGGTAAGCTTACAACCCATAGGGCAGTGGATACAAGTAGATTCTATTTTTTTAAGCTCCCACGCATTCGCCTTGTATTTAAAGTCATCTGTGCTTAAAGCACCTACAGGACATACACTAATACACTCACCACAATCAAAACAAGGTGTATCACTTACAAAATCAATTAATGCCTTTTGCTTTCGCGACCACACACTTAGAGCATCTTTTGGCATAGAATCTTTCCATAATGCACTATCAAGTGGCTCTAAATCAGCTTTTTGTGCTTTGAGCTTAGCTTCGCCAAGATTATCTTTACAGGTTGTTGCACAACGTTCGCACATAATACAAAGATTTGGGTCATAAACTGCTTTTGCCCAAGATTTGTGAGGTTTGTAGCTTTCTTTGATATGATATTCTTGAGTGCTTACTTGCATTTTTAAGGTATAGTTTTGTAGCTCACATTCACCACTTTTATCACATACACCGCATTGGAGTGGGTGATTTACATCATAGCTTTGCATAATGGCATTGCGTTCTTTTATAATTTCGGGTGTATGTGTTTGGATATTCATACCATCTTTTGCTTTAGAATTGCAAGAATAATTGCGTTTGCCGTCAATATCTACCATACAAAGCTTACACGCCATAGTAGGAGAACAACCAGAAAGATAGCAAATTGCAGGGATTTCAATACCCTCTCTGCGTGCTATTTGTAAAATGCTCTCTCCCTCATTGCAAGAGAGAGTTTGTCCATTGATTGTGATAGTAATTTTGCTCATATTATCACCTCGACTTTCTTATAAGGATAGCCCATATCGCCTATTTTTGAGAGATACAATAAAGCAATTGTGCCTTTTTTTGTATCATCACGCTCGCATATTGCTTCAATATGTTGAGATTCAAAATTAAGCGTAATGTGTTGTTTGTCTTTTAGTTTGAGTGTTGGGGCAAAAAGTGGCGGAATTTTTAAGGTATTAAGTGTAACAGAAGAGGGCATAATATACACAAAATTTCCGTTAGATTCAGGTAAATCTTCACATAATTCAAGTGAGATATGTTGTGGTGTTGCATAATCTTGAGAATCCTCGTATTCAGGCATAATAATGTTAATCTTATCACTTGCGCCAAGTATGCCACAAATGAGAGCAATATCTTGTGCGTGTGGATGAAGGGCTAATTCTTTTCCTAGAATAAGGGCTAGAGGTTTTTTGAGCGTATTTAAATATTTCATAATAGATTCCAATTCTTCTTCAGCGAGATTAGTCTCTGAAGAAAGATAGCCCACATCAATAAGTTGCAATTTTGTCTTAAGTTCTTGCGTAAAAGTATTTGTTGTGTTGAGCAATGGAGAGAGAGAGTAAGCTAAAAGCCAAGCAATACCGAATTCTGTGCCAACTTCATAGCGCAAGCATTGAATAGATTTATTTTCTGGCATAAAGAGTGGGTGTAAAGCAAAAAGCTGCCTGCAAGAAGGCATATCTTCCCAAAAGTAGCCAAAACTTATAAGAGTATCATAATTAGCAAAATCTTTTTTAACGGGTTTTTGTGAGATTTTGCTAATGAGTGAGGCAAATGCTTTCATTACTTTTTTCTCCTTATCACAATACTCCAATCTACTTCATTAAAGCGCAGACTATTTAAAAGCTCATCACCGCGTCCTAAAATGCAGTCAATAGCTTTTTGCACATTTGTAAATTCACGTACCTCAAAGAGAAAGATACCTACCTCTCCATTTTCTAAAGTATCACATAATTCATTTAAACGCTTGTCAAAATCATTGGATAAATGTCGTAAATCATATCGTTTCATATCAATCCTTTATCTATCGATTTCACCAAAAACGACATTTGTTGAAGCTAAAATTGCAGGAATATCAGCAAAATAATGCCCAACCAAAAGGTCTTGTAATGCACCTATGTGATAAAAGCTTGGTGTGCGGATTTTTAGGCGATGAGGCGATGGAGCACCAAGAGAATGGATAAAAAATCCAAGTTCACCTTTAGGAGATTCTGTTGGGACATATACTTCACCCACAGGAGGGCGCATACCTTGTGTTACAAGCACAAAATGTTGCATAAGTGAGTAGTTTTGTGTCATTATATCTTCTTTAGGCGCAGATATGTAACGAGCATCTCTTGCCATAAGCTCACTTGGAGTGCTAGGATAAAGAGCTATGAGTTGTTTTAGAATCTTGAGAGATTGATATACTTCTTCAATATAAAGTTGGTAACGCGCATAACAATCACCTTCAGTTGCCACAGGCACTTCAAAATCTAGTTGTGGATAGAGTTCATAAGGATTATGTTTGCGAATATCCCATTTGATACCGCTTCCTCGAGCCATAATCCCGCTTAGACTCCATTGCTTGACAAAATCCTGTGATATATAACCAACATTTTCAAGGCGAATGCGCCAGATTCTATTTTTATCGAGCAATCCACGCACAAGGTCAAGTGTTTTTGGCACGCTTTGTGTCCATTTTTCTACACTTTCTAAAAAATTATGGGGTAAATCAAGTGGCACACCACCAATACGAATGGCATTATGTGTGAGTCTTGCTCCACAATAATCTTCCATCAAATCTAAGCCATATTCACGCTCAATAAAGCAATACAAAAATATAGACAATGCACCCACATCCATTCCGTGTATGCCAAGGAAGAAAATATGTGAGATAATACGATTAATCTCTAAAAGCATAGTGCGGATAACTTGCGCACGCAAAGGTACTTCTACACCAATGAGTTTTTCTACACTTGCTGCAAATGCGTAATTATTGCTTGTCGCAGCAATATAATCAAGTCTATCAGTTGTAGGCATAAATTCATTATAAATCATATTTTCAGCCATTTTTTCTACACCACGATGCAAATAGCCAATATCAGGAGTGGCTTTGATAATTTTTTCGTGTTCAAGTTCTAAAATAAGACGTAATTGCCCGTGTGCAGATGGGTGCTGTGGTCCAAAATTTACTACCATTTTGTCATTTTCTTGCTCAAAAAAGATATTTTCAAAATTTGGCTTTAGTCTTGTGTAATTTTGTTTCATCGTCTTGCCTTTAGCTTTGTGCTATGTTTGAAAGATTTGATAAGTGGAGGTGTATTGTTTTCTTGATAAGTAAGATTAAAATCAATTGCTCCAAAATCTTTATCATTTTCTCTATCTATTCTTGCACTATCACGTTGTTCTGGACCAATAATATCACGATATTCTTTGCCAAAAATTTTATCTACTTCATACCAAGCAGCATATTCATCGCCTTTCAAGGGGTAGGATTTAAGCAATGGGTGTCCTACCCAATCTTTTGGCATAAGAAGTCTTTGGAGGCAAGGGTGTCCATTAAAAATAATGCCAAACATATCATAACATTCCCTTTCACTCCAATTTGCACTTTTGAAAAGTGATGCAAGCGAAGAGATTTGTTGCCCTTTTTTGATTTTTGTTTTAATTTTAAGACGTTTAGAGCTTGTATCTTCAAGATTCAATAAAAGATAAAACAATTCAAATTCATTACTTTCTTCTAGCTTGTCAATCGCACTCATTTCTGTGAGAATATTGTAACCCAAAGCGTGAAGCTCACTCATAAGTGCAAAGAGATGTGTAGATTCTATCCATAATGTTGCAAGGTCATTTTCTATGTAACTTTCAGCAATAGGGGTATGAATGGCTTTCATTTCAGAATCAAAACCATTAAGAGGGAGCTTTGGTGATATAGGAGCAACATCAAAACGATGTGTGTAATATACTGATTTTTGCACATTGGCTTTTGGTGGATTTTGTCGTATCATCTTGCCTCCTTCTTAAGATCCTATATAAGTCGCTTTTTTGTGCTTTGCGGCACGATTTTTTGTCTGCGAATTTTTTGCTGCAAGACCATTATTGCATACTGCAAAGTTTCTGGACGCGGTGCGCAGCCGGGCAAATAAATATCTACGGGGATGATTCTATCTACGCCTTGCACGGTGGAATAAGTGTTAAACATTCCACCAGTATTAGCACAACTTCCCATTGATATTACCCATTTTGGTTCGGGCATCTGGTCATAAAGTCTGCGAGCAAATTCTGCATGTTTTTTAGTGAGGGTGCCTGATATAATCATCAAATCCGATTGTCTAGGAGAGGCACGAAAAATCGTGCCAAATCTATCAAGGTCAAAACGACTGCCACCAGTTGCCATCATTTCAATGGCACAACACGCCAAGCCATAGGTAAGCCCCCATAATGAATTGCTTCTTCCCCAATTAAGTAATTTATCCACACTACCAAGAGCAATGGGTAATCCTGCACTTTGAGCATAATTTACTTGATGTTTTGCCATGAGAGAGCTCCTTTTTTCCACGCATAAATAAACCCTATAACTAAAAGGGCGATAAAACTAAGCATTTCAAAAAATACAAAATTACCAAGCCCTATGTATGTAAATAGTTTGAAGTCAATCGCCCAAGGAATCATAAAAATTACTTCAATATCAAAGAGGACAAAAAGAAGGGCGAGGATAAAAAAATGCGTTGAGATTTTGTTTGGTTGTCTTGTTGGAGTAGGACCGCATTCATACGTAGAGAGTTTGAGTTTTTCTCTATCCTTTTTGGCAAGTTTTCTTGAAAGAATACGCTGCAAACGGAGAGTGAGCGTAAAAGCAACGCAAGTAAGCACAAAGAGTATAAATACACCAAAGTAAGGGTGCTCAAAGGTAGAATGACTCATTTTTCTCCTTCATTTTGTTTTTGTGTGGAATTGTAATGTGAAGTTTCTAATAAAAAGCTTATTTGGTAAAAAAATATTTTACAAATAAAATAATCAAGTTACCTTTTTGCTTTGAGAAACTTTTTCATTATTGAATATTGGTATAAACTGCTTGCACATCATCATCGTCTTCAATCTTGTCAAGGAGTTTTTCAATCTCTTGTATTTGTGCCTCATCAAGGTTTATGGGCGAAGTAGGGATTCTTTGCAAACTTGCCTTAAGAATTGGAATCTGTAGAGATTCAAAGCCCTCATTTAGCGTGCCAAAATCTTTATAATCACCATAGGCGATATAATAATCTCCTTCTTCATCTTCTCTATGTTCTAATTCTTCAAGTCCATAATCAATGAGCTCTAGTTCTAGCTCTTCAAGGTTTTTATTTGTGCGAAACTCAAATGCACTTTTGCGTGCAAACATAAAATCAATAGAACCATTCGTAAGAATACTTGCGTTTGGTGTTTTATTGAAGTAACTTTTGATATTAGCAATTGTGCGTGTAGGGTTATCGGTCGTGCATTCTATGAAAATTAGCACACCATAGGCTGCTTTACCTTCATAGGTAATCTCACTAAAGACACCATCTTTACCGCTCGCACGTTTGATAGCAGCATCAATATTATCTTTTGGCATATTTTGCGCTTTGGCATTGGCAATAGCAGTGCGGAGTTTTGCATTCATTGCTGGGTCTCCACCACCTTCTTTAGCGGCAATAGTAATGGCTTTTGCAAGTTTGGGAAAAACTTTGCTCATTTTGTCCCATCTTTTTTCTTTTGCTGCACGGCGGTATTCAAATGCTCTTCCCATAAAATTCCTTTGAGTATCAAAATGTAGCAGATTCTAAAATATTGTATTATAGCCTAAAGCTTTTAAAATAATCTTTAGGATATGTTTTAGAATCTATATCTATTGCAAAAGTTTAGCCACTTCTTTTGCGTGATAGCTAATGATAATATCAGCTCCTGCGCGTTTAAAACCTGTGAGCGTTTCAAGCAATACACGTTCATAATCAATAAATCCTGCTTGTTGAGCGCATTTGAACATAGCATATTCACCACTTACATTATAGACTGCTAAAGGAAGTAAAGTGTGTTCGCGTATGTCGCGCACAATGTCTAAGTAGGCGAGAGCAGGCTTTACCATAAGAATGTCTGCTCCTTCTGCTTCGTCTGTTAGGCTTTCTAAAATTGCCTCTCTACGATTTGCCGAATCTTCTTGATAGGAGTTTCTATCGCCAAAGCTTGGTGCTGAATTTGCTACATCACGAAATGGTCCATAATAAGCACTTGCAAACTTAGTTGAATAACTCATAATAGGGATATGTGTGAATCCAGCCTTGTCTAAATAACTGCGAATAACGCTTACCATTCCGTCCATCATTGCACTTGGAGCTATCATATCTCCTCCACAACTTGCAAGCACTACGGCTTGTTGTCCTAAAATTTCAAGTGTAGCATCGTTATCAACACTTTGAATCTTTTCATCAAGTATCCCACAATGCCCGTGGTCTGTGTATTCACAAAAGCATAAATCAAGCGTAACAATCATTTGTGGAAAATGCTTTTTAATTGCTTTTATGGCTTGTGCCACAATATTTCTATCACTTAAAGCTCCGCTCCCACAAGAATCTTTATGTGTTGGCACACCAAAAAGGATAATATGGTATATACCAAGATTTAAAAGTTCTTCACATTCTTTGAGAACATTATCAACACTTAATTGGAATACTCCGGGCATAGAAGGAATACTATTCTTAATAGATTCTCCCTCTACAACAAAGAGTGGATAAATAAAATCTTCTTTGTGCAAATGATTTTCTCTCACTAATGCTCTCATTTGAGGTTTTAAACGGGTGCGTTTTAATCGTCTAAACATAATTTCTCCTTATTGCTTTGGTTTGGCATTAATATGGCAATAATTTTCTACTACGCAATGATGAATGATAAAGATATTGTAACCATCTTCGTGTTTGTAACTCAAATCAAAACCTTGGTTATCAAGTGTATTTTTAATGATATACATACCAAGACCAAATCCCTGTGATGAGGGATTTTTATCGTTTTTAAAGTAGGGTTTAAAATAATCTTCTAATGCGTGGGCTAAAGGTTCACCTTTAGAGCTTGTGTAGAGGCGATCATTTTTTGCATACACCCTTACTTTTCCGTCATTGCTATATTTCATAGCATTGTCAAGAAGATTTTTAAGTGCAATGGCAAAGAGGTCAAAATCTGCCTTGATAAGAGTATTTGGGGTTTCAAGTGTGATAGGATTAGATTCATCATCAATAAGGAGCATATCTTCGGTATGATTTATCAAGTCAGAAAGGAGAAATTCTTGCTTGTTGATATGATAGTTTTTAGAAGTAATTTCTTCTAGCTTTGCAAATTCATTAATGAGTTCATTAAGTCTTATAAATGCAGAGCAAAGTTGTTTTTTTTGCACATTATCTTGCACCATTTCTGCAACAATGCGTCCTTTTGTAATAGGAGTTTTAAGTTCGTGCATAATGGAGCGTAAAAGCAAACCACGAGATTCATTAAGAGATTTAATCTTGTTTGAGGCTTTGTAAAACTCTTGATAAAGTTCATCGATTTCATCTTTTGTGTGTTGTTTGTGGTGCATATCAAAATTACCCTCTGCGAATTGCTTAATCCGTTCTTTGAGAACCTTTATAGGCATAAGACTTTTTAATACAATAAAAAATACAAAAGTTAAAAGCACGATACCAATGAGCGTAATGATATAAAAATTTTCATAAGATTTACGGGAATTATCTTTGTAAAGAGTAGTTTCATTACTTGTTTCAAGGAGAATGTAAATACCATTTTGTGTATTAATCGCCTTAGCAAAAATACCATCAAAATCATAAGGAATTTTATTGATTTCCTGCAATACGCGCTTAATCTCTTCTTCCTCTATGGGGATAAATTGTATATTGTTTAAATATTGTTTGATTGTGTGGAGGCTGCCCCCGTGTTGCATAATTTCATTGATAGTTGCAGTAAATTGCTCATAACGCACTTGTGAGAGGAGATCCTCATTTTTGATATGGTCTTGAATAAAGTAGTAAGAGACTGCAAAGAATCCAAATAAGGCACATAAAAAGAGGACAACGATTTTAAAAAAAATAGAGTGTCGAAATTGAAACATATAATACGAATCCTATGTTTCGAGTTTATAGCCCACACCACGAACAGAAATAATATATTGTGGGTTTTTTGGATTTTCTTCAATTTTGGAACGCAATCGTCCAATAATCACATCAATACTTTTATTTGAACTTTCAGGATTGATTGATTCAGATTCAATAGCAATAGCTTCACGCGAGAAAACATGTCCCTTTTTGCTTATAAGTAAGGTAAGAATTTCATATTCTGCGCGAGTAAGTTCAAGTTTTTTGTCCTTAAAGAATACTTGTCGGCTATATTTATCAATCTTAAATACACTATCTTTTTCTTTATCTTGCTCTTTGATACTTTTTTTATTGTAGCGTCTAAGGAGGGACTGAATCCTTGCAACCAACTCTTTAGGGTCATATGGCTTTGAAATATAATCATCAGCACCAGATTTGAGTGCTTCAACTTTATCATCAACATCGCTTCGTGCAGAAGAAACAATGATGGGCACACTATTTTGTTTTGCCACTCTTTTGCACACCTCTAAGCCATCAAGATTAGGCAATGTTAAATCAAGAAGCAAAATATCAAAATGTTTCGCATTCACTGCACTCATACCAGTGTATGGTTCATCATAGTTTGTAACATTCATATCATATTGCTTAAGGTAGCTTGTAATAATTTCTGCAAGTTCCACATCATCTTCAATCATCAAAATTTCCAACATATCTCCAACCTTTATATGCAAGTAAAAGTGTGAGATTGTATAATAAAACACTTTTTAGATAGCTTAAGTTAAGGATTGAAAGTGGTTTGAATGTAGGCTTATAACTTTAACAAATTATGAAATTGCCCAATATAGCCTTAAGTATTGCATTAATGTGAAATATTATAATCTTTAGCATTTATTGTTTTAAGAGTACTGATGTATTTTAGTTTCAAGCGTTATTTAGAGCGTATCTACAAGCAAGAGAGCAGATAATGCAATCATTAGGGATTGATTGAAATATGGAAAGACACCGCCCAAGTGGGGTCTTAGGCGGTTCAATAAAGGTTTGGTTTTTCGATGTGAGTATCTTAAATTAAAGAGGAAGTTGGAGGGGGAAACCTCTTTTTGAGATGATACTCACGGAATGGGTTAATCCATCACCTCGCCCTATCTCATTCGGGTCAAAGGCTGGGAGAAATTCTAAATGAGATTATTAAATGTAAATTTAACAGAAATTATTTTTTTATGTCATTTAATCGTTCATTAATCACGCTAAGTTCGTATTCAAGGAAATTTATGGTAAGGTTTAGTTTTGTTTGTATATCTTGGTTATGCTCTGCACATAAGCCTTCAAAAAGCACCAAAAGCCGCTCTTGAAGCATTTCTAAAAATTCACATTCTTCTCGTATATTTTCATTTTGCCAAAAGGGATTTGCCACAGGCGGGGTAGGAGTTGTTTGTATTGAAATATTTTGATGAGTAGGGAGGGTATTAGAATCTTCGCTAGGTTGTGAAAATTCATTAAGTGTTTGGAGTATTAAATCTTTGAGTTCCATTGGAGTAGCCACCTTTGAAATTGGATTAAATCCTCTTGGGATTTTGGATTAACAAAAAGCTCCTTTTTTGCAAGATTAAGCGGAGGAAAATATTTTTGGACAAGCATTAGACGTTTGATTGCCATTTGTGCTTCTTTGTTTTCAGGAGATTCTAAGAGAATTTCACGATAAATCTTTAACGCGTCCTCTTTTAGCCCTTGCATTTCATAGATTTGAGCAAGAGTAAGTGTTTTAATGCTATCTGCCATAATATATCCTTTGGGAGGATTTTATACTTTTTTTGTTTGCAAATACTTTAAAGTAAGTTTATCAATTTATATTTTAAAATAGCGTTCATCGCAAAAGCTCTCCGCGTGGATATTGCTAAAGGCATTTTTGAGGGATTTGAAAAAATCTGGGTTTTGAGATTCTATATTTTTAAGAAATTGTTTTGTGGTTTCTCTAGCATAAGGTTTTTTATCAGAATCTAGCCAATTTATGGGGCAATTACAATCAGGTGCGATATAAATGTGATTATGTGCAATAAAATCAATAATCTGTCTTTCCCTCACAAAAATGAGTGGGCGGATAACCTCCAAACCATTTTGAGCACGATATATAGGTGGCATAGAGCGCATCGCCCCGTTATAGGTAAGATTCATAAAAAAACTTTCTGCGGCATCATCAAGATGATGTGCGAGAGCAAGTTTATTAAATCCTCCCTCTAATGCCTTGCTATATAAAGCCCCACGTCTCATACGAGAACAAAAGCTACAATAAATTGTGCCCTCTCGTTTATTTTCTTCTAATATTTTATAAATATCTGTGCGATAAAGTTCATAAGGAATGCCAAGCTTCTTGCAATATTCAAAAATATATTCATACTCACCACCCCTGCCATAATCAATCGTAATAGCTTTAAAATCAAATTTAAAAGGAGCGTGTTTTTGCATATAAGATAATAATGTGGCAAGAAGAATAGAATCTTTGCCTCCACTTAAGCCAAGCAATACTTTGTCACCCTCTTGAATGAGTTGGTATTGTGCATTTGTTTTTCCAACAATGCCAAGAATTTTTTTGCTTATTGTAGGTATTTGTGCAAGATTCTTTTTTTTAGTTTGGATAGGGCTATTTGTCATTTTTATTTTTATCTTTATTTTCTTCTGGGAATATGATTTCTATAAAATCTCCACTTCCATCTTGGGTTTCTATCCTTATCACATTATCTGGAATTTCTTCATCATTATCTTTTTGCTTGTTTGATTCCCTATTATTGGGCATCGTGCCCCTTTTGAAAATTATATTTTCATCATTTTTTAAAATGATACCTTTTTTTGAAGTATGTTTTCTAAAGTAATCTCTATTTTGATAGATTAAAAAGCATAAGTATAGCCCCATTGCAGAGGCAATGATAATTTTTTCATATAATTCCATAATTTTAGCCTTTGTTTAATGCAGATATGATTTGCTCTTTTTTTATGAATGTATCATCGTATTTGATAATGGCAATATACTCATTTTGATTGATATACCATTCAATTATGCCTTCAAGCTTATCAAGTGTGCTAAGTTTTTCTAAAGAGTATTGTTTATTATCAAGAGGGAGATAGATATTTTTCTGATTGCGTGGATTGCTCAAAAAGACAATAAGAAGTGCCGCCCATATTATACATACTACAGCAATAA
This sequence comes from Helicobacter japonicus, assembly GCF_000762845.2. GTDB lineage: Bacteria > Campylobacterota > Campylobacteria > Campylobacterales > Helicobacteraceae > Helicobacter_C > Helicobacter_C japonicus. The sequence continues at coordinate 35,208 of NZ_JRMQ02000010.1, read as the reverse complement.
TAAGCGAAAGATAAAAAAGCCCCACTTCTTCATAGAGCCAGCCTCCACACATACCACCAAGAGCTGAACCCACATAGCCAAGTGTTGTAAAAATACCAAGTGCCGCACCTTTTTGATGTGCTTTTGGATAACGACTTGCTAGAGATTGCATAATAGGCTCGTGGATAGCAAATCCTATAAAAAATATAAAGACACCAAGTGCAAAAAGCACAATGCTTTCTTGAGGAATAGAAAAAGCCATTAAAAAATATGACAGCACAAAAGCAAAAATACCAAAAAGCATAACACCCTTAAATCGTCCTTTTTTTTGTGCAAAAACTGATGATGGTCCCATAGCAAAAACACCCACAATCGCTGCAGGAGCATAGATATGCCATAAATCTCCTTCAGGTATATGGAATTGGTGAGTGAGGGCAAGACTGATACACACAAAGGCAAAAATCATTAAAAACTTTTGCAAAAATGCACTGAGATTCATAATGAGGAGGTTTTTATCTTTTAGGAGAGCATTAATAGTGTTATCTTGAAAATGATATTTTACGCTCGGTGTATCAGGCACTTTCCAATAAAGGATAATAAGTGAAATCACACAAAGCCCACTTGTGATAAAAAAAAGTGTGTTTAATCCATAATAACTTGCAACAATAGGGCTTAAAAGCATAGCAAAAATAAAGCTTATAAAAATCCCTGCACCCATAACAGCCATAGCTTTATTGCGTTCTTCTTCTCGCACTAAATCGGCAATTTGTGCGCTTACTACACCGCCAACTGCACCAGCACCCTGTAAAAATCGCCCGATGATAAGCAGCGTAATATCAGTAGAAAACGCACATACAAGTGAGCCAAGTAAAAAAATGATTAAGCCAATACCGACAACGTGTTTGCGATTATATTTATCACTCCAGATACCAAAAGGTGTTTGAAAGATAATTTGAGTAAGTGCATAGCCGCCAGCAGCAAGTCCTGCAAGAAATGCACTTGTTTGAAATTCATCTGTATAAAGTCCGATAATAGGCAATACAATAAAAAGCCCAAAAAATCGCAAACTTGAAATAAGAGCAAGAGGAAAAATTCGTTTTATCACAATAATACCCTTAATTTTTAATGTGTATCATTTGAAAGCGAATCATAGATAGTAATAGATTCGATGATATCACCTTCTTTAATGCTATCGAGCACACTAAGGCTTGCCTTATCATTTGCTTCAATTCTGCCAAAAACCGTGTGCTCTCCGTCAAGATGAGGTTGTGGTGCAAAGCAGATAAAAAACTGACTTCCTCCTGTATCACGCCCAGCGTGAGCCATAGACAATGCTCCTTTAGTATGTTTATGTGGGTTATTGCTGAGTTCGCATTTGATGCGATAACCAGGACCTCCTGTGCCATTTCCGTAAGGACAACCACCTTGTGCAACAAAGCCGGGTATCACACGATGAAAAGTAAGTCCATTATAGAATCCATTTTGTGCCAAAGTGGCGAAATTAGTAACACTTTGTGGAGCTTCTAAGAAAAGTTTTAAAGTTATCGCTCCAAGTGGCTCTCCATTTGCTCTTTTTACTTTAATAATGGCATAATTAAGTTTTTCTAGCTCTTCTTGTTTGATATCAAAGACTTTTAATTCTTCTCGCATTTCCTCTCCTTGTTAGTTTTTCGTGAAATTAAGATTATGGCATAAAAAAGTCTGCGGATTCTACCGATATTAATTTAATCATTTTTCAATGAAAGGATAAGGAAGTGTTAAGGCGAAGTGCTTTTTGTTTGTCTTTATGGAGCATATTGTGTATGGGATATATAAATATGCTTAATGCTTCCGAAGATTCTGTAGAGGCAGTGCTTGAAGGATATGAAAGCCCACAAAAACTTTTTACGAATCTAGAAAGCGGCACAGATTCTATTGTATCCCAAACCACTTCACATCAACCCACGCAATTAGAAGAGAAAGAGCAAAGAAAAATACACCCAAAAGATATGAAACTGCCTTCACAACCAAATTGGATTTATAGCACAGCAATTATAGAGACTTCATTTTATGATGGCTCATTTAGAAAAGGATTAGGGACATTGCTACATAATGGTTTTTATCTCACCTCAGCAGAGATTCTTTACAATGGTAGAATTGCACCCAAAAAGATTTATGCCAAAATGCAAGATGACTTGAATGCGAATATGATGTGTGTAGCGAGTTTAAATATCAAGGCACTTGATTTAGATTCTGGACTTGCACTTTTAAAAGTGTCGCACTATGTAGATAGCTATTGTGAAAAACGCGATAAAAGCTATTATCAAGATAGAATCTATAAGCGATTTGGTATTGATGTCTTCGCGTCAAATGCACTTGTTACTGCACACACAGAAGCATTTTATCCTTATCTTAGTGATGCGTATGTATTTCATACTCAAAGTGTAAAGCTTGAAAAAGTTGCTACATATTATGATTTTTCACGTAAGCAAGAACGTGAGTATGGTTTTGAAATGGAGCGAGATTCTTATGAGGAATTTACTTATGGAAAGGCGTTTTATGATAATAAGGGTATATTTTTGGGCATAATGAGTAAAATAGCTGATACATATTTACCCGTATTTATTAATCGTAACGTAATTCAGGATTTTTTATGTGATGTCCAGGAAAAGGGTATTATTAATGATAGCACCATAGGCAGGGCTTGTTCTAAGCTTGGCACTAAGAGAATACGATTTTTTGTTGATGAAAATGCTACGATGAGTTTTTATTAATATAGTTTTAATGAAGTAGATTCTCTAGTTTTAAAAAAGAAAGTTTAAGATAATTTAGAAAGATATATATATTTTTGAGATAGAATATTATCTTTGATTCTAAAAAGTTCTCTTTTATAAAGGTAATAGCAATGATGAAGAAATCACGAGTGATTTTATCGGGTATTATTATTTCATTATTGGTGAGCTCTGTGTCGTTTGCCGGGTTGTTGGCTGATGAAACACAAAAAAGCAAACCAAAAGTTCAAGAAAATAAATTAGAATCCCTCAAAAAGCTTCGCCGCATTATGGCAATAGTTGAGGAAAATTATGTTGATGAGCTAAGCTTTGATGATATTGTTGATAAGGCTATTGATGGACTTCTAAGTAATCTTGATGCGCATTCAAACTATTTAAACAAGAAGAAATTTGATGATTTACGCGCAAATACTGATGGCGAGTTTGGTGGGATTGGTATCACTGTTGGCTTAAAAGATGGTGCTTTGACAATTATTGCACCAGTTGATGGCACACCCGGTGATAAAGCTGGATTAAAAAGTGGCGATGTGATTGTGAGGGTTAATGATAAAAGCACAATAGATATGAGCATAGATGATGCGGTCAATCTTATGCGTGGTGCGCCAAAAACAAAAGTGGAGCTTACTATTGTGCGTAAAGGCGAATCAAAACCGCTTGTCTTTAATATCGTGCGTGATATGATCAAAATAGATTCTGTAAAAGTGCGTAAAATTGAGGGTAGTGATTTTGCCTATGTGCGTGTGTCTTCATTTGATAAAAATGTAACGCGTAATGTTTTAAGTGAATTAAAACAGATTGGTAAAATAAATGGAATCGTGCTAGATTTGCGTAATAATCCTGGAGGCATACTTGATCAAGCTGTTGATTTAAGTCGGCTTTTTATTAAAAGTGGTGTGATAGTTACACAAAAAGGGCGCACAAAGAGTGAAAATATCGAATACAAGGCTAAAAGCGCGCCTTATGCTGATATACCTGTGGTAGTTCTCATTAATGGTGGAAGTGCAAGTGCAAGTGAGATTGTAGCTGGTGCATTGCAAGATCACAAGCGTGCTGTTCTCATAGGAGAGCAGACATTTGGTAAAGGTAGTGTGCAGACGGTTATGCAGATTGATAAAGATGAGGGTTTAAAACTCACTACAGCTAAATACTATCTCCCAAGTGGAAGAACTATTCAGGCAGTAGGTGTAACACCTGATATTATCGTGTATCCCGGTGTAACACCTGAAAACGAAAATAACTTTAGTATTAAAGAATCTGATTTAAAAAGGCATTTACAAAGTGAGCTTGATAAAGTAAATACACAAAATACAAAGACAAAAACTGAAAATGAAGATAAAAAGATTATTACTCAAAATATGATTTATCAAGATATTCAGCTTAAAAGTGCGATTGATGTGCTTATGGCTCTTAATGTAGTAGGTGCTTTTAACCCAAAGAAGTAAGGAGTATGCAATGGAGAAACAAATTATGCTTTATGAGGGAAAGGGAAAGAAACTTTTTGCTACAAGTGATGAAAATGTAGTGATTGCAGAGTTTAAAGATGATTTGACTGCCTTTAATGCAGAGAAAAAAGGCACAGAATCTGGCAAAGGAGCATTGAATTGTCGCATTAGCACTTTACTTTTTACACTTTTAGAGAAAGAGGGTATAAAAACACATTTTGTGAAGCAGTTAAACGATAATGAAATGCTATGCAAAAAAGTGTCTATTATCCCCATAGAAGTGGTTACACGCAACATTGCCACAGGTTCACTTACAAAACGTTTAGGCATAAAAGAGGGGAGTATTCTTGCCTATCCACTTGTCGAGTTTTATTATAAAGATGACGCGTTGGGTGATCCTCTAATTAATGATGAACATTGTGAGATTCTAGGTTTGGTCAAAACACGAGATGAATTGGAGATTCTCAAAACTCAAGCGCGTAAAATCAATGAAATACTAAAAGCTTTTTTTGATAAAAGGGAGCTTAAACTTGTTGATTTTAAATTAGAGTTTGGACGCGATAATGAGGGAAATATCATTCTTGCTGATGAAATTAGTCCAGATAGCTGTCGTTTTTGGGATAAAAATACAAATCAAAAACTTGACAAGGATAGATTTAGACAAGATTTGGGTAGTGTGAAAGTTGCCTATGAAGAAGTATTGCGTCGTATTTTAATGTAGAGGATAGGATATGAAAGTAAAAGTTCTTATTTCCCTTAAAGAAGGAGTGCTTGACCCACAAGCAAAAGCGATTCATCACGCGTTGTGTGCTCACGGATTTGAAGGTTTGCAAAATGTGAAGCTTTCAAAAGAGATTATTTTAGATTTACAAGAGAACGATTCTCAAAAGGCGCGCGTATTGGTGCAGGATATGTGTGAGAATCTCCTTGCTAATGTAGTGATTGAAAATTATTCTATTGAGATTTTGTAATGAATGTAGCTATTATCCGTTTTCCGGGAACGAATTGCGAATTTGATACGCAATACGCCTTTTCTTTACTTGGCGCAAAGACTTATATTGTATGGCATAAAGATGAGGTATTGCCTGAAGATATACATCTTGTTGTTATTCCCGGAGGTTTTAGCTATGGGGATTATTTACGATGTGGGGCGATAGCGCAATTTTCACCTATTATGAAAGCAATCAAGGCATTTGCATCACAAGGTGGTTATGTGCTAGGCATTTGCAATGGCTTTCAAATTCTATGTGAGGCTGGATTATTGCCCGGAGTTTTAAAACGCAATATAAATTTGCATTTCATATCAAAAATACAACAGCTTAAGGTTGTGAATAAAGACAATGTTTTTTTGACTTCTTATGCGCCAAATCAAGAGATAAAGTTGCCTATTGCACACGCTGATGGAAATTATTTTATCGATGAAGTAGGATTGGAGAAATTGCGTTCAAATGGGCAGATTCTGCTTGAATATACAGATAATCCTAATGGTTCGGTAGATTCTATTGCGGGGATATGCAACGCAAATAAAAATGTGTTTGGTTTGATGCCTCACCCTGAAAGAGCAATTGAAGCTATGCTTGGTAGTTGTGATGGTTTGGCAATGCTCGATAACTTGTTGCATATCCCACTATCAAGGTAAAACATAATGTTTCAAAAGATTCAAAGTCGTGTGATAGGGCTGCTTCTATGTTTAAGTTGTGTTTTTGGAGAGACAAATACCGAATCTGCCCTCCCAAAAATTGCTTATATTAATGTGCAGTTCCCTAGCACAGACACAAGAATGTATGTAGGGCAGAATATAGAGATAAAGTATAGCCTCACTTTGCTTGCTAATGCGAATCTTGTTAGTGCTGAATTACTTGATTTAGATGCAAAAAATAATGTTGTATTAAAAAGCAACGATACATATTGGCAAAAAAATAATAAAGGCATATTACAAAATACTTATGTGTATAATATAACTGGTAAAAATGTGATTATCCCACCTTTGAGTGTGAATGTGCGTTCAGAAGAAGGCTATGAGGAGAATCTTATCGCCCCGGGAGCGACCTTTCAAGCTATTGAACTTTCAAGCAATGCAAATTATATATCTGTGATTGCCGATAGCTTCGAAGTTGTGGATTATCGTGTGAAAGAGTATGATGAGACACATAATATTGTGATTTTCCAATTTGAAAGTAAAGGTGCTATTTTAGATTCAATGAAAATTGCCAAATACCCACAGCAAGGGCTAGAAAAAAGTAGGGTAGTTGATGATACAACTTATGGTATTTATTATGTAGTCCTTGATAAATCAATTCGCTCACTTACTTTTGATTATTTTAATCTCGCCCAACATCAATTTGTGAATATTTCATTACCTATTCATCTTGTTCAAAGTGTTGCTGATGAAAATGGGGATATTAAGCCACGTAATACTATTTTGATATTTAAGAATCTTCTCATTGGCGGGCTTATTGCTTTTGTTGTGATTGTATGGATTGTTTTTAGAAAAATACGCAAGGTAAGCCTATTTGTGTTAGGAATCCTTGTTGCAATACTCGGATATAATGTATTTTTTGGCGCAACTTCAGGTATAGCGCAAATCGGAGCAAGTGTTAGCATTATTCCTACACATAATTCTACGATAATGGAAGTTATTAAGACACCCACAGAGGTAGCCATTATTGGGGAATATAAGGATTATTATAAGGTAATGATAGAATCTAAAGTCGGTTGGATAAGGAAGGAATATGTTAGCAAAGATTAGAGCTATAATAGCTACACTCTCAATAGCATTGTATTTACCTATTATTATTGTGCAGATTTATCTCACAAGAAAGTGGAATAATGGCAGGTGGGCAAGAAGACAATGTCGTTGGTTTTTTAGTCTAAATGGTTTAAAAACAGAGTGTATAGGTGAATATGATAAAGATGCACAGCTATTTGTAATGAATCATCAAAGTGTGATTGATATTATTTATTTTGAATCCTATCATCCTGCAAATTTATGTTGGGTAGCAAAAAAGCAGCTTGGCGAGATTCCATTATATGGGCACGCATTGAAAGCTCCAGATATGATACTTATTGATAGGGAGGATAAGAAAAGTATAGTTTATCTTCTTAAAGAAGCAAAAAGACGCTTAGAAGAAAAGCGTCCCATAGCAATTTTTCCTGAAGGCACAAGAAGTAAAGGTGGAGAGGATTTTCTTCCTTTTAAATCAGGAGCAAAGATTCTTGCTTCAAAGCTTAAACTTAGAATCCAGCCAGCAGTGCTTATTAATACGCGCAAGCTCTATAATAGCTCACCTATATCAATAGAAACAGGTATGGCAAGGGTGGTGCTTATGGAGGCTTTTACACCAGATTTTAGTGATGAGCAATGGTATGAAAAGCTTGAAAAGAGTATGCACGAGGTATATTTGAAACATTATTACGAGTTAAATCAGAATCTTTTAAGCAATAACGAGGCAAAATCTTAAATTTTAATTTGTGGGGTGTTAGCTCAGTTGGGAGAGCGCAACGCTGGCAGCGTTGAGGTCAGGGGTTCGACCCCCCTACACTCCACCATTATTTTTTTAGGTTTTATTTCTTTTGCTACAATAATGCTTTTTACTCTCTAATTTTAGTTTATTTATAGAGGTGTTTTATGTCAATATATCAAAAAATTTCCCCTTATCTCTTTAGGATTGATGCAGAAAAAATGCACGATATAGCGGAATGGACAATTAAAAATATTGCACCATTGCCTTTAGTGCAAGATTATCTTGTGTCGCAGTATTGTGTTTTTGATGAGAGTTTGCATACTCAAGTGGCAGGTATGAGATTTTATAATCCTGTGGGATTAGCTGCAGGTTTTGATAAAAATGCGACAATGGTGAAAGGGTTATCAGCATTAGGATTTGGTTTTTTAGAGCTTGGCACAATTACCCAAGCTCCACAATCAGGGAATCCAAAACCTAGACTTTTTCGATATATACAAGAAAAAAGCTTACAAAACGAAATGGGTTTCAATAATCAAGGCTCACTCAAAATCGCAGAGCGTCTAGAAAAAATTTACCCTTATAGCATACCACTTGGTATCAATGTAGGAAAAAATAAAATTATTGCTCAAAGTGATTCGTTAAAAAATTATGAAAATGTACTCCTTGATTGTTTGAATATCGGAGATTATTATGTTTTTAATCTTTCTTCTCCAAATACACCAAAATTGCGTGATTTACAAAATGTGAGTTTTGTGCAGGAGCTTTTTGCAATGGCAAAAACTCACACACAAAAGCCAATTTTTATAAAAATCTCTCCCGATATGAAACCAGATGATATGCTTAAAGTCGTAGAAATGAGTATTAAATGTGGTGCGAGTGGTATTATTGCGACAAATACAACGATTGATTATAGCGTTTTAAATGGTGCTAAAGAGAGTGGCGGTGTGAGCGGTGAGGCATTGAAAGAGAAATCAAGAGAAATCTTGCGTATTCTTAGTGAGGCATTTTTTGGCAAAACTACATTTATTTCTGTAGGTGGGATTAGTGATGCAAATGAGGCTTATCAGCGTATTAGACTCGGTGCATCACTCGTTCAAGTATTTAGTGGTTTGATTTTTCAAGGTCCAACACTTTGTAGGGAGATTAATGAGGGATTATTGCAACTTCTTAAAAATGATGGATTCACTTCACTTAATGAGGCAATAGGATATGATATTATCAATAAAACTAAAAGGGTAAGTAAAAAACCTAAAACAGAAGCTATAGAAAAAACATCAATAGAAACTCAAATACAACAAGATACTCCTAAAAAACGTGGCAGAAAACCAAAAATCGTAGAATCTGTTGGTAAAATGGAAGAGAGTAAGGCAGAAAAAAAGCCAAGAAAAACAAGAACTACAAAAACAGAGTCTAAAAGCGCAACACAGGATTCTAAAAAACAAACCAACACGCAGAATCTAGGTAAAGAAAGCATTCCTAAAAAACGCGGTCGAAAGAGCAAAGTAGAATTACTTGCTTTGTCTTTGCAAGAGAAACCTCAGGAAGATTCCAAAACGACACCAAAAGTGCAAGCAGGAGAAGATTCTACAAATCATATAGAGAATCTTAAACAGCAAACTCATAGTCAAGTGGAGCAGACAACAGCAGAAAGAAATCAGCCACGAAATGATGCTCTTACCCAAATATTGGTAAATGAGAAAGTGGATTCTCAAAAAGAGTAAGTTGTGAAGTTTATTTTAGGAGTATTAATGAGTATTTCACAGATTGTTGGCACTCAAGCAACACTTTCAAGTGCATTGCCTCATTATTTTACAAAGACATTGCATAATGGTTTGCAAGTTGTTGTTGTGCCGCTTGATAATAAAAGTGATGTGATTCAAACAAGTGTATTTTATAAAGTCGGGAGTCGTAATGAGGTAATGGGGAAAAGCGGTATTGCACATATGCTTGAACATTTGAGTTTTAAATCTACAAGCAATCTTCAAGCAGGAGAATTTGATGAGATTGTGAAAAGTTTTGGTGGAGTAAATAATGCTTCAACAAGTTTTGATTATACTCATTATTTTATTAAATCAAGTGCAGGGAACCTTGATAAATCTTTAGAACTTTTCGCAGAACTTATGAGCAACCTCTCACTGAAAGAAGAAGAGTTTTTACCAGAACGTAATGTTGTTGCAGAGGAGCGTTTATGGCGGACAGATAATTCGCCTATGGGTTATTTATATTTTCGTTTTTTTAATACTGCTTTTGTTTATCACCCTTATCATTGGACACCGATTGGCTTTATGCAAGACATTCAAAGTTGGAATATTGAGGATATTCGCTCTTTTTATCATACATACTATCAACCGCAGAATGCGATTGTTTTGGTAAGCGGCGATATTGAACCAAATCTTGTTTTTGAAAGTGCTTCTAAGTATTTTAGTAAGCTTGAAAACCATACCCCAAGTATCCCGCAAGTTACAGCTAAAGAACCAAAACAAGATGGTATGAGGCGAAGTATTGTAAAAAAGGATTCTCAACTTGAATACATTGCTATGGGCTATAAAATCCCTAACTTTTCAAGTGAAGATCAAGTTGCTTTAAGCGCGATAAGTGAGATTCTAAGTGGAGGCAAGTCAAGTGTGTTACAAACTGAACTTGTCGATAAGCAGCAGATAGTAACGAGTGTATATGCGTATAATATGGAACTTAAAGATGATAGTGTATTTTTGATTATTGCTACAGCAAAGCAGGGAGTGCGTGCAGAAAAAATTGAAGAAGAGATTTATAAAATTTTAGAGAATCTTAAGCAGGGCAATATTTCTCAAGAAGAACTTGATAAGGTGAAAATCAATACAAGGGCAGATTTTATCTATGGTCTTGAGGGTGCTTCATCAGTTGCTGAGCTTTTTGGTAGCTATCTTGTAAGAGGAGATATTAAGCCATTACTCTCTTATGAAAGGGATATCAACGCTTTAAATATAGAGAAGATTCAACAAGTTGCAAACAAGTATTTTGTAGAAGATTCATTGAGTGTAGTGATTTTAAAAGATATTAACAAGGAGAAATAAGTAGTATGGTTTTTGGAGCAATGAGCGCACTTATTACACCTTTTAAAAACAATAAAGTTGATTTTGAGAGTTATGAGAGACTAATCAAGCGACAAATTGCTTACGGAATGGACGCGTGTGTGCCTGTAGGGACGACAGGCGAATCTGCTACTCTTTCGCATAAAGAGCATATGGAATGTATAGAATCTGCGGTGCAAATATGCAAAGGAAGTAATGTAAAAGTGCTTGCAGGTGCAGGTAGTAACTCTACAAGTGAGGCACAAGAACTTGCTCTTTTTGCCCAAAAATGTGGAGCTGATGCACTTTTGTGTGTTACTCCTTATTATAATAAACCTACACAAAAAGGTTTATTTGAGCATTATAAAGTAGTGGCAAATGCAGTAGAAATCCCAGTGATGCTTTATAATGTCCCATCACGCACAGGTGTTAGCATAGAAATAGACACAATAAAATCTTTACATCAGCAATGTCCAAATATTTATGCTATAAAAGAAGCAGCAGGTCTTATGGATAGGGTTGTAGCACTTGGTGCAGAAGTGCCAAGTATTGCAATTTTAAGTGGAGAAGATGCAATTAATTTTCCAATTTTGGCTAATAATGGTAAAGGTGTTATTTCTGTAACAGGGAATCTTATGCCACAAGAGATTGCTGATTTAACACATTTTGCACTTCAAGGCGAAATGCAAAAAAGTTATGAGATGAACACAAAGCTTTACGAACTTAATAAGATTCTCTTTTGTGAAAGCAATCCTATACCCATTAAGGCAGCTATGTTTTTAGTAGGATTATTACAAAATTTAGAATATCGTTTGCCATTAGTGCCACCTTCTAAGGAAAATATGGCTAAAATACAAACAATCTTAGAACAATATGAGGTGAAGATATGAAAAATGCACAAACTTCTACTACGGATTTTATGAAAGGCAAAACACTTGTTATTAGTGGGGCTACAAGGGGAATTGGTAAAGCTATTTTGTATAAATTTGCTCAGAATGGTGTGAATGTAGCTTTTACTTATAATAAAAACGAAGAAGAAGCGGCGAAAATTGCCCAAGATGTGGAAAGTAAATATGGAATCAAGGCACGATATTATCCACTTAATGTTTTAGAAACAGAGCAGTATATTGAGCTTTTTAAAAAAATTGATGAAGATTTTTCACGCGTTGATTTTTTTATCTCTAATGCAATTATTTATGGCAAAAGCGTTGCGGGTGGATTTGCACCATTTATGCGTTTAAAACCCAGAGGATTAAATAATATTTATACGGCAACAGTGCTTGCTTTTGTCGTGGGTGCGCAAGAGGCGGCAAAACGTATGAAAGAAGTTGGTGGCGGAGCTATTGTTTCTTTAAGCTCAACTGGGAATCTTGTATATATGCCAAATTATGCAGGACACGGAAACTCTAAAAATGCAGTTGAAACGATGGTAAAATATGCTGCAACAGAGCTTGGTGAGTGGGGCATACGCGTAAATGCAGTGAGTGGAGGACCTATTGATACTGATGCGCTTAAGGCATTCCCCGATTACGCACAGGTGAAAGCCAAAGTAGAAGAAGAATCTCCTCTTAATCGTATGGGAACACCTGAAGATTTGGCGGGTGCAGCATTTTTCCTCTGTGATGAAACACAAAGTGCGTGGCTTACAGGTCAAACAATTGTTATTGATGGCGGAACCACATTTAAATAATAGCTTAGATTTTTTTATGTCTCCTTTTTCTTTTAACTCTTTATCTCAAAAGCCTTGTAGGCTACTTGAGATGCCATACACACCTTTTTCATTTCGCAATATTCGCACCTATAAACCTACTCTTGTATGGCTTAGCATTTCTTTTCTATTTGCATTATGCTGTGTTTTACCTTTTTATGCGCAATGGGTTTTTGAGTTGTGTGGAGTTGTTGATATACCACCATTTTTAGCAACTTTGTTTGGTTTTTTAAGTATTGCAAGTGTGCTTTTTACACCAGCAAATCGCCGATTTAGCACAGGATTTTTTATTGGAATCTTGTGGTTTTATTGGGTTTCTCTAGGAATGCGTTACTTTGATATGGGTTGGTTTATCCCTATAGTTGTGATATTGGTAGGTATATTTATTGGTTTTGTGTTTTATGTTGGTTTATGGTGTGAATGTTTGATTGTGCGGTTTGTATTTTTATTGATTTTAAGTTATCTTACACCTTTGGGCTTTGATTGGATTATATTGGAGAGTGTTTTTGCTTATAGCTATATTGGTGTGGATAAATTAAGTTTTGCCTTTGTTATCCTCGCCTTGTGGCTTTTGGTGAAATATCAATCGTGGTGGAAGTTGCTTGGTATAGTTTGCCTCATACTTGCCCTTGATTTTCGCACATTTGCTCACACATCGCTTCAACCTTATCAAATGCAAGGAATTTCTACCCAAATCCCTCAACTTTACCCTGAAATGTCACTTAAAATAAAATTGATACAGAGTGAAGTAAATCAAGATATAAAATATCGTATAGAGCAGATTCATAGCATCTTTGAAATGTATATGCAAGAAGTAGAGCAAGCCATTAATGAAGGCTATGATGTCATAGTTTTACCTGAAAGTGCATTTTATGTGCCTATTGATATGTCCAATTTTACAGGATTTGCACCTTTTGAGAGATTTATGGATTTGAGTGAAGATATTGTGATACTTAGCGGTGCATTGCGTGAGCAATTTGATAGAGATACGGGCGAGCAGCTGTATTTTAACAGTATGTTTAAATTTGAAGATGGTAAAGTAAGCTATTATGATAAAGTTTTACTTGTGCCTTTTGGAGAGTATTTACCTTCTGTGTTACTTCCTCTTGTGAATCTATTTTTTGAGGGTATTGGTGGATTTAGTAGCGGAGAGAAATTTGGTTATTTTGATATTAAAGGTGTGCGGTTTAAAAATGCAATTTGTTATGAAGGGACACACAGAGAGTTTTATAAGGATAATCCCCAATATGTGATAATGATAAGTAATAATGCGTGGTTTGTGCCAAGTATTGAGCCTATATTGCAAAAGAATCTTATGAAATATTATGCAAGGATTCATAAAAGCACTATTTTTCACGCTACAAATCGCTCACATTCTGCAATTATTACTCCTTAAATCTCTAATTTATTTGCAGAGACAGGGATTAAGTATCCTACAAATGCATTAATTTGTTAAAAAGAACACTTTTAAAACCGATTTTTGTTTATCGGTGGTATAATACACTATCTTGATTTACACAAAGGAGTAAAGATGATTTCTTTAAGAAAAGTATTTTTAATGGCTGCAGTTGCTACAAGTGTGGCATTTGGTGCGCCAGCAACTAATCAAAAATCGCTTGGTGATGCAAAAAAACAGCTTTTGGGGAACTTTGCGAGTGGTTCGATTCTCAATGGTTCTAATAAAGCTGGAAATGTAGCGCGTTGGTATCTTTTTAACGAGGGACATTTAGGGTATTCATACTCAAAACTTGGTAATTTGAATCTTCATTCTGCTGATGTTGGTTATTCTATTTATATAACTTCTATTAAAGCAGCAAGTGGCATACGCCCTTATATTGGAACAGAAATTACCGTGCCTATTTATCTTAAATCTATTGGAGATTCAAATGCGTTTCAGCCGAATCAATCTACAGGTCTTCCGGGTGATAAAAAGGTTATGACAGATTTAGGATTTAATGGTTGGGGTGTGCAAGTGCCAGTGATTTTAGGTATTCAGGCAGGGTCTTTTTATGTGCAAGGTATGGTAGGTTACTCATATCACAAAATTACAGATAAGTTTTTTGTAAGTGATACTCAAAATGATACTTCACTTGATAATACTTACCACGGACTTATATATGGGCTTGGCGTTGGCGCAAAATTTTCAAATGTATTTAGTGTAGGTGTGCGATATGTAATGGGTGAATTAACAAGCTCTTCACGTGAGGCAGGTGCAAGCATTTCTACAACTGCTGTAAGGACAAAAGACTTTAAAGATAATTATCAACGCATTTCTGTGATTTTTGGTGTAGTCTTTTAAATTCTATCTTCTTGTTTTTATCCTTCCTTAACCACTCTTGACAAAAGAGTGGTATCTTTTTTGCTTTAGCTCTTTGGAAAATATCAAAGGGAGAGTATGTCTCAACAAAAATTTGATGTTGTCTCTGCGGTAGAAACAGCATATCAGCTTTATGAACATAAGCATTATCATCAATGTATGGATATATGTATTTCAATATTAAGCATTGATTGCACACGTGCTGATATATGGCATCTTGCAGGTGTAGTGATGTTTGAGCTTGAATTTTATGATAGGGCAGTAGAATATTTTACTCAAGCAGCACAATGTCAGCCTACGGAATCTTATCATCGTATTAATCTTGCTGAATCTTACCGCCGTAGTGGGAATCCTGTGCGTTGTATCACAGAGCTTGAAAACCTCTTGCTTGAAGATTCTAAAATGCAAAATAACTCTAATCTCCATTTTAATCTTGCTAAAGCTTATTCAGATATAGAAGATTCTCAGAGTTCTATCAAACATTACACGATTGCAATCAAACTTGACCCTAACGATTTAGGGGCAATGTTTAATCTTGCTAATGCTCAAGTAAGTTTAAAACATTTTGGTGAGGCGATAGAATTGTATTTGAGTGCGCTCAATAGGGGCTATCTTGATGCAGGCGTGAATCTCGCAAATACTTATGTGCAAATAGGGCTTTTTCGTGAGGCAGTGCAAGTGTATAATGTATTGTATGAACATTACAAAGATGATAGCGATTTTTTATTTAACTATGCAAATGCACTTAACTATGCAAATGATGATATGCAGCACGCACTCGCACTTTATAATCAAGCCATAGCCTTTAATCCTAATAGAGTAGAGTATTGTATTAATTACGCACATTTTTTGCTAAAAAATTTACATTTTGAAGAAGGCTTTAGAATCTACGAAGAGCGTAAAAAATTACCTAAAATGCTCCCAGAAAATATTATAAATCTGTGGCAATATAATGGAGAACAATCAGATTTTACAAATAAATTTGTGCTTGTATATCACGAGCAGGGTTTTGGTGATAGTATTATGTTTGCACGATTTTTACCGCTTCTTGCACAAAGAGCAAAAGGTGTCTGTATCATTGCACAAAAACCACTCGTCCCACTTTTTGCTAAAATGCAGATTCCTTGTGTGGATTCTCTTAATAAAGTGGGGCAATATGATGTGGCTATTTCTCTTGTGTCTTTGCCATTGGCTCTTGGAATAAAAAGTGTAGAAGATTTACACGCTATGCCTTTGAAGTATGAGGATATAAAAGAGAGTGATGATAGAGAGACGAAAGATAAAAGTATAAAAAAGATTGGCATTTGTTTTAGCACAGATTCACACTTTAGTGAAGCAGAGGCTAAAAGCATTCCACTGCACATACTTATGGACGTATTACAAGAATATCACCACAATATAGAGATTTATTCACTTAATAAAGCGCAATGCGAGCATATAGACAAATATGATATTATTCAAAGAGATATGAACGATTTTGCTGATACCTATGATATTATCAAGGATATGGATATGGTGATTAGCATTGATACCGCAGTCGCTCATCTTAGTGCAAGTATGGGTAAGCATACGCTTGTGCTTTTACATAAGAGTTATGATTGGCGTTGGGGGAATGGTATCTCAACACCGTGGTATGAAGATGTAGTATGTATGACACAAAGCAAAATGGGTGAATGGAGCGATGTCGCGCATAATATTAAGGCTTACCTCAAAGGTTGGATTTTCTAACCTTTTGGGTTTGTGATAAGCAATTTATTTCCAATACTCTGTATTTGTGATTCCTACATCAGTGGCTTTAAAGACAGGATTTTTGCCTTCTTTGCATTGTTTTTCATAATCTTTAAGCACTTTGATGGCAATATTACTTAAAAGTAAAATGGCAATGATATTAACACTTGCCATAAAGCCCATAAAAATATCAGCTAAATCCCACGCAAGTTGAAGATTAAGCTGCGCGCCAATAAAAACCATTGCTACCGCAGAAAAGCGAAATATTTGTAAAGCGAGTTTATTGTTTGTGATAAATTTAAAATTTGCCTCCGCATAAAAGTAATTTCCAATAAGTGAAGTAAAGGCAAAAAGCACAATAGCAATGCTGACAAAGAGTAAGCCAAAAGTGCCAAAATAATCCTGCATTACACTTTGCATAAGTATCATACCTTTTAGTTCGCTCGTGTTGCTTAAATCAGAGCATAGCACCATAAAGGCACTTGCAGAGCAAATAATTAATGTATCAATAAAAACAGAGAGTGTTTGCACCATACCTTGTTTAGCTGGGTGGCTTGTGTGTGCAGCTGCTGCAGCATTTGGAGCAGAACCCATACCTGCTTCATTGGAGAATAATCCTCGTTTTATCCCAATGACAATCGCACTTCCTGCAAAGCCACTAAAAATAGCCTCAAAATTAAAAGCTTCTTGTAAGATATTGTTAAAAATTGCAGGAATTTTCTCAATATTCATACCAATAACAATAAGTGCTACTATAAGATAGCCAAAAGCCATAATAGGGACAAGAATTGATGAGATCGTGGCGGAACTTTTCCCTCCACCAAAGAAAAAGAATGATACAAGAGCAGCTAGAATAAGTCCGACAAAGGTAGTAAAGCCCCCCCCCTCGTTAAATACTTCATTGCCTACAAAAACTTCAAAAGCTGATGTAAGTGTGTAGGCTTGCAAACCATTGAATCCATAAGTAAAGCACAAAATAAGTGAAATGGCAAAAATAATACCAAATGTGCGAGAATGTAAGGCTGTTTCAATATAATAAGCGGGACCACCTTTATAGCGATGTTCGCCATCTTTGCGTTTATACACTTGTGCGAGGGTAGATTCTACAAAGGCACTTGCTCCACCTACAAGGGCAGTTATCCACATCCAGAATAATGCACCTACACCACCACTTACAATAGCGATTGACACCCCTACAATATTACCAATGCCTACGCGTGAAGCGGTAGAAATCATTAAAGCACCAAAAGGTGAGATGTGTTGCTGATGGCTGCGCTCATTAAGCACTTTAAAAGCATCTTTAAGAAAACGCACCTGAATGAATCTTGTGCGAATGGTGAGGTATAAACCACAAGCAATTAATCCAAAAATCAGCCAATAGGTATATAAGAATCCATTTGTGGTATCGATTATGTTAGAGAAAGTATCCATTATGTTCCTTTGAAATAAGCCATTTGCAGTTATTTTACAATTCAATGGATAATAAAATATTTTTATATTTTATTAAAGAAAGTAAGGGGGTGGATAATAGTATAAATGTTACTTTTATACTATTATGGAATGTAGTGTTTATAGATTCTATTGATAAAATGTTACATAATAATAGAAACATTTATACTTATTAACAACTCGCCAAATTCAAAATACAAAAGCCACGAAAAGCATACAAAAAGTAATCCACAAATTCTATCAATGATTATAAAGGTGTGTGTGTTGATATAATTTCTTGCTATACTTGCACATACTATTACAGATACAAAGGCTATAAAAAGCGAACACCATAGGGCAATTAAACCTAATTCCATACCTTCATCAATAAATGGTGTAACCAAAAACATAAAAAATAAGATTGCTTTAGGATTAGAAAGATTAATGATTAAGCCTTGTAGATAACCATCTTTTTGTGTTTGTGGAGATTCTGCTAGGTTGTAATTTTCCTCTTTTATTGTGAGCATAAGGAATCCTAGATAGAGTAGATAACTACCACCAATAAGGCTAAGAATGAGTTGTGTGATAGGGGTATTGAGCCAATGACTTAGCCCCATATAAATAAATACAAGATATAAGCACCAGCCACTTGCAATACCAAGTAAAACCTTAAAAGCCTGAAATGCACCAAAACGCAAAGTTGTTTTAATTGTAAGAAGTATATCAGGTCCAGGTGTGATTGCGGCAAAAAATCCTATAAGGCATAAAAGAATAATTTTTTCCACTATTTCCATTTTTAAGATTCTCTATTGTAAGATGTATTATCAAGGCAATAAATTATATAAACTTTTGCTTAAAAGTAAGCCTATTTTTAGCGAATTTGGGCTAAAATATTAGGTTTTGAAAACCTTGTTTGGAGCAATGTAGCAATGGAGAGTATTATAGAAAATAATAGCATAGATGTAAAAATTGATGATTCTATTAAAGAGAGCTATCTTGATTATTCTATGAGTGTAATTGTAGGCAGGGCATTGCCCGATGCAAAAGATGGCTTAAAGCCCGTGCATAGGAGAATATTATATGCAATGAATGAGCTTAGTCTCTCGCCTCGTCGTCCTTATAAAAAAAGTGCAAGAATTGTAGGTGATGTGATTGGTAAATACCACCCACACGGAGATACAGCAGTTTATGATGCACTTGTGCGTATGGCACAGGATTTTTCAATGCGACTTGAACTTGTCGATGGACAAGGTAACTTTGGTAGTATTGATGGCGATGGAGCTGCAGCTATGCGTTATACAGAGGCTCGTATGACAAATGCAAGTGAGGAAATGCTCCGCGATATTGATAAGGATACCGTGGAGTTTGTGCCAAACTATGATAACACACTCAATGAGCCAGATGTGCTTCCCACACGATTCCCAAATTTGCTTGTGAATGGTTCAAGTGGTATTGCAGTGGGTATGGCAACTTCTATCCCTCCTCATCGCATTGATGAAATCATAGATGCTCTGGTGTATGTGATTGATAATGATACACGAAACGTAGAAGATGTGCTTCATATTGTGCAGGGACCAGATTTTCCAACAGGTGGGATTATCTATGGTAAAGCAGGGATTTTAGAGGCTTATCGCACAGGGCGTGGGCGCATACGCGTGCGTGCAAAAGTGCATATTGAGAAAACTAAAACAAAAGATGTAATTGTCGTTGATGAGGTGCCTTATCAGGTTAATAAAGCAAAGCTTGTAGAGCAAATTTCAGAACTTGCAAAAGAGAAAATCATTGATGGTATTTCAGAAGTGCGTGATGAAAGTGATAGGGAAGGCATACGGGTTGTTATTGAATTAAAAAGAGATGCAATGAGCGAGATTGTGCTTAATCATCTTTTCAAATCTACAACGATGGAAAGCACTTTTGGTATCATTCTTCTTGCAATTAATAATAAAGAGCCAAAAATTTTTAACCTCCTTGAACTCTTACAGATTTTTATTGCCCATCGTAAGACGATTATTATTCGTAGGAGTATTTTCGAACTTGAAAAGGCAAAGGCTAGGGCACATATTTTAGAGGGGCTTATTATTGCGCTTGACAATATTGATGAAGTTATTAAGACTATCCGCGCTTCAAAAGATGCTGATGAGGCAAAAAATGCACTTGTGTCTAAATTTAAATTGAGCGAATTGCAAGCTAAGGCTATACTTGAAATGCGTTTGCAGAGACTTACAGGCTTAGAGAGAGATAAGATTAATGAGGAATATGCCCAGCTTCAAGCACAAATTGCTTATCTAGAATCTATTCTCAAAAGTGAAGAAAAGCTTAAGAGCATTGTTAAAGAAGAGCTTTT
Organism: Helicobacter japonicus; assembly: GCF_000762845.2. Lineage (GTDB taxonomy): Bacteria > Campylobacterota > Campylobacteria > Campylobacterales > Helicobacteraceae > Helicobacter_C > Helicobacter_C japonicus. Next base: position 14,977 of record NZ_JRMQ02000010.1, on the reverse strand, counting down.
AGAGATAAAGGAAAAATTTAGCACCAAAAGGCGCACACAAATTGAAGAGGATTATGATGCTATTGATGTAGAAGATTTAATCCCTAATGAAAAAGTTGTAGTTACAATGAGCCATAGAGGCTATGTCAAGCGAGTATTACTCAAAACTTATGAAAAGCAAAATCGTGGTGGAAAGGGTAAGATAAGCGGTAATACACACGATGATGACTTTATAGAATCTTTCTTTGTGGCAAACACACACGATACAATTATGTTTGTAACAAATAAAGGACAGCTCTATTGGCTTAAAGTCTATAAGATTCCAGAAGCAGGGCGCACAGCTATTGGTAAGGCAGTTGTGAATCTTATCAATCTCCAGTCTGATGAAAAGATTATGGCGACTATTACAACGACAGACTTCAATGAAGATAAATCACTTGTATTTTTTACGAAAAATGGTATCGTAAAGCGCACAAATCTAAAAGAGTATGGCAATATTCGTAGTGTGGGCGTGAGGGCGATTAATCTTGATGAAAATGATGAGCTTGTAACAGCACATATTATAGATTCAAACGTAAAAGAGTTATTCATCGCAACTCATCAAGGTATGTGTATCCGTTTTGGTATTGAGGAGTTGCGTGAGATTGGGCGTGTAAGTCGTGGGGTAACAGGCATTAAGTTTAAAGCAAATAAGGATTATGTCATTGCAGCTACAACTATCACAAGTGATACAGATAAGCTTTTAACGGTAAGTGAGCAAGGTATTGGCAAACAAACCTTAGCGGGAGAATATCGTTTGCAATCTCGTGCAGGCAAAGGTGTAATTGTCCAAAAACTTACCACAAAAACAGGGAAACTTGTGAGTGTAGTAAATATTAATGATGAAAATATGGATTTGATGGTGCTTACAAGTTCGGGTAAAATGATTCGTGTGGATACGGAGGCTATTAGAGAAGCGGGGCGCAATACAAGTGGTGTGAGAATTGTCAATGTAGGTAAGGATAAAGTGGCTTATGCGAATGTTTGTCCTAAAGAGTCAAAAGAAGAAGATATGGGTGATGAAGAAGGGAGTGAAGGTTTGAATATAGATTAACAAATAGGATAAGGAGTAGTTATAAATGCGTTTTCAACTCTTGATATTTCTTTTGTGTGTGAGCATATTGAATGGGATAGGGAGAGCAAATGAGCTTGATAACATTCCTTATAACGAATCTTTTGAAGATGTTGAGGTGGAATTACTTATTTCTTATAAAATGATAAGTAGGGACAATGTCGCTTTAAAGGAACTTTATCGCGTATCTCACGTGATGAATTATCAAGGTGAAAAAGGCTATAAAGTTGCTGCACAATGTGAAATTGATGCAAGTAAATATCCTATTATGGACGATATGCCTTATTTTATTACAAGCATTCTTAAGCAAGAAAAAGAACAGGTATTAGAATGTCTTTATGCGTATGAAGTGCATATTCGTGAATCTACAAGTGGGAGGAATAATGCTTTAAGATCACGTGTGAGCCTTGAAATTGCACCTACAAGGATTAAGGCAAAGCTTGTAGATAAAAGCATTATGATGAAAATCTTATCAAAGGGGCAGGTATGAAAATAGCAATCGTAGAAGATGATATTAATTATCGTAAATCATTGGAAACAGCATTTGAAGACTATCCGGAATACGAGATTGTGAGTTTTAAGAATCCAAAAGATGCCTTAAAAAAACTTGATGAAAGTTTTGAGCTCATCATCACTGATATTAATATGCCCCAAATGGACGGCTTGAGCTTTTTGCAAGAACTTAATGGAAAATATGAGGCTATTGTCATCACAGGGAATGCTTCTGTGCAAAATGCAATTAAATCTATACGACTAGGTGTAAAGGATTTTCTTATCAAGGGATTTGAGATTGAAGAACTTATTCAGGCTATCAAACGTAGTAGTAAGGCTGCACAATTTGCACAAAAAACACAAAAATCCGCACCTAAGCATACAGCAGACCACAAAGATTTTATCGCCTCTTCCCCAAAGCTTGAAGAATGCAAAGTCTTAGCACTTAAGGTTGCAAAAACCGATGCAAGTGTTTTGCTTTTAGGGCAGAGTGGTGTAGGCAAAGATGTGTTTGCACATTTTATTCATCGCAATTCTCATCGCGCTCAAGCACCTTTTGTTGCACTTAATATGGCTGCAATTCCTGAACATTTATTAGAATCAGAGCTTTTTGGTTATGAAAAAGGTGCTTTTACCGATGCTACAAGCCCAAAGCCAGGCATTTTAGAATCTGCTAATGGAGGCAGTGTATTTTTAGATGAGATTGGAGAAATGCCTCTTGCATTACAGGCAAAACTATTGCGTGTCTTGCAAGAAAAAACTCTTACGCGTTTAGGAAGCTCAAAGCCTATAAAAATTGATGTGCGTTTTATTTCTGCTACAAATGCTGATATACAGGCAAAAATTGCTAAAAATGAGTTTCGAGAGGATTTGTTTTTTAGGCTACAAACCATACCTTTACCTATACCTTCACTTAAAGAACGTAAGGAAGAAATTTTGCCCTTGAGTGAATGGAAATTAGAATCTGTGTGCGCACAATATGATTTGCCTCAAAAAAAGTTTTCACAGGAAGCTAAAGATGCGCTTTTAGCATACGAATGGTATGGTAATGTGCGTGAGCTTTTATCTGTTGTGGAGAGGGCTGGGATTTTGAGCGATAGTGATGAAATCAGTATTAAAGATTTATTTTTAGAATCTCGCACAAAAGCTTTTGGTAGTGTAAATATACAGAAAAATAATGATGAGCCAAACACAATTGCCGCACTTGAAAAAGAACTTATTACGCAGATTCTCAAAGAATGTGCGAATGACTTGCAAAGGGCAAGTGATATGCTTGGTATGAGTGTGGAGCTTTTACGACACAAAATTGCGCGTTATGGGATTTAGGCATAGATGAATGGTATCAAATAGAAAATATAGAGAGGCAAAAATGAGAAAAATAACAAAGTGCAGTTAAAGTGTATTTAATGGATTTACAATAGTTTTTGTAATATCAAAATTGCAAAAAGGAACGCTTTTAGCATACAAGATTCTAAAATCAAATACAAAGGGCTTGTATAATGGTCAGGTTTTGTAGTCTTATGTTTATCTTTATAGGAATAACTATCACACAGCCTTTGTGTGCGTCAAACTCGCAAACTTCACTGCACAAAGCTTATGAAGCGTGGAGAAAAGGTGAGTTAAGCAATGCTATTAGGCTGTATGAAAATGCGTGCTATGATGACAATATGGGTGCTTGCCACGCTATTGGAACTCTTTATTTTCAGGGAAGTGGTGTTGCACAAAATTATTCAATGAGTGCGAGTTATTATCACAAGGCGTGTAGTGGAGGATTCTATCAATCGTGTAATTCACTTGGAATCTTACATCATTTTGGTTTAGGCGTGAGGCAGGATTATGAACTTGCCTTGAATCTTTATGCACAATCTTGCCAAAGTGGCTATGGGAGGGCGTGTAATAATGTAGGTGTAATGTTTGAAGAGGGCTTAGGTGTGAAAAGAAATTATAAACAAGCAGGAGTATATTATACTGATGCGTGTTTGGCACGAGATGATAGGGCGTGCTACAATCTAGCAGAGCTTTTGTATCAAGGCAAAGGTGTTAAAAAAGATAAACAAAAAGCAATGGAATATTATGGATTAGCGTGTGATTTTGGCTCACAAGATGGTTGTGATTCTTACAAAGCACTTAATCTTAAGGGGGAGCAATGAGAATCTTTACGATACTTGGCATAGCTTTAAATATAAGTCTTGGAGCTTATCTTGCTGATGAAAATATGAATCATTATGAAAGTGTGGATATGCTTAAACGAACTTCTCCTTACATAACAGGCTGTAACGAAGGTGTGATGAATGATTGCTATCTTGCTGCATACGAATATATGAAAGGTGAGAATGGTGTGCAATGGTATGCTAAAGCAGCCCAATACTATAAGATTGCTTGTGATGGTGGTATGCTTAAGGCGTGCAGTAATCTTGGAATCTTGTATCAAAATGGACTCGGTGTCAAGCAAAATTATAGCGTGAGTGTGCAGCTTTATCGCTTAGCTTGTTCTCGTGCTGAACCCGATGGATGTAATAATCTTGGTGCGCTAAGTGAGGAGGGTAAATTTGTAAGTAAAAGCTATACAGACGCAATGTCTTTATACAGCCGTGCGTGTATGGGTGGAAGTATCGCAGGGTGTATGAATCTAGGTAATATGTATGCAAAAGGTAAGGGAGTGGCAAGGAACAAAGAAGTCGCACTTAGCTTTTATGCTCAAGCGTGTGAAATGGGATACCAAGAAGGTTGTGATTTATATTATCAACTACATAAGTGAGATTTTTATCTTATATCTTTGCTCTCATTACATTCATTTAAGTGGTCTTTGCAACTTTTGAGCTAAAATTCAATTAACATTATTTGAAAATAAAGAATCTCATTTATTGATAATAGGAAAAATGGCTTGTGTCATTTTCTATCTTGCAAGGCTTTAATTTTGCTTTGTCAAGTAATATCTGCGCTCCATTAGATGAAATGCGATTATCTAAATAATCTTTGATGTAAGGAAAAAATGCAAGAAGAGTGGGTAAAAGCTCTCCTATATCTTGAGAATCTTTCAGTGCTTGAAGCGCAATCTCATCATTACGGAATATAAAAGCATTAAGATTCATATCTGCAATATTTATACGATAATATATATTTCCATCTGCAGTTTGCTCTAGAATCTGAGAGGGGAGAATCTTATCTGTCATAAAACCATTTTCTTTATCAAAATACACATTATAGCCACAAATATTCTCTTTTGCTTCAAGAGTGGTGAGGACATTATTAATATCTTCATTTTGTGCATAGCATTGTTTATCTGCTACGCCCAAAAGCATAAAAAAATCAAAATCAATCAAATGTCGTGCAAGAGGAGTATTGTAAATAGAGTTGATATCAAAAACTTCACCGAGGCGAATACGAAACATTTCAGGTGCCACTCCTTCAAAGCCTTGTGTCTTATAAGCTTGATAGGTAAGCGAAAGCATAAATTTTGCTTCTAGCGGAGTGAGGCACATTTTTGTCCCTTGTTCAAGAGTTTCTTTTTCTTTTGCAATAAGGCTATTAATTTGTGCTATTTCTTGGGGAGAGAGTATGAGTTGGACTTTGATATATCCTGCTTCATCTGTTGGTTTAGAATCTGCAAGATTGATGGATAAAAATTTGCTTCTATCAGTTTTATCTAGGAGAAAGAGTGCATCCTCATAATTTTCTATATCATCACTAGACATTACATCTCTATAATGAGCTAATTCTGTTTTAGCTGAACGCAATAATTCATCAAAATATACTTCATTTTCATAAAAATGAGCCAAAATATAAGCCCCTATAATAAAAGAAGCCATATAGTTTTGAAATAAAGGTGCATCAAAGCGGTGCTGCGTAATTTGAAATGTGTGAAAATCCTGCTGTAAATATTCTAGTGCTAAAGGCAAATTACCTTGTATATTTTCACCCAAAAGTGCCAAGCTTAAATAATCAAGCCCATAAAGATAATGCGTCATAAGTGTTTCACTATAGACATTTTTCAAGGGGTTTTGTGCGATATTAATAATCTCTTGTGCAAGTGGAGAGCGGATATTGTGCGCTTTGAGTAACTCGTAAGCATTTGTTATGCGTTCAATATGTAAATATACATCATCGCGGTCGATTAAAGATGGGTCGGAATAATGTGGATATTGCAAGATTTTTGTAAAGATTTTGTCTATGGGTGCTTGATGTTTGAGAATCTCATTTTTAAGGAGTGCTAAGGCTTTTTGGTAAAGTGTATAATGTTCTGCTACTAAAAAATCTTTATATTGCTCTAAATCTCTCTCGAGACTCATACGCACCTTATGACTTGCTAAATGTTCCATACTCTGATTGATGGAATCAAGATGATATAACCCATAGAGTGCTAAAAGTCGCACTTGGATTTGAGATTCTATAATCGTGCTTAGCTCGCCGCTATTTTTTGCATCTTGATATTGCCCTTCAAGTAGGCTATTTAGAGTGGTGCTATCACCTTTATTGTTGTTTAAAAATAAAAGGCTAAGAGCTATGGCAATTTGTGTGTCATATTTTTCAAGTAAAGGAATCTGCATATAAGGTTTAGCCGAGGCACAAAGCACGCTCCATTCTTGCATTAATCCTAGTGCCTTTTCAAGTGTAGCAATTTCAATTTGATGGGATTGATTTTGCTCAAATGCGTGCCAAAGGAGTTGTGTAACTTCATTTTTTTTATCTTCCACAGGCATAAATTTATGTTTATGTGTCTCTTCAAGATTTTGAGGCAAAAGCGATTCTAGGCTTGTTTTTAATGGTTGATAATATGTGAGAATCTTCTTCATAAGGAGATGAAGATTGTCTTCTCCCTCTAGTGCAATTGAGGAGTGTATTTGGTGTTGTGTCGAATTTTCATCGGTTTTATCACTACAAGCAATAAAGCTAATACCTATAAAGATAATTAATAACATATCCAAACAAGCTCTTTTCATTATTTCCCCTTACTTTTAAGATTTAAAATAAAAATATGCTCATCTTCACCGACACGCACTTTAAGTTCGGCTTGTCCTTTTTGTAAAGAAGAGGGTGAGTATATCATAAAACCTCCTCGTGGCGCACTTTTTGGCTCAAGTGTGTTTTTTTGAAGCATACTTGAGAGGATAATTGCGCGCCTCATTCTTTGCTCATCAAGCTCGATTTGGCGGCGTATTCTCTCGCGTGCAGAAAAAATCATCTCATCATATATATAGAATCCGCCCATATATCCTCGATAGATAATCGGTATGCTCATAGGTTGGCTTGGCATAGGTGCAGATGGGATAAAGAGATGATAAGATTCTATAATATATCCTAAATCTAGATTTTGTCCTTTTAATTCCTTTTCATTAAGAGGTGCAATAATTTTTTGATGCTGGTAAAGCACAATGTTGCTTTTATCAAAGATTACATTTTGTGTAGAGAGATTTACAGCAGAGATAAAAAGTGCCAAAGGCACTACATTTGCACTTCCTACAAGTGTTTGTCCCACTTCAAGGCGCACTTTGCTTTTTGCTTTAATAGAATCTGCAATTTGCACACCATCGTGATACATACTTACATTTGCTACTTGTAGCTCATAAGTTGCACAGGCTGTGAAAATACCATTGTATGCAAAAACTATTATAGAGAGTAGAGCTTTGCATATTGTGCGTTTGGTGTATTTCATATCTAGCCTTTAATCTAGTAATCACTCTCCTTATTTTTTGCTCCACCAATACAAAGTAAAACAATAGAAAACAAATTTGCTACTACTGCACCTATGACGAGTGCAGTAGCCATTTCAATATCACCAAAAACTTGCAAAAATACAAAAGCAGGTATGAGATGAAAATCTGCCACAAGTGAGCTTGCAAAAAGTTCGGCTGAAAGACTTGTCTTGACACCTATGCGTAAAGTTGTCGCAATAAAATTAATTGCTGTAGCTATAAAAAGTATAATGATATTACTTTCATACAAAAAACCTAATGTAAAAGTTAGGCTCATTAAACTAAAAAATACAAAAAAGACTTTACCCCAATCCATTGTTGCTCCTTATATAGTTCCTTGCTCATACATTGCACGTAATCGCTTTTTTTCTTCTGCCCTTTTGAGTTTATTGCTTTCTCTTTTATAATATTCATCTAGGTTAAAACCAAAGAGTATGGCTAAGCGCGGTGCAACAAACATTGAGCTATAAGTAGCTACAATGACTCCTACGAGCATAGGAAGTGAGAAACCTATGATAATCTCTCCGCCAAAAAGATAGAGTGTAAGCACTACAAAAAAGACTGTGAGGGAAGTAAGAAGTGTGCGTGAGAGTGTGCAGGAGACAGCCTCATTAATTACATACGCCATATCTTTTTGACGCTTTATCATCATTTGCTCACGGATTCTATCAAAGATAATGATTGTATCGTTGATAGAATAGCCTATAATCGTTAGTAATGCTGCTAATACATCAAGGTTAAAATCTACTCCTGCAAGTATTACTACACCTGATACGATAATCACATCGTGTATGAGTGCAAGGACACCAGCGAGAGAAAATCGCCATTCATAGCGAAATGAGATATAAACCATCATTGCTATAAGAGCAAGAGTAAGTGCGATAATGCCATTTTGTTTGAGTTCATCGCCTACTTTTGGACCCACAGAATCCATTCTGCGAAGCTCAAAATTTCCACTTGATTCTAAAAGTGTGAGAATATCCTCTGAAATATCCTCATTCACATCTAGGGGGGTATAAGGTATTTTTAAGAGCACTTCTTCTTTTGAGCCAAATTCACTTACTTGAGAGTTTTTAAATCGTTCATCTTGTGCAAGAAGTGTGCGGATTTGTGCTAGTGGTGCAGCTTGTGCGTATTGAAGCTGCACAACAGAACCACCAGCAAAATCAATACCTAGATTAAATCCTTTCACGCCTAGTAATACAAGTGAGGCAACAATTAAAATACTAGAAAATATTAAGCCATAGAAGCTATATTTTACAAAATCATATACTTTTACTTTCTTTAAAATTTCCATTACTTTGCCCTTTTATGCACTTCTTGTTGAGGTAGGGTAATGCCAAACCATAAAGGTAGATTTCCACTTTTTAGAATCCAACTTAAAATAGCCTGATAAATGCCGTGTGTGCCAATAATTGCTGTTAAGATAGATGCGCTAATACCAATACCCATTGTGATAGCAAAACCTTTAATAGCACCTGTGCCAAAAGCATAGAGTAAAAGAGCGGCGATAAGTGTGGTGAGGTTAGAATCAAAAATTGCTCGAGAAGCGTTTGCGTAGCCCATTTCTATGGATTTTGCTATACCAAATCCTGAACGCAATGCCTCACGGATTCTCTCATTAATAATGATATTTGCATCTACCGCCATACCCACGGTAAGCACGATTCCAGCCATACCGGGTAATGTTAATGTCGCTCCAAAAAATGCCATAACTGCAATAATAAGCACGATATTTACAAAAAGTGCTATAACTGCAATCACACCTGCAAGGGCGTAATACATTATCATAAAGATAACAACGAGGGCAAAGCCACTTATGAGCGCAATGAGTGAGGCTTTTATAGAATCTTCACCTAAGCTTGGTCCTACACTTCGTTTTTCAAGCACTTCCATAGGCGCAGGCAAAGCCCCACTTTTAAGTGCAATCGCTAAATCAGTTGCTTCCTCTACGCTAAAGCCACCGCTAATTTGCCCGCTACCTCCGCCGATTCTATCGCGTATTACTGGAGCAGAATATACCTTGCCATCAAGCACAATTGCCATACGCTTACCAATATTTGCTCCTGAAAATTCACCAAAAATTTTTGCGCCTTTAGAATCAAGGTTGAAACTAACAATGGGTTGATTGTTTTGGTCAAATGCAGCACGTGCATCTGTAAGCATTGAACCATCAAGTATAGGGATTGCTTTAAGCAAGATAACTTGATTTGATTGGGCTTTTTTGGCACGTATTTCTTGTTCTAATGCAGCAATATTTCCCTCAAGCTGTGTGCGTTGTGTAGAATCTGCGGCGGAGAGTTGCTCTTGTAAGATAAGGAGTTTTTTTTCAAGTTTTTGCATTTCGCTTGAATTTGCAAAAGGTAAGATAACATCATTATATTTTTGCGCTTCAAGCTCACTCATTGTGCTTACTCGTGCATTGCGCTCCTCATCAACTGCCATCATTTGCAAATGTGCGGGCTTAGCTATCAAATCTCTCGCTCTTTGCTCTTCTTGCAAGGTTTTGATACCGGGTAATTGCACGAGAATATTGTCTTGTCCTTGTTGTGTTACGCTTGGCTCACTCAAACCAAACTCATCAAGTCTATTGCGTATAGTGCCAATAGCTTGTTGAAGTGCATTATTTTTTATTTCTTCTTCATATGTAGGAGTAAAATAAATGAGATATTTACCATCATTTTCATTGATTTGCAAACCACTAATATCGGAGAGAATTCTTTCAAGCTGTGATTTTTCATCACTATCAAAAAGCTCAAAACTAACATTATTTTCATTGACCTTAAGGTTGTCAATAAGAATTTTTTTGCGTTTAGTTTCAAAATCAATTTGTGAAGCAAGAGAAGAAAAACGCGCATTGATTGCTTCTTGTGTCTTGACACCTAAAAGAAGATTGAGACCCCCTTGTAAATCAAGTCCAAGTGATATTTTGCGCCCACCCATATCTGTAAAAGATGGCAGACTAAAGATAATGCCAAGTATCGTGGCAATAATAAGCACCCAAAGTCTATAATTTAGACTGCTATGGGTGGATTGAGTATGTTGTTTTGTCATTATGTTATGTTCTTGAAATTATGATTCTTGTGTCTCATTTTCATCAAGTTTATAAGCGATAAACTCCCGTGAGAGACGCACAATCGTATCATCATTTAAGCGCACACTAAAAAATGTTTTTTCAGGCTTGACAATTTCACAAATAAGCCCACCTGTAGTAATAATTTTATCTCCCTTTTGCAAAGCATCAATCATTTCTTGATGTTTTTTGCGCTTGACATTTGCTGGGCGAATAAGTAGAAGATAAAAAATAGCTATAAAAAATACAATGGGAAGTAATGACATTATTACTTCTTGTGCTCCACCTTGTTCTGCCATATGTAGTCCTTTGTATTAAAATTAAAGTAGTGAATTCTATCCAAGAATAGTTAAGATTTAGCTTTGCCAATTTGATGATTGATAATCAAAAACAATGAACCTAATATCCCTGCAATGCTTGAAGCGAGTAAAATTGCTATTTTTGAAACATCTGTAGAGTAAATATCATCAAAAGCAAGATTTGATACAAACATTGACATCGTAAATCCAATACCTGCAAGCATACCTGCACCAAAGATATGACTCCAAGTTACACCTTCTGGACGAGCGGCGATTTTGCATTTTTCGCATAAAAAAGTTAAACCTAAAATACCCACAGGCTTACCCACAACAAGTCCAAGCATAATGCCAAGCATAATATGGTCAATGTGGAAATTAACCTCTCCGCGTATATCCACACCTGCATTTGCAAAAGCAAAAAGTGGCATAATGATAAAAGCACATAAGGGTTGTAATGCGTGTTCTAAGCGCAAAAGTGGATTTTGCACCTTTACAAAATCCCTTCCTACGCTGTCAATCGCACTCATCTGCTCTGTATCAAGCAAAATATTTTTACGTTCTTTATCCTTGTTGGCAAAAATTTTAATCATTTGCTGCACGACTTCGATAAATTCTTTACTCTCAATTTTTGGTTTTACAGGGATGCAAAAAGCTAAAGCTACAGCAGCAATAGTCGCGTGAATCCCTCCGTGATGCACACAAAACCAAAGTATGATACCAATGCCTATATATATTCCCAAATGGCGCACACCAATATAATTTAAAAAACTAAGTATGCCTATGATCCCTACTGCCATAAGCAAAAATGAAAGATGTAAGCCTTCAGGCGATGGATAGAATATAGCAATCACAGCGATTGCACCTAAGTCATCAGCCACAGCAAGTGTTACAAGAAATACTTTTAGTGCCAAAGGCACACGTTTGCCAAGAAGTAAGATAACGCCTAATGCAAAGGCAATGTCTGTTGCCATTGGGATTCCAAAGCCGTGATATGAAGGTGTATTCACATTGAGTGCATAATAAATTAAACCCGGCACAATCATACCACCTATAGCACCAATTACAGGAAATGCTGCTTTTTGAAATCCAGATAAATCCCCAAAAAGCAACTCACGTTTGATTTCAAGCCCTACCATAAGGAAAAAGATTGACATAAGCACATCATTAATCCAATCGTGAATACTAAAACCATAGAACCCACCAGCAAAACTAAAACCAAAAGGTTGTTCCCAAAATTCCTTATAAATGTGCGATAGAGGAGAATTAGCAACTACCATTGCACTAAGAGCACAGAAGAATAGGAATATTCCGCTGAATGATTCCGCTTGAATAAAGTTGCTAAGTGTTTCTGATATTTTGTTAGTTGTTTTTTTCATAGGCTTCTCCTTATTTTTAATAGAATTTATATCACACTTTGAGTATTTTTAAGCTTTTGTATCTCATCTTGAATCTTTTGCTGCTCATTTTCTTCATTAATACTCTTTGATTGTTCATCTTGATTTCTCGTGCTAAGATAAACTGCTAGAAGACCGAGTATTGCTGCAATAGAGCTTGCTATAAGGATAGAGATTTTAGACATATCAATGCTAAGTATATCATCTTTATAGGCTAAATTTGCTACAAATATAGACATCGTAAAACCAATACCCGACATAAATCCTACCGATAAGATATGTGTATAGTTTAAATCTTTTGGACGTGTGGCAAGATTTAGCTTTTCACCCAAAAAGCAAAATATAATGATGCCAAGAGGCTTACCCAGCACTAAACCCAAAGTCGTGCCAAGCATTACACTATTAAGACTAAGTTCAATGCCACTATGAATTGCAACACCTGCATTTGCAAAAGCAAAAAGAGGGACAAAAAAATACGCACATAAAGGTTGCAAAGCAACTTCAAGTCGTATAAGGGGATTCTGTGCGTAGCGAGAATAAGTGCCTATAGTATCGAGCATATGCACAAGTTGTGAGGTTTTTACCATATCAATCTTTTTTTCTATATCTTGATTTTTAGACATAAAATTTCTAATATTTTTAAAAACTCCTTTAAAAAAGCCCATTTTTTCTAATTCTTTTGCTTGTATCACATCGTCCCAGCCATTTGTGGCAACTTTCATTTTATCAAATTCTTTAAGCATATTAATAAAATATTTTTTATTTACACGTGTGCGTCCTGGAATTGCCATAGCGAGAATAACCGCAGCAATCGTTACGTGAATTCCACTATGATGCACACAAATCCACAGCAAAATACCTACTAAAAAATACAAAGAAAGATATTTTGTATCGCGATAATTGAGATAAATAAGTATTGCTATTAAGAAGAGTGAGGCATAAATCCATTGCATATCGATATGATCGGAATAAAAAAATACTATAACCGAAATTGCGCCTAAGTCATCAGCCACAGCAAGTGTTACGAGGAAGATTTTTAGAATCTTAGGCACTCTATCGCCAAGAAGCATAATAAGCCCTAGTGCAAACGCGGTGTCTGTGCTCATAGCAATACCAAAACCACTTTGATATGCCGTCCCCATATTGAAGTAGAGATAAATCATTACAGGGCAGATAATGCCTCCAAATGCTGCAAGGAAAGAAAAACTCACTTTTCTAAAACCCGCAAGTTCTCCATAGAGCATTTCGCGCTTCATTTCTAAGCCTACAAGCAAAAAGAAAAAAGACATCAGCACATCATTAATAAAATCCTGCAAACTTACCTTTAAAGTAGAATTGCTAAAAAATATACCAAATTCAGTATGAAAAAATGAAAAATATGTATCTGCATAAGGAGAATTTGCAACAAGCATAGCAGCCAAGATACAGACAGCAAGGAGAATTCCACCAAAAGATTCGTGGGTGATAAAGCGATTAAGCGATTCTTGCAATTTATCTTTAATATAAGAGGGTTGGCTTCGCGTGATTATTGCCTCTGGCATAAGGTAAAATCCTTTGATAAAAAGATATTTATGGTTTGGGGATTGTATATGTTTTATAAAGTTATATTATACTTAAAAAAGTTAAGATTTAATACACATATTAATTATGGATTTGACTTTGTGTTATGATAGGATTGAATCTGTGCGTTCAATAAAGAGAGATAAGATTCCACATTGTCTTTTGTAAGCAGCACACCAAAATCAACTGGAACTTCAATACTTGTATCATTAAAGATTCTTGCCATTATTAATTTACCAACTTTTGGTTTAAAATGCCACCCCTCATCATCAAAATTTGCCTTATTAAGTGTAATGGAATTTATTCCATAGAAGATCCAAATTTTTGCGTCTGTGTGTTTGACTAAATATGTGATTGCTTCAAAATATTTACTCTCTATGTTATCATATTTTTGAAAAAAATGATAATACGCATAATATTTAGGAAAAATGATGATTATATCATTTTTATCCGTGAGTTGCGCGAGTGTGTGAATTTGTTCCCAAGCAATATCAAAGTTTTTATAATGCAGATGATTTTCATCTTGTTCAACAAACATTTTTTGCCTAATCTCCTCTTTTGTAAAGGTAAATTCTTTTTTATCAAAATCTGTAAAAAATGTATCGTATGGAGTGAGATTTAATATTTCTTTCATAGCTTTTGTTGCGGATTTAAAACCAAAATATGGATTTGAAAAACTTTGTTTAAAAGAATCTTTGAGCCTATCTTTAGGTTCGAATCCATTAATATTGAGCGAAAAAGCATCAAAGCCTAATATAAAATTGCTCGAGTTGGCTTTGATTTTTTTAATGAGGAAAATCCATTCATACAACATTGCACTTGATAAACCAAGTCGAATGCAATGTTTATCTAAATATTTACTTAATCTATCATAATCAATGTATCTTGTGCGTGAAGTACCAACAACATAATAAGGGGCTTTAGCTTTCACTCTTAAGGGATAGAGGAATTTTTCTTCACTGATAAGATTTTCTACGCGCTTATTGTGTGTGCTTCTTAATCCATATATATCGGTAAAATAATTAATAAGCACTACAGGCAAAAAAGATAGGCTTAGTAAGCATATGAATATAAGAGTAAAAGTTGTTGATGAAATATTATTCTTAGAAATGATAAATTTTAACATACAAACCCACTTAGAAATTAAAATACAAAAATACAGATTCTTCTATATCTTGCATACGATAAAAAGCTATAATAAATAGCATATAAGCACATATCAAAAAAGTCCATTTGCTTTTAAAATCCTTCAATCTCTCCCCACTACCCCTTAAATACAAACACACCACAAACCCTAAGATAATATAAATAATCGTATCATTTCTTCCACCTATATGTTCTAAGAGTGCAGGCATACGATGAACCTTTAAGGGTAA